>CAMYMH010000097.1 GCA_947259275.1 uncultured Acidimicrobiaceae bacterium | reverse complement strand
CCGCGGGCGGCCGGCCCGTGATCGAATACTGCGGGGGCACGGAGATCGGGGGCGGCTACGTCACCGGGACCGTGCTCCAGCCTGCGATCGCGGGAACGTTCACCACCCCTGCGCTCGGACTCGACATGGTTCTTGTCGACGGTGACGAGTTGGCGGAAGAAGGTGAGGTCTTCCTCGTGCCGCCTTCGATCGGCTTGTCCACGACGCTGCTCAATCGGGACCACGACGACGTCTACCACAGCGATCTGCCGGACGTCGGCATTCCCTTGCGGCGCCACGGCGACCACATGGAGCGGCTCGGCAACGGCTATTGGCGGGCGCTGGGACGCGTCGACGACACCATGAACCTGGGAGGCATCAAGATCAGCTCCGCTGAATTGGAAAGGGCCGCCGGTGGGCTCGCCGGTGTGGCCGAATTGGCGGCCATCGCGGTGCCGCCGCCTGGTGGTGGCCCGGAGCGTCTCGTCATATATGCGGTCCCCGATCCTGGCGTGCGCTTGGACCTGGCCGCTGTCAAGGCGGAGATCCAGCAGGCGATCCGGGCCCATCTGAATCCGTTGTTCAGAGTGCATGACGTTGTGCTGATCGCCGAGCTGCCGCGCACTGCCAGCGCCAAGGTGATGCGCCGTTCGTTGCGGGCCGCCTATGTGGAGGAAGCAACGCAGTGAGGATTGTCGCCTCCATTGCCGGGTTCCTGTTGGTGGCGGGAACCGTGCTGTAGGCGATTCGAACGGTCATACTGCCCCGGGCCGCGCAAAAGTTGGCTGACGCGGATCGTCTTCATCGCAATCCGGCTGCCTTTCTCGGTCTTGGCGGGTCCACGGCAGCCGTGCGAGAGGCGCGACCGCATCCTCGCCTTGTACGGACCGGTCAGCTTGGTGACCTTGCCCCTTGTCTGATACACGCTGGTCTTCTGGGGAGTCTCGCCTCAACCACTGGGTGACGCATTCCATCTGAGCGTCTCCTCGCTGACAACCTTGGGCTTCGCTCCGGCCGACACGCTCGTGGAAAGGGTCCTGGCCTTCATGGAGGCAGGGCTCGATCTCTTCCTGCTTGCCCTCCTGATCACCTTCATGCCTGTGTTGTCCCGCCTGGTTGGTTGCGCGGGTGATGGGTGGGCCGCCGATGGCGGTGTGGTTGCGGTGATGGTTGTAGATGTGGATCCATTCGGCAAGGGCGCTGATGCGTTCGGTTTCTGAGTGGTAGATCTGCACGTAGGCCCATTCGTCGGTGAGGGTGCGGTTGAAGCGTTCGACTTTCCCGTTGAGTTGGGGGCGCCTGGGTGGGATGCGGGCATGGCCGATACCGTTGGCTGTGAGGGTGTCGCGGTAGAGATGCGATGTGTAGCAGGGGCCGTTGTCGGTCATAACTGCTTCGACGGTGATCCCGTGTGTGGCGAACCATGCGACAGCTCGTTGGGTGAAGGCGGTTGCAGTGACGGCCTTTTCGTCGTTGAGGGCTTCGACATAGGCAAGGCGGCTGTGGTCGTCGACGGCGGCGTGGAGGTAGCTGTATCCAAGGGTGGATCGGCGTGTTCCCGATCCGTCGTAGCGTCGATAGTGTCGGCTGTTGCGTCGACCCTGGCCTCGTCCTAGGGCACGCCATCCACCGCCGTCAGGGATACGACCCAGTTTCTTGATGTCGACATGGACAAGTTCACCAGGTCGGTCCTTCTCGTAGCGGCGGATCACCCGACCGCTGGGACGGTCCATCCAGGAGAGCCGGTTCAGGCCATGACGCACCAGGACCCGATGCACGGTCGAGGCCGGCATCTCGAGGATCAACCCGATCCGGGCCGGCCCTAACTTGCGGCTGTGTCGCAGCTCGATGATCCGGGTCTCAACCTGTGGCGGAGTCCGATGCGGACACGACCGAGGCCGCGACGAACGGTCATAGAGACCCGCTCCACCCTCAAGCTGGTAGCGCCGCCACCAGCGATACGCCGTCGTTCGAGACACCCCCATCTCGGCAGCCACATGAGCCGCCGGGCGACCCGCAGCAATCCGTTCCACCAGGATCAAACGACCCTGCGGTGTGAGGCGAGCATTAGCGTGCACGGCGAGCCTCCTTCGGTTGAGTGATGCGTGCAAACACCACACAACCAGGGAGGCTCAGCAATTCACAGCATCAACAACCTTCATGGACAACACACCTAG
>CAMYMH010000096.1:1718-2395 GCA_947259275.1 uncultured Acidimicrobiaceae bacterium | reverse complement strand
GCTGGCCAACGACATTGACGTCGAAGGTGACTTCGACCCGACCTCGGTGTCGGTGGTGACGGCTGCTTCCAAGGGAACCACCGTGGCCAACCCGGACGGAACCATCGACTACACACCTACGTTCGGAGAAACCGGCACCGACACGTTCATCTATGAGATCTGCGATCTGTCAGCCCTGTGTGACACCGCCACCGTCACCATCGGGATCAACGGACCCGACGCCGTGGACGACACCGCCTCGATGGCCGAAGACGCAGCTCCCATCACCATCGATGTCGTCCTCAACGACACCGATCCCAATGCCGATCTCGACCCGACCTCGGCGGTGGTTCAAACGGCTGCCTCAAATGGCGTCGCCACGTCCAACGGTGACGGCACGTTCGACTACGACTCGGATCCCGACTTCAACGGCGTGGACACCTTCGATTACAAAGTGTGCGACCTCACCGCCGCCTGCAACATCGCCACCGTGACGATCACCGTGACCCCGCTGAATGACGTTCCGGGGTTGGATCCGGTGGGGGACCGGAGTGTGGATGAGTTGGCGACGCTTGGGTTTACGGCGACGGCGTCTGATCCGGATACTCCGGCTAACACGCTCACGTTCAGCCTGTCGGGGGAACCAGCCGGGGCGTCGATTACGGCGGGTGGGGTGTTTTCGTGGACCCCGACTGAAG
>CAMYMH010000096.1:0-1686 GCA_947259275.1 uncultured Acidimicrobiaceae bacterium | reverse complement strand
GTGGTGGTGACTGAGACTGATGGGTCGCCTACCAATTTGTCGGATTCAGAGACCATCACTGTCACGGTGGCCGAGGTGAATGGGCCGCCGGGGTTGGATGTCAACAATCCGGCGAGCATCACCCAAGGCGCCACACTCTTCATCAGCAACACCCTGCTCTCCTCTTCCGATCCAGATCATGGCCCGGTCGACATCATTTACACGCTCGATGTGGCCCCGGGCGGCGGTGACCTCTATCGGAATACCACGTTGCTGGCAGCCACCGACACCTTTACCCAGGCCGACATCGACGGGGGATTCCTCAAATATGTGCACGACGGAAGCGGTTCGCCGGTCAGGACGTTCGACTTCACCGTGCGCGACACGCTCGGGGCGCTTGGGCCGTCCGCCACCTTCACCATCAACGTTGGCACCCCCTCACTGCTGATCAGCGAGTGGCGTTCCTCTGGCTTGGCCGGCAACAGCGACGACTTCGTCGAGCTGTACAACCGGACCGGGTCCTCGGTGGACATCGTGAACTGGACCATGACGCTCCACAACCCTTCGGGCGTGCCAGGAGTCCCTCTCGTTATCGACCAGGGCGGTTCAACCTCGATTCCGGCCGGGGCCCACTACCTCCTGGCTTCGACGGGCTACGTTGGACCTGCCCCCGACAAAGTCTGGGGCGGTGACCAGGTTGCCAACCGGGGTGGCATAACCATCTACGACGCCGGCGGCAACCCCGTCGACGCAGTTGGGTCGGCCAATGCCAGCCCCGATCTGCCCCAGCTGGCCAACGGGTACGACCACAGCTATGAGCGTTTCAACGGTGGCGCCTACGGCAGTTGTGCCGATACCGGCATTGACGTTGACGACTTCTACCACCTCCTGGGCTCTGACCCGCAGAACTTGCTTTCTGTCGTCGCATGCAGCGCCCCGCCGGCACCTCCGGCTCCCGCACCCCTGACCGATCTCGTTATCAGTGAGGTTCGCACCACCGGGCCGGGGGGTCCGCGCGATGAGTTCGTTGAGATCTTCAACCCGACCGGCGGGGCCATCGCCCTCGACGGCTACGAGCTTTGGATCTACGGCTTCAACCTGAAGACCTTCGACGCCTCGGACGGTTCACTGGCGGCAGGCGGTCACTACCTGATCGCCGACGCCGCCTTCTACACCGGCAGTGTGCTGCAAGATCTCGACCTCCAAATGAACATGGGCAAATGGGCGCTGGTAGAGCTCCGCAATGGTGGCTTGGTTGATGGAGTGTCCTTCGACTCGTTCTTCCCGGTGGAGGGCCAGACCCTTCCCCCGATGGAGACCACCGACGGCGTAGAGCAGAGCTGGGAGCGCCGCTTCAGTGGATGCCAGGACACCAACGACAACGCCACGGACTTCTGGCACAACCTGAGTTTCAGCAGCCCGGAGAGCCGCATCGCCGGCAGTCCCCCGGTCGGCTGTTAGCCGAGCTCGGAGCAACTGGATCTCCCGGCCGCAGCCGCCGGTATCTAGTGCTTCAGGGGCCGAGCGCTTGATCCGATGAACTCTTGGAACGTTTCTATCGCACCCACGGAACTCTCGATGGCTACGCAATCTGGATCTTGGGAAGGCAGGCCCGTTCGGGCTTTTCTCATTCGAGTGGCCGCTTTTGGGCTGCCGCTGGTGTTCGCCATCCTGGTGGCCTGGCAGTTGACGAGGATTTTGCCGACG
>CAMYMH010000095.1:2407-5717 GCA_947259275.1 uncultured Acidimicrobiaceae bacterium | reverse complement strand
CGACGACCACGACGGCTGTCCCGGCGACCTCATCAACAACGCTGCCGCCGACTACGACAACCTCTTCGAGCACTACCACGACGGTGCCGCCCTCAACGACGGTGCCTTCGACAACGACGACCACGACGGTGCCGGAGGTCAGCGACTACTCGCGGGTGCCCAAGCCGGGCGGAGGTGTGAATGCAGTGGCGCCGGGGGGAGCCCTCACGAAGCACCTGGCGGTCGACATCGCGGCTGCGTTCGGGTTCGAATTAGCGGATGTCGAGACGGCCATCGCCGAAGTCGAGTTGCCTCCCGAGGCCGGAGGCGATCCCGAGGGCTGGCTGGCACCGGGCAGCTACGAACCGGCCGACGGTGCCGGTCCCGCCGCCGTCGTGCAAGCGATGGTGGACCGCCGAGTGGAGCAACTCGAGGCGCGTGGATTGGCGCGCAACCAGTGGGACCGGGTTCTGACGGCGGCGTCTGTGATCGAGAAGGAGACCTACAACCAGAACGAGAAGCCGAGCGTGGCGCGGGTGCTCACGAACCGGCTGGCCGGCGGCGGTCCGCTCCAGATGGATTCGATCATCCTCTACCCGGTGCCCGAGGACCGGATCTTCACCACCAGCGCGGAACGAGCATCCAACCAGCCCTACAACTCCTACAAGCACAACGGGCTGCCGCCGACGCCGATCTGCTCTCCGGACACGGCTTCCATCGACGCCTTTCTCTCGCCGCCTCCGGGCAGCTGGTGGTTCTACGTGACCATCAACCTCCATTCGGGCGAGACGCTCTACGCCAACACCTACGAAGAACACAAGGTCAATGTCGAACTGCTCCGTGCCTGGTTGCGGGAGAACCCCACGCCATAGTTCGCGGGCGTTTGGTTCCTCACGTGCCGCCGCACGTCATCTTGGGAGTCAGAACTCCAACCTCCGATACCCCGAGCGAGGACGAGCCGTTATGGGCGGGCCTGCTGTTTCGTTTGGTCTCGTGGACCGTCGAGATACCAGGTTGTGAGGCTGCCCTTTCCTTTGACCTGGATTGGGCCGCGGAGTGTGGTTTGGAAGCTGTCTTTGATGAGCTGGTAGGTGGCGCTGTGTTGACCGTGTCACCCCAGATGTCGTATTGGAACTTGCTGGTTCCAACGACACCTGCGACGGCGGGTCCCGAGTTGATGCCGAGCCGGAAACTCAAGGGCGTCGTCTTGGCGTACTCGAGCATCTCCAAGGCCATCGAGGAGATGGCGTGGGCATGGTCTTCTGTCGGGCTTGGGACTCCTGCGGCAACCATGTAGGCGTCGCCGATTGTCCGGATCTTCTCGCACCCGTACTGGACGGCCAATGCATCGAAGTGGCTGAACACCTCGTTGAGCTGGCCAACCATCTCATCGGGTTCCATGTCCGCGGACATGGGGGTGAACCCAACAATGTCTGCGAAGAGAACACTGATCGATGAGAATCCGCGTGTCGCAGTGGCTCCGGTTTCTTTCAACTCGGAAGCGACCTCGGCCGGCAGGACGTTCAACAGCAAGTCCTCCGCCCGTTCCCGCTCAAACGACAACCGATTGACAAGTAGGCCAATGACCGGAACCACCATGACAATCACGGCTCCAAGGGTGAACGGAAACAGCACTGCAGGGAGCGTCGGATCGGGCAGCGGGCGGCTCGCCTGCAATGCCTGCTCAAGGAACCCGAAGACGATTACCAACGCAGCGACCGTCCCACCCACGACGAGAGCTCCTCTCGTGTTGAGCAACAGAACGGCGACCGTGGTCATCCCGATACCCCACATCAGGATCGCCCCCGAGTTGGCGTAGCCACCCATGATCAAGTGCACAGCAGCGATGCCGATCACGCTGGCGCCGGCCATAACGGCGAAGGTCCGGCGAGTACTTCCTGTAATGACGAAGACCAGCCAGGCGACGACGTAGAAGAACGCGATTCCAACTTGGACCCAACCAGCAGCAGACTCGTCAAACCAGAAAAAGAGCGTGGCGTTCACCGCCAAGCCCGGTAGCGAGCCCAGGGTCCACGCAAACGCCATCTTGACGATTGTCCGCGGATTCTCCATCGCCACCAGAGCCCCCGAAGGCTCCGTACGCGCTGCCAGCCGGTCCCATAAACTCTCCTGGTCCGTCATCCGCCCTCCCTTCGAGCGTCCACTGAGTCGAGCACCCAACCGAAACCGAAGGCCCGAAACCAACCTTCTTTCCTCGGCGGGGAGCTTCGCCTGAGGATCGACGCAGATGCCACGACCGGTTCAAACCCCCACCCATAACCGGCCCCAGCTGGCCAATGTATGTGCCGCTCGGCGCCACTCGGTCGTGTGCTTGTTCGTGATCGGGATCTGGTGATCGGCGATGCTGCGGTTGATTCCGGCGGCCACGCCTTCGGGCTCCTCGGGGCGGAGGCTTGGGGCGACCTCACCCACTGGATCAAGACGTGGGCCGAGTACACCCTGGCCACCGCTATGGCCGGCGTAGGCCTCGGGACCTCGATATCCCAGTTGAAGGGCCTCGGCGTCAAGCCCCGCCTTGTCGGGATCGCCGCCGCCCTGGCCGTCGGCGTCGCCAGCATCGGCCTGGTCTCCCTTTTCGGACCCCTCATCTTCGTCTGACCGATCAGCCGGCCTCGGCTCGCTCCTTCAGCGCCTCGTTGAACGATCAGGATGCCCTTGAAGTCCTCGCCATGCTCGAGGACGGTCACTCCGTCCGACTCTTCGAGTCGGAAGTAGTGCGTTCCGTCGAACAGTCCGCCGAAGGCCAGCTTGCCGGCCCACCGGAGTTCGACGCCGGGCTCGGCGATCAACACCTCGGGGCGGAACGTCATGCTGGTGGCCGGGTCTGTGGGGTCGAAATTCTTGCGAGCGACGGCGACAAGTTGTGTGCCGACGGTGGGCTCACCGGTGATCGAGGCGAAGATCGGGTTCCAGTCGGCATGGCTCTCGAAGTCGACGAGATGGCGCCATACCTCACCGGCCGGAGCGTCGATCGTGATGCTGGTGCTGAGGCTCTTCATGGTGGACCTTTCGATGTTGCCGCGCACTTGCGGCTGATTTGATACTGAACCCGATCCCCGGGCGTCTATCCGAGGACGATCTGGTAGTCCTGAAGGCCGAGGCTCCCATCAATCGTCACCGTGCCTTTGGCGCCGACGTATTTGCCAGTGCCTCCCGTGATGGCGAAGAGCTGCAAGAAGTCCACGTTCTCGTCCGGCTCAGCACCGGCCCTGGGGTCAGGCTGAATCATGATGCCCGTCATCGTGAGAATGGTGTCTGCGCCGGAGAGATTCTCGTCTTTGCCATGCCACCCGAAGGTGATGTCGCAGTG
>CAMYMH010000095.1:0-2399 GCA_947259275.1 uncultured Acidimicrobiaceae bacterium | reverse complement strand
TTTGCCATGCCACCCGAAGGTGATGTCGCAGTGAAAGTACGACGGAAGTTCTTCAGATGGAATCGTCACCCCGAGGATCGTCAAGGTGCCGAGGGCGTCGGTCATCTCCGGGTCTGAATAGAACGGGATTGCTGCCACCAGTGGGACAGGCTCGACCCCTTTCAGCCCTTCGAAAGGTGCATACAAGTGCAGAACGCCATCTCCGCCTGCTGCGGATTCTGTGGAGCCACTGGTGTCCGTCGTTTCCATGTTTATCTCATCCTCTTCGCACGTAGGTTCAGCTACACATCGCGGTACCGGGGCCCTGTCCGGGCTGGTGCCAGCGTTTACCGCAGGTATGGTATCATACTTAACGGTTCGTTCCAATATATCCATAGAGGGGACCTGTTCTGGGTCAACGGCTACGCGGCCACGTCGATGGAGGACCTCGTCAACCATCTCGGCATCAACCGGGGGTCGCTCTACTCGACCTTCGGTTCGAAACAGAAACTGTACGAGCGGGCCCTCGAGCGCTATTTGTCCAGCGGCCAGGACCGGTTCGCCGAGATGGTCACCGACTCGGCCATACCGCTGCGGGAAGCCATCAGTGGGCTCCTGCACTCCTCAGCCGAGAGAACCGACCACCGGGGTTGCCTCTTGGTGAACACCACGATGGAGCGCAACGCCACCGACGAGCGATGTCTCGATCTCACATCGAAAGGATTCGACGAACTGCGGGCCATCCTGATCACCGCGTTCGAATCGCGCCGAAACGAATTGGCCGACGGGCTCACACCCGATCGGGCGGCCGACCTCCTGCTAGTGGCCACGCAGGGGCTGCGGGTCGTCGGTGCGACCGAATCCAAGATCCGCGCCGACTCCACCATCCAGACCGTGCTCGACACGCTCACCCCGAAGCCGCCAATCCGCCGGTGATCGACGCCGGGACCGGGCCGACGTTCAGAGCTGGCGTCCAGATGGTGCCGTTGCCGAGCTAGCGAGGCAGGTCCACATCGATCGCCACCCGCGCGACGTCGAGCCGATCACCCAATATGGGCGATAACGCCCCCATCGCCGAGTGCGCTGGATCGGCACCTGTGAGTGCGGTTCTCGGGTCATTGGTTGATCACTCGGCGCTCGGATTGCGGGGAACCCCGGATGGAGGTCGGCACGTCCCAGCGTGAGAGTAGATTGGCCACAGTCGAAGGAATCAGATGAGAAAGAGGCTGCCGGTCTTCGCCCTTGCGTTGGTATTGGCAGGCTGTGCGGGGCAGTCCGGCGAAGCAAGTTCGACTTCTGGCTCTTCCAACGGCGCGGCACCGGCCTCAACCATTGAGTTCAGCGATCCGCCACCGGTTGAGAGGACTGCGGTTTCTCCACTCGAGATGTCTGTTGTTCCGGCGACCGTCCGCGCCGGACAAACAGCGGTGGTGGTGGTTGCCGCCCCGACCGCTTCTCCCGATGCACTCATGGGAGTTGGCCTCGATTGGTTCTGTTGGGACGGTTCGGGATGGGTGATGATCTACAAACTGGTCACGGACGATATACGGACTGGCCCTTTAGCACTTGAGCATCCACCCCCACCGGGGGTAACCACGACCATTCCGGGCCTCGGTGTCCGGCTGCCTAGCTCATCGGGCATCCTGGTCCCCGATGTGCCCCCAGGAACCTACCGCCTTCAGACTGGTGGTCCCGTGGGTGGAGTGATCCCTTTCGTGATTGTCGACGTCATACAGGGCGTTGGACGAGCCACCGGCGTGGTGGCAGTCAGTCTGGAAGAGGTCGGGGGCTTCTTCATCGAGGGGTTCGAGATCGGGTTGCGGTTCGAGAACGCAACAGGCGAGGTCATTGCCGCCACGTTGTGGAGCGACTTCGTCGTCTCGCAAGGTGACACGAGTCTTGAGGATTTCTACGATTCAATTCTGGAGCAGGTCGTTCCGGCGGGTGAACTCGTGGTGCTGGCCACAGCCAACGTTGGCATGGGGCCTCCCCCCGAGGTTCCCGATCTCGGCGGGGACCTGAGGTGTCGCCTCGAAGTGGTGGTGCCGGAGAATGGGCGAGTCAACGTCGAAGTCAGCTTCGTCAATCACGAGAACTGTCTGAGCGTAATCTCCGGCGGGTGACAGGAACTCGCCCAGCCACCCAGCCCCAGGTGTCCTTCCCAGGGACGTGACCGCCCGAGAACGCCCAGATCTCGCGCCATAACGAGCAGAACTCGTTGTGTCCGGGAACGGCACCTCGGAGTGCGTTACCCCGCCGCCAGCTCGCGGAGTCAACCGCTCCGAACCTTATGCCACCCCAACGACTGGCCCTATCGGTGCATGAAGAACTCGACGGCGTAGCCGGGAGCGATCAGAGTTATCTGCTGTCCCATGATCCCGCTGGCCGGCTCGGTGCCGTTGCCGTCGAGAATCCTGACC
>CAMYMH010000094.1 GCA_947259275.1 uncultured Acidimicrobiaceae bacterium | reverse complement strand
GTGGTGGTGTTGCGGTATCCCGAGCGCCAGAAGAGGTCGACGGCGCGATCGAGTACTTCCGATTCATCAAATGTGCGAGGGCGTCCAGGCATTTCGATTGACAGTACAGCATTTTGAAGCATATGATCCAAAAAGTCTCGAATCGAGACCCGACGGTCAACAGGAGGAGTACCCATGTCCGTTTCCTATGTCGAGCGTGAGCACGCCGACGAGCAAACCCACAGCTTCTACGACGACGCCGAAGAGCGCTTCGAGCTGTTGTTGAACATCTTCAAGGTGTTCGGCCACACCCCCAAGCTGGGCGCCATCTTCACCGAGTCGGTGATGGAGATGCTGCAGGACTCCTACTTGGATTGGCCCACCAAGGAGCTACTCATTCTCAAGGCCACCCACCGCAACGACTGCCAGTATTGCGTCGTCCAGCACGAGGCCGTATCGCAGCGACTCGGCATCTCTGCTGAGAAGATCGCCGACATCGAAGGCGAGAAGTACAAGAAGAGCGAGCACTTCACCGAGGGCGAAGTGGCCCTGCTCGACCTGACGGTGCAGATCGGCGTCGACGCCAACCGGGTGTCGAACGACATCTGGGACCGGGTCAAGGCCCATTACGACGAGTCACAGATCGTCGAAGCCGTCTACGTGATCACCCAGTACATCGCCATCAGCAAGTTCGGTGACGCGCTCGGCGTGGTGCTGGAGCCGGTCTTCCTCGGCGGTGAGCCGATCCTCAAAGTCGAACACGGCTAGCTCCAGTGGATAGCGCAGATCCGGCCCCGATGATCGAGATGTTCTCGGGGCCGGGCTGCGCCTATTGCGCCCAAGCCCGTGCCCTGCTGGCAGCGCGCGGGTTGGAGTTCGTCGAGTACGACATCTCCCAGCCCGATCACATGGAGGAATACGCCCGGCGGCTGCCTCGCTCCCGGTCGATCCCGCAGCTGTTCATCGGTGGACGACACATCGGCAGCTGGGAGGACCTCCAAATAATCGACTCAGACGGCCGGCTGGCCGAGATGGTTGCTCCGGGGTAGCCCCGTCGGTGTCGAGGGCGTTCACGCCCCGAGCACGTTCAGCTTCTCGTCGAGCAGCACCAGGTCATCGATTTCCATGTGCCGAACATAGAACCGGTCCACGCCGGCTGCTTCCCATTGAGATAGCAGCGTCCGCGCCTGGTCCGGCGTGCCGACGGGAATGCCCGCGTTGG
Source organism: uncultured Acidimicrobiaceae bacterium (assembly GCA_947259275.1). Taxonomy (GTDB): domain Bacteria; phylum Actinomycetota; class Acidimicrobiia; order Spongiisociales; family SHLN01; genus SHLN01. Next base: position 878 of record CAMYMH010000094.1, on the reverse strand, counting down.
TGAAGCGTTTCTCGAGCTCTGCCGGCTCGGCCAGGCGCTCCGTCGCCGCCGTCCTCAGATGGGAGCGGTAGGACGTCTCGTCCATCCCCACCAGCACCGATCCCATGACGCTGGCCACGATGCTGGACGGATCGCGCCCGGCCTGTTCGGCGGCTGCCCGCATCGTGGCGATGTTGGCGGCCAGTACGTCGACGGCTGCCGGTGACTGGTTGTACTCGTCTGCGAAGCGTCCCGCCAGGGTTGGCGTGCGTTGCTTGCCGGTGCCACCCACAATGATTGGGAGTGGCCCGGTCGGCCCCGGCCGGACGTCGGCCTCGAGCCGGTAGAAAGAGCCTTCATAGCTGGCCGGTTGCGGGCCGAAGGCAGCTCGCACATAGTGGAGGGCGTCATCGAAGCGGCCAAAGCGCTCCGGAAGCGGCCACAGCTCGAGCCCAAACGCGTCGTGCTCCTGAGCCATCCACCCGGTCCCGATTCCCAGGTCGAACCTACCTCCCGACATCTGATCGATGGTGAGGGCGTTCTTGACGATCACCGCCGGGTGACGAAACGTCACAGGCGAGACGAGGACGCACACCCGGATGGCATGGGTGTCACGTGCCAGGCCGGCCAGAGTGGCAAAGGCATCCGTGGCGTCGAAGGCCGTGTCGGCAGACGAGTAGTAGTGATCGGAGCGAGCGAACGAGACCAGACGCCGCTCCTCGGCCCTCCTCGCCAGCGCAAGCAACTGGTCGTAGGTGCCCCCCATCTGCGGCTCAGTCATCAATGAGAATTCCATGCGCCGAGCCTAGATACCCCAGGGGTGCATTTTGTCAAGCGGCTTCTTTGTGGGTGGTGGTTTGGCGGTGTGCCCAGGCGGTGTGTTCGTCATAGGTGGTGTG
>CAMYMH010000093.1 GCA_947259275.1 uncultured Acidimicrobiaceae bacterium | reverse complement strand
CCGTCCGGGTTGGCCACGGTGGTTCCCTTGGAAGCAGCCGTCACCACCGACACCGAGGTCGGGTCGAAGTCACCTTCGACGTCAATGTCGTTGGCCAGCACCGCAACCGTGATGGCGCCGGGGCCGAGGGTGGCGGCCCCGTCGTCGATAGCGTCTGGGGCGTCGTTGACCGGCGTTACTGCGATGTCGGCGGTTCCGATGGCGAAGCCTCCGACCCCGTCATCCACCCGATAGGTGAACGAGTCCGGGCCTTCGAAGTCGGGGTCGGGGTCATAGGTGAACGATCCGTCTCCGTTCACCACCACGCCTCCATTCAGAGGTGACGTCTCGAGAGAGGCGGCCAGCGGGTCTCCGTCCACGTCGGTATCGTTGGCAAGAAGGCCGGGTGCGGCCACCACCAGAGTGTCATCCTCGGAGACCGCATACCCATCACCCACCGCAACCGGGTCGTCGTTCACAGTCGTGACGGTGATGGTGACCAGAGTGGCGGTGGTAGCGCCCCCGGAATCCCTCACTGTGTAGGTGAAGGTGTCGACTCCTACGAAGTCGGCGGCCGGGGTGTATTCGAGGCTTCCTGCAACGATCGACCCACCGTTGGCCGAGACAGTGTCGTAGCCGTCGAGAGCGAGGGCGCCGCCCTCCGGATCGGTAGCGCCCATCAACGGATCGAAGGAGATCATGGTGTCTTCGACAGTGACGAGTAGTCCTGGGCCGGGGACGACCGGTGGGTCGTTGACTGCGACCACGGCGAAGGAGATGACCTCACTTGTGCAGGTGTCGGCGTCGCACACTTCGATGGTGATGGACTCCGCTCCGTTGAAGTTGCTCCCGGGGGTGTATGACACTGAACCGTCGAGGTCGACTACGGCCGAGCCGGAGGTGGGACCGTCCACGATGGTGGTGGTGAGCAGATCCCCGTCGACATCGGCGGCATCAACGAAGATCGCCGCCGGCGAGTCTTCGGTGACCACCGGCACCACCACATCGACTTCTGGGGCGTCGTTGACCGGCCCGACCGTGACCGTCAGGGTCCGTAGTTCACATGCCCCGCCCTGGTCGCAGATTTGGACGGTGAAGGAGTCGGTGCCGTTGAAATCCGGCGGCGGGGTGTAGGTGAAAGTGCCATCACCGTTGGAGAGAATCAACCCCTCCTCGGCCACCCCCACCAGCGTTACCGAGGCCGCGGCCGGGTCACCGTCAATATCGACCACTGCGGCCAGCACATTGATCACCGTGGAGGTGTCTTCTTCGAGTGAGGCCGGCACCGCCAGCAGACCCGGAGGATCATTCACCTCGGTCACATTGATCGTGAGCACCGCCGTATCACAGGTGCCACCGGACCCACACGCCCGGTAGGTGATGGTGTCGGTACCGGAGTAGTCAGCATCTGGGGTGTAGGTGAGGGTCCCACTCGCGTCGAGAACGGCGGTGCCGTGATCGGGACCCGAAACAATGCTCACCGACGCCACCTCCACCTGGTCGTTGCCCAACACAAACACCACCTCAGATCCGTCTTCGGAGAGGATGAGGGTGTCGTCGTTGGCGGCCACGACAATGGGTGGGAGAGCAGTTTCGGGTGCCAGCTCGGGGGTGTCGATGATGGCGGGGGCAACCACGGCGGTGGCTCCAATGGCGGTAGCTGCCAGACCGGTTTGAGCGGTGACCGCCGCGTTGGATGCCAGGGTGGTGGCTCCTTGGAGGGCACTCTGGAAGAACGGGACCTGAGCCAGCCAGGACAACGGCCCGGCCACCCAGCGTTGACGACCCAACGAGATATTGAGAAACGCCCGCACCACCACCGGATCAAACTGACTTCCCGCACACCGGGCCAGCTCCTCGCGGGCTTCCGAAGCCGGGCGAGCCTCTTTGTATGAACGCACCGAGGTCATCACGTCGTAGGTGTCAGCCACCGACGTGACCCGAGCCGCCAAACCGATCTCATCACCGGCTAACCCATTCGGATACCCGTTACCATCGAACCGCTCATGATGCTGCCCAATCGCCGCCGCGAACTCCCCCAACCACGGCAACAACGGCGCCGCCAACTCCATCCCCCAATCGGGATGGTTGCGCATGATCTTCCACTCCTCGTCGGTCAACTTCCCCGGCGAGTTGATCACCTCAGAAGGAACCCGCAGCTTGCCGATGTCATGGAGCATCGCCGCCCACTTGAGCTTGTTGCGCTCCTCGGGGGTGTAACCCATCTCCTCACCCAACATGTCCGCATAAGCCCGCACCCGGTCCCCATGACCCCGAGTCCGAGGATCATGCGCATTCAATGCAGCCGCCAACGCCAAGATCGTCTCAGCCGCCTCGGTCAGGTCATCATGCCGGTCGGCCCGCTCGGCCCGCTCCAACAACTCCTCCAAACTGTGGGCACTACCGGACTTCAGTGACACCCCAAACCGGCTCGGAGCCTTATCCGGGAACACCAACGACAGCTTCATCAACACCGCCAACGGCATAAGACGCTTGGCAAACCGATCGGCCAACCGCAACGCCATCGTCGAAGAAGCCATCACCAACAACCACCAAAAGACCATCCCCGGCCAAGTACGCGGCGTCGGCAAAATCCTCGTCAACTGCCAGGCCACCAGGATGGCGAACACCAGCGGCAGCCCAAAAGCGGCCACTCGAATGAGAAAAGCCCGAACGGGCCT
>CAMYMH010000092.1 GCA_947259275.1 uncultured Acidimicrobiaceae bacterium | reverse complement strand
TGAGCCAGACCGAACCCCGGGAACTGACCAACCGTAGAACCCGGCAGAGGGTGACCGCCATCGTCCACGATCAGCGCACCCCCACATCCTCCCTGCCGGTTCGGTGCGGATCCTGGTGTGGGCAGCGTCAGGCGCGTGCCGGTGATATGTGCGCGGGTGGCAGCATGCCGATCCTGCCGGGGAGATCCCCGCAGATGTGGACCTAGCCCCTAGCGCGGCTCCGATCGTGCAGCTATGACGGTTGTCGACAGATTCGTTGTGGTACGACCGGGCCGGTTGGCGCACTCCTAGGGTGAGATGTGATCGGGGAGAGAGACGTTGTTGCCCGACGAAACCGTCGTCGACTCCTTCACGGAGTGGGTCCGGGACACCGAACCCCGGCTCCGTCATGCACTGACCGCCTCGTTCGGGTCTCAGTTGGGTAAGGAAGCCACCGCCGATGCGTTGGCGTATGCGTGGGAGCACTGGGATCGGGTCAGGGTGAAAGACAACCCGTTGGGCTACGTGTACGGGGTTGGTCGTAATAAGGCCCGCCGTATGGTTTCGCGCCGCCGCCCGGTGTTCCTCGACGTGCAGCAGCACCGGCTCCCACATGTGGAGCCTGGTCTGCCAGCGGCGGTCGCTCGGCTGCCTGACAAGCAGCGCATCGTGGTGGCGTTGGTCTACGGCTACGAGTGGACCATGAGCGAGGTCGCTGAGCTGTTGGGCACTGCCAAGACGACCGTGCAGAACCACGCCGAACGGGGCCTCGCCCGGCTCCGCAAGAACCTGGGGGTGGACTTGTGAGCGCCCCGTTGCAGACTCAGATCCGCGACTACTTCTTCTTCGTCGACGAGGAGCAAGGAGCTGTCGACATCACTGCGATGCAGGAGCGGCAGATCGTTGATCCGGTTCGACCCATCCAGCCCCCCGTTGCGCCGCGCCGTGCGCGGCTGGGTTGGTTGGTGGGCGTCGCCGCCGCAGCCGTCACGATCGCGATACTGCTGCCGCTTCTCCTGTTCTCGAGCAGCACCGTACCCGACGTGGGGACGGACACGCCGGTGGCGACAACGCCACCAACCACCCCGCCTACCTCGCTTGCTACACCGCCAACCGCCCCCCCGTCGTCGGTTACGTGGTCCCGGGTCCCTCATGACGCAGACATCTTTGGCGAAGCCCGGATGGCTAGCGTCGTGGTCGGTGGCCCAGGCTTGGTGGCCGTGGGGTCGGCTCCGCCGAATCCTGACGCTCCACGTGTCGACGGTGTTGCTGCCGTGTGGACGTCTACTGATGGGATCGCCTGGTCCCGGGTCCCTCACGACGAGGCGGTCTTTGGGGGTGAGGGAGACCAATGGATGACGTCCGTCATTGTCGGTGGTCCGGGTCTGTTGGCATTCGGCACGGACGAGGGCAGAGTTCGAAGAGCCGCACTCTGGGCATCCGTCGATGGGCTCAACTGGACCCGCGTACCCCACGATGAAGCGCTCTACGCAGCTGGCGAGCCGCGCAGCGTGGTTGCGGGAGGCCCGGGGTTTGTGGGCGTCGCGGAGATCGAGTCAGCAGCAACGGTGTGGACGTCTACTGACGGGCTCACTTGGACCCGCGTACCCCACGACGAGGCAGTCTTTGGCCTCGCTCTGGGCGACGGAAACGCCATGACCGCCGTGACCACTGGTGGCCCGGGATTTGTGGCCGTCGGGTCGGACGGGTTGAACAGCGACGCGCCTACCGGTCGCGCACGTGCAGTGGTGTGGACCTCTGTCGATGGGCTCAGCTGGTCGCGTCTCGCTCACGACGAGGCGGTCTTTGGCGGAGAGGGCGACCAGGGAATGTTCGACGTGACCGCGGGAGGCCCGGGCCTGGTGGCAGTCGGAGAAGACGAACAGGGCGCTCCGGTGTGGACATCTGCCGACGGGATCACCTGGTCCCGGATCCCCCACGATCAGACGGCCTTCATCGGAATAGGAGTACGGATCTTCGATGTGTTCAACACCGGAGGCCAGGGCCTGCTGGCATTCGGAGACGACAGCGCGGGCGCGGTGGTGTGGACCTCTGCTGACGGGATCACTTGGTCCCGGGTTCCCCGCGATGAGACGGTTATCAGCGGAATCGGCGTACAGATTTCCGAAGCGATCGTGGGAGGTCCGGGCCTGGTGGCAGTCGGATCAGAGGGGTCGGATGCCGCGGTGTGGGTGGCGGTGCCGGAGGACTGATCGGTGCAGGTACCCCGAGCCGCTGCGCGGGGGAGTGCGGTGTGCGATGGGGGGACGAACGTGGAAGCGGACGAGATTCGGCGCAAAGCTGAGGGAGGTAGACGCATCACCATGAGAAACCACAGCCGAAGGAGTTCGCGGCGGCCGTTGGGGGTCATTGCACCGATAGCGGTCATGGTCCTGATCGTTGCGGCATGCAGCTCGTCGACGAGGACGGCACCCTCCACGACCACGGCGGCCCCGACGAGCATGTTGGATGACGATCCCGCCGGGGTCCTTGCCGACTATGCGGAGGCCCGCAACTCCGGCGACGTAGATGCGGTCATGGCGTCCTATGCAGACGATGCAGTGTATGAGAATCACCCGCTCGACAATGACGAATTGGCCACAGGCGTTGCGGAGATCCGGAGCCTTGAAGCCCGGGTCCCTCAAATCCAGGGATCAACGGGCGGGATCGAGTACACCGAAATGGTGGTGTCGGGCAACACGGTGACCTTCAGCCACACCTTCCACAATGCGCAGGGCGACTGCTTCGGCAGCGCAGGCAATGGAGTAACGGTTGAGGGCGACAAGATCACTCTGTACGTCTCGGGAGACTCAGTCCCGGACCACCCGAGCCTGTGCGGATAGCCCGGCCTTGCCCACACGACTCACCATTGGAATCCCCGCACATATCGGCACCACTGCGTGCGGCTCAGTCGCTGGGCGTGATGCCGGATCCGAATCGGATGAGGTTGGCGTCCCGGTCGAAACACGCCCCTTCCCGAAGTCCGT
>CAMYMH010000091.1 GCA_947259275.1 uncultured Acidimicrobiaceae bacterium | reverse complement strand
GCCAGGGCTCCGATCCCGGCCGAGCCGATACGTGCCTGGGCGTAGCCGGTGGCAATCGCCCCCAGCCCGACGGCGATTCCAGCTCCGATTGCGATTAATCCGAGCTCCATGTCGTTTCTCCTTTCTGGGTACTCACACGGGAGTGAGTGTCTGGTTGTTCGACTTGACGTCCACACCGAACGGTGTGAAGGGCTCACCGCCTTCCTCGTAGAACTTTCCGAAGAACTCGACGTAGTGGAGGCGAAGCGCCTGGATGGTTGGGCTGAAGGCTCCGAGGGCGAGGTTGAGGGCGTGGAAGAGGGCGGCGACGATCAGCCCGAGCCACAGGGGAGCAGCCGCCCCCAGCTCGTTCGCCACCTTGGCCAGGAACACCGATGCCAGTCCGATGGCGGCCAGCCGGAGGTAGGACAGCACGTTGCCGATGGTGCCCAGCAGTTCCAGTGGTCCCAGCAGGACGCCGAGGGCTCCACCGATCGACATCAAGACCACCAGCGCCACCAGGACGGTGGCAACTGCCGGAGTCATCAGCCCGGCCGGCAGCTGTTCGGAGGCCACCCCGGCCACCAGGAACAGCCCGACCAGTGCTGCCAGTAGCGCCACCCGCTCGGTGGCGTCGTGCCGGCTCCGGAGCCGGATCGCTTCCCACACTCCCAGCACCAGGGCCAGGACCATGTGGGTAGCTCCGATGGCGACCGCGAACACGAGGAGCGGTTCCAGGGCCTCTTCCCGGTTGATCCACAGCGGCTCGAGCCCGATGAGACGATGGCCCAGGTCACCGAAGAACTCCCCGTACACCACCCCCCAAATGATGGTCCAGGCGGAGGAGAGCAGGAAGATGAGGCTGAGATCACGCACCACCGGTGACCGGGTTCGGTAGCGCCGGTGAACTGCCAGGGCGATGGCGAGCAGCAGGATCCCGTAGGCGACGTCGCCCAGCATCAGGCCGAAGAACAGCGGCATGAACAGCATCATGAGCCGGGTCGGGTCGAGGCTTCCGTAGCGGGGGAGGGCAATCAGCCGCACCAGAAACTCGAATGGGCGGGCGGATCGCGGATTGTGCATGAGCACGGGCGGTGTGTCGGTTTTGTCCAGGGGGGCTTCCTGGACCATGACGCCTTCCCCGACGTCGCGCAGGAGGGCTGATCGGAGCCGTTCCAGATCGGCCCGCGGTATCCAGCCGGATATCACGAAAGTGTGGGGGGTCGCACCCAGATTACGGAGCGCGCCGAGCTGGTCGAGGCGGCGGGTGAGGTACCGACTGGCCCCAACCCACTCGGTGTGCGGTTGGATATGAGCGTCGACGGCTTCCTGAACGGTGGCGATCTGGGTGGGAATGTCGGCGACATGGCGTTCCATCGCCACGATGGCCTCCCGGAACGGCACGCTCTCGTAGCGGGTGGGGAGCCGCAGACGGGTCAGCTGCTCGTGGCCCAGCAGTGCCTGCACCCGCTCGGCATGCTGGCGGGGGATGACCAGCACCGCTCCCACCGTGTCGGGGTCGACCTGGTCGGAAATGATCTCGAAGTTGGCTCCGAGCAGTTCGGTGAGCTGGGCATTGAGATCGCCGAGGACGTCGCGGTGGCGCCGTTCGACGAGGAGGGCGGTGGTTTCATAGCCGCGCAACTCTGTGAGCTCGGGTACGAGCGGAAGGAGCTTGCGGAGCGACGCGATGTAGCGGGGAAAGGACTCCTGGTCGATGCGCAGCGTGTCGAGTCGTCGCATCAATGCCTCGATCTCGGGCCGTTCCTCCTCCAGCTGTCGCCGCACCCGGCCCAGATCGGGTGGGTCGATCGGGTCGGCGTCGGTCGGGACCGGCGGGCGGGACGCCAGCGCCAACGTGGCTTCGAGGCGGGTGCGGAGGTAACGCAGCTCTTCCATTTCGCGCTGGTGGGCCTCATCGATGGCCAGGGGTGGGAGGTGGGCGGTTTGATCCTGAGTGACATCTAAGAGATGGATGGCTTGGAGGTCCTGGAGGCAGGCCAGGGTGGCGTCGAGGCCGTCCCGGTGCCCGATGACGTGGATCTTGGTCATGGGAATGAGCACGGCTAGGCCTCCGGTTCGGATGGGCGCGACAGCACGAGTTCGACCAGCGCCGCCGCCGCTTGCCCGACGTAGGGCATCGTTTCGGCGATGAGCCGTTCGGCCCGGGCACTGCCGTCACTCCGAATCTCGCTCGCCCGCGCGTCGGCCTGAGAGCAGGCCTGTTCGTGCCGTTCCTCGGCCTGCTTGCGACCGGCGGCGGCCGCCATCGCGATGGTGGCGTGAGCCTGGCGGCGAGCTTGTTCCACGCGTTGTTGGGCGGCCGACCGGGCCTTGTCGAGCTGTCGGGCCACCTCGAGCTCGAGCCGGCGGATGTCGGTGAGAGCGTTGGATTCGGTCATTCCCTGCCCCCCAGTCGTCCACCTCTGCGGGTGGCAAACCGTTTCAGCCGAAAGCGGTCCTGTCGCTCCCGCTCATCGAGAGTGGTTTGGATCACGGCCTGCTCGCGTTGGAGGCGCGGAATGACCACCGATTCGAGGGCGCTCACCCGCCGGGTCGTCCTGGCGATCTCCTCGACTATGCGTCGCAGTCGCAGCTCGTAAGTGGCCAGTTCGAGCAGCTGGTCGAGCTCGGCCTCGAACCGCTCGGCGACGTTGTCGATGCACGGGCAGGTGCCGGCCAGGGTGTAGCCGCGACCGGTGCGGGGTTGGCCGATGGGGTCGTACTGGATGTCGGCGATGCGCACTCCCATGACCGAGACGGCCCGGGCCGTGATGGGGATGTTGGTTCGGGTAGCAAGGGCAGCCGAGCGCACTGCCTCAGGCCCATCGGCCGCCTCGGCCAGCGCCAGCGCCCGGCGGCACTGGGCGGCGGTTTCGTCGAGGGCTCCGGCCCCGGCGATGACGACGTCGGCAATCTTGCGAAACTCCTCCATCAGTTGCTCGCGCTTCTCCTTGAGGATGTCGCGGCCCTGTTCCGCCAAGGCGGTTTGTGCGCGTCTTGCCAGCAGCTCGGATCTGGTGGCAGTCGGTCGGTCCATGCGC
>CAMYMH010000090.1 GCA_947259275.1 uncultured Acidimicrobiaceae bacterium | reverse complement strand
GTTTCCCACGGCTGTGTTTGCGGCTCCGGCGGCCAAGACGGTCGTGTGCCATGCTGAAGGCGACGGCAGCTTCCATGCAATTGAGGTAGCCGACAAGGCAGTCTCTGCCCATGAGGCTCATGGTGACGGCTTCCCTGGAGCACCAGTGCCCGGCGACGACGCCAGCATCTTTGACCAAGACTGCAATGTCATCCCGTTCCCTACAAGCTGTCAGGAGTGGCGGGATGCCGACCCAGTCAACAACGGTGACGGTGACTACGTAATCGAATCTGGCCAACGATTCACGGTGTACTGCCATGACATGGCCGGTACTCCGGTGGAGTACTTGACGCTGGTGAACACCGGAGGAAACTTCAACTTCTCCCAGGCAACGGGGGGGCCGAGGGGGCCATGGAATGGTCCGGACGTGCGGACTAGCTACACCAAAATCCGCCTCGACCCTGCGACGTTGCTGGTAGACATCAGCGACCAGACGTTCTCGACATCTGTTGGAGCACAGATCTCACCCTCTATCACTTCGATGCCTTACGGCGTCGCCGCTTCCTGCCAGGCGGCCTTCACGGCAGACGGCATTGGCAACGTGGACCTGACCGGGACACCCTTCAAGGTTATTGACCCGTTCACCCCCGGTGCCGGGTTCACCGCCGCTGGTACCGCCACCAAGAGTGCTTCCGATCAGGTTGTAGACCTAACTGGCGGAGGACGCTGCGGATTCACAACTCCGGAGGTCGCCACTGGTGACACGGTGGGCTATCGGAGCCCAGTCAATCAGGGTGGAGGGAACAACCCCCCCGGTAGCCCTCCCAGCTTCATACTGGACCTAGCCTTCCTGCCGTAAGACTGAACTGATCCGTCGCAAATCGAAGGGACCCCTGCTCCGGCGGGGGTCCCTTCACGTCTATCCGCACATATCGCGCTCTTCTGCTCTATCTGTGGGTGGTTTGGAGAGGGTGGAGGCGACTGCACCCCGTCTGCTCCTAGGTTTCGCGCTGTCTAACGGCTCGAAACCCAAGGGAGAAGAACGGGGTGCAGAACAACAGAGTATGGCAACGTGCGTGTGGGTTGACGCGCACGGTTGTCGAAGGCGTCCGCGTCGATGACGAAGTCAACGCGATCATCGTGTCAGTACGACCTGACGCGAGGGCACGCAGCCGGTGCGGACGGTGCGGCCGTCGATCACCTGGGTATGACCGAGGGGCTGGCCGGCGGCGTTGGCGTGCCTTGGACGCCGGCACCACTCGGGTGTTCATCGAAGCCGACGCTCCACGGATTCATTGTCGAACACACGGCCAGACCGTTGCGCAGGTCCCGTGGGCGAGACACGGTGCTGGTCACACCCGCGACTTTGATGCAATGGCGGCTTGGCTGGCAGTTCGAACCTCAAAGAGTGCAACCTGTCAACTGTTGCGGGTGGCGTGGCGGACCATCGGGTCGATCATCACCCGCGTCAACCACGACGTTGAAGCCACCGTTGATCGTCTGGCCGGGCTGCGTCGAATCGGGATCGACGAGATCTCCTACAAACGCTCTCACCGCTACCTAATCGTGGTGGTTGATCACGACACCGGCCGTCTTGTCTGGGCCGGACCAGGTCGCAGCGAGGCCGCCCTCAACGTGTTCTTCGACGAACTCGGCGACGAACGCGCGGCTGAACTCACCCACGTGTCCGCTGACATGGCTGACTGGATCGCCAAAGCCGTGGCCCGGCGGGCTCCCAACGCCATCCGGTGCGCCGACCCGTTCCATGTCGTGGCCTGGGCAATCGAAGCACTCGACATCGAACGACGACGAGCATGGAACCAAGCCTCTGGCCGGAGAGTCCCAGCCAGTACTGGCCGGCGGGGACGAACCACCGGTGACTCCCGCAACATCGCCAGGTCTCGTTACGCATTGTGGAAGAACCCCGAGGACCTCAACGCTCACCAACGCCATCAACTCGACTGGATCGCCAAGACCGACCCGAGACTCTGGCGGGCTTACCTTCTCAAAGAAGGCCTCCGCTACGTGTTTGCGGTCAAAGGAACCGAAGGCAAAGAAGCACTCGACCGTTGGCTGTCGTGGGCCCGCCGATCACAACTCCCATCGTTCGTTGCCTTGGCAGACAAGATCACCAAACACCGCCAAGCCATCGACGCCAACCTCAAACACGGCCTCTCCCAAGGACTGATCGAATCAACCAACACCAAGATCCGACTATTCACCCGGATCGCGTTCGGGTTTCACGGCCCCCAACCCCTCATCGCCCTCGCACTACTCGCCCTCGGCAGCCACCCACCACAACTCCCAGGCCGGCACTGACCCACACATCCAACAGGAGAGCAACATATCGGCACATATAGAGCGGGGGACTGAGGCTGCCAAGGAGTGCCGGTTCTCGTGCGAATCGTGTTGCGACCGCTTCCGAGCTATTCGACGATGAGTTCGATGACCGGGATGGTTCGATCCGTGGCAGCCTGGTACTCGGCGAAGTTTTCGAGGGCGTGGGCCTGTCTCGCATAGATAGCGTCGCGTTCGTTCCCGACGATCTCCACGGCCGTTGCCGATGCGGTGCTGACGCCGATCTCCACGCTCACAGTCGGGTTCGCCTTAAGGTTGTGGTACCAGTCAGGGTGCGAGTGGCTGCCGCCCTTTGACGCAAAGACGAAGACGCGATCGTCTTCCTCGCGGTATACAAGCGGAGTTAGGCGCTTGAGGCCCGATCGAGCGCCGGTGGTGTGGAGAAGCAGCACGGTCTTGTCGTCGAACCAGCCGCCGACCTTGCCGTCGTTCGCCCTGAACTCCTCGATGACGTTGGCATTCCAGTCAGACACGGTCTGTCCCTTTCTCGGTGGACTCCTGTGAACCCCGCAGGGACGGTGCACTATTCCCCTGGAGAGGCAGCCCACTATCGGGTCGAGTGTCACGCGAACGTCTGCTGGTCGGACGGATCGCGCTCGGAGCAAGGGCCAACCGGCCACACATCCAACAGGAGAGCAACATATCGGCATTCATGAGGGAGTGGGCCGTGTCAAGGGGTGATTTTTCGCGTTGTTGGTGGGTGGGGGCGCGACTGATCCAGGGGTCGGTGCCGATGG
>CAMYMH010000089.1 GCA_947259275.1 uncultured Acidimicrobiaceae bacterium | reverse complement strand
AGGGATGGCAATGACCATCGTAGAGACCGACCGTGTCGTGACTGGTGGGGTTGATACCCATCTGGATGTGCATGTGGCAGCGGCGTTGGACCCGATCGGGGGCCTGTTAGGGGTCTCGGCTTTCGAGACCACCGGGGCTGGGTATGAGGCGCTGTTGGCTTGGTTGATGAGCTTCGGGGTGGTTGATCGGGTTGGGGTGGAGGGGACTGGTTCCTATGGGGCGGGGTTGGCCCAGTTCTTGTTGGGACACGACGTTGAGGTGATCGAGGTTGATCGTCCCAACCGCCAAGCACGCTCCCGCACCGGCAAATCCGACCCCGTCGACGCGATCGAAGCGGCTCGAGCGGCCCTGTCGGGTCGAGCGACCGGAGTGGCCAAGACCAAGGACGGACCGGTGGAAGCCATCCGGGCACTACTGGTAGCGCGCCGATCAGCCCGTGACCATCGGATCGCGACCCTGGTGCAGATGCGCCATCTGGTGTTCACCGCCCCCCAGGATCTCCGGGACCGGTTCTTCGGGCTCTCCAAGACCCAGCTGGTCAAACAAACCGCCGCCCTCCGTCCCCGCGACAACGGTGATCCGGTCACCTACGCCACCAAAGTGGCACTCAAGAGTCTGGCCCAACGAGTTCAGCTCCTCGAGACCCAAATCAAAGAGATCCGCCGCCTACTCCGGCCCCTCATCACCACTGCTTCTCCCAGCCTCCTCGACGTCAACGGGGTAGGAATCGACGTCGCCGCCATCTTGCTGGTCGCCGCCGGCGACAACCCAGAACGGTTCAAGAACGAGGCCGCCTTCGCTCGCCTCTGTGGAGTCGCACCCCTGCAGGCCTCCTCCGGCAAAGTGATACGGCACCGTCTCAACCGGGGCGGCAACCGCCAAGCCAACCATGCCCTCTATCGGATCATCCTCAGCCGGCTCTCATCGGATGCGGAAACCAAACGCTACGTGCACCGACGAACCACCGAAGGCAAATCAATCGCCGAGATCGTGCGCTGCTTGAAACGCTACGCCGCCCGGGAGGTCTTCAAACACCTCCCACACACCCTCTGAGCTCCGCCAGGCTGGGTCTGGCCCCCGAACCGGCCGACGCTCCCCGGGAGCTGTCCAACCAATGAACTGCCGACCCGCCCCACCATTCACCAACCCCGGCAGCGGAACCCGCGTGACCTAATAAGAGCATGCCCTCGGAGAACCTCCAGTGGCCCAACCCTGTCATGTCCGCCGGTCCCGCAACCGGCCAACCCAAGAAAGGGGGTTGACACATAAGAGCTTCATTCTCGAGCGGGCATCGCCCCGCTCTATGTGTGCCGATCCCGGACACGTCTCGTTTTGGTCGTTATCGCCCATATTTGGTTCTCGGCGTGGCTGCCTGTCGAGCTTGTCACACCGATTGGGTGGGCAGCGGATCGCCCGAACCCAAACCGCCAACCGCCCTCTGAGCGCGAATGTCAGATGCGCTGGTCTAGACCCTCAGTGGGATGTCAGTTCGTAAGTGCCGTCTCGATGTCGGCGGGGTCGTAGTACATGCGGAAACGCCCCACCTTGCCTTCCCGGATTGTGAAGATCATGACCCAGTCATGCTCGTACACGTTGCCGGTGGTGAGCACCGTCCCCTTGTTGTGACCCTCCACTACAACCCGGTCGTCGGAGGCGGTGAATACGACATCCTCGAAAGGCTCCGGACGTACCGTGTCTACGATCTGACGGAAGTAGTCCCGTACCTCTGTTCGTCCCTGTCGCGGGCCGGCCCAGGGCAGCGCACATGGGGTGCGGGAAACAGGGGCCTGTGAGTCGACGTCCTCGGTGTGGGCTTCGATGACAGCGTCCAGGTCGCCTCGCCCAAACGCTGCGAAGAAGCCCCTGACCAGTTCCACATTCTCCTTGACGCTCATGCCACACCTCAATTCTCGAGCCGTCCGTGTGTGCTTTCTTCTCAGAGTGAGGGGTCAGCGTGGTGGTGGCTAGTGCTGTTGGACACTTTGGCATTCCCTTGTGGGTCTCGGAGGCCGGAGAGATCAAGGGTTGTTCGAGCCTCGTCCTGCCGAACGCACTCGTATGTGCCGATACCGAGCGGTCGGCGAGATGTGCGATACGGCTCGATATTTGGTGATCGGTGCGGCCACGAATTGCAGACCGGCGAAAGGCCTGCCCCGCGAACACGTTTCGCTATCTCCTGAATCGGGAGTCGTGCCAACGGATCTACCGACGCTGGCGCACAGTCGGCTGCCAGGCAACCGGCGTCAAAGACAGATTCCGAGACCTGAGTTGCGGACCCAGATGTCGGCGCGACCCTGATAGACAACGTACAGCACGGTGTCGTCGGCTGCGTCGAGCCGCAAGCCTTTCTCGCCTTGTCGATACCCCGTGTCGTAGACGGTATTGGCCAGATCATCGACAGCCACTGAATCCGGAACCGGTCCGCCCGGTAGCACCCGCTGGGGGTCCCAGATGTAGCGGTTGACCGTTTCCTCACGAAACGGTCCCCTATTGATCGATTCGCCGAAAGGGCGTCCGATCGAGATGAACTCCGCCGACTCCCACTCGCAGTGCCCGGCGCCGTGGATGTGCGAGATAACGTCGACGCGAACCGGACAACCCGCCTCGTCAGTCCACCTGAAATAGTGACCGAAGGCCAGCCACTCAGCTGGCTCGGCCTTGAGGCCTATGGGAGAGCCCGATTCCGAGTCGCAACCGACCGGCTGGCTGACAACAACCGGTGGCTCTTCCCCACCGAAGGTCACCAGCGTCGTGACCGTGGGAACGGGGGCAACCGTGGCGGGCAGCGACGAGTCCATCGATGTTGTGACCGCCTCCTGGGCCGATCCGCCCGTCACGATATCGCCATCGCTGCCGGTGCACGCGGTGGCAGCGAGGAATAGAACGAGAAGAACAAACCCGACCCTGTGCATCGTCACATCGTATAGACGAAAGGTGTTTGCGGTTCCCGACACGCCAAGGACTCCAGCCACGCGATCAGTCGGAACTCGATCGCGGCAGCTGCATCGCCATACGGTGTCTATACGACGGTCGCGTCGGTTTCGATCCGCCCGATCCCCCCAGAGTGCTCGAGAACCCGCACGCATCAGTGAGGATAGTGAGGATATGTGGGTAATCCGGGGCGGGGTTCTTGGACGTTGGGTGGTGGGTCTGGGACGCTGCGTGGTGGCCCCGTCGGGGTCGGAGAGGGTGGCTGCCATGGTTTGGGTTCCGTGTCTGGTTCGGTCCGAAACACCGGGGGGTGAGCTGCGTGTCGGGGTGGGTCACGAGGTGGTGGATGACTATCTGGAGTTCCTGGCGGCCCGGTGCCGGCCGAACACGATGCTGGCGGCTGGGTTCGATTTGAAGGTGTTCTTCACGACAGTCCCCAAGGAACCGGTGGAGGTGACCACGGCGGATGTGTTGGGGTTCATCACCGCGCAACGGTCGGCGGGTGATCCGACGGTGGTGCGATTGTCGGATGGTGAGTCGGGGTTGTCGGCGCGCACCATTCAGCGGCGGTTGTCGTCGCTTTCGGGCATGTTCTCGTTCTTGGTGGCCCGTGGTGACGTGGCAGCGAATCCGGTGCCGAAGGGGTTGTCGACGCGGCGGTCGCGGGAGCGGGGCGGCCGTGGGGTGCCGTTGGTTCGGACCCCGAGAACCTTGCCGAGGGTCGTCGACCCTGCCGAGGTGGATGCGTTGTTGGCGGCGTGTCGCACCCTGCGGGACCGGGCCATGTTCGAAGCCATGGTGCTCGGTGGCCTGCGGCGGTGTGAGGTGTTGGGGCTGCGCCTCGAGGACCTGGACGCGGCGCAGCGTCAGGTGTTCATCGTCGAGGGTAAAGGTGGTCATCAGCGCCGGATCCCGATCTCGGCCCGCTGGTTCACCACCGTCGGGGGTTACCTCCGCCGTGAACGACCCGAGGAGGCCACCACGGATCGGGTCTTTGTGGTGTTGAAGGGTCGACGCCGAGGCCAGCCGTTGTCGTTCGAGGGCCTGAACCAGGTGTTCGTGTCGGCACGGCAACGGGCCGGGCTGCGTCGGGTTACCTGTCACCAGCTGCGGCACACCTGCTTCACCCGGCTACGGGAAGCCGGCATGGAACTCGAAGCGTTGCAGGTGATGGCGGGGCACCGCTCGATTGAAACCACCCGCCTCTATGTGCATCTCGCCAACGGCTGGGTCGCCGACGAATACGAGCGGGCCTGCGCGGTGATAGACGCTGACTTGTTTCTCGCTGCGGCTGAGGAGGTGGGCAAATGACTACCCCGGCGCCCGTGTTCACCGCAACCGAGTCGCCGGGTCCGGGTCGACCCCGCCCCCGCGAGTTCGACTGGCCCCAGATCACGGCGACCGCTCCCGTGTTGGCGGCGACGATGCGGCGCTATCTGGAGCAGCTCAGCCTGTCGCTGCGGCCCGCCAGTGTGCAACGCACCGACACGATGCTGCGCGGCTTCGCTGGCTACCTGGCGGCCAACCATCCTGACGTCACCGCCCTGGTCGACGTTGAACGCCGCCATATCGAAGGGTTCAAACGGTATCTCCCGACCCGAGCCGGTAAAGGTGGCGCATTGTCGCCGCAGACGATCCGGATGACCCTGGGCACGCTGCGGTGCTGCTTCGAACGAGTGTCGGAATGGGGCTATCCGGACGCACCGACCCGGGTATTGATCTTCAACGGAGACCTCCCCACACCAGACGCGCCGCTTCCTAAGTTCCTGTCCGATGTCGACGCCGGGAAGCTGATGCGAGCCGCCGCCGCCGACGTCGACATGACCCGCCGGTTGATCATCGAGATGCTGGCCCGCACCGGACTGCGGGTCGGGGAACTGTGTGCCCTGCCCGCCGATGCGGTGGTCAGGATGAGCCAGCGCCACTGGTTGCGGGTCCCGGTCGGGAAACTCCACAACGACCGCTACGTGCCACTCCACCCACAGTTGGTTGAGCTCCTCGACGCTCACCAGGCTGACCGCACCGATGATCTGGATCGGCTCATCGTCTGGAAGGGCCGCCCGTTGAATCGGCACCAGATCACCCGCATCCTCAAACGGGTCGCCAAGACGGCCGGGATCGGTCACGTCCATCCCCATCAGCTGCGTCACACGCTGGCGACCCAAGCGATCAACCGCGGGATGAGCCTGGAAGCGGTCGCTGCCATGTTGGGACACAAGACACTACGGATGACTCTGGTGTATGCCCGGGTCGCTGACCAAACGGTCGCTGACGCCTACGACCGGGTCAGCGACCAAGTCGACGCCATCTACACCAAACCCGCCGGCCTCACCACCACCGGCACCGGATCCGTCGCCATGGCGCAACTGGCGGTCGAATACGAACAGCGCATGCTCGGCAACGGCTGGTGCAACCGACCATCCCAGCTCGACTGCCAGTTCGAGTCGATCTGTGAGTCCTGCGCCTACTACAGCACCAACACCAGCTTCGAGCCGGTGCTCCGAGCTCAACGCGACCACGCCGCCCAGCACGGACAGCACCAACGCGTCGACCTGTTCCAAATGCTCCTCGACCGCGACCGACCGGACACCCTGTGACCCGCGATTACCCACATATCCCGAAATCGTTTGACACGATTACCCACATAAGTGATGCGATGAATGGGCGGGGCCTCCCCGCTCTGGGGTAACCCGACAAACATCCGGGTTGCTCTTGTCCCCTATGAGAGAGGAGGCCCGGATG
>CAMYMH010000088.1 GCA_947259275.1 uncultured Acidimicrobiaceae bacterium | reverse complement strand
TGACCAGGACCTCGAGCGGCAGGTCCCGAGACTCCGAACGGGTGTGGGCTTCGAGGACGTGTCGGTTGATCCAACCGACATCACCATTGCCGGCTCACCAGAGCGTTGCGCCGAGCGGATACATGCACTGGCCGATGCCGGTGTCGACCACTTCGTAGTCGAATTCCAGTTTCACGGGCTGGAGACCGTTGAGTTCGGCATGCGCCAGATGGAGAAGTTCGTCGAAGAAGTGGGACCCCTGCTGTAAGTCGTGATCGTGCCCTCAGCCGGTCGTCACTCGGCCGAGCTCGCCGGGCCCGTCGGCGAGGAAAGCGCCGAGGATGGCACTCGTGACTGCCCCGAGGGTGATCCAGCACGGTGCACCGCTCACCACAAACAGCGCGATACCGGCGCCCAGTCCGAGCACCATGGCCACGGCGGCCACCGGCCATAGGGGTCGAAAGGCGCTGGGTGGAGGTGGCCGGGGTGACATCGGGTGCCATTCTGGTACGGCTAGGTCCGATACCGATCGGCTGGGCAAGTGTCGGCCCTTGACCCTGATGGTTCCAGGGCGCTAGGCGTTGCCGGATATGTGCAGGGCCTGATGGGCAGGGGGTGCGGAGGGGGTGGTGGATGGCTTTTGGGTCCTGGGTCATTGGTGGGTTCGGTTGGTGGTGGACCCGTGGGTAGGGGGCGTCGGGCTGATTACCAGTCGACGTTGGGGACTTGTCATGCAAACTGGCTTCTTGCATCCTTAATGGGTGAAGACGCAGTGAGGCAGTGTGCAAGTAGATGCGTCACCGGAGCGGGTGCCAACCCGGGAGGAGTCATTCACATTGTTCGTGCGCGCCACCCAAGATCGGCTCCGCCATGCGCTGGTGGCGGGCCACGGCCACGAGCAGGGCCGGGAGGCCGCCGCCGAGGCCTTATCGTATGCCTGGCAGCATTGGGACCGGATCAGGGCTATGGAGAACCCGGCCGGCTACGTCTACCGGGTGGGACAGCGCCTCGCCCGCCACCACCGCACCAAGCCGCTGTTTCGGGCAGCGCCGAGTAACCGGCAGCCGTGGATTGAACCCGCCCTGCCGGGGGCGTTGGCGACTCTGTCGGAACGGCAACGTATCGTCGTCGTGTTGGTTCACGGATACGGGTTCACCCATCAGGAGACCAGCGACCTGCTCGGCGTGAGTCGGGGGAGTGTGCAGCGGCATCTCGACCGCGGTCTCGCCAAGCTGAGAAACCACCTGGGAGTGCGCGATGATTGACCTCTCGACCCAGCTTCGTTCTTATTTCGACGAGACCAATCCACCCTTCGACGTCTCCGACGTGATGACCGAAGAGCCGCCGGTGGCTTTCACCGAACTTCCGGCGCTGGGGGAAAGGAAACGCTGGGTGACTGTGGCCGCGTCGTGGGCTGCAGTGATTGTATTAGCGGTAATCGGTGGTGCCGTCTGGCTGTTGCGCGGTGAGGAGCCAATCGGATCGGTAGACAATCTGAACTTCCGCGAGGTGGACGACATCCCGGCCTTCCGGGCGACGGTGGAGAATTCGAGCACCGTGGGTCGCTGGGTGTATGAGGTTTCGTATGAAGGTCCTGGTGGTGGCATGCGCTGGGAGATCATGGAAGGTGCCCACCATGATCCCGACACGGGAGAGCCCGACAGGTCCACGACCCAGCCGGGCCCGTTCGGCTACGTGTCCTCGGTGTGGGACGGCGGTATCCAGGCCGGGCAATTGGTTCGCGAAGATGCCGATCTCTTCGAACGCATCGAGTTCACCTCGCGGAGCGAGGCGCTCTCCTCCGAGGCGGGGCTGTGGGATCTCACGTGGCAGACGGGGGGGTGGAGTGCGCGCTGCAGCGGCGGCGAGACCGATCCGCTACGCGGTACCCACACCGTCGTCGGCAGCACCGAGATCACAGGCAGGGTCGTCACCCAGATCGAGTGCAGCACGACGCGGCAGGCATGGACGGTGTGGGTCGACACGGAGACCGGACTCGTAATGCGCAGTGAAGGACGCACGGTCCAGTTTGCCTGGGGAGGTGTGCTGGCACGGGATTACGGTGTCTCTGCCGGCACGCTCGAGGTCACCTCGCTCGAGTTCGATCCCGACTTCCCGCCGGACCTCTTCGACGTTGTTGTTCCTCCGGGCGCCATCGACGAGGACGAATTCTTCGACCCGAACCCCTCATCCGTAGGAATCGAAGACTCGGTGGTGGATACGGCACCGTTCTACCTGCAAGCGCGCCATAACTGGCCTAGCCCAGTCCGCACGGTGGACGTCTGGTGGCAGAGCAGGGATCGCTGGCGGGTGGAGATCGTGGGCGGTGACGGCGCCGGCAGCTACGCCGTCGCCGGCGAGTCTGGCAGTGGCTTCTACGATGCCACCAGTGACACCTGGGCCGACGACCCATTGGCCAGGCAAGAAGCCGGATTCCCCTCCCCCCTGGTAGATACGACACCGGCCGAGGTCTTCCTGCGGGGAGGCGGTGTCGGACCCGCGTTTGTTCCCCGCTTCGAAGAAAGCGCAGCTGCCATCGCCTCCGCTCATCCTGGAGAGAGCGGCTGTGAACCGCTTTCCGGCGGAAGCATTCTGGGCCTCGATGTCGAACGCTGGTCGTGCCCCGACGGCGATCTCGCCATCGACCCCGGGACGGGTTTGGTGCTGGAGTGGATCTACGAAGGCACTGCCGGCTACGAGGTGCTGGCGCTCGACACCAAGCCGGTGTTCGATCCGTCGTTGTTTGTCTTCGAGCCACGCGGCAGCGAGCGGCCCGCCGATCCGCTGCAGCAACTGGTGGGGTTGCCGGCGCCCGAGATGCGCGGCGAGTTGCTGCGCGGCGCCGCCTTCGACCTGGCCGAGCTGCGCGGCGAGCAGGTGGTCCTCCTCATCTGGGCGTCGTGGTGCGGCCCGTGCTTGGATGACCTGGCGGACTTCGACGCCGCGGCCGGGACCCGAACCGACCTCACCTTTGTGACGGTGCTGCTTCAGGACATGCCTGCGGCGGCCGCCGACGCCGTCGCTACCGGCGGCTACTCGGTGCCGGTGGTTGACGTGACCCCCCAGTTGTGGTTCGAAACGTGGTCCGTCGGCGGTGTGCCGACAACAGTGTTCATCGACGCTGACGGCACCGTCGTGGACTTCCATGCGGGTTTGCTCGGCTTTGAGGGCATCCGCGACCTACTCGAGCAGCTTGGTTGGTGAATCTCGGACTGTTGGTGCGACCGTTCACCACCGATGGATGTAATACGAACGCGGTCGGTGGCACGTCTTCCAGGCAGCTCCGCCCCGCGGGGCGCCTCGCCTCCTACCGCCGCCAGCTGGCGACGAGATGGTGGGCTCCGGCGACCAGCCGGGCAACTTCGTCAGCCGAGGCTCCACCCCGGGCAGCAATGTTCACTCCCAGCACCTCGCCGAAGAGCAGGTCGGCACGGACCTCGATGTGTCCGGGATCGGTTTCTCCCGCCTCGGCTGCTCGTTGCAGCGCGTCGCGCAGGGCGTCGCGGACTCGCGTCCGATATGCGGCGGTCCGCTTTCCCGAGGGGGAGCTGGCACCGTCTTCGACCATCAGGTTGATGATCATGCAGCCCCCCTTGCCGTCGCCGGTTACCCAGGCGGCCAGCGAGTCGAAGAAGGTCCTGATCGCGTCGAGGCCGTTGGCGCTTGCATCGAGTGGTTCGAGCAGGGCTGCGGCCGTCATCGACTCATAGCGGTCGAGGGCGGCGGTCATCAGCGCCTGTTTGGATCCGAAGGCGTTGTAGAGGCTCGACTGGCTGATTCCGAGGGCGGCTTCGAGTTGCCTTGTGGTGGTGTTGCGGTATCCCGAGCGCCAGAAGAGGTCGACGGCGCGATCGAGTACTTCCGATTCATCAAATGTGCGAGGGCGTCCAGGCATTTCGATT
>CAMYMH010000087.1 GCA_947259275.1 uncultured Acidimicrobiaceae bacterium | reverse complement strand
ATCGGCACATATCTAGCGGGGTCCGTGGTCCGCGGTCGAATGAGGTTCCTCAGCCCCCGATGGTGAGATCGTGCTTGGGCCTCGGGGCCAGGGTGGCGGGGTCCGCCCCTGCCTCATGCTCGGCCCAGGTCAACGGCTGGTAATCGGTGTCCTGTTCGACCATGGTGATGCACCCTTCTACGGGGCACACCAGACTGCACAGATTGCACCCGACGCAATCGTCGTACTTGATCCACACGTCGGTGCGGCCTTCGTCGGAACGCTTGGCGCCAATCGCCTGGTGGGCTCCGTCATTGCAGGCGATGTAGCACAGGGCGCATCCGATGCACTTGTCCTGGTCAATCTCGGCCTTGATGATGTAGTTGAGGTCGAGATGCTGCCAGTCGGTCACCCGACCAACGCTCAGGCCCGTTAAATCGGAGAGGCGGCTGATGCCCTTGCCGTCGAGATAGTTACTCAGTCCCTCGATCATCCCCTCGACGATGCGAAATCCGTAATGCATGACCGCGGTGCACACCTGCACATTGGTCGCTCCCAGCAAAATGAACTCGGCAGCATCGCGCCAGGTTGTCACCCCGCCGATGCCGCTGATCGGCACGCCCGCGGTCTGGGGGTCGCTCGCGATGGTTGACACCATGTTGAGGGCGATCGGCTTCACGGCCGGGCCGCAGTAACCACCGTGGCTCGACTGGCTCCCGACCATCGGCCGGGGGGTGAGCGTTTCGAGGTCGACCCCGGTGATGCTGTTGATGGTGTTGATCAGGCTGATGGCATCGGCCCCACCCGCCCGGGCAGCCCGCGCCGCCGCGCGGATATCGGTGATGTTGGGGGTGAGCTTCACGATGACCGGGGTCTGGGCCACTTCCTTGGCCCATTCGGTGATCTGTGAGCAGTATTCGGGCACCTGGCCGATTGCACTACCCATGCCTCGCTCGGACATTCCATGCGGGCACCCGAAGTTCAGCTCGACCCCGTCGGCGCCGGTCTCCTCGATCTGCTTGACGATGGTGTGCCAGGCCTCTCGGGTTGATTCGACCATGGCACTCACCACGACGGCGTGGTCGGGGTAGCGGCGCTTAACCTCCCGGATCTCCTTGAAGTTCACTTCGAGCGGACGGTCGGTGATCAGCTCGATGTTGTTGAGCCCCATCATGCGGGTGCCGTTGAGGTCGACCGAGCTATAGCGCGACCAGGTGTTCTCGATCGGCTCGCCGATGGTCTTCCAGACCGCTCCACCCCAGCCGGCCTCGAAGGCCCTGGCCACCTGATCGCCGGTGTTGGCGGGTGGCCCGGAGGCCAGCCAGAACGGATTGGGGGATTCGATCCCGGCCAGGTTGGCAGTGAGGTCGGCCATGTCAGTTCCCTCCTTGCTGCGCCGTTGCGGTTCGCAGCGTCGCGTCGATGTCTCGAGCCGCCTGTTTGCCGTGCTCAACGGCGTTGACGACCTCTTTGCCTCCGTTGACGGAATCCCCCCCGGCCCAGATCCGGGAGTGCCCGGTGTGGAACCGCTCGTCGACCACCACCTGGCCGGAGGCGTCGAGCTCCACATCGGGGATCGCGTCGTAGAACGAGCGATACCCCACCTGTCCCGTCGCCCGGAATACCCGGGTGACGTCGAGGTCGAAGTCGGTGTCCTCGAGGGGGCGCACTGCCGGCCGCCCAGCGGCGTCCAGCTCGCCAAGCTCGGTTCGGCGGCAGGTGAGCCCGGTTACGGCGGTCTCGCCGTTGATGGATACCGGCATCGCCTGGGACACCAGCTCGACCCCGTCCGAGAGTGCCTTTTCGATTTCATGTTCGTAGGCCCGCATGTGCCGGCGGCCCCGGCGGAAAACCAGGTACACCTTATCGGCACCCAGCCGGGACGATTGGGTGGCAGCATCGATGGCGGTGTTGCCGGCTCCAATCACGGCTACCCGTTCGCCTTGGAGCGACATCTCTTCGCGGGGGCGGGCCTTCAGCTCGGCAATGAATTCCAGGGCGGCCGTTACCCCGTTGAGGTCCTCACCGGGGATTCCCAACGGGGCCGAGCGAGCGAGTCCGGTGCCGACGAACACCGCGTCGTACTCGTCGAGCAGGGCTTCGACCGTCAGGTCGATCCCCACCCTGACTCCGGAACGGAGCTCGCCGCCGTGTGACAACACCCACTCAACCTCTGTCAGCGACGTGGCGGATGCCATCTTGTATTCGGCGACACCGTGGGTGTTGAGTCCTCCGGGAGTGTCGGCCGCGTCGAATATGACCGCGTCGTGCCCGTGCTTGACCAGTTCGGCCGTGCAGCTGAGCCCGGCCGGGCCGGCTCCCACAACCGCGACCCGGAATCCGCTGGCCGGGCCGGGTTGGAAAATCTGATGGCTGCCGAACACCACCGGGTCGGTGGCGAATCCCTGCAGCCGCCCAATCTCGATGGGGCGCTCATGCAGGTCGTGGAGCACGCAGGCGCCTTCACACAGCACTTCAGTTGGGCACACCCGGGCACAGGATGCGCCGAGGATATTCGCCCCGAGGATGGTGCGGGCCGACCCGAGCAGGTCGCCGGTGGCGATCTGCTTGATGAAGCCGGGCACGTCGATATGGGTGGGGCAGGCGCGCGTACAGGGGGCGTCCCAGCACATCAGGCACCGGTTGGCCTCGGCGAAGGCCTCGCTCTCAGTGGGAGGCGGAGGCGGTTCAAGGCCCGTCCACGTGCCGTTCGAGAGCTGGTTCATAGTCTGACTCCTCGGGTCGTCCGGCATCCGTGTATCGAGACTACGCCTTCTTCGGTTCGGTCGATGGACCCTGAACCAACCACCTTTCGACGGCCTGCGAGGGCGCTTAGTGTGAGGGCCGATAGGCAGGAGGCGTAACCATCGATCCGATTCTCGTCATCAACCCCAACAGCTCGGAACGCATTACTGCCCAGATTCGGGAGGCCGTCGCCTCCGACGGCATGGTGCGGGTGATCACCTCGCAGGCCGGCCCTCCGGCGATCGAGTCGGACGCTGATGTGGCTGCGGCGATTGGCCCGATGCTCGATACGGTTCGAGCCCACCCCGCGACCGCGGTGGTGGTGGCCTGCTTCTCCGATCCGGGGCTCGATGAGCTGCGGTCCGGAAGTGAGGCGCCTGCTTTCGGAATCGCCGAGTCGGCGTTGCACCGGGCGCTCGAACTTGGGGATCGGGTCGGAGTGATATCCAGCGTGGAAGCCTCGCTTCCGAGGCACGGCCGGTACTGGGAGAAGCTCGGCGTCCAGGATCGAGTAGTGGCCGATATCCCGCTGGGCCTCGGGGTGCTCGAGCTCGACACTGAAGAAGCCTTCGGCAAGGCGCTCCGCGCCGGGCGGGACCTGGTGTCCTCTGGGGCCGAGGTTGTGGTGCTCGGCTGTACCGGCATGACCCGTATGCAGGCGCGGCTGGAGAGTGCGCTGGGGATACCGGTGATCGATCCGTGCCTGGCGGCGGTAGAGGACGCCCGGCGAACGATCGCAGAGGAGATGGCATGAACATGCCGGCCGGCGGTTTTGTCGCCATTTCGGTGACGCCACTCGACGAAGCGGGTGCGGTCGACTACGACGACCTGGCACGCTTGATGCAGTTCTACCTCGACTGCGGTGTCGACGGGGTGGCGCTGCTCGGGGTGATGGGCGAGGCCAACCGGATGACCGACGCCGATGCCCGGATCGTCGTCGAGAGTGCGGTCGCCGCCATCGACGGCCGGGTGCCCATCATTGTTGGCGTCTCCGACGCTTCGTTGCAGCGGGTTCAGTCGCTGGGAGAATTCGGCGCCCGGCTCGGCTGTGCCGGCGTTCTCCTCCAGCCACTGACCGGCCTGAAAGGGGACCGATCGATTGCCGGCTACTTTCGCGCCGCGGCCGAGGCGCTGGGTCCCGACATCCCTATCTGCGTGCAGGACTTCCCGAAGGCGAACAACGTCCACCTCTCGCTCGACG
>CAMYMH010000086.1 GCA_947259275.1 uncultured Acidimicrobiaceae bacterium | reverse complement strand
GGGAGGGCCGCCACCTCCACGGCCGACCTGGCAGGGGGTTCCGAATCGAAGAACGCACCGTACACCTCGTTGACGGTGGCGAAGTCGCCCATGTCGGCCAGGAAGATGGTCGCCTTCACGATGTCGGAGAATGCGAGTCCGACATCGGCAAGCAAGCCGCCGATCTGCTCCATGACTTGCCGCGCCTGCTCGGCCGTCGTCCCTGCGGGGTTGCCGGAGCCATCGAGGGCAATCTGACCAGAAAAGAAGACGAGCCCGTTGGCTTCGACTCCAACGGAGTAAGGGCCAAGGGCGGCCGGGGCGGAGGGAGTGGAAAGAATCTGTTTTGGCATGGGGAGAGGCTACATCAGACCCGAGACCCGAGACCCGAGACCCAAGACCCAAGACCCAAGACCCAAGACCCAAGAAGCCTCGCCTACAAGAGAACCGCCGGCTTGCTTGGGACTCGCGACTTGGGACTCGGGACCAAGCGAACCGCCGGCTCACACCGACGGTTCCTTCTGGCTTGGGACTTGGGACCCGGGACTTGGGTCTAGGAGAAGCTGCTGCCGCAGCCGCAGGTGCGGCTGACGTTCGGGTTGTTGATGGCGAACCCGGCGCCCTGCAGGCCGTCGCGGTAATCGACTTCGGCACCTTCCAGGTGGGGAGCGCTATCGGAGTCGACCACTACCTTCACTCCATCGAACTCGGCGATCTGGTCGGCATCGGCGAAATCGCCGTCGAAGAACATCTCGTAGGAGAAGCCGGAACAACCGCCTGGCCTGACCGCAACCCGCAGAGCAAGCGAGGTGTCGCCTTCCTGCTCGAGCAGCGTCTTTACCTTGGCGGCAGCGGGTGGGGTGAGCGTCAGCATGTACCAGGTCTCCTGTCCGGATTCATCCACAGTATACGGCACCACTAAAAACATCTGTATAGATAGTTGTCTTGTCCCGGATACCCTTTGAGAACCATGACCACTCGCCACGACATCGAACAGGCCCTGCGGGGCGTGGTCGACCCCGAATTGGGCGGCGACGTTGTCGAGCTCGGCATGATCAAGGGCATCGACCTCGACGGAGGCACCGCCACTATCACCGTGGCGCTCACCATCGCCGGCTGCCCAATGCGATCTCAGATCGAAGGGGACGTGAAGCGAAAGGTGGGGGCGCTGCCCGAGGTGGACACGGTTACCGTCGAAATGGGCGAGATGACGCAGGAGGAGCGCTCCGAGGTCATGTCGAAAGCCCGCTTCAAGGCCAGAGAGGACGCCGAACCGACCATGGTCGACCCGGTCACGCGGGTCATCGCCATCAGCAGCGGCAAGGGCGGCGTGGGCAAATCCTCCGTGAGCGTCAACCTTGCCCTGGCGCTCGCCGATCAGGGGTTTTCGGTCGGGTTGCTCGATGCCGACATCTGGGGCTTCTCCATCCCCCGCATGCTTGGCGTCGGATCGGCGCGCCTGGAGGCCGCCGACGACGCGAAGATCGTGCCGCTCGAGGCCAAAGGACTGAAGCTCGTGTCGACCGGCCTGCTGGTGGACGACGAGGACAAGGCACTGATGTGGCGAGGCCTGATGCTCTCCAAAGCGCTCCAGCAGTTCCTGACCGATGTCGCCTGGGGTTCGGTCGACTACCTCGTCGTCGATATGCCTCCCGGAACCGGCGACATCCAGATGGCGCTGTCGCGGCTGCTCCCCCAGGCCGAAATGGTGGTGGTGA
The DNA here is from genome assembly GCA_947259275.1 of uncultured Acidimicrobiaceae bacterium. Taxonomy (GTDB): domain Bacteria; phylum Actinomycetota; class Acidimicrobiia; order Spongiisociales; family SHLN01; genus SHLN01. The sequence goes on along the minus strand of CAMYMH010000086.1, from coordinate 2,250 downwards.
CCACCCCGCAGATGACCGCCCAGAAGGTTGCCTCACGGGTGGCGGATATGGCCCGGCGCAGCTTCATGCCGGTGATCGGCGTGATCGAGAACATGGCCGGCTTCACCACCCCTTCCGGCGAGCATTTCAAGCTATTCGGAGAGGGCGGCGGCCGGGAGCTGGCCGACGATTTGGGTGTCCCTCTCATCACGTCTATCCCACTGGATCCATACGTGGTTGAGGGTGGGGATGGAGGTGAACCGGTGGTGCTGGCCCATCCCACCTCGCCGGCCGCGCTGGCCGTCACCGAAGGAGCCAAACGGGTGATCGAGCTGGTCCCGCCTGCCGAAGATGAGACCTGCACGGCACGAATCGATCGGCTGCTCTCTGGTCTGGAAGCCAAGGCGGCGGCCGACTGAGCCCCTATCCGGAATGCTCTCCGAGGCGTCGCCGCAGTTCCGCGATTCGCCACTCCCAGTCGTAGCGAACCTGCATGCCGCCAACGGACAGGTCCCCCGGGACTCGATACCCATCCTGAACGAGATCCCGCCATCGCACACCGGTCTCATCGGCCAATGCCGCCAACTGCTCGAACCGGTCATCGAGTGGGCGGTCCCCGGACCGTCCGAATTCGAAGCCAAACGCCCTCGACATGAACCAATTCTATGTGGCAGCCTGGGCCGAACGCGGATCGCCGCCTACCTCACAGAAAGTGGCGTATTAGCCTCACACCGGGCAACAAAGGAGAAGGGATCATACGAAACTTGGTCTGGGCACTGCTGGCCGCGGCTGTTGCGCTCGTCCCAGGGGCTGCCGGTGCCGCTACCGCGCCGGACGAGGTGGGCTTCGTCGACCCGACCTCCGGCCTATGGAATCTCGGGGCCGATGAGAGCTTCTTCTTCGGGGTCCCCGGTGACATTCCATTCCTGGGCGACTGGGACGGTGACGGCGTCGACACCCCCGGCCTCTACCGGCCGTCAGACGGCTTCGCCTACATCATCAACCGGCGCGAGACCGGTTCCGCAGACCTCAGCTGGTTTATGGGAATTCCCGGCGACATCCCCATCGCCGGCGATTGGGACGGCGATGGAGACGACACCTTCAGCGTCTACCGGCCCTCCGAGGGCAAGGTATACATCAACAACCTGGCGGCCACCTCGTTTGCCCAGGAGGAGTACTTCTTCGGCGTGCCCCAGGACAAGCCATTCACCATCGACTTCAACGGCGATGGCAGAGATGACATCGGACTCCATCGCGAGTCGAACGGCCTCGTATACATGACCGATGCGATGACCGACGGCGTGCCCGATGGCACTGTCGCCGCCACCGACCTCGAGTTCTTCTGGGGTATCCCCAACGACGCCGTCTTCGCCGGTGACTGGAATGGAACCGGTACCGACTCGCCCGGCCTGGTGCGGCCGACGATGGCTCGCACGTATCTCCGCTACGAAAACACCCTCGGTTTCGCCGATGAGGATTGGCCGACCGAGTTCGGCGACTGGATGCCGGTGGTAGGGCGGATCCCGGGCGCTCCCTACCGGTTCGAGTTCGAGCTCTCCGGTGGAGAGGTGGTCCCGGGCCCGGGCCTGGCCGGCGGCAGCGGCTCGGTCGACCTCAGCGTCAGCGCCGCTGGGGAGGTCTGCTTCGGCTTCACTTTCAACGGCATAGCCGGCCTGACCGCCGCCCACATTCACTCGGGGGCCTCGGGTGAGCTGGGTCCTCCGGTCGTCGACTTCGGCATTTCCGGGGGCGACACCTTCGGGTGCGTCACCACCGACACGGCAACCGCCGTCGCCATCCTCGATCGGCCCGAGGATTACCACGTCCAGGTTCACACCAGTACCCACCCGGACGGGGCGGTGCGCGGGCAGCTCGCCGGAACCCGGGAATGGGCCCTGAGCCTGGTCGGGGCAAACGTCGTTGGGGTCGGCGATGCGGACGGGTTCGTCACGCTGTCGCTCGAGGTCTCGACATCCGGGCGGGTGTGCGCGTCTTCCTACACGGCGCAACGCGTTGCAACCGCCACTTCGATCGGCCTGTACTCGGCAGGCGCCGGCCTGAACGGGCCGCAGGTGGTGGACCTCACCTTCGGGCCCGATCATTCGGGATGTGCCGTGGTCACCCCCCGGTCGGCGGCCTCCATGGTCCTTGCCATCCCCGCCGACCACTACTTGCAGGTGAACACGGCCCAGTTTCCCGCCGGCGCGGTCCGAACCCAGCTGACGGCCGGGGGCTAGGGCCGGGCTGCCCAACTCCATGGGAGGTGCCAAG
>CAMYMH010000085.1 GCA_947259275.1 uncultured Acidimicrobiaceae bacterium | reverse complement strand
CTCGCCCCCGGCAAGCATCTGCTGGAGAACGTGCCCCACATCGTCGATGTCGAGTTGATGGGCGACGTGCTGGAGTACGTTGGCGCCACCCGCCGGCTGGAGGACCACTCGCTCGCCATCGACGTTCCGGAAGACATCACTCCGGAGGCGCCGCTCGACCTGGTGCGGCAGATGCGGGCGTCAATTCTGGTGCTCGGCCCGCTGCTGGCCCGCTGCGGCAGAGTGCGGGTGGCGCTGCCGGGTGGCGACGATCTCGGGGCCCGTCCGGTAGATATGCACATCGACGGCTTGCGCCAGCTGGGCGCCGAGTTCGAGCTGCGCCACGGGGTGCTGGAGGGAGTAGCCGCCTCCGGCCTGCGGGGTGCCGAGGTGGCGTTCGATTTTCCGAGCGTTGGTGCCACCGAGAATGTGCTGCTGGCGGCAGTGCTCGCCCGGGGCGAGACCGTCATCGACAACGCCGCCCGCGAGCCCGAACTTGAGGATCTGGCTGCCTACCTCAACGTGATGGGTGCTCGGATAACGGGAGCCGGAACCTCCACCATCCGAGTGCTGGGCGTTGACTCGCTTTCCCCCGCCACCCACCGGGTGGTGCCCGACCGGGTGGAGGCCGGCACCTACGCAGTCGCCGGCGCCATCACCGCCGGCGAGGTCACCGTCACCGATTGTGTCCCCGACCACCTTCGGATGGAGCTGCGCAAGCTGCAAGAGGCGGGCTGCCGGGTGGAAGCCGGAGAAGATTGGGTGCGGGTGCTGGGACCGAAACGGCCAAACGCGCTCAACTTCGCCACCCTGCCCTATCCCGGTTTCGCCACCGACCTCCACCCCCAGATGGTTGCTCTGCTGGCCACCGGCGAGGGCACATCGGTGATCACCGAAAACGTGTACGAGTCCCGCTTCAAGTACATCGGTGAGCTCAGCCGCATGGGGGCCGACATCTCCACCGACTGGCAGCACGCCGTCATCCGGGGCGTGCCTTATTTGTCGGGGTGTCCGGTGGTTGCCCCCGACATCCGGGCCGGCGCCTCGCTAGTCCTGGCCGGGCTACGAGCCGAGGGGTATTCGACGGTAACCGAGGCACACCACATCGATCGCGGGTATGAGGGCTTCGTCGAGAAGCTGTCCGCCCTCGGGGCGGAGATCGAGCGGACCGAGGCTTAGGCGGGATCTCCGGCCGACCCGTCGAAGAACGTCTGCGCCTTCGCCCAGGCGTCATCGCCAATTGCGGCCCCCATGGTCCTGCCCGCCAGGTCGTCGGCTCGCACGTGGATCCCTCCATACAGCCGGGAGATCCCGGCCTGATCGGCGGCATCGGCGTAGCGGGACCACTGCAGCGTGATGTCGGTGGCCGGGCCCGCCTCGAATTCGAGCCCATCAGCGGGAGTCGTCCATTCCCCCAGCCCGCCGGGGAAGTACGGGCTTCCCGTGAAGCCGGTGAGCACCTCGGCGGCGGCCCGGCTGAAGGTGCTGTGACCCGACACGTAGCCTGCAAACGCCGGCGTCACGAAGGACGGCCTCTGATAGGGAACCCAGTCTGTGGCAAGGATCCAATCGACCCCGGCGACCTCCGTTTCCGGATCGACCAATGCTCCCGTCCAGGACCGAATTGCTATGCGCCCCTCGTGGCCGGCCAGGTGGGCGTGGCGTTCGCCGGCAGAAGTCGTCGCAGATGTGATCACCTCCACGAGGTCCGGTACGAGAGGGAGGCCTCTCTCGTGATACCCGGGCGCATCCGGATCAGCCGACTGGCCGAGCTCGCCCATGTATCGAATCATCGAAATAGGGCGTGCGTAGTCGTAATGGGCTTTTGCGCCCCAGGCGGCGATGGCGGCGTCGTGAGTTGCGCCGTTGAGCGCGAAGTAGAGCTTGACGTCCCACTCCAGCTGGTCGACCGGGTCGCCCGCCCCTTCGATACGGCGGTCGGATCCAATCCGGTCCGAGACAACGTTCGCGAGCGTGTTCCAATGCCCGGGCGGGGTCTCAGACTGCGGCCCATCCGCCCAGAACTCGGCCACTGCCCGACCGAAGTCGGCCCGGTTGACGATGTTCGGCCGATAGGGTTCGCCGGTCACCGGGTTGGCGGTGTAGCCGGATTGTTCGTACGTTCCAAGCGTCGTTGCGCCCATCGCGGCAGGAGAGATGTCGATCTCGACACCGTCGGCAGGGTCGAGCAGGCTGCTGTAGCGAATCACCTCGATGACGGACTCTTTGAATGCTCGATCGGAGACGGGGTTTCCCAGGTAGGGCGGATCGCCGGGGTCGAGTGGCAAGCCTTCCGGCCCGGCGCCGGGCAGCGCGAAACCCGTCACCCGGCCCCAGTGCGGTCCGATGAACTCCTGCAATTCCGTGTCGGCGGGAACATCGTTCTGGAGCGTCATGCCTTCGATGCGCAACGGCTGCCAGCGATTCGGATCCACCATCTGCGTCTCGCGGTTCTCCACGACGAGCGGTGGGTTGACTGGGGCGTAATCGGGGTCGACGTACCCGTCGGCCTCATTGGAGCCGTCCGACAGGCCGGCTTCGATATAGCGGGCTCCGATACGGTTGCCGAGCGCGGCGGGGCTTGAGCCGTCGGCGCTGATGTTGTCGGGGGAATAGCACAGCGTTTCCATGAGCTCGACGAGCTCGGTGATCGTGCCTTCGGCGCCGACCGAGAGCAGATACCGCGACTCGAGGATCCGGAACGCGGCATAGCTCATCGCTTCGTGTCGGGCCGCCTCCACGTCGTCGGCTTCGTGGGCCTCGGTGACGAGATAGCCGGTGGCGTTCGGGTGGTAGGCAGCCCACGCATCCCACATGGCGGCCGAGGCGTGAAAGAGATTGCGGGCGTGGACGGTGGGAGCGGGCGTATCGCGCCGGATGGCGTTGAGGGTCGCCTCGTTCCAGCGGCGGGCTACCGACCACTCGGAATGCTCGGTAGGAGGAGCGCACGCGGTCGGCGTCGAGTCGCCATCGCCGATGAAGGCAAAGGCTGCCACTGCCATCCCGGCCAGCACGAGGGCGCCGATGGCCAGCCGCCATCGGTTCGAAGAGCTTCCCATCCGCGAAATCGTATCGAGCCGGGGCCCTCATCCCGATCCGTAGCCGGGCCGGGATCACTACTCTGCCGGATCGCATGAGCTCGGCTCAACCTTTCCCCATCCGGTTCACTCTTCTGGTCATTGTGTTGGCGCTGGTCGCCGGCGCATGTCAGCCGTCCGACGTCGGTGATCGACCCGCGTATTTTGCCGATGTGGCGGCCGAGTCGGGACTCGACTTCGTGCACTCGGCCTTTCACTGGGAGGTCAGCGCCGATCTCCCCTCGATGATGGGCGGTGGGTTGTGCTGGATCGACTACGACGGAGACGGCTGGCTCGACCTGTTCCTCACCAACACCTGGACGGGCATCGAGTGGGGTCGGTGGTACGCGAGCGACGGGATCCCCACCAGCGCCCTGTACCGCAACGACGAGGGCGAGTTCGAGGAGGTCGGGGCCGACGCCGGAGTGGCGACCGAATTGCGCGGCAACGGCTGTGTGGCCGCCGACTTCAACGTCGACGGCCATACCGATCTGTATGTCACCTCGGATCGTGAGAACGCCCTGTTCTGGAACAATGGCGACGGGTCGTTCACCGAAGGCGGCCGGGCTGCCGGCGTCGACGAAAACGGGTGGCACACCGGCGCGCTGGTGGGGGATTTCAACGGCGACGAATGGCCGGACATGTTCGTTGCCGGGTACGCCGACATAAACAATCGGCTACCGGGAGCAACCGCGGGCTTTCCCAACACGTTCTTCCCGGTGCGGGACTTGTTCTATCTCAACCAGGGGCCGGACCCGGAGGGCCGGGTGACCTTCCGGGAAGTGGGGGAGTCGATCGGCCTCGATGTCTTTCCCGAGCTGGAGAACTACGAGTATGGGCTGGGCGGCGCCGTCGCCGACTTCGACGCCGACGGCGACCTCGACCTCTACGTCGCCAACGACACCAACCCCAATCGCCTCTACGAGAACGTCGGCTGGCCGGGGGGAGCGGCTGCCGACCCGCTCGGCATCGG
>CAMYMH010000084.1 GCA_947259275.1 uncultured Acidimicrobiaceae bacterium | reverse complement strand
ATTCTCACTACTCGACCTCCGGCCCGTTGTAATGCCACTCTCGGTGGTGTCTTGGATCATGATAGGCCCATACATGAGTTCTGCACAAGGGACATGATCGGTGACCGGCAAGTTCCAAAGTACACTGATCGGCATTGCTAACTCAACCGTTTCCCGGGCCTCGACCCGCCAACAGGACCTGAGCCTTGAACGCCACGTTGGGTGGTACTCGGGGGTCATCCTCGTCCTGCTGGGCGGCTATCTATTGTTCGATCGCGCTTTCGCCCATCTGCACATTCCCGGTGTTCGCCTCTTCCTCGCCGAACCAGTGCTGGCCCTCGGCCTGGTCCTGATTGCCTCCTCGGCGGTCGGCCGCCAGCTCATCAAGTTCTCAACGCCCATCCGGGCTGTGCTGGGCTTCATGGCCTGGGGGGCGCTGCTCCTGATCTTCCACGTGTTTGGGCATGGTCTCGATGCCATCCAGGACAGTGCCCTCTGGTACTACGGTCTGTTTGCCATCGTGGTGGCGGCGGTGGTCCGCACCCTGCCCGACGCGCTCGACCGGCTCATCCCGCTCTACGCCGGGGGTCTCGCAGCCTTCGCCGTCGTGGGCTGGGTGCGCCTTTCGATGTATCAGGGTGAGGGGGCCACCGTGCCCGACACGCTGGTGCCGTGGACCTCGCATCGGCCGGGGAACATCGCCGTGCATGCCGCCATCGGGTTCGCCTTCGTGGTGTTGATCGTGGGGCCATGGCTGGCCGAGCGGTTTGAGCGCTCGACGGCGATTGCCATCACCACCGTGACTGCGGTGGCCCTGCTCGTCCTGTGGGTGGGGGCGGGCACGCAGAACCGGGGCGGCCTCATCGCCGGGTTTCTCGTCATCGTCGGCGTTCCGTTGGTGAGCCGCAGCTTCGGCCCGGCGATTGCCATCCTCTCGCTGGTGCTGGTAGTGATTCTCGGCGTCCTCTATGTGACAGAAGCCAGCATCAATCTGGGGAACGACGAGCGCGACCTGTCGGTTCGCCAGATCATCGACAACATCGTGAGCGTTCGAGTGGGTGATGACTCGGGCCGCATCGACTTCTGGTCGCCGGTGGTCGACGACATCCTCAGTCAAGAGCATTTCCTCACCGGGCTCGGCTTCGGTGAGAACCTGGGTGACCGGTATGGTTTCGCCTTCGGCGAAGACGACCCCGAGGCCGATCCGCTGCGCAATGTGCACAACTCGCAGCTCAACGTGCTGGCCCGCATGGGCGTGATCGGGGTCGGATTCTGGGTGGCGGTCTGGGGGTTCTGGTACTTCCATCTTTTCCGCGCCCGGGCCCGGCTGCGCATGGTCGATTCACCCCGCCGGGCGGCCTATCTCGGTTGGGCGATGCTGGCCGCCTTCGCCATCCTGGTGAACTCGTTCTTCGACGGAACCCTCGAAGGACCCCAGGTGGGGGTCTGGCTGTGGGCGATATTTGGTTTGGGCGCAGGCCTGGCGATGGATGCCAACCTGCGGGAGTGGCAGCGCCGCCGGACGGGGGCAGGGGATATCGCTCGCGAGGGTGGGGAAACCAATCCACTCGAGTTGTCGCTTCGACAGCTCAAACGCGCCTCAAAAAGGGCCAATCGCCGATAGCGCCATCGGTCGACGGTTCATTCGTCGGACGGTTACTCGGTCCACGTCAAAGCTTCGCCGTCGGAAATGGACGAATCCAGCCTCGGCGAGTCGCTTGGATCTCGGCACGGGTGGGCAATGCGCGCCGTCCTCACAAACGCCCAGTGTGCCTGAGACCGGGTGGCACAGGCGGGATTCAGTTCACAAACAAGGAATCCGGGCCGAAACCAGAGCTAACTTGATACCGGGCGACCGCCCGGTGCCGGAGCAGAGCTGTTGGATCTCGCTTCGAGTCGGAGGAGACGACGATACATGACGGAATCAGCGTCCAGGACGACTGTGCGGGGAGTCATGTCGATGGGTTCCGGGACCCTCGTCGTGTCGGTTCTCCGGCTGGGCGTTCTCGCCATCCTCGCCCGGCTGCTCACCCCGGCCGATTTCGGAGTGGTGGGTGCCGCGCTCATCCTCAGCGGCGTCGCCGAGGCCGTGTTCATGCGTGGCATTGCCGAGGCGCTGATTCAGCGTCCGGTCTTGGAACGCCGACAGATCGACACGGCGCTGGTGGCCAGTTTGGTGGCCGGCTTCGGTGCGGCCAGCCTTCTTGTGCTCTTTGCGCCATACGCAGATGATCTGTTTGGCATTGAAGGTGTTGCCCCTGCCCTTCGAGCGCTTTCGCTCGTCTTTCCCCTCAACGCATTGGCGGTGATTGCGAGAGCCAAGCTGCGGCGCGATCTCGAATTCCCATACTTGGCCAGGGTCGAGGTGATCTCCTACGTCGTCGGATATGGTGCGGTCGCCGTCATCTCCGCCTCGGTGGGGCTGGGGGTGTGGGCACTGGTGTTCGGCACTCTCGGCCGGACCACGGTCATGGTGGGCTTGATGCTTGTGAAGCACCCACCACAGTTCCCCCGCCATCCTGCGGCGGCGGCCTTCCGGGAGTTGTTCAAGTTCAGCTCCGGGTACACGCTCGGAGAGTTGGCGTTCTACACCGCACAGCGAGTTGACGACTTCGGCGTTGCTCGTTGGCTGGGTCCGGCCGCCCTCGGCGTGTATGGACGTGCCTACCAACTCATGGCCGACCCGGGAGACAAACTCGGCGCGGTCCTTCAGAACGTCCTTTTCCCAACCATGGCCAAACTGCAAACCGACACCCGGCGACTCGCCGGTGCATACGTCGGCGGGGCAAGCGTCGTGGCACTCGTCATGCTTCCGGTCGGGGCCGTGTTCGCGATTCTCGGCGACGAGGTGATCGGGGTGCTGTTAGGGGAACAATGGCTGGACGCGGTCACGCCGTTCAAGATCCTGGCCGTTGGCATGGTATTTCGCACCAGTTTCAATCTCAGCGAATCGGTGGCCAAGGCGGTCGGCGCCGTCTACCGGCGGGCCTGGCGCCAATGGGCCTATGCGATTCTGGTTCTCCTGGCGGTCTGGCTGGGGCATGCCCACGGTTTGAATGGTGTGGCGGTGGGCGTGACCATCGCCATGGGGATCAACTTCCTCCTGATGGCGGGTCTGGCACTCCGGGTGGTGGGAGCATCGTGGCTTGAACTCCTGCGGGCTCACGCGGCGCCCGGGCGCTTGACCGTCATCCTGGTGGCAGCGGCATGGCCGATGACCTGGTTGATGCGATCAATCGACGCTCCCGACGCGGCCACGCTGGCCGTTGTTCTGATCGCGGCCGCCACGCTGGCAATGGGAGCCATCCTGCTTCTTCCCCGAGTGTTCTCGGTTCCTGAGTTGAGTCGCCTGGTGAGCGTCCTCCGACGGACGAACCAGGTAGACGTTGTCGCGGGGCCCGAGGGCTCCTGACCCTCCAGGGGTAAGCGGGCCCCGGAGCCGCGCCTCGAGGTTTGACGGCCCGGGCAGAGGCCTAACCCCGGCGCGGCTCAGCTTCGCCCTCAATCCTCCTCTCAAGAATGTCACCCGAGGTGTCGAAGTTAACCACCTAGAGCGTTCGTGTGAATACGGAGCGTATCGAGGAGGCGACTGTGAATGTGACTGTGAGAAGCTCCCGGCGCAAGCTACCGATGTTGTTGACAGTGGTGGCCCTCATCGCGACCGCCGTTCCGATAGCCCGAGCGGCTGCCAACGGTGCGGCTGAACCCTCACTGACGATGATGGACCCGGCCACCGGGCGATGGAGCCTCGAGTATGCCGATGGATCTGAGGACAGTTTCTTTTTCGGGGTGCGCTCGGACCTGCCGGTCATGGGCGATTGGAACTGTGACGGAACCGAGACTGTTGGCGTGTACCGCCCGTCCAGGGGCAAGTTCTTTCTTCGCGACTCGAATTCAGCGGGCCCGCCGGACCACGAGTTCTACTTCGGCGTGCCGGGAGACATCGGACTCGTTGGTGATTGGACCGGGAGCGGATGCGACTCCGTGGCGGTTTTTCGATCCTCGGAGAGCGTTTTCTACATGGGCGACCGGCTGTCGACCCACGAGGCAGCCACTTCCTTCTTCTTCGGTACCAGAGGAGATGAGCCATTTGCCGGCGACTTCGACGGCGACGGCGTGGACGGAGTCGGGGTGCGCCGGCCATCTACCGGTGAGGTGTTTGGCCGCAACATGCTGTCGACGGGTTATGCGGACGTGACGTTGGCCGATGTGCCCACCCCGGACGTGGTCATCGATAGTACCGCTCCTCCGCTCCGCTTCGACCCTGTGCCCGCGAGCTCGACGACGGAGACGCCCACGACCACGACGGTAGCCCCCACGACGACGGTGGCGCCGGGGACGACTACGACGACGGTGGCGCCGGCGACGACTGCGACGACGGTGGCGCCGGCGACGACTACGACGACGGTGGCGCCTCCTCAGTCGGTGCCGCCCTCTGATGAGGATGTGTGGGGGTTGTTTGTTGGTTCGCACCAGTTCGAGGGTGCTGTGGCTTCGGGAGTTATCGATCAGTACGATGCCATTTTGACGCAGTGGCACCC
>CAMYMH010000083.1 GCA_947259275.1 uncultured Acidimicrobiaceae bacterium | reverse complement strand
ACCCGCAGGGTCGGTGACCGATGGGGGGAGGACCAGATGCCAGCAACCCGGATAGCTTGCTGGTTCTATCCCTCCCCCACCCCGCCTCCTCCTTCGTCGGAGGCACCCCTCCCTCATGGAGGGGAAGAAGGACCAAAGCCACCTCTGGAGGGTGCGCCCCCGATGAGGAGAGAAAGCAGGACCCGCCGGCCGCAGATGCGGAAACAAGATCATCTCCCGCACCGTCTTGACATCAGCCAGGATCATCGCCAAACGATCCACCCCCAGGCCCAAACCACCCATCGGCGGCATGCCGTATTCCATGGCGTGCACGAAATCGAGGTCGGTGACGTGCGCCTCCTCGTCACCTTGTGCTCGGGCTTCGGCCTGGGCTTCGAATCGGCGGAGCTGCTCATCGGGGTCGTTGAGCTCGGTGAAGGCGTTGCACACCTCGATTCCGGCCACGAAACCCTCAAAGCGCTCGACCAGGCCGGGCTGGCTGCGATGGTCACGGGCAAACGGCGAGATCTCCTTCGGGAAATCGATGACGAAGGTGGGCTCCCACAAGTCCGGCTCCACGAATCGCTCAAAAAGCTCCTCGAGCACCTTGCCGGTCCCCCCGACCTCGACCTCGACCCCGAGTTCTCTCGCCGCTGCCCGGGCGTCGTCCACCCCCATGCCGGTATCCCACTGGCGGCCGGTGGCCTCCGCGATCAAGTCCATGAAGGGACTTCGCCGCCATGGGGGCGACAGATCGACCGCGCGGCCCTGATACTCGATCCGGCTGGAGCCGGTGACTTCGGCGGCCACGCCAGACACCGTGTCTTCGACCAGGCGCATGATGTCGTCGTAGTCTGCATATGCCTCATAGCTCTCGAGCATCGTGAACTCAGGGTTGTGCTGCGGCGAAACGCCCTCGTTTCGAAAAATCCGCCCAATCTCAAACACCCGGTCGATGCCACCGATGACGAGACGCTTAAGGTACAGCTCGAGGGCGATCCGAAGGTACATGTCGATGCCGAGGGCGTTGTGGTGGGTGAGGAAAGGCTGGGCGAGTGCTCCCCCCGCCTGGCTCTGGAGCACCGGGGTCTCCACCTCGACATACCCGCGGTCTTCGAAGACCCGTCGCAGCCCCTGCACGACGCCCGTCCGCACACCGAACACCCGCCTGGCTTCTTCGTTCGAGATCAAGTCGAGGTAGCGCTGGCGGTAGCGCGTCTCCACGTCGGCGAGGCCGTGCCATTTCTCGGGCAGCGGCCACAGCGATTTGGCGAGCAGGCTGAACTCGCTCACCCGGACGCTCAGCTCGCCCTGCTTGGTGGTAATGACCTCACCGGTCACGCCCAGAAGGTCGCCCAGGTCGAGATCGACGAACGCGGCGAGCGCGTCACCCAGCGTCCCCTGATCGGCAAACAGCTGAATCCGGCCGGAACGGTCCTGGAGAACTCCGAAACTGAGCTTGCCGAGGTCGCGCTTGCCCATCAGCCGACCCGCAACCGAAACTATCTCACCGGTGGAGGTCTCGGCTTCGAGATCTCCGAAGCGCTTGCGCAGCTCGGCGGCCTCGGCGGTTGGTTTGAAACCGATCGGGTAGGGGTCAACTCCCGCCGCCCGCAGATCTTCGACCTTCCGACGGCGCTCCTCGTGCTGCTCGGTGCTCATGCGTTCATCTCGGCGATGAGACGCAGGCCGTGCAGCGTCAAGAACTCATCAACGGTGTCGACGGTGCCACAGTACGGGACGATGGTTGATGCCAGGCCTCCGGTGGCGAGCGTGTGCACGTCGCCACCTAGCTCGGCGAGGATGCGGTTCATGATGCCGTCCACCAGGCCGGCGTGCCCGTAGAGCAGTCCGCTCTGGATGGCCTCGACCGTGCCCTTGCCGATGACGGAGCGGGGCGGGATCAGTTCGACGCGGCGAAGGGCCGCGGTGGCCCGGATGAGCGCCTCCTGCGAGACCTCGAGCCCGGTGGATATGACCCCGCCGATGTACTCACGTTCGGCACTGACAACATCGAAATTCGTCGAGGTCCCGAAGTCGACCACCACCGCCGGCGCTCCGTACAGGTGGGCGGCCGCCACCGCGTTCACGATGCGGTCGGCTCCGACCTCGCGCGGATTATCGATCAGGATGGGCATGCCGGTCTTCACCCCCGGCTCGATCACGAGTACCGGGCCATCGGCCAGGAAACCGGCTACGTCGCGCAAAGCGTGCGTAGCGGGTGGCACCACGCTCGAGACCGCGACGCCTGACAGCTTGGAGCGGGCGTATCCCTCCATCGCCAGCATTCCACCGAGCAGGAGCCGGTACTCGTCACGGGTTCGGCCACGCACCGTCGTCACCCGCCAATGGGCCGCCAGCTCGGTGCCGTCGAACACGCCAAGCATCGTCTCGGTATTACCGACATCGATCACCAGCAGCATCACACGTCCTCCAACACCGACGGTCCCGTAAGGATGTCGCCCCGGTCGACCGTCACCGAATCGGCCCCAACGCTAAAGGCCACGTTGTCGATGAGGCGGGTTTCTCCCACCCGCGCCGCCACCGCCAGGAATGCATCCCGGGTCAGCTCGGAGAGCGGCTGGACCGTCTCGGCATCCGCCAGCGCCGCATACTCGAGCTCGATGCCGGCCGCCGCGCCCACCGCATCGACCACCATCGCCTCGAGAGCAGACCCGGCTCGCTCCCCCGCCTCCACCGCAGCGGCGGCGGCAAACAGGCCCTGCGAAAGGGCCAAGGCCGACCGCCGATCGTCGGCAGTGAGGAACCGGTTGCGCGAGGACAAGGCAAGGCCGTCGGCCTCCCGGACTGTCGAGACGGGAACGATCTCGATCGGAAACGACAGGTCGACGGTCATCCGGCGCACCACGGCCAGCTGCTGGGCATCCTTGCGTCCAAAAAAGGCGCCGGCGGGCTGGATGCCGGCAAACAGCTTGGCAACCACGACGGCGACGCCTGCGAAATGCCCCGGTCGCCTTGCGCCCTCGAAGTGGTCGGTGAGATCGCCGATGATGACGCTGATTTTGGGCAGGACCGGATACATCTCCTCTGCCGGCGGCACAAATAGCACGTCGACGCCGGCTTGTTCGGCCAGCCTCTGGTCACGTTCGAGGTCGCGGGGGTAGCGGGAGAGATCCTCGTTGGGCCCGAACTGGAGCGGATTGACGAAGACCGAGGCAACCACCGTGTCGGACCCGGCCCGGGCCGCCCGGAAGAGCGCCAGGTGCCCGTCGTGCAAGTACCCCATCGTCGGCGCCAAACCCACCCGGCCCGCGGATGCCGCTCGCACATCGGCGAAGGTGGCGACCGTGATCATCCGAGCAGACTCCGGAACTCCTCGGCGCGGCCGGCCAGGCGCGCCACCACCCGTGCGATGTCTCGAAAGTCACTGCTCAGTTCGGGTGCGGCCGTACGGATGGCCTCCAGCTGCTGATCGACGGTCTCGACGTCGCCGCGGACGATCGGACCGGTGAGTGCCTGGTCGGGACCGAGTTCGCCCGCGTTCTTGATTACCGCCTCAACCAGCGGGGCCGCCGCCTCCCACGGGATTCCTGCCGCCACGAACAGCCGGTGTGCCAGCGCCAGGCAGCCGACCACGTAGTTGGCGGCTGCCGAGGCGCCGGCGTGATAGAGCGGGCGGACGGCATCGGGCAGGTCAAATGGAATCATCTGGAGAGATGAGGCCAGCTCGACCAGGGCGGCTTGGAGACCGGAGTGTTCGGCCGTGACTCCGGCCCACGCCCCGGCGAGGCGCCGGGCACCGGTGTCCGGGTCGGGAAGGCTCTGCAGCGGATGAAACCCTCCGACGGCCAGGCCGACCTCGGCCAGAGGGCTCAGGCGGCCTACCCCGACCGATCCGGACAGGTGGACGGCCGCCTCGACCCCAATCGCCCGGGAGGCGAGCCGGTGGGCAACCTCACCGATCGCGTCGTCGCGCACTCCGATGATGAGCAGATCGGCGGCCGGCAGCAGCTCATCCCAATTCAGCTCCGGGGTCCCGAGCCGGGTGGCGGCCGCGCCAGCAGAGCCCCGGCCGAGCACGCCCACAATGTCGTGTCCGGCGCGGGTGGAAGCCAGGCCGAGCGACATTCCGGCCCGCCCCGGCCCGGCGAGGATGATTCTCATGGGGGCAAGGTTAAGCCGTCGAACCGCGGGGAATAGGTTGGATCCGGGGCCAAGACAAGACTGGCGGTCTCGGCGTACCTGGCGCAGCGAGTCATCGGCAAGCGGCCGGATGACGTGGGCGGCCAGCAGTGACACCGATCAAGCAGTGGCACGGCTTGATTGCCACGTTGACAACAGACCATTTCTACTTGCTTGCTACCTGCTGCCAACCCCGCATGCCTCCTCGAGGTTCGTTGGTGCTGCCCGGGCTCGTGAAACATCCCGGCGGTTCGGGACCTAAGCCGCTTCCAGTCGCCGGCCAAGTTTGTGACACTGGTCACAAGCTGCCAAACGGGGTGCGCATGGACCGACCGACTGCCACCAGATCCGAGCTGCTGGCAAGACGCGCACAAACCGCCTTGGCGGAACAGGGCCGCGACATCCTCAAGGAGAAGCG
>CAMYMH010000082.1 GCA_947259275.1 uncultured Acidimicrobiaceae bacterium | reverse complement strand
GGAGGCGAACACCTCGATGATCGAGTCCGTCCCGAATCCGATGAGGGCCAGCGACCCGGCGACGATCCCGAGGCCGATGGTGAGGACGGCCTCACCGACCTGGCCCATGCCGCGGCGCAGATCGGCGCGTTCGTTCTCGCGCTTCGCAACGTCCCGACAGACGGAGCTCCCGACACGAATCCCCGCGGGCACGGGCTCGCCCGGGTCGATGCCGAGGTGCGCCGCAGTATCGCGGCGCTCCCCGCGTCGTTCGACCGTGGCACGGTGGCAGGCGCGCGGGAGCGGTCGGTGACCTGCGTGATCTCGGCGTGCTGCTCTTGCCGGCCGGATCAGTGGATGCACCGGCAGTGGAGTTGCCGCCCGCCAACTACATGAATCAGCTCAAACGAGCGGGCGAGCTCAATCTCCGTACCGTCGACATCGTCGGATACGGTGTCACGCCCGTATGGGATCTGCCGGGCCGAACCTTCTTCGACCTGGACGGCGTGCGCAAGGCGGGTGCGTCGATCATCACCGGACTGTCCAAGGCCAACGTCCGATACAACCAGAACCTGAACGGCATCGGCACCGGATCGGGGGTGTGTTTCGGAGACTCCGGATCGCCCCAGTTCGATGAGGGCACCCTGATGGTGTTGTCCGTTACCAGCGGTGGCAATGGTCAGTGCAACGCCAACAACTACAACTACCGGGTCGACACACCTCAGGCCCGTGAGTTCTTGGGCCAGTTCTTGTCGCTGCCTTAGGAGCAGAAGCGAAAGCGCGGTGCCCGGGCGACGCCCCGGGCACCGGCGCACTCCGCGTAGCCCGTTCGCTAGTTCATGGGCACGATCAGACATCGTCTCGGCCGGGAGGCGTCTTCGCCGGACTGGGCGCGGTAATCACCTGGTGGCGCATACGACGGTCCGCACGAGGGGGTTCGCCACCTCCCGCCGGGCCGCCTGCTTGGTTTGCCCTATGTCCCCCTTCGCGAGCGCGACTCGCATGGTGAGCTGCTCTGGAACCGTGGGCCACCAGCCGGCCCCCTCAACTGAACCCGTTGGTTGTTCGTCTTCGGTGATGGTGCGCCAGTTGTCGATCTCCTCATGGCTGCCGTCGGGCCGATCCACGAGCCAGGTGAGGCGAACGATCCACTTACCGGAGACATCCGCCCAGGCGTAGCTGAATACAGCGTCGCCGCTATCGCAATCCAGCTCCAGTGATGCGTCCGTAAGGTGAGGTTCCGGTTTCGCCGGCTTCTTGGCGAGCGCTGGTGACTCGAGCAACGTCAGCGCGGTGGCCACCATGATCAGCACCAAAGCCAACCGGGAGCCCATAGATAGCCGCTTCACGATTCACCCTCCTGTTGGATCCTGAACCCATACCGTGGGGATCTGACCTGCTTGTGATCCCACCGCGATCAGGCGGGATCCTGTTCGGGCGACGGCGCCGAAAGCCGCGTCGATGAAGAGCTCCTCGTCGATGCGTTGCCAGGTGGCTCCGTCTGCAGAGGTCCACCAGGCTCCGAGCCCCACGATGGTGAATCCCCGTTCATCGGCGAGCACGGCGCGGGTTTCCATCGGCAATTCCAGTTCCTCGACCTTCGCCCAGGAAGAGCCGTCGACGGAGACCCACGCGGTGTCCGGCATACCGCCGATCGCAATGGCCCCGCCGCTAGCGGCGGCGACTGCGCCCAGCTGACCACCGAAGGTTTCACTCTGATGGAGCACCTTGGTCCACTCGGTGCCGTCCTCTGATGTCCACGCAGCGACCACGAAGTTGTCGTTCTCGTCTACGGCATTGCCGACCGCCAGGAAGCCCGCCTCGAACGACGTCGCCCCGACAAGCTCCGCATCGCGCAGCTCCGCGGTGGTGGTCCACGTGAGCCCATCGTTCGATGACCACACCCGACCGAAGACGCCCGATTCGTCCATGCCGGTGCCGACGGCGATCAGGTGGGAGTCGGCGACGGCCAGGCCCAGGGGAACACGCCACGTACCAGTGAAGTCTGCCGTGGCCGGGGCCTGCTGCCACTCCCGTCCGTTCTCCGACCACCAGATCGCAATCGCCGAGCCGCCCTCATCACCCCTCTTCAGGCCGATCGCAACCCACCCGGGTCCTCCGCGGGCCACAGCCTGGAGACTGCCCGTACCGAGGCTCTCGTCGGCTGACTCGACGCGGGCCCACTCCGAGCCGGCGGCCGACACCCAAATCGCGGGGGAGGTCGTCACGCAGTCGTCGTTGCACTCGTAGCCCACGGCCACCAAACCCGCTTCATCCACGGCGACATCGGCGATGAACCCGCCCGACCCGACGACGGGCACCTCCAAAACTGTCCAAGCGTCTTCCCCGACGGGTTGGGGCGCAGTGGTATCCGGTCGAGGCGGCACGCTCGTGGCGGTCATAGGAGGACTGGTGGCCGTCGTCGAGATCGGCTCGGTTGCCGGGGGCGACTCGACCCCGCCGGGGGACCGAAGCAGCGCCGAGCCTCCGATCAGAAGAAGCGCAACCACAGCCGTGGCCGCGGTGACTAGAAGTCCGCGTTTCCACTGTGGGGCACGACGGAGCTGCCGGCCCGGCTCCACGGCTCGGGGGGCGCCGACTGCGTCTTCCACCCCGATCGTGGGTAGCGCGGAACGGAACTGATCCCCGTACTCACGCAGCTGGTCGTGCAAGGTCGAAGTCATGCCGGTATCCCCAACGTTGTGCGGAGGCGTCGCATACCCCGCTCGGCATGCTGCTGCACAGTGCTGATGGACACTCCCAACAGAGCGGCTACCTCGGCGTATGTCCACTCCAGGCAGTGGATCAGAACAACGGCCACCCGCTGTTTCTCCGACAGCCTCCCCAGAGCCGCCGGAAGGCCGGGCTCGACTCGCAACTCTGCCGATTGATCAACCGGCGGCAACACCCGAGGAGGCCGACGCAACCGCCTCGCCTTGGTTCTCCCCACCCGATACAGATAACCCGCAGGGTTCGCCATCGTCTGCAACTCGTTCCAATGCTCCCAGCCGTACGCCAGAGCCTCAGCTGTGGCCTCGAGCCCGTGATCAACACCGACTGCAGCCACGAGCGCGTGCTTAAGTCGCGGCTCGATCTCGCTCACGAAACTCGTGAATGAAGTGATCAGGTGGTCATCTACCACCATGGCTTCTCCAACCAGGCCTTCACCCAATTAGAGCATCAGCGAGACCGGCTTTACGACAGCATCTTCAAAAAGCCCTTTCTGATCCGGAGCTGCCAAAACGGGCGTTTGCCCCTACCAACGCGTTGGCAGGCCCGAAACGATGGTGGCGAATGTGGCGGGCCCCAGCCGGCCCGTCAGGGGTTTCGGTTGAGGGAGGTCCATCACATGAGTCAATCCACGCGTTGAACCGCCCCGGGTTCTATAGAGGCTCCGCGTCTTGCGACGTCGACTTGATGGCTGGAACGGTCTGACGGTGGTAGGCCACCTCCTTCTCGACGGGTGGGATCATGCCGATGGGCTCGAGGAGGCGACGGTGGTTCCACCAGTCCACCCACTCGAGGGTTGCGATCTCGAGGTTTGAGAGACCCGACCAGGGTCCTCGGTTGTAGACGAGTTCGGTCTTGTAGAGGCCGATCACCGATTCGGCGAGGGCGTTGTCGTAAGAGTCCTCTCGGGAGCCAACCGAGGTGACCGCCCCCACCTGGCGAGACGCTCGGTGTAGCGAATAGAGAGATACTGGGAGCCGGCATCGGAGTGGTGAATGAGCCCTACCAGCTGCTGGTGCCGTCGCATCCAGAGGGCTTGTTCCAGCGCGTCGAGGACAAGGTCGGCCCGCAGTGACCGGGCCGCCTGCCAGCCGACGATGAACCGGCTGTAGGCGTCGACGATGAAAGCGACATAGCAGAACCCGACGTGGGTCCTCACGTAGGTGATGTCGGCCACCCAAAGCCGATTGGGTCTAGGAACCTGGAAGTCCCGATCCACCAGGTCGGGAGGCTTGGGAGCTTCGGGGGTTGCGATGGTGGTCTTAGGGTTCCGTCCCCGAGTGGCTCCCTGAATGCCCAGGTCCCGCATCAGACGCTCCACGGTGCAGCGAGCGACCCGGATGCCTTCCCGGTTGAGCTGAACCCAGATTCTTGTCGGCACCGTAGACCCGATAGTTAGCCTCATAGACCCGGCGGATCTCTCCCCGGAGCCACTGGTCGCGGAGCGTCCGAGCCGAGGGCGGTCGGGACTTGTGGGCGTAGTAGGTGGAAGGGGCGATCGGCAGCACCCTGCAGATCGGCTCGACCCCCCAGACCAGACCCTCGGTCTCCCGGTCTCGATTGTGGTCGATGAAGGCGATCATCTCGGCGGTCGCGGGTCGAGCTCCCGCGCGAAGAAAGCCGAGGCCGCCTTGAGAATCTCGTTGGCACGGCGCAGCTCCTTGACCTCACGCTCCAGCTCTCGCAGGCGCTCCCGCTCGGCCGTCGTCAGGCCAGGCCGGAGACCCTCATCACGCTCGGCCTGGCGGACCCACGAGCGTAGGGTCTCGCCCGCCATCCCGAACTTGTGGGAGATCGACGTGACACCCGGCGCGATCGTCGTCTCCCGCCCCGGGCTCGCCCACGACCTCGACACGCCCGCCGACCTCCGCGTCGTGCTCGAGCTCACCGCCGGAGCCTGGC
>CAMYMH010000081.1 GCA_947259275.1 uncultured Acidimicrobiaceae bacterium | reverse complement strand
AGGCACTCGGATGACTGACCGCGTGCGGTACGAAGCTCCATTTGGTCTTCTTGGATCGCTCGTTGACCGACTGTTTCTACACCGGTACATGATCGGTCTGCCGGTGGAGGGGAATCGGTACATCAAGGACACCCTCGAATCGCAGGGAGACGGGACGCACCGTCCAGTCTGAAACGAGTAGCGCCGATCGCCAGGTATGCGCCAAAACGCACGCATCGCCGAGCCACGCCGATCGGCACTTCCAGGAGCGGTTCTCCGAGCTTCCTCAACCATCGACCGTTGCGCATATCTGCCGGATCCACCGCGCTCGCAACTGCGCCATATGGCTCGCAATGGTGGCTGATATTTGCCAGGATCGTCCTCGTGGGCCTGGCCAAGATCGTCCTTGTGGGCTTGGTAGCGATGGTCCTCGGCGGCTGCTACTCGGATCCTGCCTTCATGGAGGACGAGATCTACGTTTCGCCCGACGGGTTGTTGCTGAACATCGGGATCGGGTCATGCAACGCCGACATAACGGTGGCCGTCGAAGAGACGCCCACCGAGGTCATTGTCACGCCCACCGTGGAAAACAACCAACGAGGGCACGACTGCGCCGACGGGTTTCTTGTGACCCTTGCGGAGCCACTCGGCGAACGTGCTGTGGTCGACGGCCGCAACGGCGAGACCTTCGATGCTGTTGTCAGCTACGAACTCGGGCGATGAAGGCGGGCAGCTCGGCTCGGTGAAGCATGTCCAATTCAAATATGGGCGATATCGCCGGACGAGCAACGCGGCACGCAGCGAACTAGAGGTTTCCTCAGCTCCCGCCCACTCCCCTGTCCGCCGGCGCCCCAGAACGTCGTTGGAGATTCCGTCTCTAGGGTCTGGGTGATGTCTGTTCTCGATCTCATCAAGGGCGGAATCGCCGAGGCGGGTCCCATTTCGTTCGATCAGTTCATGGAGGCGGCGTTGTACGGACCCGGTGGTTTTTTCTCCGGCGACGTGCTCCGGTCGGTCAAGGGTGGTGACTTTCTCACGAGCCCGGAGGTGAGCTCTCTGTTCGGGGCCACTCTTGGGGAGTTCGTCAGGCGGGAGCGGGATCGGATCGGTGAACCGTTTCGGTTGGTGGACGTGGGAGCCGGCTCGGGTTCGCTGGTGACCTCGCTCCTCGACGCGGTGGATGTCGAGGCGTGGGCGGTAGAGGTGTCGCCACCCGCCCGCGGGGCGCTGCGAGACGTGCTGTCCCCGGACCGGGTGGTGGGTGATGTGGCAGATGCCGTTGGCCGCGGCGTGGTTGTCGTCAACGAGTTGCTCGACAACCTGCCGATGGCGATTGCGGTGCGCCGGGGCGGTGGTTGGTCCGAGCACCTGGTAGCCCTCTCCGGAAAGGGGCTCGAGATAGTGGAGGCGCCGGCTCGTGAGCCGGTGGCCGAATGGGCGGACCGCTTCTCCGGCCCGGTGGGGGAGGGAGGCCTGGTCGAGGTCCAACTCCGGGCCGCCGATTGGGTCCGGCGAACCCTCGATCTACTGGAGGCCGGAGCTCTGGTCGCCATCGATTACGGAGCCACGGCTGAGGAGTTGGAGTCTCGCCGGGTTACCGGAACGCTTCGCACCTACCGGGCTCACCACCTCGGGCCCGACCCGCTCGAGGCGCCGGGGGAGACCGATATCACCGCCGATGTGAACTTCACCGCCCTGCTTGCGGTGGCCGCCGAGGCCGGCGCCTCGGTCGAGCTTCACCGCCAAGATGACTTCCTCACCGATCTCGGCCTGCGGGAGGTGATGAGCGAGCTCCGACAACGGGAGCTGGCACTGGCTCGATCCGGTGATGAACTGGCCCGCTTGCAGGTCCGTTCCCAACTGACCGGTGCCGAGACGCTCCTCAACCCGCGGGGCCTGGGAGATTTCCGGGTCCTGGTAGCTCGCCGGTGAGGTCGGTTACGCTGCAGCTGCGATGCACCCGCCACACCCATCCCGTCGGCAGTTTCTTGCCGCGCTGGCCGGACTCGTCGGAGTGGGTTCGGCCGCCTGGGCATGGCAGGCCAAAGGAGGGTCGGGAACTGCGGTCGAGGCCGGCAACTCCCTCCCACCTGCGACCGCCGCCACGTCGACAACCGGTCGCTCGGCAACCACCCCGGCGGCTGCGGCCGCCCCGGTCACAACGTCAACCACGGAGCCACCGCCTTCGACCACGACCTCAACCCAGCCTCATGCCACGACCACCACTGTCCCCAGCACATCCACCACCACCTCTCCGACGACGAGTTCGACGACGTCAACCACGACTGTGCCACCAACGACCACTACCATCGCGGCCAACGGCGGTGGGAGCGTGCAGGCCATCTGCACTGCGGCATGGGGTGGCCGGGAGCCGGCCGGGGCGTTCACCAACCACACGATCGAGCGGATGACCGTTCACCACACGGCCGCGCTGCTCGACACCAACCGCAACGCCCCCGCCCGTGCCCGGGCCCATCAGCGGTTCCACATCGACGGCCGCGGCTGGGCCGACCTTGCCTATCACTTTCTGGTCGATGCCAACGGCAACGTATATGAGGGTCGGCCGGTCACTGCCGTCGGCGACACCGGAACCAACTACGACCCGACTGGGCATTTTCTGGTTTGCGCCGAGGGTGACTTCGATCGGCAGAGCATCCCGGCCGCCCAGGTGGCCGCGGTGGCGGACGTTTTGGCCTGGGGAGCCACCCAATTCGGTGTCGACCCATCAACCATCCGCGGCCACCGCGATTGGGCGTCAACCAGCTGTCCCGGCGATGGGTTCTATCCACTGATCAGCGATGGCAGCCTCGAGCAAGCAGTCCGGGACCGCGTCTCCGCCGTCGCCCCCAGCCTCACGGTGCTGTGCGGTGAAGCCGCCGTGGCGTTGGTAGCCGACATCGAAACGGGCCTCGCTTAGGTCTCTACCCGAGGGTGATCCCGCACGCGTCGACTGCTGCCAACAGCACGGCAATCTCCTCGCTGGTCGGGACCCAGTCCGGCGTTACGTTGGCCTCGAACTCCGGTCCGACCTCCTCACGCATGCACTCGATGTCCTCGTCGGAGAACAAGTCGGCCGGGAGATTGAACGCCGCCAGCGCGATGGCGATCGGGTCGTCTTCATCTCCGCCACCGGAAGTGGGCGGTGCCTGTCCTGGGTCGGCGGCGATGGTGAAGTCAACACCACACACATCACGGTTATACGCGTCGATGCGGTTGGCGGCCGACTCGATTGCGGGGTCGGAGAGGGCGTTGATGAACTCCTCATCGTCGGCCATCGCCAAGAAGTCGAACTCGAGCTCCTTGGCCCTTTCGAACCAGAGGCGGAACGCGTTGAACATCACGTCGACGTCGTCTTCGATCTCGCTGGGGACGTCTTGCGCCCAGTCGTCGTACAGGTCTAGCGCCCTTTGAAATTCTGCTTCGAGCTCTTCGGCGGTCAGGTTGAAGAAATCAATGCTGAAGGGAGCGTCGTCATCGTCCTCGATAGACCGGATCTGGTCGCACCAGGTCGATCCGCTGTCGCCCGATACCGGTTCCGCCTCAGTTGTGGTGGTGGTCGTGGCAGCGGCGCCTCCATCTCCCCCATCTCCCCCATCTCCCCCATCTCCTCCGCCTGCATCCGAGGCGGTGGTTGTCGTGGTGGGGTCCGCACTGGTGTCGTCCCCACCCCCGCAGGCACTGGCCACCAAGGCGAACACCATGACAACTGCAATCAAACGAAAACGACGGAACCCGAACATGCTTCCTCCCTTGAGCCGCTTGCGGTTGGTTCCGGCAGCCTAGTTAGCGTTTCCGATTCGGGAACCAGGCGGGCCGTAGCGGCGTCGTAACGGCATGAGGAGCAGGATCACATGGCTCGCAGCCCTGGCGGTTGTTGCGGCCGCGTGTGGCCCAGATCAGCCCGGCGCCGTCGGCGGCGGGCCCCGGCAGGCGCCATCGGCCGTCGTGCCGGTCACCACCGCCCGGGATGTTGCGCCACCGGAGCAGCATGATGCCACTCCCGAGCCCATAGTGGAGCCCTCGTTCAAGCCCGTCCCTGATCCCGCACCGGTCCCGGCCCTCAAACCCGCTCGGCCCGGCCCGCCGACTCCGCCACCGCCTCGCACCCGATCGTTCGGGCCGGTGGATGAGCCGGCTATCCCGGATGTGCCGCCCGCCCTCGACCTGCAGCCGGGCAGCGCGATCTCTCGAGATGACTTCCGGGTGGCGGCTGCCATATCCGACCTCGCCGTCCGCCTCGAGCGGGATCCCGCCGGCATCGACGTGCTCGACGCCCGCGACGTGACCTGGCGAGATGGAAGCGTGGGATGCCCGGTCCCCGGGCTCGCCTATTCGCAGGCGCTCGAGCCCGGCTTCCTGGTCGTGCTTCGTAGCGGTGATACCAGCTATCGCTATCACGCCGCCGGCGACCAGATTCCTTTCTTTTGCGCATCGCCCCAGGCTCCGCGGGAAGGCGGCGCGTAACGATTCCAAAGTCCCAAGCCTGAGGAGTCCCAAGTCCCAAGTCGCCAGTCCCTTGGGTCTTGGGTCTTGGGTCTTGGGTCTTGGGTCTTGGGTCTTGGGTCTTGGGTCTTGGGTCTTGGGTCTTGGGTCTTGGGTCTTGGGTCTTGGGTCCTGGAACGACCAAAAGGGCACCCCGAGGGAGGCGCCCTTTGTTGGTCTACAGGCCCCTTTGGCGCCAGCGGTTGGTCCGGCGTTAAGGCACTCCGCCTGTGAACTGTTCCTGACAGTAGTTGAGGTTTGGCGCGAATGCCACTCTGAGCGGCAAACAGTTTTCGCGTTCCGTAGCTGCTTTTCGCGGTTTCAGCCGGCTTCGGAACATTGTCAGATACCCGAACGTTGATTGTTTGCGAACCCCCAGAGGTACCATCCACTCATGACCAATAACAATCTCAAGACCGTAGGGTTGCTGGCCGCGCTCGGCGCCGTCATCGTGCTGGTCGGCCAAACCCTCGGCGGAACCGGCGGTGCGATCATCGCCCTCGGCATCGCCGCCGTCCTCAACTTCGGTATGTATTTCTTCTCCGACAAGCTGGCGCTGCGCGCCTCTCGCGCCCGTCCGATCGAGGAGGGGGAGCTGCCGCAGGTGACCTCCGTCGTCTCCAAATTGGCGCAGATGGAAAACATGCCGATGCCGAAGCTCTACTACATCGACTCGCCGCAGCCGAACGCCTTCGCCACCGGACGCAGCCCCAAGCATGCCGCGGTGGCGGTGACCGGTGGCATCCTCCAGTTGATGACCAACGAGGAATTGGAAGGTGTGCTCGCTCACGAGCTTGCTCACGTAAGGAACCGGGACATCCTGATTGGAACCATCGCCGCCACCATGGCGGCCGCGTTGTCGATATTCGCCCGCATGGCGATGTGGGGAGCAATCGGCGGCCGGCGCAACAACAACAATCCGCTCGGCGGGATCATCGCTCTGGTGAGCATCATTCTTGCTCCGCTCGCTGCCATGGTCATCAAGCTGGCAATCACCCGGGCCCGGGAGTATCAGGCCGATCGGACCGGGGCTGACATCACCGGCCAGCCCCTGGCGCTGGCAAGTGCCCTCCAGAAGCTCGAGGCCGGAACCACCCGGATTCCGATGAATGTGAACCCGGCGGTTGCCCCCCTCTACATCGCCGACCCGCTGAAGGCATTCGGCGGGCAGCGCGACGGTGGGGGCACGCTCCGCAGGCTGTTCGCCACCCATCCGCCCATCCCCGATCGGGTGGCGCGCCTCGAGGAGATGGCCAGCCCCTTCAGCTAGAGAGCCAACCGCTCAGCGCCCACCGCCCCCCGGTCGGCAGCCCCTCGACTCGAGGTGTTGGAGCGGTACGGGCGAACTAACCTCTTCCCTCGATAGGTGGGATGCCCGAGCGGACAAAGGGAGCAGACTGTAAATCTGCCGGCACAGCCTTCGGAGGTTCAAATCCTCCTCCCACCACGAGACTCAGCTTCGCTGAGTTCCTGGGCGAGGTGGTTTCAGACCCGTCGAGCGTTCAGGCCGCCCGGTGGACTGAACGACGGGAACGGGGTGGCTGTGGACTTGCAGGAACTCGTGGGACTCTGGTTCGAGAAGTGGGAGGAGGGGGATTACCACGCGATCCCGGTCACCGAGGCTTTCACGCACACGAGCCCGTTCGGGACTATCGACGGCAAGCCGACTTATCTCAGCCTGGTGGACGCGAACGAGGACCAATTTCTGGGCTACACATTCGAGATCCACGACGCGCTTTACGGCGCCGGTACTGCGTGCGCCAGGTAGATGCCAGCGAGTGGTTCTTCGGAGACGAGAACGGGATTGCGAAGATCATCTCGTATTACAACGTCGGGGACGTCTCGTATTCGACGATGCTTGGCGAGCCGGATAATGCCGCCAGGTCTGACGTTGCCCCGGGATCGCCTATGAACGGTGCGACACTTCCTGCTTGTGCTTTAGCCTCATCCGCATGATCGAAGGGTTCGCCGTCGTCGAACACCTCCCGGTGCTGTGGGGCGACATGGATGCGTTCGGCCACGTCAACAACACCCGCTTCATCCGGTGGTTCGAGACCGCTCGGATCGCCCACTTCGCTCGGGTGGGTATCACGACCGAGCAGGCCGTGGGCGTAGCACCGATTCTCGCTCACGTCAGCTGCGATTTCATCGCCCCGGTCGAGTTTCCGGGCGAGGTGCTGGCCGGCGCCCGCGTGACCCACATCGGGAGGACGAGCTTTCACCACGAGTACGTGGTCACGCTGGCGGAATCTCCCGACCGGCCGGTAGCCAGGGGCATGGGAGTGATCGTCATGTACGACTACGACACCGGCCAGAAAGCCCCGGTGCCCGATGATCTCAAGCAACGCATCCGCGACCTCGACAACCTGGGTTAGGGAGAAGTACGGTGGGCGGTAGGCGGTGGGCTAGGAGCGACCGGTACTGGCGACTGGCGACTGGCGACGATATTGCCTTCCGTAATCGTTGACTATCCTACTTGCTGCTCCAACGCGAGTTGCCCCCTTAGCGGTTCGGCCCGATGCCCGTTAGGGCACGGTGCGATCAAACTCGGGCAGGGCATCATCGAACTGGTAGAAGCTGCGTTCACCGTCATCGGCGGTAAGGCAGGTCCCGTCGGCGAGGTGAACCCATGCGCCACGTGGCGAAAGCGTTGTCGAAAAGCTGAAGCTCACCATGTACGACGGGTTGCCGTATATCGCGACGCTGATGTCACCGAACGGGAAATCGGGTTCGGGTGGCACCCATGGCTCTCCGCTGGCGCATGAGTCGCCGCTCCTCATGTCGCTTAACCACCCGTCCGGCCCCCACTCCACCCCATGTGTGACGTTGTCGGGGGCTAAACCGAAAAGGAGATCGATGTGCCACCCGGCGTCCTCGCAGGGCACACCATCTCCGTCCCTGTCCAGTCTGGCAAGGTCGCCGTACCGGCGGAAGTGGGTGTCGAACCATTCCTGCGCCTCAGCGGGGGTATCGAAGTCACAGTTGACCGAGTCGCCCGGAGGAGCCGGTAAGCCATCGATGGAAGCGGTGGCGTAAGCCTCCTTGCACGCCTTCTTGTACACCTCACCGCGCGGTTGCACACTGAATCTCCACCAGGCAACTGCGGCGACCTGGTTCATGATGCCTGGGTCCGTTTCAAACAGACGGAGCAGGCCATCTCTGGTTGGCTCAGGAGTTGAGGGGAGGATTCCACCCGAAGGTCTTGGGAGAGTCAGGAGCAGATCGACCACTTCGTCCAGAGTCACCAATTCGAGTTCTACGGCTGCGTCATACATTTCAAAGACGGCATCGTCACACCAGACAATCTGATCAGCATTGAGGTCCCCAGCCCGGTCCCACATACCCCACACCACCACCGACAACAGGACCACCGGTAGCACAGTGGAACCAGCAACCAGCGTTCGGTAGCCAGTGCCCGGCCTGGACCCGAGTTTCCGATGGAGCATCAAGCTGCCGGTGGTGGCAACGGTCAAGCCCCACACCAGACCGAGGGCTTGCACTAGTCCGAAGCCGCCGTAACCGAACCCGAGAGCATCGGCCAGGGCGAATGCCAGAGCCGTTATCGCTCCGATGATGACAACTATCCAGCCCCGGACTCTCCAGGATTTCAACATCTGCTATCAACATACGCCCGACCGGGACCAATGGGGGACCGCATCGACGGCAGTATGAGATCATCAACAATCTGGCAGTAATGAACGAGAGGCCCAGGGGTATCGTGACCTCCATGACCAAGGTCCGTTTCTTCCTGCCGAAAGATGCCACTGACGAGGAGATCGTTGCCATCATCCATGAGTCTGCTGAGCTAGCCGAACTCCCCGACGCCCCACCCACCCTCCAGAGGGTGGAGCCGGACAGCCAGAAGCCGGAGGATCTCAACCTCGGTACCGACTTGCTCAGCAGCGACGATGAGATCAGCTCGGAGGGTCTCTAACTGGTCGATGACGGCAGTGAACCGGTGGAAGAGGTCGCCGGTGGTGGTGGCCGGTTCAGTCATCGTCTACGGCGGCCATGGCGATACGGCCCTGGTGTTGCCAGTAACGAGTGAGGCGCTCTTCGAGTTGCTGCCGGATCTCGGCGGCCTGGCCTTGAAACGGGCCGACCGGGCGTCCACATTCGGGGCATGCGCCCGTTCTCGTGGCGCACAACTTGCAGGTCTCCCCGGCCAGCATGGAGGTGAGTCGCTTCTCCAAGTTGTCGAGTGACCGTCGTGAGCCGTCTCTCCCCATTACGACGCCACCACCCTGAGGCCGATCTCGGCGTCGATGCGTTCGAGGATGTCGTGAAGGCCATCGACTCGGTTGGACAGGACGGCGCTCTCCAAGGTGGCGAGGAGTGATCGGTTCAGGCTGGCGATGGAGTTGCCGACAGCGGGGGGTAGCTCACCGTCCCGGACCTGGATCACGGTCTCGGCCAAGAGTCGGGCGATGCTGGCGAGGTCGTCCGGCAATTTGGCGTAGGCCCTCTGGACGTTCGACCGATTGTGGCCTCCTCGTCGGCGGGCAGCGTCCATAGTGTCGGTCATCAGTTCACAGTGAGAAGCGCAATGACCGTCCGGGCAGAGGTCGGGGCCTAGATACCCCAGGGGTGCATTTTGTCAAGCGGCTTCTTTGTGGGTGGTGGTTTGGCGGTGTGCCCAGGCGGTGTGTTCGTCATAGGTGGTGTGGT
>CAMYMH010000080.1 GCA_947259275.1 uncultured Acidimicrobiaceae bacterium | reverse complement strand
CACTGCTAACAGAAGAGTCACAAGATCGCGATCGTATCAGCACGGCTCGGAGGCATCAGTCCCGCGAGATCGAGGGCGGAGGCTTCCGCTGCAGGTGTCTGTCGACGACGGGTGAAAACTGAGCACTTGACGCCGGTCGAAAACTGCGCGGTGGGACGTAGTTGACGACCAGTCTCGGGTCCGGTGTCGGACTCGAGGAGGAAGGGTGTATCAGGTGCACGACTGGGCAGAGGTCCACCGGCTCTTTCACCGTGAGGGTTGGACCAAGACGAAGATCGCCGACAAGCTGGGGATGAGCCGCAACACGGTGACGCGGCTGTTGGAGTTGTCTGAGCCTCCCCGGTATGAACGGGCCGCTGGGGGTTCGAAGCTTGATCCGCACAAGGGCTCGATCGCCAGGATGCTCGATGTGGATCCGAAGGCGCCGGCCACCGTGATCATCGAGCATCTACGGCGCGACGGCTACGAGGGCGGGATCACGATCTTGAAAGACTACCTGGTGGGGGTCCGGCCCCTGTTCGCGCAGGCCCGGTCGTATCAGCGCACCAGCTATCTCCCGGGCGAGGTGGGTCACACCGATTGGTGGGAGACCGGGATCTCGGTGCCGGTGGGACGGGCCACGACCCGAAAGGTGTTCGGGTTGGTGACCACGCTGCCGCACTCGGCAGCGCATGCCACCGTGTTTGCCTTCTCCAAGACGATGCCCGACTTCATGCCGACGTTCTCGGGCACCCTGGTGCGACTCGGCGGAGTGCCTCAGGCGATGGTGGTGGATCGGGACTCGTCGATTGTGGCGCCCCGGTCCCGCCCGGCCCGGCTCCATCCTGAGGTGGCTGGCCTGTTCGGGGCCTTGCGGCTGCGTCCGATCATCTTGAAGCCCCGCAAACCCGAGTCCAAGGGTCAGGGGGAACGAACGATCGGCTATCTGGAGACATCGTTCTTGCCTTTGCGCTCGTTCGACAGCATCGAGGACCTCCAAGCCCAACACGATCAGTGGGTTCTCGAGGTTGCGTTCAGGCGACATCATCGCCGCGTTGGTCACAAGGTCGGCGACGCCTGGAGGGTCGAACGGGGTTTCCTGGCCCCGCTTCCCGACCCGTTGCCCGATGTTGATCGTCGCGTCGAGGTGCGGGTCACCAAGGACGGGTTCTGCCGGGTGGGCGATGTCGACTATTCGGTGCCGCCCGGGTTCTCCGGTCGCCGGCTCCAGATCCAGGTCTCAACCTGTGAGGTGGTGGTGTTCTCCGAAGGTGGTGAGATCGCCCGCCACCGCAGGTCGTTCGTTCCCGCCGACGTGGTGTTAGATCCGGTCCATGCCCGTCAGCTGCGTCTCGCCCGTGACGCTCACCGGAGGCTCCGTGACAGCGACCCGCAGCTCCCAGCACCCGACCTGGGCCGCTACGACGCACTCGCCGAGGCGGCCAGATGAGCTCCGCCACCGACGTTGCGTATCTGACTCGAGCATTGAAGATGCCGAGGGCCCGGCAGGTGGCGTCATCGCTCGCAGATACCGCCCGCGACGAGGGCTGGGACTACACCGAATTCTTAGCAAAGGTGCTCTCCGAGGAGGTCGCATCACGTGAGGCCCACGGCGGGGAGAACCGGGTCAAAGCGGCGCGGTTCCCGCAGACCAAGACCCTCGACGACTTCGACTTCACCCACCAACGCTCCGTCTCCAAACAGCAGATCGCGCATCTCCACCAACTCGACTTCATCCGTGAAGCCCACAACGTGGTGTTTCTGGGACCACCCGGCACCGGCAAGACCCACCTCTCCATCTCATTGGGTGTTCAAGCCGCTCGACGCGGCTACCGGGTCGCGTTCGCCTCCGCCACCGACTGGGTGATGCGCCTCGGAGAAGCCAAACGAGCCGGTCGTCTCGCCGACGAGCTCGAACGCCTCGGACGGATCCCGCTGCTCATCGTGGACGAAGTCGGATACATCCCCTTCGACCCCGACGCTGCGTCCCTGTTCTTTCAGCTCGTCTCCTCCCGCTACGAACAGTCATCGCTGATCGTGTCCTCCAATAAGAGCTTCTCCGCCTGGGCAGAGATCTTCGGAGACGCCGTCGCCGTCGAAGCCATGGTCGACCGCCTCGTCCACCACTCCCACGTCCACGTCCTCAAAGGCGACAGCTACCGGCTCAAAGACAAACAACGGGAGGTGATGGCCACCACAGAAACCACCTAAACCGCGCAGAATTCAACCGGCGCAAACCGCGCAGTTTTCAACCGGCGTTGACAACAGTCCGCGTTGGGTCGCGGACTCTCCGCGGACTCGTGATCTCGCGTTGCCAAGAGGCGTTTGGCTCTGGTTCGTCAGACCCGTGAAACATACGCTGCTCGAAGTCGGCCCGTGGTTCCGCGACCACCCGGGCAGGTTGCCTGTCCTCAATGGATGGCCGTTCGGGCCTCTACTTAGTGAAAAGCATCGAAGTTGAGCCGGAAGGGCTTCTCGATGAGTCAGCAAGTGGAAGCCGAGTCCTTCGTGGATTTCGCAGATCAGGCGACGCCACGTCTCAAGGCGGCGTTGGTGGCAGCGATCGGGATCGATCGGGCCCCGGATGCCGTGGCTGAAGCTTTGGCCTA
Organism: uncultured Acidimicrobiaceae bacterium; assembly: GCA_947259275.1. Classification (GTDB taxonomy): domain Bacteria; phylum Actinomycetota; class Acidimicrobiia; order Spongiisociales; family SHLN01; genus SHLN01. Next base: position 2,049 of record CAMYMH010000080.1, on the reverse strand, counting down.
CGGGTGGGAGCACTGGGAGCGGGTGAAGGAGATGGGGAACCCCGCCGGATACCTCTATCGGGTCGGGTTGAGTCGGGGCCGCCAATACCGCAGCTTTCGTCCCGAACTTCCCGCTGTGCCCAACGGAGAGATGCCGTGGGTGGAGCCGGGACTCCCGAAGGCGCTCTCACGACTCTCCGAGAAGCAACGTGTGGTGGTGTTGCTGGTGCATTCGTTCGGATGGACCCAGGAGGAAGCAGCGGCGCTGATCGGTGTCAGCCGCGCTACGGCGCAGACCCACCTGGAGCGCGGGATGCACCGGCTCCGGGCAACATTGGGGGTGCCAACGTGACCAAGTCGATGGAACACCAGTTGGTCGACTACGGCCACCACTTGCAGGACCTCGTCGAGGACTTGGTGGTGCGCGATGTGACGGAGTCTGCTCCCGCGTTGCGCCCGCCCACACCGGGACCACGCCGCGGCTGGATGGTGGCGGCTGCTGCCTTCGTGGCCCCACTGCTGGTGATCGGCGGCGTGGCGCTCCTCCTACGCAGTGCTGGAGGCGAGGAGCCCGTCGGGACCGGAGATGCACCCACAACGATCCCGACCACCGTGACCGAGCCAACACTGGCGACGACGATCCCGACGGCCGTGACATCCACCCCGCCCGTGACTCCTGGCGAGCCGGTTGCTGCTGTGGAAGAACCCCCTTCGTCGTGGACGCCGGTCGACGCGGGTGACTTGGTCGGAGGTACTGCCGCCACGGGTCCGACGGGGATGGTGGCCATGGGCACAAACACCCCCTCCGAAGGCAACACGTGGTTCTCCGAGGACGGTGAGAATTGGCTGCCGCTGGCGGTCCCACCTGGCCGAGATGTCGCATACGGCGACCCCGGTTTCGTGATCTGCTGCCATGCCACGGGGGCTTTGGGTGCTACCGCCTCATCGTTCTCGCCCGATGGTCTCACCTGGTTTACGCCCCCGATCGACCTCGACCGCTCACAGCCCCCGGAGCCCGGGACGTACGAGTCGATGACGGCCGTCACATTCGGCAACGGGAAGTTCGTTGCGGTTGGAGAGATCATCGAGATCGATGACCGACTCGAAGAGGCCCGTTCCTTCGGAGTGTGGCGCACGGACGACGGCCAGAATTGGACGGTCGTTCCCCAGGACGACCTGTGGTCCCGCTGTCCACCGGACTGCGGGACCTTCGATGTCACGTTCGGTCACGCAGGGTTCGTAGTGGTAGGAGTTGGGACTTGGCACTCTTCGGACGGAACGACCTGGATGCAGAGTCAAGGGCCGCGTTTCGGCGACAGCTGGGGTTGTTGCAGCAGTGTCGCATATCTGAACGGCGCCTATTTCACGATCGGCGGTGCCGAGGCGCAGGACGAGCCCCGGGACGCCATCTGGCGCTCCACCGATGGAGTCTCCTGGGAGGAAGTCCTCGTCAACCCCGACTGGGGCGATATCGCCGATGTGGTGTACGGCGACCGGGGCTACCTTGCAGTCGGCTGGTCGGGCGACACAGGCGCTGCGGTCTGGCACTCCACCGACGGTATGACCTGGACGGGCCCGAACCGCGACTCCCACGTATTCACCGACACGTGGTTCCACGCCGTCGGATACATCGACGGACGGTACGTCATCTTCGGCGAGGCCAACGGCGCGGACCCGCAGTACGGTCGGATCTTCATCAGCGATTAGCTGGACCCTGAGCCTCTGCTGATCCACCGCCGCGAGCACAACGAGACTCCGCACACACAGGGGGTCCGCAACGCAGTTCGCATGGCGAACTGCCAACGGACTCACCGAAGGTGAGTCCTCGTGGGCCCACCTGGATTTGAACCAGGGACCTCATCCTTATCAGGGATCATCAGGGGGTCGTGCTACCAATGGCAATCTGCCGAAACCCCTTGTGGCACAGAGGGTTTCACCACTCATCGCCTTGCGCCGTTTTGAGTCGTTCTTGGTTCTCATGTGCACGCGGTGTGCACGCGGGTCACCGCCGGCCGCGGGGGCTGCGGCTGTCCATGTAGTCCTGGAGGGCAGCGTGAGAGCTGAGCCACA
>CAMYMH010000079.1 GCA_947259275.1 uncultured Acidimicrobiaceae bacterium | reverse complement strand
GATTGCCAGCAACCCGCAGAGTTGCCCCCCACCCCGGCCGAGCTCCGCTCGGCCACCCCGCCCTCAAGGGCAGGGAAAAAGACTCACTGGTGGGGTTGTTCGGTCGCGGCACCCAAGTGCGTAGCAACTGCCCAGCAACCCGCAGAGTTGCCAGCAACCCGCAGGATTGCCAGCAACCCGCAGGATTGCCAGCGCCGGCTGACAAGCGTTTTCTCCATTCCTCCCTACAATCCAGGAACCGGGCAGCCCTATCCCGGCGTCACTCTCTTGTCTGACATGAACACCACCTTTCTTGCCGAGCGCTATCGGCTGACTACCCACCTCGCCCGAGGAGGGATGGCCGACGTCTACTCCGCCATCGACGAGGTTCTCGGACGGAGGGTGGCGGTGAAGATGCTTCATGCCAACTACGCGACCGATGAGGCGTTCATCCAGCGTTTCCGCCGCGAGGCTCAGGCGGCCGCCAACCTCACCCACCCGAACATCGTGAGCATCTACGACACGGGCAAGGACGAAGGCCACTACTACATCGTCATGGAGCTGGTGGAAGGTCGCACCTTGCGCGACGTGCTCCGGTCTGATGGACCCTTGCTCCCCCGCCGGGCGGCCGAAATCGCCAGCGAGGTGGCGGCAGCCCTCTCGGTTGCCGCCCGCGGTGGGCTGGCTCATCGCGACGTCAAGCCGGGCAACATCCTCCTCACCGAGACCGGGAGCGTCAAGGTAACCGACTTCGGCATTGCCAGGGCGTGGGACGACTCGGAAGAGCTCACCCGCACCGGGGCGGTCATCGGGACCGCCACCTACTTCAGCCCCGAGCAGGCCCAGGGCGAGCCGGCAGACGGACGCTCCGACCTCTACGCTCTCGGCGTTGTGCTGTTCGAGATGTTGACGGGACGGCCGCCGTTCTCTGGGGAAACGCCGGTGTCGGTTGCCTATCAGCACGTGTCTGAAGTGGCGAGCGTGCCGTCTGCCTCCAACCCCGACGTGCCTCCCGAGTTGGATGCCATCGTCATGCGAGCGCTCCAGAAGAATCCGGGGGACCGCTACCAGACCGCCGAGGAGATGCGAGGGGACCTGCTCCGGTTCCTGAGCGGATTACCGGTGGGCGCCGCCGACCCGCAGGCCGCCACCCGCCTGGTGGCAGCCGCCCCCCCGCCGACGGTCCCACCGGAGGAAACCTATCGCCAAATGACCGCGCTCCCACCCGAGCGCCGGACCCCGTGGTCGGTCATCATCGGATCCATCCTCCTGCTGGTGGTGGTTCTGGTTGCCGGGCTGTACCTGTTCGATGCGTTGCGAACCACCGATGCCGGAGAGGGGCTGGTCGAGATGCCGAATCTGCTGGGGGCGACCGAGGCCCAGGCCATCGACGAACTGCAGGAGAAAGATCTTCGGTTCATACTCACCCGTCGTCCGAGTGATGAGTTCCTCGAAGGCGAGGTATCGGCCACCGATCCAGTCGCCGGTGTGCTGGTGGACCCAAACGACCGGGTAAGCCTCGTGGTCTCGAGCGGACCGGAAACCTTCACCGTGCCGAACGTGGTCGGCCGGGATCGGGTCGCAGCCCAACAAGCTCTCGCCGACGCCGACTTCGTGGTGCGCATCGAGGCGGTCACCGACGATGACATCCTCAACGACCAGGTGATCAGCCAGGAACCGCCCGCCGGGACCAACCATCCGCCCGGCACCGAGGTCCTGTTGGTGGTTTCGGCCGGCCCCGAACAAGTCGTATTGCCCGAGTACACCGGGTTCACCGCGCTCGACGCCCTGTCGGCTCTTTCCAACTTCGGCATCCAGACGGTGGTGGAACGAGAGTTTCACCCGTCAATTCCCGACGGCGAGGTCATCCGGACAGATCCGCCCGCCCTATCGATCATTGCCAAGAACGACGTGGTCAAGCTCGTCGTCTCACTCGGAGTTGAGCCGGTGGCAGTGCCGAGCCTGGTCGGCAATACCGAAGACGAAGCCCGTAACGCCCTGGGTGCGCTTGGCCTGAGCATGGCGCTGGGAGAGCCCATCGAGGTGACCGCCGAGTCGGGTCAGGAAGGCATCGTCCTCGCGCAGCAGACTCCTGCCACTGTACTGGTCGAGCCGGGCACCACCATCACCGTTCAGATCGGGGTGGTACCGCCGCCGCCCACCACCACCGTCCCGGACACAACCACCACCACCACCTCGCCTTAGCCTCGGCCCGCCGGCGACTCCCTAGCCGACGAAGTTCTTCAGCAACGCCATCCCCTCCGCGGTCATGATGCTCTCGGGGTGGAATTGAACTCCCTCGATGGGGAGGCTCACATGGCGGACGCCTTGCACCACCCCGTCTTCGCTGCGGGCAGTGACCACGAGATCGTCGCCCACCTCGACCGCCGCCAGGCTGTGGTAACGGGTTGCGATCAGCGGGTTTGAGAGCCCGGAAAAGACCCCCTGGCCATCGTGAGATATCTCGGAGGTCTTGCCATGGCGTGGCTCGGGAGCCGCATCAACGGTGCCGCCATAGGCCTCGACGATCGCCTGGTGTCCCAGACAGACTCCGAGCGTCGGGATGCGCGGGCTGAGCTCTTTGAGGTAGTCGAGCGAATTGCCGGTGTCCACCGGTGTGCCGGGGCCGGGGCTGATGACCAGCCTGTCCGGAGCGAGGGCCGACACCTCGGCCACCGTCATCTCGTCGTTGCGAGCGACCACCGGCTCCGCCCCGAGCTCGCCGAGGTACTGCACCAGGTTGAAGGTGAAAGAGTCGTAATTGTCGACCACGAGGATCCTCATTGCCCCACCGTACCTCCGCTATCGAGAAAATCGCCCAGGATCTCGTAGCTCCAGATGACCAGAACCAGGAGGACGAGCGCCGCCACCGACAAGAGGCCGATCCGGGCAGCGGGCGGCCCCGGCATCCACTGGTACAGGCTCTTGATCATCAGGTGCCCAGAATAACTTCGGCGTTTGGCCCTGCCACCAGCTCGGCGAAGACGATCAGGCGGCGCCGGGCTGAGAACTTGGGATGGCAAGTGGTGAGCGTGAGCCAGGCCCCCGCCCGGGGCTCGGTCACCCACAAGTCGGTGGGTCGCACGACGCACAGGCCGTCCTGGTTGCGGCATTGCTGGGGCGCCTCGCGAACCTCGTACACGTGAACGCCGAGTGCCGTCTCCACCTCGATCTGGTCCCCGGTGGTGAGGTCTCCGAGATCACCGAACGGTGCCCCATAGGTGGTGCGATGGCCCGACACCACGGCGTTACCGGGCTGGCCGGGCAGCGGCGACCCGCTCAAGTGACCGGGGCCCTTTTTGAGGTCGCGCCGCCGAACCCCTTCCACCATGGCGACGTCCAAATCGATGCTCGGGATGCGAATGGTCCCGAAGGCTTCGCCAACCTCACTCGGTGACTCCTGCAAGAGGATCTTGGGCTCTGGTTCCGGCCCCGGCTCTGTGCCGGGGCCCGGGATGGTGGTGGTGGTGATCCCGCCGGGAACCACGACCGGAACGTACTCGACCGCTTCCACAACTACTTCCTGGAAGTGCTGGTCGAGACCGGCCGCCAGAGCATTCTGATCACGGGCAGTCAGCAGGTTGGTGAACCACAATTGGTAGGCGACGAACCCCATCAGATAGACCCCCAGCCAGATGAAGGTCCAGCCGGTTCCGCGGATCACTCGGATGGTTCTCGGTCTCACAACGACTCGCTTATCGGAAAGGGGGTAATGTGGCGGCCATGGCACGACCCAAAGGACGCCGCGAGCAGCACACGCCGCACCATACTGCAACGCCGAAGAAGGAGGTCAAACCTGACTCCTCGCCGTTGTATGTAGGGGTCATGTTTGGCCTGATGGCTATCGGCGCCCTCATGATCATCCTGAACTACATCGGAGTGTTCGGCGACACCAGCGGGATTTGGCTGGTGGGTGGCCTCGCCGCCATCGGCGGCGGATTCGCCATGACCCTGAACTATCGGTGACACCCCGTGAAATTACACGGGTGTAACTTGCCCACAGGGTTATCCACGCCGGTGGATAACTCGTGAACGCCGGGACCTACCTCGAGGCGATTCGATCCGATGGTCAGGCGGTTCTCGACGCCGCCCGCAAGGGACTCGATGCGGTGGTACCCACCACCCCCGGTTGGACGGTCGGCGATGTCGTCGCCCATCTCGGGCAGGTCCATCGTCAGAAAACCCACATCGTGCGCGAGCTCATCGCCGACGAGGAACCCGATTGGAATAGCTTCGCCGCGCCCGAGGGCGTTGAGTTGCTGCAATGGTTTGAGGAGGGCTTCCACGAGCTGACCTCGGTGCTCTCGGTCGCCGACCCTGCCACCCACGTCCACACCTGGCATGAGCCGGATCAGACGGTCCGATTCTGGATTCGACGCATGGCGCACGAGACGCTGATCCACCGGGTTGACGCCGAGCTGGGACATGGGAGTCACACCGCGGTCGATCCTGTCCTGGGTGCCGACGGCGTCGATGAGATCCTCGAAGTCTTCATGGGCGGGTATCCGCCTTGGGCCGAAGTGGTCCGCTCCCAGGTCGTGGTCGGACTCGAGAGCGAGGGCCGATCGTGGCGGGTGGGCTTCGGATCGTGGAGTGGAACCTCCCCCAATAGCCGCCGGGAGTTCGTCGATGAACCCGGCATCGAACTCGACGACGGCGACGACGCTCCCTCGGCGATGATCCGGGGGGCCGGTGATGCCCTCGACCTTTTCCTATGGGGCCGCGGCAGCGCCGACGGCCTCATGGTCGAGGGTCACCCAAGCGTCTTGCTCTACCTGCGCGACGTAGCCGCCGCCTCGACCGGCTAGTCAAGGGCCCACCGCCGACCGCCCACCGCCCACCGCCGACCGCCCACCGCCCACCGCCTACCGCCTACCGCCATCTCCTCCAGATCCGTCAGTTCCCTATCCGATGTGCCCCGGCGGGTGTCCCCTCCCTTCCCTTGAGGGAAAGGTGGACGGGAACCCTCCGGGTTCCCGGCAACCCGCAAGGTTGCCCCCCACCCCGTCTCCGCCTATCGGCGGAGCCACCCCGCCCTCAGGGCGGGGAACACAACCACCGGCCAACCAGG
>CAMYMH010000078.1 GCA_947259275.1 uncultured Acidimicrobiaceae bacterium | reverse complement strand
ATTAATCGCAATCGGAGCTGGAATCGCCGTCGGGCTGGGGGCGATTGCCACCGGCTACGCCCAGGCACGTATCGGCTCGGCCGGGATCGGAGCCCTGGCCGAAAAACCGGAACTCACCGGCCGGGTAATCCTGCTGGTGGCCATCCCGGAGACGCTCGTCATCCTGGGCTTCGCGGTGGCCGCCATGATCATCATCCTGCTGGGAGGCTGAATGGCACTGTCCGACATCCTGCAGGCGATTCGGTCCGGGGCCGAAGCAGAAGCCGCCGCCATCGCCTCCACCGCCGACGACGAGGTGGCCGGCATCCTCGAGGAAGCGAACCAGTCGGCCGAGGCGGAGCGCTCCCGCCTGGCCGGCTCTCGAGAAGCTGAAACCGCCCGTGCCACGGATCGCATCGTCAACCAGGCCCAGCTCGAGGCCGACCGCCAGGTGCGGGTGGCCGCCGAGCAGGTGTACGCCGGCATCGTCGAGCAAGCCGTGGAGCGGTTGGCTCATCTCCGGGACGACCCCAACTACCGGCAAATCCTCGGAGAGCTGATCGACGAGTGCCGGGGGGTGATGCCCGATGCCACCACCATCCATGTCGCTGAGCCCGATGCCCAGGCGGTGGCCGGCCTCCTGGCCAAGCGACCGGGCGCCTGTGATGTCGAGGCCGACCTGACGACCATCGGTGGAGTTGTGGCGGCCGTCGGCAATCAACGATTCGTGGACAACACGTTCGAGAGCCGCCTCGCCCGAGCCGATCCGTCTGGACGGCAGCTGGTGGCCGAGCTGATACCTGCCCTGGGGAGCGGCCAGTGACCGCCGGACTCGACTACGGCAACACCCGGTTGCGGGCGCGCAAGGGCTTGCTGCTCGGCCCCGACGACTACTCGCGAATGACCCGCAGTGAGACGCTGGAACGAGTGGTGGGGGTCCTGGCCGATACGGACTACGGGCCGGACCTGGCCACCGCTCTGCCACGGTATTCCGGGCTTCGCATCCTCGACGAGGCGCTCCGATCCAACCTGGCCCGCAACCTGCGAGCCATGCGCAGTTTCTACGACTCCGACCTGACTCAGCTCGACCTCCTACTTGATCGATTCGACCTCCAGAACCTCCGTACCATCCTCCGGGCCCAGGCTCGCCTGCTGGGCCGGGAGCAGATCACTCCGTTCCTGACTCCGGCCGGCCTGCTGAGCGACAGTCAGCTGACCGAGCTGGCATCCCAACCCGGCCCCCGGGCCACCATCGATCTGATGGTGGCGTGGGGAATCCCGTCACGCCCAACCGCCCGTCGCCTTCTCCACCTCTGGCCGCAATACGAGGTCGCCGGTGAGCCGGCCGTGCTGGAAGACGCCCTCAACCAGGCGTATGCCGAACACGTCGGTGAGGCTCTCACCGAAGAGCCGGACGAGTGTCTCACTCTCATTCGGGCCGAAATCGACGCCATCAACCTCCTCACCGCCTTGCGCATGCTGCAAGCCCGCCTCGACGGCGAGCCGGAGACTGGAGTGCCGGGGGTGACGTCCTTTCTGGCGTCGGGGACGGTGTCGCCGACCACCCTCCTCGCCATCGAATGGGCCGATGATCCGGACGAGGTAACCGCCATCCTGGCCGGTCTGGCGGGCCTGCCGGTGGGCTGGCGTCCGGCCGTGGCCGCCTGGGTGGGACACGGGAACCTCGTGACTCTGTCTCACGATCTCGACCGGGCGCTCACCCACTGGGCGCTCGCCCTGTTCCACACCGCCGATCCCTTGAGCCTGGCCGTCCCGGTCGCCTACGTCAAAGCCAAAGAGAACGAGGCCCGCAATGTTCGGTTGATCGGGCGCGGGATCGTCAACCGGCTGCTCCCCGTCGATATCGAGCAACAGCTGGTGATCCCATGAGCACTGAGTTTGTCGTCATCGCGCCCCCGGAATTGGCCGGCGGATTCCAACTAGCGGGGGCGGCGGTGCGTGAGGCCCTCGACTCGGCTGAGGCAGCCCAAGCCGTAGCCGCCCTCATCGAGGACGGCGAACGGGGTGTGATTGCCGTGTATGCGCCCTTCTTGAACGAATTCGACGGGGAGAACCGCCAGCGGATGCTGCAATCGGTGTCACCGGTTGTGGTCGCGCTGCCGGCCGGTCTCGAAGCCGAAGCCGCGGCTTCCCGTCGGGCCCGGCTGGCCGGACTCCTCCAACGTGCCGTCGGGTACCACATCACCTTCGGGGAGGGCGACACATGACGACCGTCAACACCGGCAAGCTCGTGCGCATCGCCGGCCCGGTGGTGGTAGCCGAGGGACTCACCGGAGCCAGGCTCTACAACGTCGTACGGGTGGGAACCAACCGCCTCATCGGCGAAGTCATCCGCCTCGAGGGCCCCGAGGCCGTGATCCAGGTGTACGAGGACAGCAGTGGGCTCCAGGTGGGCTCCCCCGTGGAAGACACCGGGGGGCCGCTGACGGTGGACCTTGGTCCGGGGTTGCTTGGGAACATCTTCGACGGGGTGCAGCGGCCGCTCCCGGCTTTGGCCGCCGGCCCGGACGGGCGGGAGGTCGACCCGTTCCTCCGTCGCGGAGTTGAACTCCCGCCCCTCAACCCCGGTCGGGAGTGGGATCTCACCTTCGTCGTAGGGGTGGGTGAGCTGGTCGAGCCGGGCGACGTGCTGGCCACCACCCAGGAGACCGAAGCCATCGAACATCGCATGATGGTGCCGGCCGAGCGGAACGGCACCGTTACGCGCCTGGGCGCAAGTCCCGCCACCGCGGCCGACCCGGTGGCATGGATCGACGGGCAGCCGGTGCCGATGACCACCACCTGGCCGGTGCGAACCGGCCGCCCGGTGGCCCGGTTGCTCGATCCGGATGTACCGCTCATAACCGGACAGCGGGTGGTGGACACCCTTTTCCCCGTGGCCCGGGGTGGTAGCGCCACCATTCCCGGCGGCTTCGGGACGGGCAAGACCGTCCACGAGCAGACCCTGGCCAAGTGGTGCGATGCCGACATCATCGTGTACGTCGGGTGCGGAGAGCGAGGCAACGAGCTGGCCGAGGTCCTGGAGGAATTCCCGAATCTGACCGACCCTCGCACCGGTGCCCGCCTGATGGAACGCACCATCCTCATCGCCAATACCTCAAACATGCCGGTGGCGGCCCGGGAAGCCAGCATCTACACGGGCATCACCATCGGTGAGTACTACCGCGACCAGGGCTACGACGTGGCCGTCATGGCCGACAGCACCAGCCGGTGGGGAGAGGCCCTGCGTGAGGTATCGAGCCGGCTGGAAGAGATGCCGAGCGAGGAGGGGTATCCGGCCTATCTGCCTTCCCGGCTGGCCGAGTTCTACGAACGAGCCGGACTGGTCGAGTCACTGGGTCGGACCCCCCGTCGCGGCTCGGTAACAGTGGTGGGAGCGGTCTCACCGCCGGGAGGCGACTTCAGCGAGCCGGTGACCCAGTACTCACTGCGGCTGGCCGGGACGTTCTGGTCGCTGGAATCCGACTTGGCCCGTCGCCGCCACTTCCCGGCCATTCATTGGACTCGCAGCTACACCCTGTATCAGCTGGACGACTGGTTCGATGGGCGGGTGGCCGACGACTGGGCCGACCAACGCCACTGGGCCAGCCGCTTGTTGGGTGAAGTCGAGCAACTGCAGCAGATCGTGCAGCTGTTGGGTGTGGATGTGCTGGCCCCGGCCGAGCGGATCACCTTCCAGACGGGCCGGATCATTCGGGAGGATTTCCTGCAGCAGTCGGCCTTCGACCAGGTTGATGCGTTCTGTTCGCTCACCAAGCAGTACTGGATGCTCCGGGTGATTCGCTACCTCCACGAGCAGCTGCTCGGCTGCCTGCACGAGGACACCGACGTGGACGAACTGATCGGGCTCCCGATCTACGACCTGGTCGCCCGCATGAAATCCTGGTCCGGGACCGAAGCCGAAGACCAGGCCAAGGCCCTGCTCGAGGCGATCGATGCAGAGCTGAGTGCCGCATGAAACCTCACACGAGCCTCCACACCGTCGAGCTGCAAACCGTGAGCTACGTCTCGGGACCGATCATCTTCGTTGATCAGGCACTCGGGATTCATTCGGGCGAGGTGGTGGAAGTGGTGTCCCCCGACGAGGGGGTGCGCCGCGGACAAGTGCTGGAAGTCAACCGGGAGCGGGCGGTGGTAGAGATCTACTCGGGCACCCGGGGCCTCGACATCGCCAGCACCCGCGTGCGTCTGAGCGGCGACACGGCCCGCTTCCCAGTTGGAACCGGCCTGCTCGGCCGCATTCTCGACGGGAACGGCGACCCGGCCGACCAGGGCCCGCCGGTGATGCCGGAAGCGTTCTGGGACGTCAACGGGCTGGCCATCAACCCGGCCGTCCGCCGCTACCCCTCCGAGTACATCGAGACCGGAGTGTCGGCCATCGACGCTCTCAACACTCTGGTCCGGGGCCAGAAGCTGCCGATCTTCTCCGGCTTTGGACTTCCGGCCAACGAGCTGGCCGCCCGCATAACCACCGATGCCCGGGTGGTTGGTCACGAAGAGGAAGCCTTCGTGGTGGTGTTCGCCGCCATGGGAATCACCCATCGAGAAGCCAGCTTCTTCCGACGCCACCTCGAAGAGAGCGGCCGCCTCAACCGCACCGTGCTGTTCTTGAACCTGGCCGACGACCCCACCATCGAGCGGCTCCTCACTCCCCGCCTGGCCCTCACCACCGCCGAGTACCTGGCGTTTGAGCGCGGCTATCACGTGCTCGTCATCCTCACCGACATGACGCACTACTGCGAGGCCCTGCGAGAGGTCGCCACCGCCCGCGAGGAAGTGCCCGGGCGGAGGGGATACCCCGGATACATGTACACCGACCTTGCCACCATCTACGAGCGAGCCGGGCGCATCCACGATCATCCCGGGTCCATCACCCAGCTCATCATCGTCTCCATGCCCGACGACGACATCACCCACCCCATCCCCGACCTGTCCGGATACATCACCGAGGGGGCGTCTGGTCGCCATCATCGGCGAGGCCAGTCTCTCCGAAACCGACCAGCGCCATCTGGCGTTCGCCGACGAGTTCGAGCAGCGGTTCGTCCACCAGGAAGCGGCCCGGTCGATTGCGGAGGATCTGGACCTGGCCTGGGACCTGTTTGGCATGTTCCCGGCCGGTGATTTGAAGCGAATCGGGAAGGACGTCATCGAGAGCCGGATGAGATGAATCCCGGCATGCATACCGCGCCAGCGGTAGAGACGGCGAGCCTCCTCCCCGGAAAGGCATACGTGTTCGCTCGTTCTGGCGACAGCTGGATTGAGGAAGCCAAACTGACCGCCTCGGACGGATTCCCGTAGACGGGTTCGGCTCGGATTAGCCGGACGCGTATCGACGGACCGACGCCGGCGGCCCGAAGCGCCCTCGTCTACCGGTTGGCTATGAGCCGCCTCATCCACCACCAGAGTTGCTTCGGCCATCCCACTCGCCAGGGGCTGACTCGCCGCACTTTCTGGTCCTGAACGCCCTCAATGAACTCGGCCAACCGGGTTCCGTCGGGGAGGGTCGCCTCCGGCCAGGCTTCCAGGAGAGGCTCGAGGACAAAGCGCCTGCCGGTCAGCTCCGGATGGGGGACGGTGAGGCCTGGCTCGTCAACCGATTCATCGCCGTAAAGGAGAAGATCGAGGTCGAGAGTACGGGGGCCCCAGCGGACTTCACGGACCCGGCCGCGGGTTTGTTCGGCAGCCAGCAGCTCGTTGAGGAGCGCAAACGGCTCCTGGCTGGTCTCGAAAACGGCGACCGCGTTCAGGAACGCCCCCTGCTCGACCGGGCCAACCGGCGCCGACTCGTAAAGCGACGAGCGTGCCACCAGACGAGTACGACGAACCACGGCGGCCAATCCGGCGTTGAGATGGGCCTTCCGATCACCCAGGTTCGACCCGAATCCGACGGCGACTCGCGTCACGCGGCTCGCCTCACTCGAGTGAGG
>CAMYMH010000077.1 GCA_947259275.1 uncultured Acidimicrobiaceae bacterium | reverse complement strand
TGCGCCAGTCACTCGGGTTGGCGGTGGCGCCGCCGATTTTGACTTCGGTGATCTGGAGGTTGCCGGAGGCCCAGTCCGGGATTACGACTTCCACGGAGATGTCGGGATCGGTGGAGGTGTTGGTCAGCGCGGCGCTGATCGTCGAGGGATTCTCGCTGAACGTGTGACCCGAGACCGAGAACTTCTCCCGCTCGACCCACCAGTCGTAGATACCGACGGCGTTGGTTGACCAACGGGTTGGGTCGTCCGCCAGGTATTCGACGTATTCACGTTGCAGCGAGCACCGCAAGTTACCGGCGCCGCAGCTCCCGGGGCCGTCGACAGGTGAGGTGCGCTTGTGCCCGATGATGTTTATGAAGGCGCCGATGGAGTCGTAATAGTCGATCGCATCCTGCAGGTTCTCAATGCTCGAGTAGTTCTCGACGGATTGTGCAACGGTGAGCTCGTTGTCGAGAGACCCGACCCGCTCCTTGTACCACTCGTTCACCGGCATGGAAAGGAAGATCTCGGGGGTGCCAGCGGTATCAAACGGCGTCAACGGATTCACGTAGGAGATCGTCTCATGCGGGAAGGGCCCGGCCGCCTGGTCCGATCCGATGATCGGGCCCAGACTCTCGACGATGGTCTGGGACTGATCCCGGGTCGAGTTCAGCCCGGGAGCTGCCCAGACACGGGGACAATTTCCGGCGCCGCCACAGCCGGCTCGGCCATTATCGATCGCAAACGGGGTGGCCATCCACCCTTCAATTTCCGAAAAGGAGGCCTCGATCGAGTCCTCGATGTACTGCTCGATGGTCCGATTCGGGTCTTCCGGATCGTCTGGCAGGGGTGAGGTCACGTCGAGCACTTCGTCGGGTCCCCAGTGCCGGTACGCGTAATCCCCCACTGAATAGCTGGGAGTGTCTGGGTTGCCGTCGAAGTTGAAGGGATGAGGCTCGCCACCGTTATGTGAAGCGATGGTCGCCCCGAGACCCACCGCCGTGCGCATGTTGGCGATGGCGTTCGCGCTGTTGAGGACCCCGTCATTCACCGTCCCGGTCGTGAAGTAGTAGTCGCCCCTGATCACCACCGGTGGGACGGCGGCTGCGCCGATCGCATTGTCCTGCTGGGTGGAGATCAGGATCCCGTTCTCGATGTCGTCGGGGACCGATTCGAAGTCGTGGCGCACGTTAAAGGCCGCGTCGTAGTCGTATTGCCAGGTTGACCGCTTCAGGATCGGAAGCTCCGCAGCCTCGAACGCCCACTCGATGGCGTTGCGGATCACCATGTAGGAGTACATGCCGGAGTGGAAACTGCCGTGATCGATTAGCGGGCTGAACGTCCCGAAATAGATGTAATGACCACCCGATGGGTCTGCCTTGGTGGCTATAAGGGGGCCCTGATCGGTGCCATCGAGGTAAGCGCGGGCAACAACGGCGGCCGGATCGGTCCCCGGCAGGCTGGTTGTGAAGACCCAGTGTGACCAGCTGTTGTGCGGTGCGCCTGAGAACCAGGGAGGGACGATGTTGTCCTCTTCGCGGCCATCCGGCATATCCCATCGCAACAACCCATCGGGGATATGCGACACCAACCGATGATCCTCTTGACCGGTCTCTTTCCGAAACTGATTTGCCTTGGCGAAGAAACCAGTTGTAGCTGTGAGCCCGATCTCGGTCTCGAATTTCTTGAGGCCCGACGACCCAACCAACAAGAACCCTCCCGCAGCCACGTACGCGTTGATTTCAGACTCGGCGGCAGTGGGCACATCTTCGTTTGCCAAGCTGATCACGATCGGGTATTTGGGCACGACTCCATTGAGCAGCGCCCCGCCCGCTATGTCGGCGTCGGACACCTCCACAAACGGAGTCCCATCGGAACTCAACGCTTGGCGCAGCGACTCCGGAAGCACGTCGTACGGAAACCCGGTTGGTCCATTGTGGCCATGGGTATCCCAAAGACCGCGGGTGGTCTCCGACACGTGAATCGCCACCACCGGCGTGGTAGCTCCCGGAGCAGCTTGAGCCGCGTCCATCACGACCACGGGCAGGCCAAGAATGGCGACGCCCACGGACAACGCACCCACCAGTAACCGCTTCGTCACCGATTCACGATGCCCTTTGGTCAACTCCCTGACCCTTCCGTCGCGGCTCGCGCCGAGCCTGCTGGCGCCCGCGTCCGGTGAGTCGGGTCCGCCGTCTGGGTGACATTCTACAACAAGAAGACGCTCTAAGCGTTGAATGCCAACGCTGAATGTGTTGGTCGGGCTCGGGATAGGGCGGTGAAACGCTTGGCTGACCGCTAGGTGATGAAGTCACCGGTTGCGACTACTTGCCAGGCGTTGGAGCCCGGGTTAGATACCACCGTGGCCCCCACGAACCCACCGGTGGTGTTCAGCTCCCACAAGGCCACCACCCCAGAACCACTGTTCTGTAACAGGACATCCACTCCGCCACCGGCAACGAAATCGCCGGTTCCGACTACTTGCCAGGCGTTGGTACCCGGGTTAGATACCACCGTGGCATTGAGGAACCCACCGGTGGTGTTCAGCTCCCACAGGGCCACCAAACCAGAACCACTGTGCTGTAACAGGACATCCACTCCGCCACCGGCAACAAAGTCACCATTCCCGACTACTTGCCAGGCGTTGGTACCTGGGTTTGATACCACCGTGGCCCCCACGAACCCACCGGTGCTGTTCAGCTCCCACAGGGCCACCACCCCAGAACCACTGTGCTGTAACAGGACATCGAGGCCGCCACCGGAGACGAAGTCACCATTCCCGACTACTTGCCAGGCGCTGGAGCCCGGGTTAGATACCACCGTGGCCCCCACGAACCCACCACTCGAATTCAGCTCCCACAACGCCACCAAACCAGACCCACTGTGCTGCAACAACACATCCACCCCACCAGCTGGTGGTCCACTAACGGTCACCGTGAAGCTTCCCTTGGCTGGTAGCACCCCGTTCTCGCCGCCGTCGGCGACTTCGAAGTCGAAGGAATCAGAGGGCTGTGCCGAGCCGCCGTGCAGGTAATCCACCTTGCCGGCATCGACATCCGCCTGCGTGAAAGTGCCGTTCAGCAGGAGCGGTGTGCCGTTGAGCCGGACGTTGCCGTGAATTGGGGGGGAGGTGAGCTTGTAGGTGATGCCGGCCGGTCCATCGTCGGGGTCGGTGGTGAGCAGGACCGCGTTGTCGATGAGCAGGGTGCCACCTTGGTTGACCGTCGCCTCATGGGCCCTGGTCTGGGTGTAGAGGAACACTTCGTCGGAGTCGGCGGTGGAGGACAGCACGTCGAGGTCGCCGTCCTTGTCTATGTCGGCGGCGAACACGCCGTAAGCGCCGTCGGCCGCCGCGTCGATGACGGTCTTGTCGTACGCACCGGCACCATCGTTGCGGTACCACGCCACCGTGTCACCTTCCCTACCTGCCGCCAGGATGTCGAGGAAACCGTCGCCGTCGATGTCGTCGGCTCGGACGGTGCGGGCGCCGTCGGCCAAGCTATCGATGACCTGTGGCGTGAACGAGCCGCTGCCATTGTTGACATGCAGGGTGACCGTGTCGTCGAGCGAGCTGGCGGCCAAGATGTCTGTGCCGTTCACTCCGTCGATGTCGGCTGCGAACACCGAGTAGGCCCCTTGGGCGTCGTCGTCGATCACCGTTTTGCTCACCGGGGGGTTGAGCAGGTCGTCGTACCAGGCGATCTCGCCAATCGGATCCCTGGGCGGGGGAGCGTTTGCCGGCTCGCCGTAGTTGGCCGCCGCCACTTCCTGGGCTCCGTCTCCATCGAAGTCTCCGAAGACTGCGTATTTGGCCCAGATGGCTGCACCGTCGATGACGTTGGTATCGCCAAACCGGTTGTCGCCCAGGTTCTCGTACCACCCAACCCGGTTGGTGTTCTGGTGCGTGGTGAGGAAATCGATGTCGCTGTCACCATCGATATCCCCGGTCACCACCGAGTGGGGACCGTCGGTGGAGGCGTTGACGCTGCGCTTGGTGAACAACCCGCCGCTCTCGTTGGCATACCAGACGACGTTGTCATCGAAGTAGCCGGTGGCGAGTATGTCGGTGTCGCCGTCTCGATCGACATCCTCGATGTACAGCGGGTACGCGCCCCTGAGATCATTGTCGAGCAGACGAGTCGTGAAAGAGCCGCCGATATTCTCGAACCAGAAGACCGCGCCCCCCTCGCCCTCAACTCCCGGAACCGTACCTGGACGGCCGTATCTGGTGGCAACGATGTCCAGGTCGCCGTCGCCGTCGAAGTCGGCGGCTCGCACGGAATGCGACTCGCGAAAATCGCCGCTGGTCAGGTCGGCGATGACCTGCTTGGAGAAGGTGACCTCCCCGGTCTCAACGTGGGGTGCCCGGTTTCCGCCGGTCCCGGTGAGCGAGACCGGCAGCGTTCCACCGGAGTGATTGATGTTCAGCGTCGCCGTTCTCGCTCCGGCAGCCTGGGGCGTGAATTCGACTCCGACGGTGGTGAACTCTCCGGGACCGAGCGGCACCGACCCGGAAAACGTGGGATCGAAATCGGCCGCGTGCGGTCCCGACACGGTCGCCGTGTTCACGGTCAAGGAGGCACCTCCGATGTTGGTCACCGTGACTGCTCGCGAGTCTGACGTAGACAGAAACGGTTCGACCGCGAAGCTCACTGGATCAGGAGTGGCCTGAAGCTGTCCGGGCCCGCCGTAGACGGTATCCCCATCGGACGCGGTAGCCGTGTTGAGGAAGTAGTCGATCTCGGACGTGAAGCCATCTCCGACAGGGTTGGCGGCGAAGAGCCCGACGCTGTTGACCGTTAAGGCGGAGGTGTGGGTGTCGACGGTGGTCCAGCTCGTCCCGTTCGCTGAGTGTTCGAAGGTGAAGAGGTTGCCGGTTCGGGTGACGCGGAGAAACATCCCGGACCCGTCGGGAATAGCTACGTCGGCCTCGGGAGTCGTGTTACCGCTGGTCGTGTCGCCGATGAAGGCGAGTAGCGAACTGGTGGGGGGATTGGGGCGCCGGACGTCGAAACGCAGCCACCGGTTGGCATCCTGTTCGACAACGATGCCCTGCGTGTTCCACCCGCCCGCCGGTTCCGTGTTGTATTTCACCAGGGCAACGAAGTCGGCGTTGTCAACAGCTTGCATCACCCGGGGGGCGTCGGCGGTATTGAACTTGTCGTGGGTCGAGCTTCCGGCAAGATTGATCGCCAGGTGGGCGTCACCGGTTCCGGCGCCGACGAGGTCATACGATCCGGCCTGCAGGCCGGTCACCGGGTCGGGTGCCGGCACCCAGGTCCAGCGGGGGTCGAGGGTTGGCGCGTTGAAGTCGTCGGACGCGAGCGGGGCTGCCAACACCGGATTCGGGGTGAATCCGACCATCGTGGTGACGAGCAACAACCACGCGACGACCCCGCGTACGATTCTCACTACTCGACCTCCGGCCCGTTGTAATGCCACTCTCGGTGGTGTCTTGGATCATGATAGGCCCATACATGAGTTCTGCACAAGGGACATGATC
>CAMYMH010000076.1 GCA_947259275.1 uncultured Acidimicrobiaceae bacterium | reverse complement strand
TCCCGACTTCCTCTCCATACCAGGGCAATGTCCGGCACTCCATTGTGGTGGACAGTCCACGCTCGCACCCGGGTGGACACTTCCTTCATGAACCGTTCGCGCGGTTCAACGACATTGGGGTCGTACGAGAGGAGGGGCCGGTTACCGGCCCCTCCTTGTCATTTGGGATGGCACCACCCACCGGCCGGAAGGTGCGCGGATGCCGGGCCGGGCTAGTGGAGACCGACGTCGTCGACGGGTCCCCGGAAGATACCCACCACCTCATCGTGAAGCAGTCCATTCGTAGAGATCGCGCTGCCACCTTCGTAGGTAGCCACGCCCGAGAAATCGGTGAAGCGGCCGCCGGCCTCTTCGACGATGACCTGGAGCGCGGCGAGGTCCCAGGCCGACACCACCGGTTCTGCTGATATGTCGACTCCGCCCTCGGCGACAAGCACGTGCGACCAGAAGTCCCCGAACCCCCGAGTCCTCCAGCATGCCTCGGACAGACGACGGCCGCCCTCAGCGAACCCGTGCTTGTCGAAATCGAGCAAGCTGTTGATCGATAGCTGGGCGTCTCCCAGGTCCTCAACGGCCGAAACGTTGATTTGCTCGCCGTTCACGAACGCACCGTCGCCCCGGCTCGCCCACCAGCGCCGCTTCAACGCCGGTGCGCTCACCACACCGACCTCAGCCCGCCCGGCCCTGGTGAGTGCGATGAGGGTGGCGAATACGGGGATGCCCCGCACATAGTTCTTGGTCGAGTCGATGGGATCGATGATCCATGTCCATTCGCCCGGCCCGGAGAGACCGAACTCCTCGCCGAGGACGGCGTGGTCGGGGCGCTTATCGGCAATGCGATCCCGCAGCCGGCGTTCGACTTCCCGATCCGCTTCCGACACCGGAGTCATGTCCGGCTTCGTTGTCACTTCCAGGTCACGAGACCGGAACCCGGCCATGGTCACCTCGTCGGCGACATCGGCCAACTCCAGCGCGAACGTCAACTCCGTGGATAGATCCATGCCGTCATCCTGGTCCGCCGGTGAGCGAAGCCCAAGAATCAGGCGTCGATGGGCTCCAGCTCGGGATCGTCGACGCCTTCGTGGCCGGCCTCGAGATCCTGCGAGGGGCCGGCGGCGCCTTCGAGAATCCAGAAGTTCTCGCTCTCCCGCTCCCACGTCTTGAGGATCTGGCCAGCCCGGGTACTCCCGGTCTCCTGAAGGTGCTCGCTGATGAGGGAGTGGAGCTGGACCCGCTCGGCCTCCACCAACCGACGTGCGAAGGGGGCTGTATCTGCCAGTGAGCGGATCGCCACCCAGTCCGGATCCCACATGAACAGGGTTCCACCCGTCATGCCTGCCGCCAGGTTGCGACCCGTCGCACCAAGCACGACCGCCGTGCCCCCGGTCATGTACTCGCATCCGTGGTCGCTGCAGCCCTCGACCACCGCCAGCGCCCCGCTGTTGCGGACCGCGAACCGCTGCCCGACCGGACCGGCGATGAACAGCTTCCCTCCGGTCGCCCCGTACAACACCGCGTTGCCGGCGCCGTGGGCAGGCCCGACGGGTTCGCGCAGCTTCGGCACGATGGTGATCGTTCCGCCGCCCATCCCCTTGCCGACGTAGTCGTTTGCCGTCCCATCCAATCTCAAGCTGATACCCGGTGCCAGAAACGCTCCCAGGCTCTGGCCGGAGGTTCCGGCCAGGCGGATCCGAATGGTTCCCTCCGCAAGACCCTCGGGATGGCGGGCAATGACCTCACCCGACAAGCGGGTCCCCACCGTTCGGTCCCGGTTTGTGACGGGATAGGCAATCTCGACCTGTTCGACACCCACATCGGCCGAGGCAACCCAGTCGGCCAGCAACGCATCACCGACCGCCGACCGCTCAACTTCGGCGAAGCCGGGGTGGCTCTGGCGCGACCGGGTGTCAATGAGCAGCCGGGACAGTCCCTGCGCCAGAGAGAGGTTCGTAGAGATGGGCTCCAGCAGGTCTGCCCGGCCGACGACTTCCTCGAGCGTCCGGGCTCCGATGCTCGCCAGGTGGCGGCGTACCTCCTCGGAGAGCAGACGGAACATCTGGACCACCTGGTCGGCCGATCCCGTGTACTTCGCGCGCAGGTCCTCCCGCTGGGTGGCGATCCCCACGGGGCAGGTGTTCTCGTGGCACTGGCGGACCATCTTGCATCCGAGTGCGAGCAGCGGAAGCGTCCCGAACCCGAACCGCTCGGCGCCGAGCAGGGCGGCGACCACCACATCCCGGCCGGTGCGGAACCCACCATCGGCCTCGAGGGCAACCCGGCTCCGCAACCCGTTGGCGGCCAGCGCCTGATGTGTCTCGGCCAGACCGATCTCCCAGGGCGACCCGGCGTGCTTGATGGACACGAGTGGCGAGGCGCCGGTTCCGCCATCGGCGCCGCTGATGAGCACGACATCGGCCTGTGCCTTGGCAACGCCGACGGCGATCGTCCCCACGCCCGGCTCGGACACGAGCTTCACCGAGACCCGGGCCGTCGGCTTGAACGTCTTCAGGTCGAAAATGAGCTGGGCGAGGTCCTCGATGGAATAGATGTCGTGATGGGGCGGCGGAGAGATGAGCGTGACACCCGGCTTGGTATGGCGAAGACCGGCGATCTGCTCGGTGACCTTGTGCCCGGGCAGCTGTCCACCCTCCCCCGGTTTTGAGCCCTGTGCCATTTTGATCTGGAACTCCTCGGCGGACCCCAGGTAGGCGGGGGTTACCCCGAATCTTCCGCTCGCAATTTGCTTGATGGCAGAGTTGCGCGGGGTGCCGAACCGCGCCACATCTTCGCCTCCCTCACCGGAGTTGGACATCCCTCCGATGGACGACATCGCTTCGGCCAGCGCCTCGTGGGCTTCTTGGGAAAGGGCGCCGAGCGACATGGCCGCGGTGCTGAATCGGCGCATGATCGCTTCGACCGGCTCGACCTCCTCCAACGGGACCGGGTCGACCGGTTTGAAGGCGAGCAGATCACGGATCACGGCCGGTTCCCGCTCGTTGATCTCAGCCAGATAGGCCTCCCAGGCCTCGTAGCTACCTGCCCTCACGGCCTTCTGGAGATTGAGCACCACCTTCGGCGAGGTGACATGGGGAACGCCCCCACGGCGATGCTTGTAGAAACCGCCGGGATCCTCGTCGCCCCCGGCGTAGAGGGCATGCCGATCGAGGACCGCCTCTGCCAGATCATCGAAGCCGATCCCGTCGACCCGCCGGGGGGCGAACCCGAACGCCTGCACGGTGACCTCCTCATCGAGCCCGATGATCTCGAACAACTCACTCCCGCGATAGGCACTGATCGTGCAGATGCCCATCTTGGAGAAGATCTTGAGCAGCCCCTTCTCGACCGTCGACCGGTAGTTCTCCTGGGCCACGACCGGCGCCTCGTCCACCTGGCCGGATTCCGCGAGCGCGCGCACGGTGTCGATCGCCATGTAGGGGTTGACGGCGGACGCCCCGCAGCCGATGAGGCACGCGAGATCGTGCGAGTCGCGCGGTTCACCCGACACGACCACGATCGAGGCGCGCAGACGGCGCCCGGTACGGATCAGGTGATGGTGGACGGCGCCGGTGGCGAGGAGGATCGGAATCGGGGCCTGGTCGGCATCCACCTCCCGATCCGACAGAATGATGATGGTGGCTCCGGCGTCGACGGCTTCACCGACCCGGTCACACAGCTCACCCAATGCCGCACGCATGGCTCCGGCGCCATCGGCTACCGGGAAGACGGCCGGGACCCAGACCGACTTGAAGGCCGGATCTGCGTGCTCGACGATCCGGTCCACGTCTGCCGCGCTCAGAATCGGCGACGACAGCTCAAGCAAGTGGGCCTGCTGGGGGGTCTCCTCCAGCAGCGATCCGCGCCGGCCGACGTAGGTACGGAGCGACATCACGAGCCGTTCTCGAATCGGATCCATGGGCGGGTTGGTGACCTGAGCGAACATCTGGTGAAAGAACCGCGACAGCCGCGGGAGCGGATCGGTCATGACGGCGAGCGGCGTGTCGTTGCCCATGGAGCCGACCGGGAGCCGTCCCTGAGCGAGCTCGGCCAGCACGAGGCGTCGTTCCTCTGCCGTGTACCCGAATACCCGCGCCAGTGCTGCCGTGTCCACCTCGTCGTCGGGGTAGGGGTCGAATGGGTCCTGGACGTAGGCGGTCTGGGTGTTGATCCATTCGCCATACGGCCGGCGGCGGGCGAGCGAGTACCGGACCGCATCGGTGAAACGGATATCGCCCGACTCGAGATCGAACACGACCATCTCCCCGGTCCGAGCTGGCCGGTCGAGGTGGCGTTGCCTTCCTCGATCGGGTTCACCCCAGCCTCGGAGGCGACGACGATCGTCTCCGGTGTGATGGTCCATCGCGCCGGACGGAGCCCGTTCCGATCGAGCGACGCCATCAGGGTGACACCGTCGGTGGCAGCGATGGCAGCCGGCCCATCCCACGGCTCGGACAGGAAGGCGTGATACTCGTAGAAGGCTTGCACGGCCGGATCGAGGTCGGCAACGTTCTCCCACGCCGACGGGATCAGCATCTCCTTGACGTGCGCAAGCGATCTGCCGCTGCGCACGAGCACCTCGAAGGCATTGTCGAGATGGCCGCTATCGCTCTGATCGGGCTCGAGGAGGGGAACCAGCTCCTCGGTCCGCGAGTTCCACAGCTGTGACCGGAGGTCGACCTGGCGGGCCGCCATCCAGGCGCGATTCGAGTTGATCGTGTTGATCTCGCCGTTGTGGCCGAGCATCCGGAACGGTTGGGCGCGCTCCCACGACGGGACGGTGTTCGTTGAGTACCGCTGATGAAAGATGGCATAGGCGGTCTCGAACGACGGATCGACGAAGTCCCGATAGAAGTCCTCGATGTGGCGGGCCGTGAACAGGCCCTTGTAGACGATCGTCCGCGCCGAACTGGACGGGATGGAGAATCCGGTGATGCCGGCGGCGCGGGCGGTTCGCTGGGCCGCCTTGCGGGCGAGGAAGAGCCGCCGCTCGAGATCGTCTACGTCCGACACGTCCGGACCGGCGTCGACGAGAACCTGTTCGATCCGGGGCATCGAGCCCCGTGCCGCCGCTCCGAGCACGGCCGGGTCGATGGGCACCGTGCGCCAGTGGAGAACCCGGACCCCTTCGTATTCGAGCGCTGCGTTCAACAGTGACCGGGCCGGCTCAGGATCATCGGCCGGCAGGAAGGCGAACACGACCCCCAGCCACCCGGGGGAGGGAGCGGCAATGCCGCGCGTTTCGAGCTCACGTGCCAGCAGGCGGTACGGGACCTGGGTGAGGAGACCTGCGCCGTCGCCGGTCCCGTCGGCGGAGATAGCCCCCCGGTGGTCGAGATTGACGAGGCACCGCACGGCATAGCGCAGCATTCGATGGCTTGCTCGCAGACCGCGATCGGCAATAAACCCAACCCCACAGGCGTCGCGTTGGGAGGCCGGATCGTAGAGCGGATGCGTCGTCATAGAGATGTAGACCTCCCCGGCGGAACTCCAAGTGTATCCGCTACCCGCCCCCCGCCGCCCGGGCGCAACCGAAGGCTCGAGCGGCCGTCCGGGGCGGTCAGCCCGTAGCGGGCAGCGGGGAGCGCCGGCACCACGGCTCCTAGTGCCCTCGGAGGGGAGGTATCGTCCCGGAATGCCCGTCATCATCATCGGCGCCGACACCGAACACGGCCTCCCGGTAGCGACCGCCCTGACTGGTCGAGCCGGTGAGGTGCGAGCCTTCGTGACCGACCGGGCCAGCGCCGAGCCCCTTCGACAACTCGGTATCAAGGTAGCCATTGGAGATGTGTCCGACGCCTCCCACATCGAGGGGGCGGCGCACGACGCGTTCTCGGCAATCCTCATGGCCGAAGCTGCCGGCGACGATCGGGAGCGCTCGTTTGCCCCATCGTTCGAAGGGGTGGTCGCACGGTGGGTGGAAGGCCTTTCCGGAGCAGGGGTGAAGCGCCTCATCTGGATCGGCCCGGATCCGATGCCCGGATTGCTTGATACGGGGCCGGAGTCGGCCTCAATCGACACCGACGGGCTGTCACCGGCCGAGGTCGCCGCAGAGGCCGTCCGCCTGGACGATCTCGCCGTACTCGATCCGCCCTAGGGCCGTGACACCGGGGTCGAACCGCCCACGGCGGGGAACTCACCGGTCGCCCGGTACCGCCAGGCGTTCGTAACGAGGGCGGCCCCGATGATGGTGGCCCAGGCGCCGATGTAGAGCCACAGCAACGCAAACGCGAACCCGCCGAGTGCCCCCACCGTGGTCCCGAACTCGGCCGCCTGGGACAGGTACCAGCCGAACAGCAGGCTGGCGGCAACGGTGCCCGTGGTGGCGACGAGGGCTGCCGTACCGGTGGCCGGGAGGGGCTCGGGCGGTCCCCAGTGATAGAACACCCTGAGGAACACGAAGAGGCCGATGGACGCGAGGGGGATCCGGAAGATCTCGAACAGCACCGCCAGCAGCCCGATCCCGGTCTTGTCCTCGATGAAATCGGAGAAGGCCCCTCCCAGCACGAGGAGGAAGGTGGTTCCAACGAGTGCGGTTCCCGCGGCAAGCGTCAAGGCAACGGAGGTGAGCCGAACTTCCCAGCGCGGCCGGAACTCGACCTGCCCTTCCACCCTCGCCAGGGCTCGCTGCATCGCCATGACCGCCCTCGAGCCGATGAAGAGCGCAGCCACGGCGCCGACGATCACGAGTGCCGTTTGCCGTCCATCCAGCTCGCTCTCGACGTCGATGATCACCTCGCGGATCACATCGGTGACGGCCGCGGGTGCGAACAACTCCACGGATTCGAGAGTCCGGTCGAGAGCGTCCAAGTTGCGGCCGAGAAACGAGGCCGCTGCCACCGCCACCAGCATGAGCGGCACGAGAGCGAAGAAGCTGTTGAAGGCCACCGCCGCGGCATAGAGCATGACATCGGCGTGTCTGAGACGCCGCCAGAAGGCGACCGGCCACGCGAATGCCCGGCGGATTTGGGTGAGGGCCACGGTGAGGAAAGCCTAGAGGGTGCAAGTTCGCGAAATCGGTACCATCGCGGACGTGAAACGGCTTCTCTTAGGGCTCGGGTTTCTCCTCACGGCCTGTTCCCCACTCTCATCAGATGTCGACGCCGGCACAACGTCGACGGTGCCAGCCGCCGCCCCCACCACGACGACCACCCCACCCCCGACCACGACGAGCACGACGACCACCACGACCACCACGACCACCACGACCACCACGATTCCGCTCGCTCGATTTGTGGATGCCCGCACGGTGCAGGCACCCCGAAACGGCCCTGTCGAGGGACTCCTTCAGTTCCGGGGCAATCCCAGCCGCACCTGGTATGGAACCGGTCCGGTTCCGACCAACCCTTCGATCGCCTGGTCGTTTGAGATCGGATGCGGCCTCTCGACCGTTGGGGGCAACGCGACCTCCTGGTGTGGAAGCGGCTGGACCGGACAACCCGCGATCTGGGAGCGGCCGGACGGCGTGACCGAGATCATCTTCGGCGCCTACGACCGGGCCGTCCACTTCCTCGACGCCGCCACCGGCCAGGCAACCCGTCCGGAGTTCCCCACCCAGGACATCAACAAGGGCTCGGTCACGATCGACCCCGATGGCTACCCGCTCATCTATTTCGGGTCCCGGGACGACCGGATCCGGATCGTTGCCCTCGATCGACAAGTCCCGACCGAGCTGTGGGCATTCATCACTCCCCCGGGCTCGATCTGGAACAACGACTGGGACGGCAACCCAACCATCATCGACGACCTGCTCTTTGAGGGCGGTGAGAACGGCATCTTCTACGTCTGGAAGCTCAATCGCGGCTACGACGCCGGAGGCGCTGTGACCGTGAGCCCCGAGCTGGTCTTCTCTATCCCGTCCTACGACGATGCGCTCATCTCCAAGGTGGGGCGCAACGTCAGCATCGAGAACTCGGTGGCGATCTTCGAGGGCACCGCCTACTTCTCCAACTCGGGCGGACGGGTGCTCGGACTCGACCTCGCCACCATCGATGCCGGCGAGGCACCGGTCGTTTTCGACTACTGGGTGGGCGACGACGTCGACGCCAGCATCGTTATCGACGCCGAGGGCATGCTCTACGTGTCTGCTGAGCTCGAGAAGTTCCGGGCCCGGAGCGCCGAACTGGGCCAGCTCATCAAACTGGATCCAACCGCAGACGATCCGTTCGTGTGGGGGGTGCCGGTCCCTCCGTTGTTCTCCGGCAGTGACGGCGGGCTGTGGGCCACCCCGGCACTCGGTGATGGCGTCCTCTACGCCGCTACCCATCCCGGTGAGTTGCTCGCCGTCGACACCGACACCGGCGAGGTTGTATACCGGGACACCGTCGGATTCCACGCCTGGTCCTCACCCGTCGTCGTAGACGACACCCTCGTGGTGTCGGTCAACTGCGAGGAGGGCGGCGGCCTGCGCGGCTACGACGTCTCCGATCCCCGTGTTCCTCAGCAGCTGTGGCAGATCGACCTGCTGACCGGCTGTATCGAAAGCACCCCGGCCATCTGGAAGGGTGGGATCTACGTCGGCTCCCGCGATGGCAACTTCTACGCGTTCAAGTAGCACCCCTCCCTTTGGTGTCCGGACCGGGTACATAGTTGACACGTGTTCGGGAACATACCTGACAGGTTGTTCTTGGAGGTGTGGTTGTGCCGTGGCGGGAGTCGTCTGTGGTGTCGGAGCGTTTGGAGTTTGTGCGCCTTGCGGTTGAGGGAGTGATTCCGATGGCGGAGTTGTGTCGCCGGTTCGGGATCTCGCGACAGACCGGGTATGTGTGGTTGGGACGGTATCGGGTCGAGGGGGAGGCGGGGCTGGTGGACCGGTCTCGGCGTCCTGGGTCTCATCCGGATGAGACCGGAGTGGAGATGGTGGAGTTGGTGTGTGCGGTGCGGGAAGCTCATCCGGTGTGGGGTGGACGCAAGATTCGTGGGTTCTTGCTCCGGCAAGGTCATCAAGGAGTGCCGGCCCCGTCCACGATCACTCAGATCCTGCGCCGTAACGAGTTGCTGACCGAACCGGTTCGTCCCCAACGTGATTACGTTCGGTTCCAGGCTGATGCTCCGAATCGCTTGTGGCAGATGGACTTCAAAGGATGGTTGACCCTCCAAGATGGTCAACGAATCCACCCCCTGGGGATCCTCGATGATCACTCCAGATACAACCTGTGTCTCCAAGCCTCAACCGATCAGCAAACCCTCACCGTGCAGGACTATCTCACTGGCGTGTTCACCCGTTACGGGCTCCCCGATCGGATGCTGATGGATAACGGTTCACCATGGGGACACACCACCGGGTTCCCTTGGAATCCACTCACCGTGTGGTTGGCCGACCTCGATATCAGGGTCAGTCATATCCGACCCTTCCATCCCCAAACTCAAGGCAAAGAAGAACGATTCCACCAAACCCTCGACCTAGAAGTCCTCCACCGTCGCCGCTACTGGGAAACCCGAACCCAACTCCAAGACGCCTTCGATGAATTCCGACGCCTCTACAACCACCACCGTCCCCATGAAGCACTCGGAGAAACCATCGCCCCCGCCGACCACTACCAACCTTCCACTCGGCGGTTCCCCACCCAACTCCCACCCATCACCTACCCAGAAGGCACCCACATACGCCAAGTCAGCACCGATGCCCGGTTCTCCTTCCAAGGACACACCTACCGGGCCGGGAAACCCTTCAAAGGCAAACCCATCGGCATCAAAGCAACCACCACCCCAGGCACCTGGAACATCTACTACCGGCACCACCACATCAAAACCATCACCACCAATGTGTAAGGGATGTATCCGAACACCTGTCAAGCATCAAACCGGTCTTGACA
>CAMYMH010000075.1 GCA_947259275.1 uncultured Acidimicrobiaceae bacterium | reverse complement strand
GCACCTCAAGCTCAACGACCAGGCCCAACGCACTGTGCTGTGCAAAGACCCCTTCAAAGCCATCGACGAACGAGTCGAACGCCTCATCCGCAGCCTGTAGTTACGCCCGGTTTTGTGTCCCAAATGCGCGGATGAGCAGAATGCAGGGGACGACGAGCGAGGAGAAATGCAGTGCCCGGCGGATCCGCCTACCCGGGACCGGCCGAAGCCTTGGAACTGTATACCGCCTTGGTGAACAGCAGTGGCACGGACTGCCAGGTCAAGGGGGCTAAGAACCCGTACACGTCCCGCAACGGTCACATGTTCAGCTTCCTGGACGCCGAGGGAGGCTTGGCCCTGCGCCTGTCCGACGAGCTGGGAGACGAGTTCCGCACCGAGTACGACACCGGCCCGGTCATCTCTTACGGCAGCGTCATGCGCGGCTACGTGGCGGTGCCGGACGATCTCCTCCGTGACACAGCATCACTCGAAGAGTGGTTCGCGGCGAGCTACGAATGGATCGGCACGCTGGAACCCAAGCCGACCAAGAAGTAGCCGACGCCGAGCGGCGCGTGCACGAGAGGCTCGAAGAGGTCGCCGGCGGGCCGAAACCCAACGTCAGACTCGGTGAAGTGGCGCTCAAGGAGATATTGCCTATTTGAGGTGTCGGAGAACTGATTTCGCGGTTCGGCAACGCGTGGAGACTGCATGATTGGAAGAACCTCTGGGCGCCCAATCGCGGAATGGGAGCGGTTGCCCGCTAGATGCCGACGATGGGCGTCGCGGGCACTGATTGTTTCGATCAGCTGGCGGCGGACGACTCGCCGGTCAGGCTGTGCCGATTGGATCGTTGGATCTCGGCAGCTCCTCGCTACGCTCGAATCACGTACACGCGATCCTCGAGCTTGCCGATCATGCGGTAGATCGTCCAGAGGTTGTTGCCCCGGACGACGCGGAACGGGATGACGCCCATCTCTTCGACGAACCGGTCCTTGCAGCGATGGAGCCTTGCGGCGGTGAGCAGACGCTTCTCGCCGTCCTCGCCCTCGAGCAGGGTCTCGAGCCATTCGGATGCCACACGGTCGGTCACCTCGATCGTGAACCCGGTCTCTTCGGCTGTCCGTTCGAACAACTCGGCGTCCAGGCGCTCGGGTACCTGGGCGAGGTCGGCACAGAGGCGCGCCGACTCCTGCGGTTCCAGCATCGGTGTGGCGAATACGTCATGGATGGTCATGGCGCCTCCATCCTTGAGGACCCTCCTGCATTCGGAGAGCGCCCCTTCGAGGTCCTCGACATGGCCCATCATGTCGCGTGAGAAGATGGCATCGAAGGTGCCGTCGTCGGCAGGGATGTCGTTGATGGTGCCGAGCTTGATGTCCACGAGTCCGCCGTGTTCATGGGCGGCGATGACCTCAGCAGCGAGGTCGGCGTTCGCCTGCACCGGGTCGACTGCGAGAACGCGGCATGCGAACCGCTCCGCCAGATCGAGCGCTTGGGCTGCATCGCGTGCCCCGATGTCGAGGACGTATCCGCCTGCTCCGATCCCTAGGGTGCCGAATGTGTCGTACATCGACGTCCGCGGCCTCGGGCCGAGGCTGCGGTCCGTCATCGCAACCGCGTCCTCCCACTCGAAGCCCCAATCGCCGTACATCTGCTCAACGGTCAGCGGGGTCGTGAAGTCATCAGCCATAATTCCAGGCTACTTGCACCAGGTTCGCGACCATGATCGACCCAGAGCGGGGCGGGAAACCCCGGTCAGCGAGGTGCCCCTGACCGCGGATCAGGAGTGCGCGGGCTGCTGACGGCCGCAGGTTCAGGCAACGGCGCACCGGCTATCCGACAACGAGCGTCGGCGAAGCGGCTGAACCCACCCATATAGAGCCGGCAACCTGAAGGGTGATGGCCAAGGAATCGCCGAGTGTCGGAGAACCGATTTCGCGGTTTGGCAACGCGTGGAGACTGCAGGACTGGAGGCACATGTTGGCGTCCTGATGATGGACCCACGCTGCAAGAGAAGGTAGCCAGGCGACTAAAAGCGACCTTCGATTGGGCTCAGCCCCCTGCTCGCGATGCACCGCGTGGTTCTCGCAATAACCCCGCCATGTAGAGGCCGAGCAGCAGCCACGGCACCGCCATGAGCGCCCCGGCGGACCGGACGGCGTCGATGATCAATCCGAGCACGACAAGCGGCCCGGCGGCCACGCTCGCCGCCCCAGCGGGTAGCTGCGAGTCGACCACTCGGCGTACGAAGCCGACGATGGCCAGGTGGGAGTCCTCGGCAATGGCCGCAGATGAGGCCGCGCTGTCCGCCGACACGGCCAGCGGAAGGGGAAGCTCGGTCATGAAGGCCATCTCGGAGGCGCGTGGCTCGGTGGGGGGAAGCTGAGCGGCAGGGGCCAGCGTGGTAGTGGTCGTGGTGGTGGGCGGCGGCTGCACGGTGGTCGTCGTGGTCGTGGGTGCCACGGTGGTCGTTGTCGTGGTGGTCGTGACAAGCGGCCGGGTAGTCGTGGTTGTGGTGGGTGGCGTAGTTGTTGTGGTCGACGCCACGGTCGTAGTCGTGGTCGACGCCACGGTCGTAGTCGTCGTGGTGGTCGACGCCGCATGTTCCTGGTAGCTGGATTCCACATGGTCGATGGCAGCCGCCTTGATTCCTGCGAGGTCTGCGTGGGCCGATTCCGCAGCTGCCTGCACCAATGTGCTCCCCGGGAAGAGCGCAGCTGCCGCCGCGACATTGCTAGTTGCCCTCGAATCGACCGACTCGATTTGGGCAATCACGGACCACAACTCTGCTTCAGCCTCGGCTACCGACGGTCCTCCGGACAGGAACACGTCGTAGCCGCTCGCGAGCTGGAACTCCTGGGATTCGGCCCACCCCACCTGGTCGTGGATGTATTCGATGGCATCCTCGGGCTCTTCTAGCTCATCACCATCGGCCCGCACCGGGCCCGACGTGGCAGCCAAGACCCCGAGCGCAAGCAAGGAGGCACCAATAACAACGATCGAGATGACTCGTCGGTTCATACGAACCCATCGACAATCCCGCGGAGAAGCTTCAGGGCTTGCTAGCGCAGCAGCCAACCATTTCGCCCAAGCGAGAACGAACTAGTCCCCCAGGTCCCCCTTCGCTTGCAACAGGTGTGAAGCACAACGGCAACGGACCGCGGCTCTATCGATGCTGGTCCCGTGGCAGCGGTTGCCGCCAACCTGCTCGCTCGGTGCTCGGAATGGAGCGGGCCACGGTTCTCGGGCTGCGGCTTCTGAGGGAGGATGCCGAGCTGCGTGAGTTGATCCGGTTGGAGCTTCAGAAGCGGATTGAGGAACGTGAGCGCCCCCTCCGGCCCTTCGGGCCACCTCCCCCTCCGGGGGAGGAAATAGAGGAGCTGTCTGCGTCGTCGAACGAGGAAGCCAAGCGACACGAGTTGCTGCAGCTTCTCCACCACCAGCAGATATCGCCGGAGTTGGTCCAGCAGATCGACAGCGAGCCATTTCGCCGTGACGGAGGCGGCCGCGCCGGCGCCCGAGACGGCCGAAGGCCGCCGTCTGGCCGAGCGGTTCGAGGAGGTCGTCGCCTTGCTAGATGACCTCGATATGGATGCCATCTGGAGAGACGCTCGAAGGGATCTGGATGTACCCCGATCACCTAGAGGTGAAAGTCGCCGGCGCGCCGAAGCTCACCGTAACGCTCGGTGAAGTGGGGCTGAAAGAGACGTTGCCTATTCGCGGTGTCGGAGAGCTGTTGGCGCGAGTGGGCAACGCGTGGAGACTGCATGAGTGGCCAGGTCGGCCATCAAGCTGAAGACCACGACGCGCCTCGACATTGGCATGATGTCTGTCGCTGTGTTGATAGGTTGGCCTCGTGAAAGACGAACTTGAGCGCACCGTTGCTAGTGGGAACAGGCTGATTCTCGACCATCCCGTCGCGACGATTGCGGTAACTGTGATCCTGCTCTTCTTAACCCTCGGCGCTCTCTCGTCCTTAGTGGATCCGCAATTTGCCGCCTTCTCGTGGTCCACTGTTGCAGCCCTTCTCCTGGTCGCCTATTTCGGCGCGATGGCGATCGCTTTCCATCGAGTGGCTCGGAGGCCGCCTGCCGAGGTGGTTGCCTTGTCGTGGAGTTTTGCCATCAGCGCAACGTTGGTCGCTTGGGCATTCTCGGCGGTCTTTGGCGTAGCGAGGTGGGTTCCGGGGCTTAGCTTTCTCGTAACGCTCGTCGCCTTGATCGTCACGACACGCGTAGCCGCTCGATCCTGAGAGCAACGCCCCCCCAACGAGCTGATCTCGCGATTCGGCCCGCGTGGAGACTGCACGAGTGGTCGGGTCTCTGGAGGCCCGGTCGATCGGATCAGAGAGGTTGGTTCCCTCGATGATGCCGGTCACAAGCTGAGAGGCGATGAACCGAGATCCTTGGTCCCTGGGCCTATCGTGGCGGCTCCCCGAGATTCCCTGATCCTGGGTTACTGTGTTAGTAGGCCAAGACCCCGCACTGGAAGGCCCTATTGGTGCGCAAATCGACTCTCCTGCTCGCCGCTCTGCCAATTGCCCTGGCATCGTGCATTGTCACTGGCGACGTAAATGTCGGAAACCCCTGCGTAACCCCCCTACTCGTTTCGGTAACTGAGGGCTACGCGGACACGCCCTCAGAAAGGGACGACGAGTATGCGACTATCTCCCTTGTAGATCGGGAAGTCATCCCGCCGGGTATCGCAGTCAAGGTCAGCGACCAAGACACCTTCGATACTGCGGTCTTCGCGGTGTGGGTCGATGAGGCAGATTTCGTGTTGAAGCTGGCCTACGGTGACCTGCCCGACGACAAGACCGTGTGGCTACCCGACACGGTATGCCCATCTGCGGTTGTCGGTGATCGTGCAGTTGTGCTTGTGGAGCCCGGTGGAGATCGTGATGGTGAAGAACCCTCGGAGGTTCATGCCTTTGCGCCACCCACGGCGACAGCCGATTTCGTCACCGTGGCCTCGACGCTCGGTGGGGCTGAAGCTGATGCGGAGGTTGACGCAAACGGCGTTGTGCACGCCCGGCTCTGGCCCTTCCGTGCGACCGACTACACCCTCGATCCGTTGCTAGACACAATCATTGGGCAGAGCTCCTCCACCTTTCTCAGCCTCTGCGACGAAAACGGCTGTATCGAAGAGCTCTTGGAAAGAGGCGCTGATCCGCCGTCTATTCCCCTTCCAGCCGGGGAGCGGGCAGAGGAGTGGTACATAGCAATTCTCGGACTCGCAGTCATCGGCGGCCTTGCCTTCCTCACAATTCGCTGGGTGAGACGGTGGCTCCACACAAGGCGATCTGCTCTCTCGGAATCCTCTGGTTCTTAGGGCCAATACGGGAACGGGCTTTCCTTTCCCCCCGTCGATGGTTCCGACGACTGCATCGAGGCCTCTGGCCGAGAAGCGCCAGCTGTGGAGGCGTCGGCCGCTTCCATCGACGGAGGGGCCCGCCGAGAGGCGCACAGACACCGTCCAAAGGGCGTCTCGCAGCGTCAGCTAGCCAATCTCACGTTTCCATAGCGTGAGAGTCGTAGCCCCCTTCGTCGACCCCGTGAGTCCACCCACCAGTTCAAACGAGTGGAGGCCCAGCAGCTCCCAGCCTTGCGCTCCCTTGGCGTTGAGCTCCGAGACCATCTCCTGAATCTTCTCGGCCTGTTTCTTTGGGTTCCACTTCTCGACGAGGGCGAAGTTCTCGACGTCATATTCAAATCTCTGCACTTCCCTGACTCCTTCTGCGCAGCCGCGCTCCAATAGTCCTAGACGGTCGTTTCTCCTCAGTCCCCGTTGCCCGGAGCTTCGTCGTGTACCTCGGATTCTGGGTCGTTGCTCATCTCGCTTCCAATCCCTGAGCCCTCATCCACCCAGGAGGTTGACACGCGACGCCAATCGACCGTTCGAGATTCGGCCGAGGACCAAACGTTCCAGAACGGTGGATCGCTGGACGAGGGACGGTGTGCAGCTTCGCGACCCCGCATTTGGAGAAGAAGCGGGATCGGAGCGGCCCAACCGAGAAGAATCGCGAATTGAGTTGGCAGACTCGGAAGCTCCCCCAACATTGATCCCACGCAGTCCGGTACCAATCGTCGAACGAGATCCTGGTCCCGATCATTGACGAGCCGGTGCAGCAGGAAAGTGTTGCACTGAGAGAGAATCGTTGGCGAAAGCTCTGATGGCCGTTGTGAGGAAACGACGAGCCCAAGGCCGAATTTGCGTTCCTCTCTCGCGACCCTTTCAAACGTAAGCCGTGAGAGAATCGCCGGAGTTAGTCGATCGTGATCGGTGGTCGCCTGGCTGCTAACGAAGTGGTGGGCCTCATCCAACACCAGGACGACCGGGATGGCTTCTCCGGTCATCTTCTTGGTCCGGTGCATCGCTTCGAAGATGACACGGACAACGACCGAAGTGACAACGTGAAGAACCTCACTGGGGATCAAAGAGAGATCAATGATGCTTATTTGGGACGCATTGCCCTGGCCAAGCAGCGACTCAAGCCAGTCGCTAACGCCCTCCATCGAGTTATCGGCGATTAGGGGGCGCAAGCGGGTGTCAGTCATCATCGACCGAAGCCTCATTGCCAGGCCGCTTGCGAACTGGACCGCTTGTGGTGACTCCTCGCGGGCCAGGAATTCCAGATAGTCGGCAAGGCGCTCTACCTCGAATGGTATGGGCACATCTTCTGAAACGGCCTCCCCGGGGATCAAGTCCGGCAGGAGATCCGCTAGCTGAACCAGCTCGCCTTCCACTCGCCGGAGATGTGCTTCTGAGAAGTCATTGAATCCGACGTTCCCCGTGGTCCTAGCGGTGTACTTCTTGTCTGCGGCTTCAGCCTCGATCGAGTCCGCAGCCGAGCTCAACTCGGCGACGAGACCAGAGATGCGGGCTGCATACAGCCTGATGTCCCCAGCGAGCATCTCCATGCGATAGCCGACATCCCGACTCCCAGGCCACCCTTGGTATCCGTCGACGCCTTGAGCGATGCTGGCCCTGAAGCTGGCAAGGTTTGAGTGGACCACCCGCCCGAGCTGGGTGAGTTCGGAGTCGCCTGCCGTCCCGCCGGCCTTGAGTTCGCGAAGTGCTCGCTGGAGGAGTGGACGCTGAACTCCAGGAGCCGCCTGTGCAAACGCGGCCCATTCGAGCGGTTCGAGGAGGTCGTCGCCTTGCTAGATGACCTCGATATGGATGCCATCTGGACTGAGGCCACCGAGACCGAACGCCAAGTGCTGGTTCAGGAGAGACGCTCGAAGGGATCTGGATGTACCCCGATCACCTAGAGGTGAAAGTCGCCGGCGCGCCGAAGCTCACCGTAACGCTCGGTGAAGTGGGGCTGAAAAAGACGTTGCCTATTCGCGGTGTCGGAGAGCCGACGCGAGCCCCCACCCTGTGATCTCTAGCTGCGCGCCGCCGTGATTTCGTCGGCGTCGAGGCGGCGGAACATGCGGCGGCCGTTGGTGCGGTCGAGGACGGCGGCTTCCCATTCGTCCGAGCCGATCTGGCGCTCCTCAACCGCCTCGAATGCCTCACCTGCGAAACGGATCGCTGCCCGTAGATCCATGCCGGCCTCGTAACGTTCCTTCATGGTGGCGGTGAGTTCGTCTTCCTGTCCACCGATGGCACAGAAGCCCTCCTCGTCCACCAGAGTCCCGTCGTAACGA
This sequence comes from uncultured Acidimicrobiaceae bacterium, assembly GCA_947259275.1. GTDB lineage: Bacteria > Actinomycetota > Acidimicrobiia > Spongiisociales > SHLN01 > SHLN01. The sequence goes on along the minus strand of CAMYMH010000075.1, from coordinate 9,373 downwards.
ACCCGAAACAGGCTGGTGCCGGGGGCTTCGTCGCCGACTTCCACGATGAGAATCTCGATCTCGTATGGCTTGACGCTCTCGGTGAAAACCGCGGCCAGCGTCTGTGAGTAGGCGTTGGCCAGGCTCTTGGCGGCGACGTCGGAGCGTCCGTATGAGTATCCCTTGAGGTCGGCATGGCGAATCCCGGCCACCCGCAGCGCCTCGAATTCGTTGTACTTGCCCACACCGGCAAACGCCATGCGGTCGTAGATCTCACCGATCTTGTTGAGTGCCCGGCTCGAGTTCTCGGCCAGCATGAGCACCCCGTCGGCGTACTCGACCGCGATGATCGAACGCCCCTTGGCGATGCCCTTCTGGGCGAACTCGGCCCGATCCTTCATGAGCTGCTCGGGCGGGACGTAGTACGGAAGCGTCATTCTGACTCCCCGACCAGGTCACGAGATAACTCTGCCACCCGCTCCTCGGGGACTTCGGAGTAGCCGTCCCGGTTGACCATGACGGCGGTTGAGTAGATCTCACGGCGCAGATCGGGTCCACCGGTGGCGGTGTCCTGCTCGGCCGCGGCTGCAATCGCCGCCACTCCCTGGATGAGGGCCTCCTCCTCGCTCAGACTCTCGCGGTAGACCGAACGCAGGTAGGCCTTGGCCTCCCGGCCGCCGGACCCGGACGCCGAGTAGTCGTCTTCCTCGTAGCGGCCACCCACTACGTCGTAGGTGTAGAGGCGTCCGACCGATTCGGCCTCGTCATATCCGCAAAACAGCGGGACCACGACGAGACCCTGGAAAACCATCGGCAGCTGCTGGCGAACCATGCGGGCAAGGTGGTTGGCCTTGCCTTCGAGGCTGAGGCGGGCGCCCTCCAGCTTCTCGTAGTGCTCGAGCTCGGTCTGGAACAGTTTTACCATCTCCATGGCCAGGCCGGCGGTGCCGGCGATGGCTACTGCCGAGAAACCGTCGGCAGGATAGACCTTCTGCATGCGGCGGTGGGCGATGGTGTGCCCCTCGGTGGCCCGCCGGTCACCGACCATGACGACCCCGTCGGCGTAGCGCAGGGCAAGGATGGTGGTGGCCTCGGGAGCCCGCAGGGTTTGGGCGTCGGCAGGCCCAAGCTCCCAGGTTGGCTGCAGGTCGTGGCTGCGAAGGAGCCCAAAGAAGCTGGCGTCCGGTGCGGGTTGGTTGAGTGGAAGCCCGGACGGAAGATCGAGGCTCACTCCCCGCCCTTTTGGACATAGTTCTTTACGAACTCCTCAGCGTTCTCTTCCAGGACCGAATCGATCTCATCGAGCAGGTCGTCGATCCGCTCCGTCACCTCCTGGCCGGCCTCAACAGATTCGGCTGATTCGACGGCCTCTTCGGTCTCGGACTCGCGGCGCTCGGTGCGTTTTTGCTCTCGATCACTCATCGTTCTCTCCTAGTGCCCGCAGCAGGCTGGCGGCATCATCCGACCGGTCCAACAGCTCGGAGACCAGCTCCTTCGTTCCGCGAAGCGGTTCCATCATAGGCACCCGCTTGAGGGTCTCTTCGCCGGAGTCAAACACCAGCGAGTCCCAGTTGGCGGCCACCAGCGAGTCTCCGTATTTACGGACCGACTTGCCTCGGAAATACGCGCGGGTACGGGCGGGCGGCTCACTGACGGCAGTCTCCACTTCGGCCTGAGTGAACAGTTTGCGGATTCGTCCGGCCTCCTCCAGCTTGAAAAAGAGGCCCTTGGCCGGGTCGACATCGTGGTATTGAAGGGCGAGCATGCGCAGCTTCGGTGCACTCCACTCCAGGCCGTCCCGGTCCCGATAATCCTGCAGCAGGCGGTACTTGGCGGCCCAATCCAGGCGATCGGAAGTTGACAGCGGGTCCCGCTCCAGGTCGTCGAGCACCATCTCCCACTCGGTGAGCACTTGCTCGTATGGCTCTGGGAGATCCGTGTTTTCGGCGTACTTCCGGGCCCACTCCAGATAGCGGCCCTGCAGCTCGAGGGCCGTAGCCGTTCCCCCTTCGGCCAGTTCGAGCGGCTGGTTCAAATCGAGGTCATGGCTCACCTGCCAAGTGGCCTCGACCGGCCGGGCCAGCCGCAGGGTGTCGGGGATGACACCATCCTCGATGGCCATGAGGATGATCGCACCCGAGCCCAGCTTGATGAGGTTCTGGACCTCGCTCATGTTGGCGTCGCCGATGATCACGTGGAGCCGCCGGTATTTGGCGGGATCGCCGTGTGGCTCATCGCGGGTATTGATGATGGGCCGCTTGAGCGTGGTCTCGAGACCTACTTCCTCCTCGAAGAAGTCGGCGCGTTGGGTCAGCTGAAATGGCACCGCCGGGCGCCCATTCTCAGATCCGAGCTTGCCCGAGCCGGTGTACACCTGGCGGGTGATGAGGAAGGTCGTGAAATAGTCGACCAGGTCGCTGAAGGGCAGATCCCGGGTGACCAGGTAGTTCTCGTGGCTTCCGTAAGAGTTGCCCTTGCCGTCCGAGTTGTTCTTGTGGATGACCAGCGTCTGCCCCTCCTCCAGGAGGGCGTGGGCTTCGGACGCCGCCCGGGTCAGCACCAGCTCACCCGCCTTGTCGTAGAGGGTCGCTTCGAGCGGGTCGTAGGCCTCGGGTGCGGAGTACTCGGGGTGGGCATGGTCGACGTAGAAACGCGCTCCGTTGCCGAGCACTACGTTGACCAGCCCGCCGTCTATCTCCGGGATAATCCCGCCCTCGGGCCCGAAGCCGCGGGCATCGCGACCCGGCGACTCCTCCTCGTGCGACCACTGGATCTTGGCCCGCAGACCTGCGTAGGAGTTGACGACGATCGATGAGGCCAGCACGGGATTGAAGTCAGCCGCGTTCCGTACCGAAATACCGAACTCGGTTTCAGTGCCGATGACTTTGTGTATCGCGCTCATCGGGCGCTCCTCCGGCTCATGCAGGCCTACAGCGTACCCCGAGAGTGAAGTTGGCTCGATACTCATTGGAGAGCGCGGTGGGATGACTAGTAACGAGCCCACCGCCTGCCGCCCACCGCAAGAAAGCGGTTTGCGGTTTGCGGTTGGCTGCGGCGCCATCGGCGCCGCCTACAGATACTGGCCTGTGGTGGTGGCTTCGATGGTCCGGCTTTCCTACCCACTGGCCTGTGGTGGTGGCTTCGATGGTCCGGCTTTCCTACCCACGGCTCTTCGGACAAGCCCTCATCGCATGGTTCATCGGGGCCCAACCCAATGAACCCGAAAGCCCTACAGATACTGGCCTGTGGTGGTGGCTTCGATGGTCCGGCTTTCCTTATCGCCTTCGATGAGGGTGCGGACGTAGACGATGCGCTCGCCCTTCTTGCCGGAGATGCGCGCCCAGTCGTCGGGGTTGGTGGTGTTCGGCAAGTCCTCGTGCTCGCGGAACTCCTGGACGATCGCATCGCTCAAGTCGGCGATCTTGATGCCGGAAGAGCCCTGGGCGATTTCCCGCTTGATGGCTTCCTTCTTGGCCCGCCGGACGATGTTTTCGATCATGGCACCGCTGAGGAAGTCCTTGAAGTAGAGCAGCTCTTTGTCGCCGTTTGCGTAGGTGACCTCCAGGAAGCGGTTGGCGTCCGAGGGTTCGAACACCCGGCCCACCGTGGACTTGATCATGGCGTCTACCAGAGCCTGCCCATCTCCGTTGTGGGCCGCCAGCTCTTCCGAGTCGAGCGGCAACTCGGGCAGCAGGTAGATGCCAAAAATCTGCGTGGCTGCCTCGGGACCGGGGCGCTCGATCTTGATCTTCACATCCAGGCGGCCGGGACGAAGGATGGCCGGGTCGATGAGATCCTCGCGGTTGGAGGCGCCGATCACGATCACGTTTTTGAGGGCTTCGACACCGTCCAGCTCGGACAGGAGCTGGGGCACGATGGTCGACTCGACATCGGAGGAAATCCCGGTGCCACGGGTGCGGAACAGCGAATCCATCTCGTCGAAGAAGACGATGACGGGAACGCCCTCATCCGACTTCTCCTTGGCGCGCTGGAAAATGACCCGGATCTGGCGCTCGGTCTCACCGACGTATTTGTTGAGCAGCTCGGGACCCTTGATATTCAGGAAGTACGAGCGAGAGTCCTCGGAACCGGTTTTCTCGGCCACGGCCTTGGCAAGGCTGTTGGCGACCGCCTTGGCGATGAGGGTCTTGCCGCAGCCGGGCGGTCCGTAAAGCAAGATGCCTTTGGGAGCCTTCAGCTGGTAATCGCTGAACCGGTCCTTGTACAAATAGGGAAGCTCGACGGCGTCACGGATGGTCTCGATCTGCTCTGCCAGCCCGCCAACCTTCTCGTAGGTGGTGTCGGGTACCTCCTCCAGCACGAGCTCTTCGATCTCGGGGCGCAGGAGCTTCTCGAAGGCGAGGCCGGTTCGGGTATCGAGACGAACGTGGTCACCGACCCGCAAGAACTCTTTCATGAGGGGGGCCGCCCGTTCGATCACCCGTTCCTCATCGCCGCGGCCGAGGACGATGATCCGGCTCTCGTCGACGATTTCCTTGACCGCGACCACCTCACCCTGCGGATCGAAGTCGCGCATGTCGATGACGTTGTAGGCCTCGTTGAGAAGGACTTCCTGTCCCCGCTCCAGTTCCTTGATCTCCAGGGTGGGCTCGACGTTGACTCGCAACTTGCGCCCGCCCGTCATGACGTCGGCGGTCCCGTCCTCATTGATTCCGAGGATGGTGCCGAAAGGATTGGGCGGGGCGGTGAGCTTCTCTACTTCCTCGCGCAGGATGGCCAGCTGTTCCCGGGTCTCTTCGAGGACGGCAGCCAGTTTCTCATTCTGGTGCACTGCCTGGGTGAGCTGGCCCTTGGCTTCGAGGAGTCGTTCTTCGAGCACCCGCACCCGGCGGGGCGAATCTTGGAGGCGTCGGCGGAGGACGGACAGTTCCTCTTCGAGAGTTGCGATGGTGTTCCGCAGCTCGCTGGCCTCGGGCGACTCGTAACTGCTCATCTCGTCCTATCGGCTCTAAATCGGGGCGGCTTTCGTCAATTATAGAAATCGGTCTGAGCAACCTAGCAGCCAAGTCTCGAGGTTTTCGCGTTCCCGGTCAATCATTTGTTGTGGATCTTGCGGGCGACGGTGATAAACCCGGTGTGACCGACCATCCGGTGGTCGGGCCGGACCGAACGTCCGTCGATGTTCCATTCCCGATGCAGGACCTCAAAACTGGTGAGCTCGGCGAAACAGCCGGCCTCCCGCAGTGCCTCGCTGGTCTGCTGCACCTGCGGGATGGTCGGAACGTACGACAGCCAAATCGCGCCCGCCGGCAGCGATTCGGCGGCGGCGGCGACCACCCTGAAGGGTTCGGGCAGGTCGAGAACCAGTCGATCGGGACGGACCTCGGCCACGTGGTCGGCTACGTCCCCCAACCGCAAGTCGACGTTGGCAGGAACACCGCCGAAGTACGCGTCAAGGGTACGCCGGGCATGTTGGGCGTGGTCTTCCCGCCGCTCGACGCTCACCACCCGGCCGCCTGAGCCGACTGCCCGAACGAGTGCCATCGTCAGCGCCCCCGAGCCGGTTCCCGCTTCCAGCACCGTCATTCCGGGGCCGATGTCCCCCCAGACGATGATGGCGCCCAGATCCTTGGGATAGACCACCTGGGCGCCGCGTTTCATGTTGAGGATGTAGTCGGCCAGCCGCGGCACCACCGCCACCAGGCGTCCTCCCATGGAACTCTGCACCATGCTCCCCCGGGGCCGGCCGATGATGTCGTCGTGGGCCAGCACGCCGTTGTGGAAGTGGAAGGTGCCCCCCTCCTCGAGGGTGATGAGGAACTTGCGGCCCTTGCCATCGGTCAGCAGGCAGTGATCGCCCTTGGCGAAGTCAGTCACGTTCGGTCATCCGGATTTGCAGGCGACAGAAAGCGCACTGGTCGCTGGTAGTCGGCTGGCCGCAGTTGGGGCATTCCTGCAGGTCCACCTGCTCCTGGTGGACGGTGGCGAACTGGTCGGACACCCGGTCGAGGAAGCCGAACAGAAACTGCTGCTTGGTGCCCGGACGCTGGTCCTCGAGCACATTGAGCCACTGTTTGATGCGGATGCCGGTGTTGCCTCCCACCATGGGGCATTCCTCAACCTCATAGTCGATGCCCTTCAACACGCAATAGGCCGCCGTCTCCCGCTCGGCTATCCGCAGCAGCGGCTTCACTTTCCGCACCAGGCCCTTGCCGGTAGCCGGCAAGACGGGCCGCTGCCGTCCGATGTATTCGACATTCCACGTGAGCGTGTTGCTCATGAGCATGGCTGCCTCGTCGTCGAGGTTGTGGCCCATGACCAGGACGTCGTAGCCGCCGTCGAAGGCGACCCGGTTGAGCACGTAGCGCTTGGAGAGGCCGCACACCGAGCACGCCACCCGGCGCGTCTCCGCCGCCGCCTCCGGGACGGTGTAGCCGTACTCCTCGGCCAGATCCACCACCCGCAGGTTGAGATCCCGGTTCTTGGCAAATTGCTCGGCGAGCTGCAGGCTCGAGGAGCTGTAACCGTGCTCGCCCCCAATGCCGAGTTCGATATAGACGCCGTCGACCTGGTACCCGAGATCGGTGAGGATGTCCCACAGCGCCAGGCTGTCCTTGCCGCCCGACACCCCCAGCAGCAGACGCTCACCGGGCTGCATCATCTCCAGATCGTGAATGGTGCGTTCCACCTGGCGCATCATGTGGTCGAAGAAGTGCTCCCTGCAGAAGACCGCGTGGTGACGGCGGATCTCGATGGCCGCCGGTCGGCGGCACACCTTGCACTTCATGGCCGGGCCCTCATCTGCTACCACCGGAGATGACCGGCCGGAGCTCGATGGTGTCTGAGTCGGCGACCCGGTCGGTCTTGAGGAGGAGCTCGCCCTCCCGGATGACGAGAACGGTCTCCGGGATTATGTCGAGACGGCGGAGGACGTCCTTGACAGAGGCGTCGCCCTCGATGTCGAGCTCTCGCCGCGGATTGCGGAGAACGACCTTCACTGAACGAAGAGCGCTCCCAGCGAGCCGAGCATTCCCAGCACAACGATGATCACCAGGATCTTCACTAACAGATCGCGGTTCTTGAACATGATCAAACCTCGCAAACGCCCTAGATTGAGCGTGAAATGAATTTAGCCGGGAACCAGGCCAAGCAGCTATTCAGGAGTCTCCGCACCGGTGCCAGGCCGTCGGTGGTCGGTTTGTGGGCGGCGGCGACCGCCGTAGATCAGGTGCGCAAGCGCAGCCAGGGCCCCAAGAAAGAGCTGATCGCCAGCAAGAAGCTCAAACCGGGCGAGAGCTACGTCATCCGGATGCCGGGAAAGGATGAGGGTTCGCTGACCGATGCTCTCTCCCCCGGCACACGCATCGCCGAGATCGAAACCGTCGGCGACGAGGGGTCGATCGCGTCCCAATTGTTCGGCGCCGCCACCGAGCTGATCGGTGCCGCCACCGAGGAGGCCACCGAGCCCGAGGCCGCTCCCTCGCTCAGCCGCCGACAGCGCCGCCAGGCCGCCAAGGCCGCGACTGAGGAGCCGGTTGCCAAGCTGAGCCGGCGTCAGCGGCGCAAGGCAACCCGCCACGCCGCAGAGGAGGTGGCTCCTGCCTCGAACGGGTCAATCACATCGACTCTGGTCGACGTGGCCGCCAGCTTCACGGGGTCCGAAGCGGAGACGGTCGAGACACCACCCGAGAAGGTCGGCCGGGGTCGACGCCGCCGGGCCGCCCGACTGGCGTCCCTCGACGAGGCCGATTTCGATCGCGAGTCACTCCCCCGTCGTCGGGCTCGGAAACTGGAACGATCCGAGCGCCGCGCCCGCCGGCGCCCCGGACGAGGAAGAGTCCGCAAGGCACGCCGCCGCCAAAGGAGCGCGGCCAAGGCCAGCGCCAAGCTCGACCGACCAGCCCGCCCGTCGCGCCGGAAACGACGCAAGATCAGGGCTGCCGAACGCGACCTGGAGTATCGCCGGGCCAAGGTCGAGAAGCGCTCAACCCGGCGCCGCCGCCGCAAACTCCGCAAGGCCGAAGCGGCACTCGAGAAGCTGGCTTAGCGGGACGCCAGGTCGAGAGAGCACAGGAACGCGCTCTCACCCCACCCCCATCCCCTCCCAAATGTTTGGACTGGCTTCATGGGTGACGCGCGTTCGGGATCATGGGTTACACCTGAGTGTGGAGGTGTGTGGTGCCGTGGGAGGAGCGACCGGTGAGTGAGCAACGGTCCGAGTTGGTGGTATTGATCGAGTCGGGGATGTCTGTGAGTGGGGCTGCCGAGCGGTTGGGGGTGACTCGCAAGACGGCTTCGAAGTGGTGGGGTCGCTATCAGCAGGAAGGCCCGACGGGATTGGTAGATCGGTCGCGGGCTCGCCGGTCAGTGCATCCAGCGGAGACCTCACCGGAGATGGTGGCACGGGTGTTGGCAGTCCGGGATCGGTTCGATACTTGGGGTGGCCGCAAGATCCGCAAGGTGCTACTCAACGAGGGTCACAGTGGAGTGCCGGTCCCCTCTACCATCACTGCGATCCTGCGTCGAGAGGGACGACTCCACCCACCGGTGCGACCCCAGCGTGACTACATTCGGTTCCGAGCTCCCGCCCCCAATGAGTTGTGGCAGATGGATTTCAAAGGCGACTTCGCCCTCACCGGAGGAGGCCGCTGCTATCCCTTGACCGTGATCGATGATCATTCCCGCTACCTGACCGGACTCGCCGCCTGTCCCAATCAGCAGCGGATCACGGTGAAGACTGCATTGACCGGGGTGTTCCGCACCCATGGGCTACCCACCACCATCATCTGTGATCATGGACCACCCTGGGGACACGACACCACTCAGCCCTATACCCGCCTGGGTGCCTGGTTGCTATCACTCGAGGTCAATGTCATCCACGGACGCCCCTTCCATCCCCAAACCCGCGGGAAAGGCGAACGAGTTCATCGTACCCTCGGAGAAGACGTCCTCACCAAAAGACCGTGGGACACCCTCGTCACTGTCCAAGCAGCCCTCGATGACTGGGTGGGTATCTACAACCACTACCGACCCCACGACGCACTCAACCTCGACACCCCCGCCGATCACTACCAGCCCTCACCACGGGTCTTCCCCGAGACCATCCCCACTCCCGACTATCCACAACCCGGTGACGTGCGTATCGTCGAAACCAACGGAAACATCAGCTGGAAAGGAACCCGCCTCAAAGCCGGCAAAGCCTTCAGTGGACAACCCGTCCAAGTCACCCACCACGACGACAACACCATCACCATCACCTACTACCAAACCATTATCAAAACCCACCCACCCACGCGTAACCGATGATCCCGAACACCCGCAACCGATCATCCCAGTCCATACACAAAGGGAGGGGTGCCAGAAGGCTCTCTCTCGGACGGCAGTGCCCAGCGTCAGGCCTCCAACCGGGAACGATTGGCTGGTAGCTGAGAAC
>CAMYMH010000074.1 GCA_947259275.1 uncultured Acidimicrobiaceae bacterium | reverse complement strand
AGCTGGCCCCCGAAGTCGGGGTGAGCCGTCAGATGGCTATCCGCCGGATCGAAGTTGCCCTGCGGGTTGAGAAAGGCGAGGTGCACTCAGCCGAGTCTACGGATGACCCAACGCAGCCTTCCGCCTAGGACTCGAGGCTGAACGGCGGGTAGGTGTCGGTGAGGCCGGCGATCCATGCGTACACCCTCGCACCCCAGCGGAGCATGCCTTCTACGAAGGTGTGAATCCCCTCGGGAAGACTCCCGGTGAAGAGGATGATCCAGAAGCCGACCCAGGCAGCAATGAAGGCGGCGAAACCGAGGATCCCGACGACGATCAAATGGGGAATGGCGAGGAAGAACTTGATCCCAAAGATGCCGGCCAGGCCGAGCAGCCGATTGCGCTCCGGCTTGGTGTCGTTTTCGGTCCACTCGGCGGCATATCCGACCGGCTCGAGCTCGAACGGTGGGTACTCGTCGACCAGGCTGAACATCCAGGCGTAGGTACGGCTGCTCCATCCGATGACGCCGGAGATGAAGTTATGCATCCCATCTGGCAGGCGCTTTCCCGTGAATAGAACGATGAAATAGCCGATCCAGATCGCTAAGAAGGCGGCGAATCCGAGCAGGCCGACCACGATCAGGTGGGGGAGCAGCAGCAGCTGCTTGATGTAGGGGATGATCCCGGCGGCCCCCAGCAGGCGGTTTCTCGTTGAAATCAGCCGGATACGCTTCCATCGACCCTCCCTGGTTCCGTCTCACCCAAACCCTAGACAGCAGGAAGTCGGGTGTCCGCCTTTGTTGATCGCCACGCATGCGTCCGGCCCCCGGCCAGAACCTCTGTCAGGTTGAGTTGCCGCTGAGGGCTCGCCGCAAACCTGAAAGCATCCTCCGAACCCGCGCAACCTGTTCCTGAAGCACCTGTTGATCCTCCTTGGCGAGGTATCCAAGGTCACGTGATAGCCGAAAGGCGTATTCGAGCTCATTGGCCGATCCGAGGGCTATCCGAACGAACCGAGCGAAGTCCCGGTCCGTACCCCGTCCTGCTCCCTCGGCGATATTGAGGGGGATTGAGGAGGCTGCCCGCCGAAGCTGGGAAGTGATACCGAATTGCTCCTCACGAGGAAGCCGTCAGTCGCGCGGTAGACGTTGAGTGCGAGCTCATGGGCAAAACTCATCACCTCGTAGTTCTCGATGTCCCGCACCTGCACACAGGTACACTCGCCTCGTGGCCTTTCAGCGGGAAGATATTGAGCGAGTTCGGGCGGCCACCAACCTCGTCGAGCTGGTCGCCGAGGTGACCAAGGTGAAGAAGTCCGGCCGCAACGTGATGGCGGTGTGCCCGTTTCATCAAGAAAAGACGCCGTCCATGTCGGTGGATGCGGCCCGCGGGCTCTATCACTGCTTTGGGTGTGGGGAGAGCGGCGACCTCTTCCGATTCGTCGAACAGACCCAAGGCTTGAATTTCAGCGAGGCGCTCGAATTGCTCGCCCGCCGGGCCGGCATCCAACTCCGCATCGATCCCGGAGCCCGCAAGCGGCGGGGCGAGCGAGAGTCGCTCATCGAAGCCGTCGGCGCCGCCATCGAGTTCTATCACGACCGCCTCCGCAAAGCCGATGACGCCGCCGGTGCCCGCAGCTACTTGCGCGGACGGGGATACGACACCGATGTGGTAGAGCGGTTCCAGATCGGCTATTCGCCGACGGGCTTCACTTCGCTGTACGACCACCTCCGCAACGACCGCACGGCGTCGGACAAGGTGATGGAAAAGGCCGGTCTGGTGTCCCGCAATCAGCGGGGTCGGATGTACGACCGCTTCCGGGGCCGGGTCATGTTTCCCATCTTCGACCTGCGGGGCGATCCGGTGGGTTTCGGAGCTCGCCTGCTCGACGGCGACGGACCCAAGTACCTCAACAGCCCCGAGACCTCCATCTATCGCAAGTCCAACCTGCTGTATGGACTGAATTGGGCCAAATCCGAGATGGTGCGCCAGGGAGTCGCAGTAGTGGTTGAGGGGTACACCGACGTCATCGCCGTGCACCAGGCGGGCGTGCCGGCGGTGGCTACCTGTGGGACCGCCTTCGGTGAGAGCCACCTCGACCTGCTCAGGCGATTCACTGAAAGGGTGGTGCTGGCTTTCGATGCCGATGAGGCCGGTACCGGCGCCGCCCTGCGGGGTTTCGAACACTCGGTGCCGGGCGACCTCGATTTGCGCGTCGCCCCGCTGCCGGCCGGGCGCGATCCGGGCGATCTGGCCGAATCCGGCGACATCGACCTGTTGCGGCTTGCGGTCTCGCCTGAGTCGTCCGTACCGCTGCTGCTATTCCGGCTGGAGCGTGAGCTCGACCAGCATCGGCTGGAGGAGCCGGAGGCCCGCGGGCGGGCGATACGGGCGGCAGCCGCCATCGTGGCCCGGCATCCAGACGCGGTAACCCGTCACGAGTACGCGGTGTTTCTCTCTCGCAAGACGGGGGTGGACCTCGCCGTCGTTGAGCAAGCGGTCGGCAAGGCCACCCGAACGGCGGCACCTGATGTCGAACCGGCCGCGGCTCCCGGGTATCGCCCGCCGCAGTCGGGGCGCGGCCGCGCCGAGCAGGAGTATCTCCGCTTGATGCTGGCCAACCATCCGAGCGTGGCCGAGGGGGGCCTGGATGCTTTGGCGTTTGCCGACTCGACCCACCGGGCGGCCTATGAATTGCTGGTACCGGTGATCGCCCGGCTCGAACCGGGGGCCGTCCCCGAGCTCGGGTCGGTCATCGGCGAGGATTCGGGCGAGGTGGGGTCGCTGCTGCGCCATCTGGCCATGGTTGATCGGCCGCTTGCCGGGGGCTCCGACCTGGTCAGGCGGATCACATTGTGGCAACTGGAGGATCGGATCAAACAGCTGCAAACGGACCTCGCTTCAGTGGTCCCGGGAGAGGACCGTTCACACGAAACTGCTGAGCTATTAGGTTTATTGGAGAGGAAGCAACAGCTTCTCAAGGACGACTAGGCCATCGGTGACAGATACAACAAAGGATGTAATCGATCTGCTGGTGTTGCGAGGGGGCCAGCGCGGCTTCCTGACCATGGGGGAAGTCCAACAGGAGCTGGAAGACGCCAAGGCTCCCGCCGACTCCTTCGAGCCAGTGCTGGACGCCCTCAAGGCGGCCGAGATCAGAATCGAAGAGGACGGTCCCGAGGCGTGGGACGACCTGCACACTGGCGACGATCTCATCGTGGTGTCCGACCCGGTTCGGATGTATCTCCAGGAAATCGGACGAGTGCCGCTGCTCACTCCCCAGCAAGAGGTCGAGCTCGCCATGCAGATCGAGAATGGACGGCGAGCCGAACAGCGGCTGGAGGACGAATCCAAGCTGGACAAGGTGGAGCGGTCGATTCTGGAGGGCGTCCAGAAGAAGGGCATCCGGGCGGCCGAGCATCTCGTCGAGGCCAACCTCCGGCTGGTGGTTTCTATCGCTAAGAAGTATGTCGGACGCGGAATGCCGCTGCTCGACCTGTTCCAGGAAGGCAATCTCGGTCTGATGCGGGCGGCCGAGAAGTTCGACTATCGCAAAGGCTTCCGGTTCTCGACCTATGCGACCTGGTGGATTCGCCAATCGGTCACCAGAGCCCTTGCCGACCAGGGCCGGACTATCCGCGTGCCGGTGCACATGGTCGAGACCATCAACAAGCTGATCCATGCCCAGCGAGCCCTCATGCAGGAGCTGGGACGGGAGCCGACCATCCCGGAGATTGCCGCCGACCTGGAAGTCGATCCAGAGCGGGTAACCGAGTTGCGCCGGATCGCACAGGATCCCGTCTCGCTGGAGAGCCCGCTCGGCACCGAGGAGGAGTCCACGCTCGGCGACTTTGTGGAGGACCGGGAAGCTGACGTGCCGGTTGAAGTTGCCTCCTTCAAGCTGCTCCAGGAGTACATCGCCCTCGCCCTCGAAGAACTCAACGAGCGCGAACGCCAGGTGTTGGTGATGCGCTTCGGGCTCGAGGACGGCAAGGTCCGCACGCTCGAGGAGGTGGGGGCCTTCTTCGGCGTTACCAGGGAGCGGGTCCGTCAGCTGGAGACCAAGGCCCTCGCCAAGCTCCGCATGCCGGCCCGCAACCGCGAACTACAAGGTTTCCTCGACTCGTAGGCCGGCGGCTCTCCCTTTGGTGTCAAGGCCGGAGTGATTCCTGACGGGTGCTCGGATTGGGAGGGGCTAGGGGGGTCAAAGCGCCTTCCTGTGTTCCCGCGCTGCCATACCCCTCGGTTGACACTGCCTTTGCTCCCCCCGGAGGGGGAGTCCGGCGGAGCCGGGAGGGGGGCGCCCCCTCCGACCCTGCGGGCCTCCTCCCCCTCCGGGGGAGGAGCCAGAAACCCTCTGACCCTGCGGGCCATCTCTCCCTCCGGGGGAGGAGTCAGAAACCCTCCGACCCTGCGGGCCATCTCCCCCTCCGGGGGAGGCGAACTACCTCAGCTCCGGGCTGCGTTGTTGGCCTGGTCCATGAGGCCCTTGCCCTTTGCCAGCAGATCTTGGACCTCCGGACGGCCGGTCATGTCGTTGAAGGTCGCCATGATTTGTTCGTATCGTTCTCTTCCGGCCTTGGCGCCGAGCACGTAACCCACCCCAAGTCCAACCACCAGTCCCGTCTTGAATGCCATCTCATCATCCCCTCGCGAGTCCGAAGGGAAAGCTTATCCGACAGCCGACAGCCGACAATCCATGGGCTAAATTGCAGTCGCAGGGGGGTAGGGGGGCTCTCCGCCGGCTCTGCCCCTGTGGCTGCTACGCTTTCGCCGTTCCATCCGGGGTAGCTCAATCGGCAGAGCGACGGGCTGTTAACCCGCAGGTTGCGAGTTCGAGTCTCGCCCCCGGAGCCAAGCCGGAACCCTGCTCCGCGATCCCAAAACGAAAGGGCGCCTGGCGGCGCCCTTTCGTCAGTTCCACCCTGGGGGTTCTGGCTAGGTAGTGTCGGTGTCCCAGACGACGCTCCTTATGAAGCGGACGATCTCATGGGCGTTTTGTCCGGCGGCTCGGAGGTCGGTTCTTGCCGACTCGAGCACCGAATGGGCCGAACGGAGCACTTCGCTCGACCCGGGGTAATCGGCCGGGGTCAAGCCCAGCACCATGCCGGGAACCGAGCCTGCCGACTCGGCGCCCGCGGCGACCAGGCGCTCCATCTCGGCCAGCGTTGCCTCGGCGTCGGCAACATCGACGCCGTTCTCCGCCAGCCGATCGAGCACCACCCCGAGCAGGTCGGCGGCCTCGGCAAGCCGACCGGCGACAGTCCCGGCGGCATCCGACACCAGCACCAGGTTCACCTTCGGTGCCACCACCGCGTAGATTCGGTAATCCTCGAAGATCTTCGGAATCAGTGCTCGCAGAGTCTCGAAATCCTCGGCTGCGCGGATCTCGCTCGCCAGCGATTCGAGGCCGGATGCCGAGGCCCGCAACTCACTGAGGAGCTGTTCGGCGTGGTCGGGATCGACGCTGGCCGATCGGTTGATGGCCGCTTGCAGGTTGTCGATCGTGCCGAGCCGCTTCTCGATGGCTTTGAGAGCCCGCGCCTTGATGGTTTCGAACCAGCGCGCCTCCCGTTCGGCGGCCGTCTCCTGCCGATCTGGTGCTTCGGCCGGACGCTCGGTTGTGGTGGTGGTTTCCTGGGCCACCGCCACGCCGGGCACTGCCGCCAATATCAGGACCGCGAGGGCCGCAGTCATCAGTCGTTTCATCATCATGGGATGATCTCCCCTTCCTCGGCTGCCAGGGCGGCGGCCGTTTGGTTCATGAGTTGGTCGAGATCGGCGAGGGCGTCGTCGAGATCGCTGAGCATCGAGTCGATGTCATCAACGGGTACCTCCGGCTCCGCCGTCACGGGCGGTGGAGTGGTCGGAGAGGTGGTGGTCGTCACCGGGAGGCCGGTCGATTCCAGCGCCTCACCCGTCGGTTCTACCGCCTCATCCGTCGGTGCCACCTGGTCGATCGTCGTCGAGGTGGTGCTGGTCGCTACCGGCGTCGTGGTTGTCGGGCTTGGGTCGTTGGGTGATTCCACCGATCCGTTGGTCCGGGTTCCGCAACCGGAGGCAACCACCGCCACCGCCAGCAGCATCACTGCCGTCCTGGTCGTGCTGCGCTGTTGCATGCCGTTCTCTCCCTTGCACTTGGCTTGCGTACCCTCAGTTATTCGACATCACCTGTACCCGGGCGGTTTGAGCGGTGTTAAGAGTTTGTGAGGCAGGTGACTAGCCCCCGGGTCTGCCCAGGAAACCGCGTTCACCTAGTGGCGAGATCGCGAATACCTCGGCTACATTTGAGGTCTACGGCTAGCGATGAGGAGACAATGACGCTCGCGGAAACACTGACATTGGTTCACGTGGCGGCCGTCATCATCTGGGTGGGGGGGTCCTTCACGCTCGGCCTGCTCTTCGAGCGTGCTCAGCATTCGCAAGACGAAGCCACGGTTCTGGGCCTGACGAGGATCGGGGAATTCATCGGCAGGGCGGTCTTCAATCCCGCCGGCATCATCACGCTGGTCGCCGGCATCTGGCTCGTCATCGAGCTGGATGGCGTCGAATTCTCGGACGCCTGGATCTCGCTCGGGTTCCTGGGCATCGTCGTCGGAGCCGGTCTCGGAATGGCCTTCTATCCGAAGGCGCTGGCTCGGGTACGGGACGGCATCGAAGCCGACGGCCTGTTGAGCAACGAGACGCTGGCAGCCCTGCGCCGCCTGCGGCTGGTTTCCACTCTGGAATGGCTGTTCCTCATCGTGGTCGTGTGGGCCATGGTGTTCAAGCCGGGGGCCTGACCGCTCGGCCGTGGCCGATCCAGACGCACCGGTTCAGATCGGCATCGGGTTCGGCCCGGAGCATCGGGAGGCGGCAGCCAACCTGTACTGGAACGCCTTCGGTCGCAAGCTCGATCACGCCATCGGACCCCGGGAGCGCGGTCTTGGACTTATTGAGCAGGGACTCGATCCGAGCCGGGCGGTTGCCGCCATCCAAAATCGCGAGCTGGTCGGCCTCGCCGGCTTCAACCTCGAGGGGAAAGCCCTGACGACGATCCGAGCCCGCGACATCATCAAGGAGTTCGGACTGTGGTCGGGAATCCGGCGGAGCGCTTGGGCGTCAATCCTCCATCGGAAGCCGGGGGCCGATCAGCTGCTGATGGACGGGATCGTGGTGCGAGCGGATCGGCGTGGCCACGGCATCGGGACCAAGATGCTGTTTCGTCTGTTCGACGTCGCGCTGGCGCATGACAAGAGCGTGGTCAGGCTCGACGTGGTCGATACCAACCCGGCCGCCCGCCACCTCTACGAA
Organism: uncultured Acidimicrobiaceae bacterium; assembly: GCA_947259275.1. Lineage (GTDB taxonomy): Bacteria > Actinomycetota > Acidimicrobiia > Spongiisociales > SHLN01 > SHLN01. Next base: position 582 of record CAMYMH010000074.1, on the reverse strand, counting down.
GGTTTGGGCTTTGTCCAGATCAAGACCGAGAAGGTCCCATTTCTTAGCCGGGTCATTGGCTTCTCGGCCGCAACCACCATGGAGCGCCCGGTCAACTGACATAAGGCCGTCGCCCGCTTACCATCCTGCCCAGTGGGGCCGGTAGCTCAGTTGGTTAGATCGTGTCGCTATGAGCGAGCGAACTCGCTGGAGTGATCTTTTTGGGTGGAGCGAAGGTCATGGCGGTACGAGAGCGGACGGATGAGTCCGTTGCTGCTCATACAATCATGCCGTGGGGCCCGTAGCTCAGTTTGGTTAGATCGTGTCGCTATGAGCGAGCGAACTCGCTGGAGTGATCTTTTTGGGTGGAGCGAAGGTCATGGCGATACGAAAGCGGACGGATGAGTCCGTTGCTGCTCATACAATCATGCCGTGGGGCCCGTAGCTCAGTTTGGTTAGAGCAGCGGACTCATAATCCGTCGGTCGTAGGTTCAAGTCCTACCGGGCCCACGGCTCCCCTGCGGGGAGCTTGGGAGTTGCTTCACAACTCCATTCGTGGCGTGTTCCACGCGATTTCGAGTTCACACCTGGGTGGTGATCGGT
>CAMYMH010000073.1 GCA_947259275.1 uncultured Acidimicrobiaceae bacterium | reverse complement strand
CGTGGCGGCGCCGGATGGAGCCGACTCGTAGGCGAAGGGGGACGCAGCCTCTCCCCCCGGAGGGGGGCAACCCTTCGGGTTGCTATGCAGTTGCTCCGCGACTGCCAAGGAAGGCGACGCCTTCCCGGAGTCCCGGCGTAGCCGGGGAGGGGGGCGCTTAGGGCTCTCCCCCCGGAGGAGGGAGTCCGGCGTAGCCGGGAGGGGGGCGCTCTGTGCTCTCCCCCCGGAGGGGGGAGTCCGGCGTAGCCGGGAGGGGGGCGCTCTCGTGCCTCAAGCGGACGCCCCCTCCGCCCCTACGGGCCACCTCCCCCTCCGGGGGAGGAAAACCGAGGGCAAGCAGAGTCTCCGGGGGCCTGACAAATCCAACATAAGAGAAGAGGCCCCATAAAGGGACCTCTTCTCGGGCTAACACGGGAGGCGGGAAACCTCTCGGCTCTTAGTATCGTCCGCAGTGTGCAGAACTTGAGGGATTTCCAAAAAAACATTTCGCAGTCGAAAAAGGCCCTAATTGCTCTATTACGCGAGCGATCGCTCCTCACCGACGGGCCTTACACGCTGCGGTCGGGCGAGCTGTCGAACTGGTACCTGGATGGCCGCCGCACCACTATGGATGGTGAGGGCGCAACGCTGGTCGCCCATTGCGTGCTCGGGACCCTCGACCCGGGGGTAGCGGCGATCGGCGGCATGACCATGGGAGCCGATCCCATCGCGGTGGCAACGTCGGTGGTCGCCCACCAGGCCGGCATTCCGCTGCGGGCGTTCTCGGTACGCAAGGAGGCCAAAGCACACGGGATGGGCGGACGGATCGTCGGGCCGCTCGAAGACGGGGAGGCCGTCACGGTGTTGGAGGACACCACCACCACCGGCGCCGCCTTCATCGAGTCGATCATCGTGATGCAGAATGCCGGCTTCCCCGTCGTTCAGGCGATCTCGGTGGCAGATCGCAGCAACGGATCGGTGGCCAAGCGGATGCAGGAGCTCGAAATCCCCTACGTCGCCCTGGTCACCCCCGAAGACCTCCTCCTCTCCACATGAATTCACTCACCGTTCTCCGCTCACCGGGTCGCACGTGGCTGACGGCGGTGCTGTCGGTCCCGTTCTTCATGCTCGGTCTCGACCTCTTGCTCCTTCCCAAGCTCTTCCCCCAGTACGTGCGACGCCTCGACCTCCTGGCCGATGAGATGGGCATCAATCGCATCGCCGCCACCGGCCCGGAGGAACCATGGGGAGTCATCTTCTTGCTGGCGGGAGGCGGGCTATTGATCTGGGCGCTCAAGGACCTCCTGTTCCCCCGAGTGATGATTGACATCGACGAGCACGGTGTGGCCCTCAACAGCCTCCTCGGTGCCACCGGCGGCCGGATCGTGATGCCCCACGCTGAAATCGTGGAAGCAGCACCGGCGCGGTTGAGCGAAGGCACCGATGCCACGCCCGGCGTCGGCATTCGCTTCGCCGACCCGTCGCGGCTGCCATCCAATCCGTGGGGTGCGGTCTGGGTGGGCAGCACGTTGTTCATTCGGACCGCCGGCTGGACGGCCAAACCGCGGGAGATCACTGCGGCGCTCACCGACGTCGACTCCGAGCCGGCACCCGGTTACCTGGTCGATCTCGATGTCGATCCCCCGGAGGTGGGCCGGGTTGACGGCGATCCCACCGACTCGTCCGATCCCGAACGGGCCTATACGGCCCGCAGCCGCATATACGTTGGCGGAGTTCTGGTGCTGGCCGGTGCGATCCTCGCCCTCTTCCTGTGGATCGCGGGAACCGAGAACAACGCGGTCTTCTTGTTTCCCGTCGCCCTGAGCGCCGCCGGTGGGCTCCTATTACTCGATGGAGCCCGAACCTACCTGGAGTCGACGTGAGCATCCTCATCGGGGCGCATAGTGGGGGCGAGAAGCCCCTGGCCGAGGCCGCCGAGCGCAACGCCGACCTCATGCAGTTCTTCCTCGGCGATCCGCAGGGGTGGAAGAAACCGCCTCCCCGCGATGACGCGGCCGAGCTTCGTGGCGCCGACCTCCCCATCTACATCCACGCCCCCTACTTGATCAACGTGGCGTCGGCCAACAACCGGATACGCATCCCGAGCCGCAAGAACCTCCAGTCCGCAGCCGAGGCCGCCTCCGAAGTCGGCGCCAAAGGCCTGATCGTCCACGGCGGGCATGTCACCGACGATGAGGACGTCGCCGAAGGATTTCCCCGCTGGCGCAAGGCACTGGACACCATCGAGACGGAGGTGCCCATCCTCATCGAGAACACCGCCGGCGGCGGGAACGCAATGGCGCGTGAGGTCGAAACCATCGGCCGGCTGTGGGAACACGTCGGCGACACCGGTGTCGGCTTCGTCCTCGATACCTGCCACGCATGGGCGGGGGGCGAGGATCTCGAGACCGTCGTCGAGCGGATCTTGGGCGTCACCGGACGGATCGACCTGGTCCACTGCAACGACTCTCGTGACCCGTTCGACAGCCGACGGGACCGTCACGCCAGTCTCGGCCACGGGGAGATCCCCGAGGACCTGCTGGCCGGAGTGGTGCGGGCGGCCAACGCCCCCGTCGTGGTGGAGACTCCCGGCGAGGCGGTTGAGCAGTCGGCCGACATCGCCTGGCTGCGAGAGCGGCTCTAGAACACCCGATTCCTTCCTTCCCCTCGAGGGGAAGGTGGCACCGGCCCAAAGGGGCCGTGCCGGATGGGGGGGAAGCACTGAGCTCAAATTGCGGCCATCGAGTGGTTCCTGTCACCCCCACCCGCCTCCGCCCATGGCGGAGCCACCCCGCCCCCAAGGGCGGGGAAGAAGAAGACGGTCAGGGCCATATCTCGCGCCTGAGGCGACTGGCTCTAGAACACCCCGTCGAGCGGTTGTTCGACCCCCGCCACACTCCACCGGTGGACGGCCGCGACCGCCAGGACGACCACCAGTCCGCCGGCGATCTGTATCGGCGAGAGGCTCTGGCTGAGCAGCACCCAGGCTGCCCCGGCCGCAATCACCGGCTCGGCCGTGGCTACCACTCCCACGATCCCCGAGGCCACCCGGCGCAAGGCCGCGAACTGGGCCAGGAAAGGCAGGGCCGTCCCGCCGATGCCGACCCAGACGATCTCGGCCCAGACCCGTCCCGAGAGGTCGGTTGGAAACGACCAGATTGGCAGTACCAGCAACCAGAAGGCAGAGGCAAACACGAAGCCCCAGGTGATCATGGTGAGGGCGGGCAGCGTCTTGCCGAGGTGCTCTCCCAGCAGGAAGTACCCGGCGAAGAGGGCCGCCGATGTGATTCCCGAGCCAAGACCGAGGAGGTCGAGGTCGTCGAGGGCCCACGCCTCGGTTATCAGGGCGACGCCACCAATCGCCAGCCCGGCGGCCAGCCAGGTGAAGCGGGCGACGGATCGATGCTGCACGAGCGCCATCCAAGCCAGCACCATGAATGGGCCGAGGAATTGGAGGGTCGCCCCCGGGCCGACGCCCAGGCGGTCGAGTGCCCAGTAGAACGTCAGCCCGACCAGGGCGAGGTTGAGACCGAGCAGGATGAGCCACGAAATCTGACCCTTGGGGCTCATGACACCCCGGTGCCACGCGTAGGGGACCAGCACGGCGGCGGTTATCAGGGCCCGGATCTGGGACACTCTCGCCGGCGAGACCTGGTCGAACACGTCGGCCGCGATGGCCCCGCTGACGCCGTAGAGGGCGGCGGCCAAGAGTGCGAAGATGATGCCGGCAGTGGCCGGGCGCACGGCCTGAGACATGGCAGCGAAGCGTACCGGCCGGCGCCTGAGAGCCGAGACCTCGGCGGAGCGTATTGTCTGGCCTGAGGGTCATGTCGGATCGGATTGAGGAGTCGTGATGGTTGACTATGCAGATCTCTTTGGCGGGCGCTTCAGCACCACGCTCCTGGCCGACGCGGCCTACCGGAGGGGAATTGACCTTGGCCTTCCGTTACCGGGCCTGGCGCCGCTGGATGTGAAGAGCAAGCTGGCCGGTCCCGCAGTCACCGTGACCGCCAACTCCGACCTGGTCTCCGTATTGGAGGCGCTGCATCGCGCCGGGGCCGGCGAGGTTGTCGTGATCGCCAACCAGGTGGTGCCGGCAAGTCTGATGGGTGATCTGATCGGGGCCGAGGCGGTCCGCAAGGGTTTGGCAGGGTTCGTAGTGGACGGCCTGGTGCGCGATACGCTCGAGCTGGTTGCGCTGGGACTTCCGGTCTTCTGCCGCGGTTCCTACCCGGTCGGCCCCCTCAAGGTGTCGCCCGAACTGAAAGGCATCGGGGTAGTTGGGGGCGAGGTAGCCATCGGGGAGGCGGCGGTGAGCCCGGGGATGTGGATGTTCGGTGACGCCGACGGGTTGATCATCCTGCGAGCGGAAGATCTGGCCGAGGTGTTTGAAGCAGCCGAGGCCGCCGCCCGCCGGGAACAGGCGCTGGCTGATGAGATTGCTTCGGGCACAGATCTCGCCGCCGCCTTCCGGCTCGACGACTTCCTTGCCAAGCGCGCCCGGGACCCGCAGGCAGACTTCAATGCTCACCTGACCGAGATCGACCGGGCCATCTGAGCAGTTGACGCCTAACCGTCTGCGGGCGGCGGCGCGTGGGGGATGCGTCCCAATTTGCCGGCCTCGAAATCCTCGAACGCCTGGATGAGCTCGGCGCGGGTGTTCATCACGAATGGCCCGTACCAGGCGACCGGTTCCCGGATCGGCAGCCCGCCGAGGATCAGCACATCGAGGTCGGGACTGCGCGACTCCTGGCTCTGGTTGGCGCCGATGGTGATGGCATCGCCGTCGCCATAGACGACTAGTTGCCCACCCTGAGCGGGGCGGCGTTCCAGCCCGAAGCTCCCCAGGCCGTTCAGCACGTAAGCGAGCGCATTGAAGTCGGGACGCCAGGGAAGTTGCAGGCGCGCCCCGGGGTGGAGCGTGGCATGGATCATCGTGATGGGGGTGTGGGTGTCGCCCGGCCCTTCGTGATCATCCAGGCGGCCGGCGATGAGCCGGATGAGGGCGCCGCCGTCCGGCGTTGTCAGCAGGGTGGACTCGCCGCCGCGCAGGTCCTGATAGCGGGGTGGGAGCCACTTGTCCTTCTTGGGAAGGTTGACCCACAGCTGGAAGCCGTGAAACAGGCCACCGGACATGACCAGCGCCTCGGGCGGGGCCTCCTTATGGAGCATCCCGGAGCCGGCCGTCATCCACTGGGTGTCGCCGTTGGTGATGACCCCGCCGCCGCCTTCCGAGTCCTGGTGCTCCATGATCCCATCGATCATGTAGGTGACGGTTTCGAAGCCACGATGGGGGTGCCAGGGGGTTCCCTTTGGCTCACCGGGGGCGTATTCCACCTCGCCCATCTGGTCGAGATGAATGAACGGATCGAGGTCGGTCATTTCGACGCCGTGGAAGGCACGTCGCACTGGAAACCCTTCACCCTCGAAGCCGCGCGGTGCTGTCGTCACCGACTTCACAGTCCGCTCGACGGCATCGGCGATGGCCGGCGGATCCACCCGCGGAAGCGTGAGGTTGTTGTCGACGGTGATCGCGGGCATGGCTCCTCCTATGCTCGCGGCGGCTCACCGTTGTCGAGCATTAGTTTCATTTGCAATTATATTGGGACAACGATGTCGACGCCAAGAATGTTCCCATGAAACCCTCCGGCACGGTCCTGGCGGCCTGGCGCCTGCTTCTCGAGAGCCATCGGCGGCTGGCCTCACAGATGGATCATGATCTGAGGGAAGCCCACGACCTCCCGCTCGACTGGTACGACGTGCTCCATCAGCTGAACACGTCCGGCGGCAGGCTGCGAATGCATGAACTCTCCGCCGCCACCTTGTTCTCCCGGACTGACTGCACCCGATTGGTAGATCGCATGGCCGCGGCGGGTCTGGTTGAGCGGGAGCGAGCCTCCGAGGACCGGCGAGGTGTGTACGCGGTCCTGACACCGGCTGGGAAGGACAGACTTCGGGCCGCCGCCGGCAGCCACCTCGACGACATCCAGCGCCTGTTCGGAGATCACCTCCGAGCCGAGGAGATCGCCGCCCTCGAGTCCGGCCTCGCCCGGGTGGTGAACGCGGCGGAAAATCTCGCGGCGACTTAGCCGCGGCCTGGCGGGTGAGAAGCCGACCGGCTCACGCTCCCGCCGACTCCGCTAGCCTGCTGGCTTCCTGAACGGCAGTGAAAGGTTCCCAGGCAATGGCTGAAGTCTTCTACGACAACGATGCCGACCCCAGCATCATCGCGAATCGGAAGGTTGCCATTATCGGCTTCGGCAGCCAGGGCCATGCCCACGCCCTCAACCTCTTCGACTCCGGTGTGCCGGTCGTCGTCGGCCTGCGGGAAGGTTCGAACAGCCGCCGGGAGGCCGAAGAGGCCGGCCTGCAGGTCGAGACACCGGCGGTGGCGGCCCGAGACGCCGACGTCGTCATGTTGCTGGTACCCGACCACCTGCTCGGTGACATGTACCAAGCCGAGATCGAGCCCAATCTGAACCCGGGTGACGCCTTGCTCTTTGCCCATGGATTCAACATTCACTTCGACGTCATCGAGCCACCCGAGGGTGTGGATGTCGTGATGATCGCTCCGAAGGGACCGGGCCATCTGGTGCGCAAGACCTACACGGAAGGAAGCGGGGTGCCGTGCCTGCTCGCCGTGCATCAAGATGCCACCGGCAGCGCCTGGGCCCTTGGGCTCAGCTATGCCTGGGGCATCGGAGGAGGCCGGGCCGGTGTGCTCAAAACGACGTTCAAGGAAGAGACCGAGACCGATCTCTTCGGCGAGCAGGTCATCCTGTGCGGTGGGGTGGCCGAGCTGGTCAAATCGGCGTTCGGAATCATGGTGGACGCCGGATATCAGCCCGAGTCGGCCTACTTCGAAACCCTCCACGAGCTCAAGCTGATCGTCGATCTCATGTACGAAGGCGGCCTGTCGTGGATGCGCTACTCGATCTCCGACACGGCCGAGTACGGGGACTACACCCGCGGCCCACGGGTGGTCACCGATGAGACCCGCAAAGCCATGGCCAAGATCCTCGAAGAGATTCAATCCGGCGAGTTCGCTCGTGAGTGGCTGGCCGAAGGCCGGGAAGGGGCCCCCCACCTCCTGGAGCGACGCGCCGCCGAACAAGGAGAGCTCATCGAGCGGGTGGGCGGCGAGCTGCGTTCCATGATGCCATTCCTGGTTCCGAAGACGCCGCCGG
>CAMYMH010000072.1 GCA_947259275.1 uncultured Acidimicrobiaceae bacterium | reverse complement strand
TAGGAATCCAAGTTCCAGGTGTCAGCAGTGCTCACCGACCAGCGGCTCGGCTCCCAGCCTGACACATCAGGCCGGTCCACCCCCATTAGGTGTCCTTCGCCTCCGAGTGACTTGTCGTTCTCACCGGCTGTGCCTAGACATCCTTTTCGCGACCCGGGCGATGAACGATTTCGCCAAGGCCCCCCACTGGTACTCTCCCGCCCATGGCAGAAATCGAAATCGGTATTGGTAAGTCCGGTCGTCGGGCGTACGGCTTTGACGACATCGCAATCGTCCCATCCCGGCGTACTCGGGACCCCGAGGACATCGACCTGAGTTGGGAAATCGACGCCTACACGTTCGAACTGCCGCTGATGGCCTCTGCCATGGATTCGGCGGTCAGCCCCCAGACCGCCGTCGAGATCGGCCGCCTGGGCGGTCTGGCGGTCTTGAACCTCGAGGGTCTGTGGACCCGCTACGAGGACCCGACGGTGCAGTTGGAGGAGATCGCCTCGCTTCCCGCCGAGAAGGCAACCCGGCGCATGCAGGAGATCTACCAGGAACCAATCAAGCCGGAGCTCATCGGTCGGCGCATCACCGAGCTACGCGAGGCGGGCATCATTACCGCCGCCAGCCTCACTCCCCAGCGGGTTGAAGATCATGCCGCCCTTACCTTGGAGGCGGGACTCCACCTGCTCGTCATCCAAGGGACGGTGGTTTCTGCCGAGCACGTTTCCAGCCGGGTCGAGCCGCTCAATTTGAAGGACTTCATCCGAGGTTTTGAGCTCCCGGTCATCGTCGGAGGTGTCGCCTCATATTCGACGGCTTTGCACCTGATGCGAACCGGAGCCGTCGGCGTTCTCGTTGGGGTGGGGCCGGGGGCAGCCTGCACCACGCGGGGAGTGCTCGGCATCGGCGTTCCTCAGGCGACTGCCATCGCCGACGCCGCCGGGGCCCGCATGCGGCACCTGGACGAAACCGGCCGCTACGTCCAGGTCATCGCCGACGGCGGTATGAGGCGCGGTGGCGATATCGCCAAGGCCGTGGCTTGCGGCGCAGACGCCGTGATGATCGGCTCGCCAATGGCCTCGGCGCAGGAGTCGCCCGGCCGGGGTGTCCATTGGGGGATGGCGACTTTTCATCCCACCCTGCCGAGGGGAGCTCGGGTCGAGGTCGGAAACCTGGGAACCCTCGAGGAGATTCTCGTCGGCCCCGCGTACGAAAACGACGGGCGCCGCAACCTCTTCGGCGGATTGCGAGTATCGATGGCGACCGCCGGGTACGAGAACATCAAGGACTTCCAAAAGGCCGAAGTGATGATTGCTCCCGCCCTGCAAACCGAGGGCAAGGCCCTCCAAAAGGCACAGCGGGTGGGGATGGCGTGACCCAGCCCTCCGACGAAGAGCAATTCGATCGGGTCCTGGTGCTGGACTTCGGGGCCCAATATGCACAGCTGATCGCCCGCAGAGTGCGAGAAGCCCACGTCTTTTCCGAGATCATTCCTCGTGACACCAGCGCGGCCGAGGTAGCGGCCCTCAATCCGACGGCGATCATTCTGTCGGGGGGACCGGCCTCGGTGTACGCCGAAGACGCTTACGACGTCGACCCCGGGCTGTTCGAGCTGGGCGTGCCGGTACTGGGTATCTGCTACGGCCACCAGCTCATCGCTCACGGTCTGGGTGGGGTGGTGGACCGACGCGAGGCCGGCGAGTACGGCAAGGCCGAGCTCGAGACGACCGACGAGCCTTCCGTCCTGTTTGCCGAACTCCCGGAGCAGCAGCCGGTTTGGATGAGCCACGGTGATGCCGTCGTCAAAGCCCCGCCCGGCTTCGCGGTTACAGCCAACACGCCGGGTTCGCCGGTGGCTGCCATGGAGGACCCGGCCCGCAGCCTGTACGGAGTCCAATTCCATCCTGAGGTCGCCCACACCCCGCGCGGTCAGGAGATCCTCAAGCAGTTCCTGTATCAGGCGGCGGGCACCCGCCCGACCTGGACACACGTGTCGATCATCGAGCGGGCGGTAAATCACATCCGTGCCCAGGTGGGCGACCGCAAGGTGATTTGCGGGCTGTCGGGCGGGGTGGACTCGGCAGTGGCTGCCGCCCTCGTGCACAAGGCAGTCGGCGATCAGCTGACCTGTGTGTTCATCGACCACGGCTTGCTCCGGTACGGGGAAGCCGAGCAGGTGGTGACGACCTTCGATGAGGCCTTTCACATGAATCTGATCCATGTGGATGCATCCGAACGCTTCATCCTGGCGCTCGAGGGCATCACCGACCCGGAGCGCAAGCGAATGATCATCGGCGAAACCTTCATCCGGGTATTCGAGGAGGTCGCCGCCGAACTCACCGACGTCGACTTGCTCGTGCAAGGCACCCTCTATCCCGACATCATTGAATCGGGCACCAAAGACGCGGCCAAGATCAAGAGCCACCACAACGTCGGCGGGTTGCCAGACGACATGCAATTCGAACTGGTGGAGCCGTTGCGCGACCTGTTCAAGGATGAGGTCAGGGCGGTGGGCGAGGAGCTCGGTCTCCCCGATGAGATTGTCTGGCGGCAGCCTTTCCCGGGTCCCGGTCTTGCCATCCGCATCATCGGCGAAGTGACCGAAGAACGTCTCGAGATTCTGCGAGCAGCCGACCACATCATCAGCGAGGAGGTGCGGAGAGCCGGGCTCTACAAGGAACTGTGGCAGTCCTTCGGTGTTCTGGCCGGTATCCGGACCGTCGGGGTGCAAGGTGACGAGCGTACCTACGCTCACCCTCTGATTCTGCGTGCGGTTACCTCCGACGACGCCATGACCGCCGACTGGGCCCGCCTGCCATATGAGGTGCTGGAACGGATCTCGTCGCGGGTGATCAACGAGGTCGACGGCATCAACCGTGTCACTTACGACATTTCATCGAAGCCGCCGGCCACCATCGAGTGGGAGTAGGCAAGTCCCAAGTCCCAAGCCCCGAGTCCCAAGCCATGAGTCCCAAGCCATGAGTTCCCTCATCGGGGCCTATCGCCGGGCTTAGCAGTCCGAGGAAGAGCCTTCTGACACCTCCCCCGCCCAGCGGGGGAGGCTGGGAGGGGGGTGGGCAACCCAAAGGGTTGCCGGCGCGTTCCTGTGTTCTCGCTCCACGAGCTCCGGAAACGGGTAGCGATTCCTCCCGTAAGAGTCTGCCTCTCCAGATCCACCCGGCGGCGCTGGCCTCAAGGTCAGTGTTTTATTGGTCGATATGCCTATCTAGTCCCCTCGAGAAATGGCGAGATCCGTGGACTGGAATCAGGACGACGAGCTGCAGGCGATCTTCCGCGCAGAAATGGATGAACGCATCCCGCACCTGGTGGAAGGCGCCCAGGCAATGATCGACGGCGCCCTGTCCGCGGAGCTCACCGAGCTATGCACCCGCGAGGCCCACACCATCAAAGGGACCGCCAAGGTCATGGGTTTCGTGGCGATTGGAGATGCCGGAGGTCGGCTGGAGGCCGATTGGAAGGCGGTGGGAGATCGCAAGCTCGACCCGAGCTCGGCGCTCGGAAGGCGATTCCTGGCTGTGAGCAGCCAACTCCTTCCGGCCATCGCGGCCGACCCACAGCAGGGCACTCCTGAACTGTCAGCTGCGCTCCGCGCTCTCATCCACTCGGAGGAGCCCCCGATTCCTGAAAGCCCGCCTTCCACTCAGACAGCTCCCGAGCCCATCACCATGACGGAGCCGCCCATCACCGAAGAGCCGGCCCCACCGGAAGGTCAGGCAGTCGAAGGGCCATCGCTGATGGTCATTGAGGGTGCCAAAGGACAGAGCACCCCGCCCAATCCCAATGCCGGAAACCTGGGGGGCTTGTTGGGAACAACCGAGACCTTCTCGTCGGGGGAGACAACCGGAGTCGATACTGCCAAGCTCTACCGTCTCATCAACCGGGTTGCCGAATTGCGCCTGGATGCCGAGGCGCTCGGCGGCACGGTCGAGGCGCTGCGGATGGCTGTCACCTCGAGTCCCCGCGAGGTGGCCTCACTCGCTTCCCGCTGGGAGTCGGCGGTGGTTGATATCCACGAGGCGGTCAAGGAGATTCAACACCAGGCCGTCACCCTCGTCGCGGTCCCGCTCTCGACGGTGACCGGCACGGTTCCGGGCCTGGTGCGATTCCTTGCCAAGAAGACCGGCCGGGAAGTCCGCCTCGAGATTGTCGACGACGACGTCGAAGTGGATCTGCAAATACTCGAGAACCTGGCCGATGCGTTTCGCAACCTCATCGTCAACGCGATCGAACACGGCATCGAGAATCCCGAAGATCGCATCGCGGCGGGCAAGTCGGCGACTGGAACCCTGGCCATCCGAGCCACAGTCGAAGATGGAAGGCTCAGCCTGTCGGTGACCGACGATGGGCGGGGCGTCGACTGGGCAGCTTTGCGCCAGGTCGCCGTTCTCGACGGATTGCTGGACGCCAATGCAGAAGTCTCCGAGGAGCAACTCCGGTTGCTTCTGTTCGAATCCGGAGTCAGCACTTCGCCGACTCACAGCGAGCTGAGCGGAAGCGGACAAGGGTTCAACAACGTCGCTCGGCTGGTTCGCGAGATGCGCGGCACGGTTCGGCTCGAAACCGAAGTCGGGGTTGGGACGGTAGTTACCATCACCGTGCCCGCTTTCCAGAGCCTGCAGCGGGCCCTCATCGTCGAGGCGGCAGGCCGCCGGTGGGGTATCGCCGAGCCCTCCGTGCTCGACCGATTCTCCATCCTCGACGCCGACCGTGTGGTCGTTGCCGGGAGTCAAGAGGTGGTGTGGGGCGACGGCATGCTGCCGATCGGCTCTTTCGCGGCCGCGGCCGGGCTACATGACACCGACCAACACCGCGACGTGGTGGTGCTCGCCACCCAGGCCGGCCCGCTTGCTCTGGCGGTGACGTCGATATTGGGCGTACGCGAGGTGGCAACCAAGAGCCTGGGACCACTCGTGTCCGGCAGCCACATGGTCACCGGAGCGGCGATGTTGGGCGGGGGCGAGCTGGCGCTGCTGCTGGACGCCAATAGCCTCGGTGAGGCGAGCCGCAAGTCCCGCACCGGGCTGGTGCCCGACACGCTGCCGCGTGTCCTCGTGGTCGACGACTCACCCGGAGTGCGCCAAATCGTGGCCGGGGCGCTTGCTGCCGGCGGATTCGACACCGTCGTTGCGGCCTCGGCGGAAGAAGCCCTCGAAGTTGTCTCCACCGGCGGCGTGGACGCGATCGTGGTCGACTATTCAATGCCGGGGTCAGACGGCATCTCGCTGGTGGAGGGCGTCCGGGCTCGCTCGGCCGCCCTCCCCATCGTGATGATGTCGGCGGTTGCTGAGCGATCAGACCAGGATCGGGCCAGGGAGGCCGGAGTAGACGCCTATTTCGACAAGTCAGATTTCAGGGAAGGAGCTCTCGTATCAACGCTTCATTCCTTGCTGGAACGAACCGATAAGGGACGAGAGGCACGCGCACAATGAAAGTACTTATTGCAGACGACAGTCCGGTCCTGGTGACCGCGCTCCGCAAGCTGCTCGAGCAGAGCGGTTATGAGGTCGTGGCCGCGATGGACGGTCTGGAAGCAGTTCAGTGCTTCTATCAGGAGAATCCCGACCTCGTCTTGCTCGACATTCAGATGCCCAGGGTGCACGGCTATGGCGTCTGCCGTCTTCTCAAAGAGGCCCCCGCCTCGCGTCACATCCCCGTCCTGATCCTCACTGGCCGGGACTCGGCCGAGGACCGGTACTGGGGAAATCGCTCCGGGGCCGACGGCTATCTCACCAAGGAATCCATGGGCGACGAGCTCCTCGATGCCATCCAATCGGCACTGGCCAGCCGGGCCCTATCGGACATGGGCCGGGTGGAGCCCCTCCCGCAGTCGCTGGACGAGAGCGATGTTTTGAGCCGCGTGTGTGAAGTGCTCGACCGCAAGCTCTTTGAGGCCACCATCGTCAACGACATCGTCGGGGTTGGTGTCCGGGCGATGGACCTGGAAGCCACCGTGGCTGAGGCGCTCAACATCATCCGGCGCATCCTCGACTTCGAAGCCGGTGCTGTCGTCCTGCCGAACGAGCGACGTTTGCTGGTGCGGTTCGAGAAGGCAGTCTCGGTCGGTGACTACGACGAGTTCCGCTCGCTCAGTGCGCTGCGCTGCCGCCAGTTCACGACCGCTGATGTCACGATCGACGACCTCAATGTTGCCATGGTCACCGGGTTCGATAAGGAAGAGATGATCGACGCTTCGGCCGGCCTGGAAGATAAGGGCTGGCCCTCGTTTGCGGTGGCGCCGCTCTGGTCGAGGGGTGAGGTGGTTGGCGTGCTCGTATTGGCATCCCAGCACGAGGATGCGTTCTCCGATGCCACCGACCGAACGCTTCGCACCATTGAGCCCCACGTGGCCAGTGTGGTCGACTCGGCCAGGCACTATCAGAAGCTGTTGGAGCAAGAGGCAAGGTCGTCTCTCTCGAGCCTGTTTGAGTAGAGCCCGGAAGACCGGCTCGTTATCTGTTACCCGTTGCCCGAACGGACTATTGGCGGTTCCCTGGCGGGAAACGTCTGTCACCTACCGTGAGTCACCCGCAGGATATGTGCCGATAGTGCTGTAGGGGTGCTGATTCCGTAGCGTCATCCCCGACGAGCCGGCCTCGCCCTCCAGCTTGGTGTCCATCTGGATGTGCCCACCATCGGAGTCACCCACCGGCCGCTGCTTGCCGAGGACTCGTGGCCGACGGAACAACAACGGGGGGCTCGCACAGCGCTGGTTATCGAAGAGGAGGTGGTGGGCTACTGGATTCGCACCCGAAGCGATTGCCGGCCCTTGGCTAGTCACGCCGCCTGGCGGACCCGGCCCGACCGTGCAACCGAGCTCATCCTCGGATTCACCCCTCACGCCCGCACCCCCGAGCCACTGCGACAAGCGAGACGGCTGGCTCGGGAAGCCCGGGCAACCGGCGCAGCCTGACTACACCTCGAACCAGGTCGCCACCTCGTCCGCCAGCGTGTTGCGGTTCTCGTAGGTCACTTGGAGGAGACGGACATCGGGCCGATCCTTCAGCTGATCCGTGAACGGGTGCCGGTAACGGTGGACGGTCGCCAGCACAGACCCATCCCGCTCGAATGCCTTTCGGACGTGCTCTCGAAAGGCAACCGACGCCAGCTCCATCTTCCCGAGTTCGTCGATGACCAGCACTCCGCCGTCATTCGCGCCGAGCGTGGGCAGTGCGATTCGCTCGAACGCCTGGAGATCGACGCCGTACCGACCGACCAAGGGCGGCCCCGGGAAGTCCACGTGAGCGAGGACCCCCAACGCTCCCCCGACGGCCTCGA
>CAMYMH010000071.1 GCA_947259275.1 uncultured Acidimicrobiaceae bacterium | reverse complement strand
CCCACGCCCACCCGGAAAGCCTCCCCGGCACGCCGCCGGCCTACTCGGCGCGCCTTCAGCCAGCTCGCGGCAACGCGCTTGACATCCATACGAGATTCAATCTGCTCGGCTGATGCCGCGAATTCGCAGGACCGCCGTACCCACCATTCACCAACCGCTGCCACCCATCAGCAGCCAATCCACCGCGCCCAGAACGCCACTTGACACGGCCCACACCCCCATGGATGCCGTTATGGGCGGTTTCGGTAGGGGGGTCCTTCTAATCCGGGAACCGGAGAGTATTACCTCTCCAGGGGGATCGACCCGTCCTGGTCGTGCAGATCGCGGTGCACGGCGAGAAGCTGATCCCAGTGCGGTCTCGCTTGTCGGTTCGCGACCTCGACGGCCACGAGATGACGGGTCATCGGACCGCCCGAACGATCAAATGCAACGGCCGCCCGGATGGCTTCGGCCGCCTCGGCATCGATGCGTTGGTGCTGACGGATGTGGTCCTGCCATGAGTTGAGCAACATCACCTCGGTCATCCGGTGCGGGTCCTCTGCGTTGCGATAGAGCCGCCATCGATACGCCCCGGTGCGGAGCCGGATCATCCGAAGATGATCCATCGCCTCGAGGAACGCCTCGAGTTCTGCGTGACGAATCACCCATGTGTTGACAACCATCACAGGCCCCCCGCCGATATCGAAGTCGTGGGGCTCGAGGTCCCAATCGGCGGGAGGCTCTGTTGCGACGACTTCACCGAGCGCCGGGACTCCGACTCGAACGGTGACCAATCCGAGACCAATCGCCCCGAGCGAGAGCACGGCGACTGCCCCCGGGGCGCCGATCACGTCTCCGATGGCGCCACCCACGATGGATCCGATCGGCAGGAGCCCCACGAAGGCCAGCGTGTACAGCGACATCGCTCGGCCCCGGATCCACTCTGGTGCGAGCAGCTGGACCGTGGCGTTGAGCGTTGACAGCGTCCACACCCAGAAAATACCGGCCGCAAACATGCCGAGCCCCGTGAGCGGGGCGACCCGGGAAACCCCGACCACTAATCCGGCAATCCCGAAGCCGACGATCGACAGCGGCACCATCAGCCGGCCGGAGCGCTGCTGGACGTTCCGCCGTGTGAAGGCAGCCATAAGCGCACCGAGACCCATCATGCCAAGCAGAAACCCAAACATGGTCGCGTCCCCGCCCAGGCCATCCTCGGTCACATTCGGGAGCAGCGACTGGACGACGGCCGAGGTCAGCGCGAACCCGGTGGCCACCGCGAGCAGCCTGCGAAACGGTGGGGTGAACCGAGCGAACCGGAGCCCAAGGGCGATGGCGTTGCGCATCGAGTCGGGGGCGTCGACTCGATACTCGGTCCCCCGCCACGACACGATCACGCCGATCACCGCGACGAATGAGATCCCGTTGATGAAGAAGGCGAGGTCGGGTCCCGCCGTGGCGACGATCAGCCCGCCGAGCGCCGGGCCGACGGCACGTGCCACGTTGAACGACACCGAGTTGAGTGCGACGGCGCTGGCGACGAGGCCGCGCGGCACGAGATCAGGCACCATCGCCTGCCACGCCGGCAGGTTGAGCGCCAAGCCGGTACCGAGCACCAGGCCCAGCGTGAGCAACAAGCCCGGAGTGACGCGGTCGAAGTAGGCCAGTACAGCCATTCCCATCGCTGCCGAGCCCATGAGCCCCTGCGACACGATGAGGATCCGCCGCCGATCGATCATGTCGGCCAGCGCACCCGCCGGCAACACAAGAAACAGCAACGGCAACGTGGAGGACGCCGCCATCAAGCCAACCCACAGTGACGAGTGCGTGAGCTCGAGCATCAGCCACCCGGCGGCGACCGCCTGAAGAAACGAGCCAACATTCGAGACGACGGACGCCATCCATAACGAGCGAAAACGAACATGGCGCAGTGGTGCAACAGAAGACGTCATCTGCCCACAGACTGGCACATCCAGGCCGGGCTACCTCCGCTAGAAGTCGTTGGCCAGGGGTGGTGGTGACAGACAGGGAAGCCGAAGATAGGGCCATAGCGGTTGATCGGGGCGGATTGATGGGTGCTTGGATTTGAGGCAATGAGTTGGTCCTCGCACAGCGCGTGTTGAGCGATGGCTTCGGAGGCGTGACGTGAGCCCCGGATAGTGGTCCATCTTCTGTGGGGGTCCGATCCCGAGAATGGGAGGATGACCACGATGAAGCGACATCGACACACCCCTGAGCAGGCGGTCCGGAAGCTCCGCGAGGGCGAACGGATGTTGAACGAGGGCACGGACCTGACCGAGGTGCTGCGGCATCTCGAGATCGCCGAGTCGACCTGGAACCGGTGGCGGAACCGCTTCGGCGGGATGAACGCCAGTCAGGCGAAGCGGCTCAAGGAGCTCGAGACCGAGAACGCCCGCCTCAAGAAGCTGTTGGCTGAGGCGGAGTTGGACAAGGCCATGTTGAGGGAGTTGGCCGAGGGAAAATGGTGACCCCGGATCGTCGCCGCCGCGCCTTGGTGGTGTTGGTGGGACGGTTCGGGGTTTCTGAGCGCAGGGCGTGCCGGGTGGTGGGTCAACACCGCTCTACCCAACGACGCCCGGTCCGGCCGATGCCAGTCGCCGATGAGAAGCTGCGGCGCCGGCTGCGGTACTTTGCGCACCACCATCCCCGTCTCGGGTGGCGCAAGGCCCACGACGTGGTCCGCCGGGAAGGCTTTGTGGTGAATCACAAGCGGCTCCGCAGGTTGTGGCGCGACGAAGGCCTGCGCCGGCCTCCGCCTCGCAAGAACAAGAAGCGCCGCCCTGGTACCTCCGACGGTTCCCTGCTGCGCGCCGAGTCCCAGAACCATGTGTGGGCGTTGGACTTCCAGTTCGACGAGACCGCCGATCAGCGACGACTGAAGCTGCTGAACATCGTCGACGAACACACCAGAGAAGCGCTCGCCATGGACGTGGACCGCTCGATGGGCGCCGACGCTGACCCGCTCCACCCAACACTACGCAGAAAGGACTTGACACCGGTTAGGAATTCATAACGCCCCGTCCGCGAGATCCCGAGCGCCGCCAGAACCCGCGCCCTCGATCCGGCAGTCCTGAGCCGCCCCTGGAAGTGCCGCTATGCGTGCCGCTCGAAAGGGGCGCCATTCGAGCATATGTGGTGTTCGGTGCGCCCACTCGCAGTAGTAGACGAATGATCCGAAGCCTTTCAGCCGCTACCCGCGTGCTGCTTGAGAACCCGACGCCCGGGTTTGTGCGATGCAACAGTGTCGGCGTCTGGCGTTGTTCAGCACATGACCCGGACCGGTCGAGATCGTGCCCCCGTCACCGGTGAGCGGGGGCACGATCAAGACGCCATGAGCACGTTGCCGCGCAGCTTCTCGTCTAGCAGTCGGTGTCGGTGTAGGTGCAGCCGTTCGCTTCGAGGTAGGCGACCCACTCGTCTGCGTATCGGGCGCGAAGTATTCCGCCCTGCTCGGCCTGAGCGACCGAGTCCCAACTTAAACAGCACATCACGATGGAGATGTCTTCGGGGTGATTCTCCTCCAACCAGCGCTCAAACGGTTCGTTCACCACAGAGAAACCCGGCTGGCCGAACGTCTCCGAATGGGCGCGGATGCCGTCTCGTGAAACAACCAGGCTCAGGTTGCCCTCGACTGGCGGCGCACCGACGGCCACCGCCAGGTACTGGTGGTTCGTGGAGCCACACAAGATACTCACCGCGTCTTCGAGTTCGTTCGTCCTGCAGTCGAATGCCGTGACCGTCGTCCCCTGGGCGATATCCCAGGCGAGGTACCGCTCAAACGTGACGAGGTTCAAAACCCCCGGACCGCTGATCGTGGGGTCAGGCGCAAACAAGGCAAGCACTGCGTCGGCGTCTCCTGCGTTGTATGCCGCGATGTAGGCGTCCTTGACCGCCAACGCCTCATCGACCGTGAACGGCTGAGAAGGAGCCTGTGTGGTCGGTGGCGCCTGTGTGGTCGGTGGCGCCTGAGTTGTCGGTGGCGCCTGTGTGGTCGGTGGCGCCTGTGTTGTCGGTGGTGCCTGTGTGGTCACAGTGGTCGCCGGGACCAGCTCGTCGCCATCCCCCGAGACCAGCAGAATCGCAACGCCGACAATGACCACGACGGCGAACGCCGCAGCGCCGACAAGCGCACCGGACCATCTGCGTTTCCCCGTCCCCTTTCTGAGTCTCTCAGTTGCCTTCGGACTCGGTGAGGGTTCGATCTGTTCGGTGACACCGGGCGGCGTCGCCTTGCTGTTGGTCGTGTCTCTGGTGTCCATGCCTGTCCTCCGTTCGATCTCGTGGAGGGCGTATTCACGACTCCACGTCGACGAGGGCAGCGGAGTCCGGGTCGCATATGCGTCCGTCTCCGCGACCATCTCGATCAACTGCAGGTCGTTCATCCGGCACCTCCTTCCTGGATCGCACGGGGATTGCCTGCCGAGGTAGCGGCCTCGGGTAGACCTGCGGCCTTTCGCAGCCGTTTGAGCGCACGGGACAGCCGTTTCTTGGCAGCTTCGGGACTACAACCAAGAACGACCGCAATCTGAGATGTCGACAAGTCCTCGTAGCTGCGAAGGAGAATGACCTCCCGGTCTGCGTCAGCCAGAGACCCGAGTGCCGTGACCACTGCCTCGTGCTCGGCGCGGCGCACCACAACAGAGTCCGGGGTCTGCACATGGGGCTGGGCTAGACCGCTGAGCCTGCTCCGAAGCGCCTTCAGCCTCCGACCGGCACGGCGCATCGTGCTCACCTCATAGCGTGCGATGCTGTACAGCCACGGCAACGCACCTTCTCCTTCGGGCATCTCGTCGATCTTTCGCCACGCCACAACGAACACCTGAGCAGCCGCATCGTTGGCGTCTTCGCGGGAGAGGCGACGCAAGCAGTACCGATTCACTGCGTCGAAGTGCCCGTCGAATACTCGACGAAACTTCACGTCGAACGCTCGGGACGGTGCCACGCCCTCATCCTCCCACGAGAACTGTCACCCCCTCTACGGCCAGCAGCGGCATATCGGGGACACGGTTGTTCCTAGCTGTCCCCGATCGGCTTTGCCGGACGTAAGTACTCCGAACCCGGGTTCTCGCACGGGAACCGGTTGAGGAGGTAGCAACCCTGCTGCCCCCTCAACCGCGATACCAGCACATCTACCCGCGCACATCCGGCTGGGGAGGCTGCGGTGAGACTCCAGTTGAGCTGATGGTTCCACCTCGGCTGGATCAAACTCCGCCGTCCCCGTCGGGGCCGCGACCCGCACATATCACACACCACCCAGGCTGGATCCCTACTCCAGACCCGCACTAGATCCGGCAGGGAGGATGTTGGGGTGCGCTGATCGTGGGCGATGGTGGTCATCCTCTGCCGGGTTCTACGGTTGGTCAGTTCCCGGGGCTCGGCTTGGCTCGCGAACCGGCTGACACCTAAGGGTTGTCTTTCGAATGACTCGCCGGCTGACCCCAGGAACGGCACTCACCGGTCGGGCGGGAGACCGTCCCCGGTCCTGTTAACGCCAGTACCGGTGGTCTCGGGTCCACCCTCCCGGCAAGTGCGTGCCACCCCTGTCCACTAGCGAGGAGGGATGGCAGTGACCATCGTAGGAACCAACCCGGACGCGGTCATCGGCGGTGTCGACACCCACGCTGAGATGCACGTAGCGGCCGTGGTCAACCATGTCGGCGGGGTGCTTGGCGTCGAGTCGTTCCCCACCACCGTCAAGGGATACCGGCAGCTGGTGTCGTGGCTGGCGTCGCATGGTGAGCTCACCCTGGTCGGTGTCGAGGGCACCGGCTCATACGGAGTCGGTGTGGCCCGCTATCTGGCTCGGGCCGGCGTCGATGTTGTTGAGGTGGATCGCCCCAACCGTCAGACCCGGCATCGGAGAGGCAAGTCAGATCCGGTTGACGCGGTGGCGGCGGCGCGAGCCGCGCTGTCCGGTACCGCATCGGGGCTCCCCAAGTCACGGGACGGCAACGTCGAGGCGATCCGGGTGTTGATGATCGCCCGCCGCTCTGCCATCGACACCCGCATCGAGACATTGAACCAGCTCCGCCACGTGGTGTTCACCGCGTCACCGCAGATCCGGGCCAAGTTCACTGGACTGACCGCCATTGGGTTGACCAACAAGGCGGCCGTATTGAAACCCCGGCACAGTGACCCTGACCAGGTGCGTCACACCACCCTGGTGACGATCCGCACCCTCGGGCGCCGAGTCCAGTATCTCCGCGACGAGACCAAGAGCATCAACCGGATGTTGCGTCCGTTGATCCGAGCGACGGCGCCTGGTCTGCTCGAGGTCTACGGCGTCGGGTTCAATACCGCAGCCAAGCTGCTGGTTGCGGTCGGGGACAACCCGCAGCGGATCCGCTCCGAGGCTGCCTTCGCGCACCTGTGCGGGGTGGCCCCTATCCCCGCCAGCTCAGGGAAGACGGTCCGGCACCGGCTCAATCGCGGCGGGAACCGGCAAGCCAACTCGGCGCTCTACCACATCGTGCTCACCCGCATGAAACACCACCAAGCAACCCGTGACTACGTCGCCCGCCGCCTCGCCGAAGGCAAGACCATGGGTGAGATCGCCCGCATCCTGAAACGCTACGTCGCACGAGAAGTCTTCAAACACCTGCCCCGACCTGCCTGAGCCTCTCCTCGGTCGGGGCCTGACCCGATCGAACCGGCTCACACCCCACCGGTTGTGCAACAAGTGACCTGTCGACCCCGGCCACCCTGACAGAGCCGGACGGCCACGGTGTGACCTCCTACGAGCGTGCCCCCACCACCAGTGGGTGGCTCATCCCTGTCGTGTCCACCCAGCCACTCCGGAAGCCCCGCCGGCAACCGCCGGTCTCTTCAACGCGCCCACACCCCGCTCAACAACAAACCGCCTTGACATCCATACGAGCTTCAATCGCGCGCACTCAGAAGACGACGCTGAGCGGCTGCCGCCAGGCACCAGGCTGATCGTTCGGCTGCCTGACCGAACCCAACGGCCCAGGGTGTCAACGAGCCCCGTCAGTTCCAGAGCTAGCCCACCTCGAGGAGGAGGGCCATGGCCGTGTCGCCGCCCGCGCAGCCGGAGAACAGCCCGCGGCCGCCGCCCGAGGCCACCAGCTCCTCGATCAGCTCGACGATCGCCCGGACACCCATCGGCGCCTGGGGGTGACCCCAGATCAGTGGCGACCCGTAGTTGTTGACGGTCTCGGGTGCGAGACCCATCTCGCGGCAGAAGTAGACGTCGGCGACGGCGAACGGGTTGTGTGTCTTGACCGCGTTGCACTGCTCGATGCCGATACCCGCCCGCTGGAGCGCGTCCCTCGCCGCCGGCACCACCGCCTTCGGCATCAGCCCTTTCTCGACGCGGGCCTCTCCGTCGGCGAGGAGCCGGATAGTCACGCCGGCGTCGTGTGACAG
>CAMYMH010000070.1 GCA_947259275.1 uncultured Acidimicrobiaceae bacterium | reverse complement strand
GGAGACGGTTCACGACGAAAGAGCTCGGTCCTTCCTCCTTCCCCTCGAGGGGAAGGTGTCCTCGGAGCAAAGCTCCGAGGACGGATGGGGGGAGACCGGCAACCCTCCGCGTCGGCGAACCCACAACCGGGTTCACAGCACCAGCTCCATTTCTTCCCGGCAGTGCCGGGGAGGCTTGGCCTCTTCGCCCTGAACCTGGGTCACGGTTAGGCGCATGCCGCATACGGTGCAGTGATAGTCGACGGCGACTTCGATGAGGTCGGCTTCGTCCGGCTCAGGGGGAACCGGCCGGGCCAGCAACCGCACCATCCAAATACCGAAGCCGAGGATGGTTACACCCATGGCGACGGCGATGACCCAGTCCAGGAGGCCTACAGCCTTTCGATGATGAGGGCGTTGGCCATGCCGCCGCCCTCGCACATCGTCTGGAGCCCGTAGCGACCGCCGCGGCGCTCCAATTCGTGGACGAGAGTGGTGAGCAGCTTGGCGCCCGAGGCGCCGAGGGGATGCCCGAGCGCCATCGCCCCTCCGTTCACGTTGACCTTCGACAGATCGGCGTCGTGCTCGCGGCGCCAGGCGGCGACCACCGAAGCAAACGCCTCGTTCACCTCGAACACATCGATGTCGTCCATCGTCAAGCCCGCCTTGTCGAGCACCTTGGCGGTGGCCGGAATGGGCCCGGTCAGCATCATGACCGGGTCGACCCCGGCTATCGCGAACTGCACGAACCGTGCCTTGGGAGTGAGGCCGAGCTCGGCGGCCTTCTCCTCGCTCATGATGAGGACCGCGGCGGCTCCGTCCGAGATCTGCGACGAATTGCCGGCTGTGACTACGCCGCCTTCCTGAAAGGCCGGTTGCAGGGTGGCGAGCTTCTCGAGGGTGGTGTCGGGGCGGATGCCCTCGTCGACGGCCATGACTTCGGTTCCGTCGTCTTCGGCCGGCACCTCGATTGGAGTGATCTCCGGCTCGAACCTGCCCTCCTCGGTGGCACGCTGCGCACGCGTGTGGGACTCAAAGGCCAGCTCATCGAGCTCCTGGCGCGGGATCGACCACTTCTCGGCGATCATCTCGGCGGAGATCCCCTGATTGAATAGGGTGTTGTCGTAACGCTCCATCATGGTGGGGCCGAACGGGAAGCCGGGCCCGAGGGTCCCGTTTGAGCCCATCGGTACCCGGGTCATCGACTCCACTCCCGCCGCCACCGCGATGTCGTAGACGCCCGCCATCACACCCTGAGCGGCGAAATGAGCCGACTGCTGGGACGAGCCGCACTGACGGTCCACGGTCGTCGAGGGAACGCTTTCGGGCCATCCGGCCGCCAGCACTGCGTTGCGACCGACGTTGACTCCCTGCTCGCCCAGCTGAGACACGCATCCCATGATGACATCGTCAACCTGATCGGCCTCGAGCCCGTTCCGGTCCTTGAGCGCGTTCAGCACGTGAGCGGCCAGGTCGACCGGATGAGTGTCCTTGAGCTTGCCGCCCCGCCTTCCGGTTGGCGTGCGGACGGCGTCGACGATGACTGCGTTCGGCATGGGCGGCCTTTCTCGATCGTTTCCCAAGTGTATTGGGCATCGCCTCCGTCGTTGCTTGCGAGTTGCTACGCAACTCGTCGAAGCCAGTGGGGAGCTGGATTCGTGGAGATGATCGGATTTGAACCGACGACCCCCTGGTTGCAAACCAGGTGCTCTGCCAGGCTGAGCTACATCCCCGAAGGCAGCCATGATACGTCGGGTCGGGAGAAGCAGGTAGGTGTTACAATCTCGCGCTCCTGGGCCCATAGCTCAGCTCGGTTAGAGCGCATCCCTGATAAGGATGAGGTCCCTGGTTCAAATCCAGGTGGGCCCACGGACAAGCCTTCGGCGTTTGGCTGCGCCCAACTCCATGGCTGCTGGCTCAGACGCCGAGTACAGTGGCCAACTCATCGAGGCCGGCGCATGCCAGGTCAACCTGCTGGTTGGGCGCCAGGCTCTGGCCATGATCACCGAACTCGTAGGGGCGGTAGACGAAGGCGGTCTTCATCCCCAGATGGGATACGGCGTCGAGTTCCCCGGGGTGGGCGGCAACCATCATCACCTTGAACATGGGGCGATCCAGGAGAGCGACGTTGTAGCGGTAGCAGTCCAGGTCTCGCTTGTAGCGCTGTGCGAGTTCGGCAGACAGGATTACATCCCAGTCGAGGTCCGCATGCTTGGCGAGGTTGGTGAGCAAAGCGACGTTGCCGTTGGACATGGTTCCTACGATGAAGCGCTGTTTGAGGCGCCGTATACCAGTTGGTGCGTCTGGCCAGGCATCGAGTCGATGCCAGAACCTCACCATGGTTTCGATGTCTTCATGAGATGCGGTGATGGAGTGCTTTTCGAGGAGAACTTGGAGGCTGGCCCAGTGGAGCGCATCGAGACTGGTCCACGCAACCTTGCCGGTGACCACTTGGTCCATCGACGGGCCGTATTGGCTCCGCCACTCGTCCGCGAAGTCGGGAGCGTCAAGCTCCCAGCCGCGGAGGTCACTCAGCGTTTCAAGTTGGCGGACAACTGATCCACGCCAATCGACCACGGTCCCAAAAACGTCGCAGAGAACCACCTCGACGCCATCAGCTAGCCGTTCCGTCTGATCGAGGTCGCTCTCACTTGCGGCGGATGGATCCACTATTCCCCTCGCACTCACGCTGCGGCTACCTCTCCGATCCCATACTCCTCCTTGCCGTCTTCGGCTGGTAGAGGCCAAGGGCATTACGACGCAGAATCACTCCAACTACCTTCCTCCTCATAGCTCAAGCGGGCTGGGTAGGCTGCCGACCTATTACTCGTGGCAAAAAGGTCAAACGAAAACGCGCGCTTCAAGACCGTGGGACGTGGCTATTCCCGCGCTGAAGTGGAGAAGGCGATAGCCAAGTACGAGCAACTGATCGATGACGCCTCGCGGCGTATCGCTCAGCTCGAAATCGACGTCGATAAGGCCAAGGAGTCCGAGGCGGCCGCGGTCGATCAAGCCTTCTTCTCACTCCTCGAGGTCAAGGACCGCATCCTCGGCAGTGCCGAGTCACGCGCGCAGGCGATCCTTGAAGAGGCCAGGGAGCGTGCCAACGCGGTTGAATCCCACGGTGGAGCTAAACCATCGGCGATTCTGGATGCGGCTCGCCGCCAGGCCGAAGAGCTGCTGGAGGCGGCCAAGGCAGAGGCTGCCAAAGTGCAGGCGCGGGCCGATGACAAGATCTCCTTCGAGCACGAGCCGGACGAAATCGTCCAGGCCGCCCGCGACCAGGGCGCGCAAATCCGCCAGGCCGCTCAGGCCGAAATCGAAGAGTCTCGCAAGGCCGTGGCCGACCTTCTCGAGCAGGCCGAGAGCAAGGCGGACGGCATCCGGGCCGCCGGAGAACAAGAGGCGCAAGCCAAACGAGACCAGGCCGATGCGTACGCGGCTTCGATCGAGGAAGACCTGGAGGCCAAGCGGCATGAGTTGGCCGAGGGCGCGCAAGCTCTCGCCGAAGCCGCCGACGACGCCAAGCGTAAAGCCATCCGAATCAATCGAGAGGCGGAGGAAACCAAGAACGAAGCGGCCAGTCTGCTCGCCGACGCTAAGCGAGAGGGGCAGACACTGCGGACCGAGGCCAACCGGATCAAGACGGAGGCCGAGGAGGCACGAGCCGAAGCGCTACAGCTGGTCGAATCTGCCCAAGCCGACGCAAGCGGGACGGTCGAGAAGATACTCCATGACGCCCGCTCCGAGGCCGGCCGCATCCGGGCCGAAGCCAAAGCGGAGCTTCAGGAGGCAGAGAAGACCAAGGCGCACGCCCGGGCCGAAGCGGATGCCAACATCGCCAGACTCCGAACCGAGACCGAAACCCTTCACCAGAAGGCGGAGCAGGTACTTGCCGACGCTCACGAGAAGGCGCAACGGGAAGCGCAATCCATTCGCGATGCGGCGGCCACCGAAGTCGAGCGGCTGCGCGGTGACGCGGCCAAAGACCGCGCCGCCGCCGAGAAGGACCGCAGCCAGGCTGCCGCGGCACTTGCCAAGGCGACCGCGGCGGCTGAGAAGAAGATCGCACCGATGCGAAAGAATGCTCAAGCCGAGATCGACTCGCTGAAGGCGGAGGCAGTGAAGGCTCGCGACAAGGCTCAGGCCGAGAGCGACGCGCTCAAGGAAGCGGCAGCTCAAGCCGCCCAGACGACACGCGANNNGGCCGAGAGCGACGCGCTCAAGGAAGCGGCAGCTCAAGCCGCCCAGACGACACGCGACACGGCGGCCGCCGAAGCCGAGCAGACCTTGGCCGCGGCCCGCCAAGAAGCCGCCCCCATCACCGCCGAGGCGGTGAAGGCTCGCGACGAAGCCCGGGCCGAGAGCGACGCGCTCAAAGAGGCGGCAGCTCAAGCCGCCCAGACGACACGCGATACGGCGGCCGCCGAAGCCGAGCAGACCTTGGCCGCGGCCCGCGAAGAAGCGGCCCGGATCACCGCCGAGGCCACCGAAAAAGCCGACGAAATCCAGGCTCAAGGCAACGCGGACCGCGAGAACGCAGCTCGAGAGGCGGCCGAGATCCAGGCGCGGGCCAAGGAGGAGGCCGCAGAGACCCGGCGGGACGCAGAGGAGCTTGCCTCAGCCATCCGGAACCAGGGTCAAGCCGAAAGGGAGGCCGCCGAGGCCGAGGCAGCCGAGATTCGCAAGAGCCTGGCACCGGCCAAACAGGAAGCCGAGGCGATCATCGCTGAGGCCCGCTCGGCTGCTGAACAACTCGAGGCTCGAAGCGCCGAGAAACTCGCCGAAGCCGACCGCAAACTCAAGACGATTGCCGAACGGGAGGCCATGCTCGACAACGCCCGCCGGGATTCCGAGCGAATGCTCCGTGAAGCGCGCGCCGAGGCCGCCGTCACCAAAGCCGACGCCGAAAAGATCCTCGAAAACGCCCGCGCGACCTCCCGGGACGCCCAGGAAGCGGTCGATCGCTTTCGCTCCAAGGTGCAGTTCGACAAGGCCGAGAGCAACAAGAAGCGCGGTCCCAGGCGCTAACCGCGGGTCCGGACGGGAAGCACGACGGGGCCGTCTGGTCTTTCGATCACCTCGACCGTCGCCCCGAAGTGCTCTGATACCACCTCTGCGCGCAACACCTGGCCCGGCCGGCCCTCAGCAATCACCTCACCCGCCACCAAGAGCAGCACCCGGTCCCCGAACTGGGCGGCGAACGTCAGGTCGTGCAAGGTACTGATCACCACCAATCCGGCCTCACGGCGCAGGCCGTCGACCAGTTCGAGCACCTGTTGCTGATGACCGAGATCTAGCGCGGTGGTCGGCTCGTCAAGTAACAGAATCGAGGCATCCTGCGCCAGGGCGCGAGCAAGAACTGCCCGCTGGCGTTCGCCGCCGGACAGCGACGAAACCGTCCGACCAGCGAACGACAGCAGATCGAGACGCTCGAGCACGGTCGTGACTCGCTGGCGGTCCGCCGGGCCCTCCATTCCCCAGTACGGGATATACGGAGTCCTCCCAAGCATCACATAGTCGAACACCGTGACTCCGTCGGGAACCACCGGGGTTTGTGGCACAACTGCCACCCGGGCCGCTACCTCTCGCCGCCGCATTTGGTTGAGTTTTTGATCCCCCAGCACGATGTCGCCGCCGGCGGGGATGACACCGGCGAGAGCCCGCAGCAGCGTGGTCTTGCCGGCGCCGTTCGGACCAACCACCACGAGCCACTCGCCCGGCCGCACCGCCAGGTCGACGCCGGACAGCACTGTAGCCCCGTTGTACCGAGCCGTGACCCCGCGGCAGGACACTCCGGTCATGCCGAAACCTCCCGCCGGGTCGCCAGGATGAAGGCGAAGAAGGGCGCGCCCACAAACGCGGTCACCACGCCGATCGGCAACTCTCCTCCCGACTGGACGGTGCGGGCAACCAGGTCGGCGGTCATGAGGAAGGCGGCCCCGCCCGTCAGTGACACCGGCAGCAGGACGCGATGCGAGGGTCCGGTAGCGAGTCGCACGATGTGGGGAACGATGATGCCGACGAAGGCGATGAGGCCGCTCACCGCCACCGCCGCCGCCGCCCCGAGGGTGGCACCGGCCACCACCATGAGCCGGACCCGGACGGGATCGATACCGAGCGTGGAGGCCTCCTCCTCCCCCACCGCCATCACATCGAGGTGACGGCGATAGGCAAACAGCACCAGCCAGCTCACGACGGCATAGGGCACGAGGGTTCTGACATCACCCCATCCGGTGGTGCCCAGCCGTCCCAGGATCCACGAGAAGACCTGTCGGATGGTGTCGGCGTGCTGTTGCTGCAAGTACGTCTGCATGGCGGTGAAGAACGCCGCCACCGCCACTCCGGAGAGAATGAGCGTGGCCCCGCTGCGGCGGGATCCGCCGAGGCTGGCCAATCCAAACGCCGCCACCACCGCCACCACGGCGCCGGTGAAGGCGAGGGGCGGAATGGTCGAGGTCGGGAGACCCGACACGATGGCGATGGTTGCTCCCAATCCGGCGCCGGCGGCCACGCCGAGCAGGTAGGGATCGGCCAACGGATTACGGAAGACTCCCTGATAAGCCGCCCCGGAGCCGGCCAGCGTGGCGCCCACCAGTCCCGCCAGCACCAATCGCGGCACCCGAATCTGCCACACAATCGCGGCTTCCTGGCTCGACAAACCCGAGTCGAGCGAGACCAACGGGATGTGGTCGAGCACCTCGACGATGGCACGCCACGGGTCAACCCCCGCCGGGCCAAGCACCAGCGAGCCGAACGCGGCCACCATGAGCACCCCAACCGAAACCACCACCGGTCCTAGCCGGGGCCGGGGAGGGCCGAGCGGGAGGGTGGCGGCGCTCACGGCACCGCTGCCAGGACCGCGTCGAGGATGGACTGCATGAGGTCGACGGTGCGGGGCCCCCAGCGTCCGGCCATGTCGCCGTCGAGAGGAATGACGTTGCCGTCGGCCACCGCCCGGATTGTGTCCCAGCCGGGCCGGGCCGCCACCGTCTCGGGGGTCACGCCGAAGTTGGCATCGGCCAGGAAGATGAACTCAGGATCCTGGTCGACGATGAACTCGGCGGAGAGTTGAGGGAACTGGCCTCCTGCCTCTGCCGTATCGGCGATGTTGACCAGTCCGAGACGAGAGTAGATGTCGCCGATGAATGAGGCCGACGTGGCGCTGTAAAGGGTCTCGTCGACCTCGTGGTAGATGGTGACCCCATGCAGCGGCGCGGCGGATTTCAAGATCAGCTTGGCCATGGTGGCCATTTCCTCGAAGATCGTCACGGCCGCGCCGTAATGACCGGTGGCGGCTCCGACGAGGACGACCTGAAACAGGGCCGCATCGAGCGAGTCGGGTGGACCCAGGAGGAGAAAGGGGATGCCGAGCGTCGCGAGTGCCTCGGTCTCACCCTGGAAGTCGAAGGCAAGGATGACCAGATCGGGTTCGAGGGCAGCGATCTCTTCGATGCTGAAGTTGAACGAGTCGACCTTCTCGGTCTCGGTGGCGGCGACCGGGAAGTTGGAGGTCAAATCGGTGGCGACCACTTGAGACCCCGCCCCCACCGCGAACAGCATCTCCGTATGGGTGGCGGAAAGGGACACAACTCGCTCGGGCATGGCTTCGATGGTGACCTCGCCCCGATCGTCCTCTACCTGGATGGGGTAGCTGCCTCCGATGCTGAGCAATTGCTCTAGTCGACCTTGTTCAGCCTCGAGCAGCGCTAGCTCCCGCTCCATAGCCGCGATCTCCTGTTCGACTTCGGCGAGCCGGGGGTCCACGGGCTGAGTCGTCGACGGTGATGTGGAGGAAGTCGACGTGGACGTGGATGCCGGACCGGACGGTTCGATGACGGGAAGCGTCGTGTCGGCCGTCGAGGCCCGACAGGCCATGAGCACCAGGCTCAATATCAACCAGAGAATTGCGCCCTTGCGCATGCGAATCCGCCTTTCGGTCAAAGACGGTGAGCCGGTTTGATGCGGTCACCCTTCCATCGAGAGTTGTCCACTCCGGCTGGGGCAGGCGACCTGGCTCATCCCTCGAAAGGGCTTCACAGTTGCGGGACAGCGCCGGATTCCAACCGGACTTCGCTCTTGCGCTCGGGGAGACCCCAGCGGTTCGTGTGACAGGCAGCTTACTCGCCGGGTTCTACACTCCGCAGATGGACACGAAGCGACTGTCGGTCGTCCTGGCTGCGGTGGCCGCGGTGGTGGCCGCCGTGCTGGCCCGAAACCGGCCGGTCAAGCCCCCCGCCCATCACGGTGATTGGAAACCGCGTTCGAAATGAAGGTGGTCGTCCACCCGGTCGGTGAGGTCGGCCGCCGAGCCTTGCGCATCCTCCAGGCCGAGCCAGCCGTGACGGAAGCCGCCGCCTGGGGGGTGACCGAAACTCCTCCTCGGACGCAGGTGGTGGAGAGCCTCGACGGCGTGGCAGTGGTGGTCACCGACCGCCCTGAGCCCGATGAGCTTGCGGTCGCCTGTCTCGATGCCGGAGCGGCGCTGGTGACCGCTACCAGTTGGGGAGGAGAGCCCGCCCAGGCCTTCGCCGCTGCCGGAATCAGCCTGGTGGTGGGAGCCAACCTCGAGACCGGCATCGCCGCCAGCCTCGCCCTCCAGGAAGCCGCCCTCATGGACGAGCCGCTCGAGGTGCGGCTGGCGTGGACCGTGCGCGGCCGGGTGCGGCGCCGGGGCGAACCGATCCCCTTCCCGGATCCGGTTGGATCCCTGTGGGCCAGGGAGGTTGATCCGCAGGGCTGGACTGGTCACAACATCCCGGTGAAAGCCTTCGAAGCACCCGTCGAAGGTGATTGGGCGGGTGCAATGGCCCAGGTGTCCGGGGCACTCGACGATGGGGTGCAGCGAACCATCGTCGGTGCCGCCGACCACGCCCAGTACTTGGCCGCCATCGCTCTGGCAGCTCCCGCCGTCCCGGCCGGCCTGCACGCCTACCACCCCGGCCGTTCCTGGGCTTCCGCCGCCGCCACCGCTTACCTGGACCGGGCACTGGCGTCCGGCCTCGACGTCGCCAGCTTCCACGAAACGACGCCGGCGTAGCCGCCGACCCCAAACCGACCGCAAATAGCCTCCCACGACGGTGCTCGAGAATGCCGGTTTCCGGACGCCGTGGTGTGGACAGGTCGGGCCCCAATCACCGTGATTATGCGCTGCTCGTGTCCTGGGTGGGCCGCGCTCTTCGCTCCAGACGGAGGACACCCCGGAGCGTTGTCGTCCGGGGTGTCACATTGCGTATTGCCAACGCCGGTTCCGTCTACATCCTTAGCCGGTAGTGATGACGTCACAGCCCACAATCGCCTGACCTTCGAAGGTTTGCGCGGTTAGGCACGCCTCGGTATCGCCGGGTTGGATGCCGGTCTCCTGGGTGCGGAAGTGGAGCATGAAGTCGACGTCTCCGTCTCCGTCGACGTCGCTGAAGTGACCGCGTCCATGAGCTTCGTTTGCACCGGCCGGACCAAACGCCGCCGATATCGGGGCGACAGTGGTGGCGTCGAAGTCTTCGGTCGTGAGAATGGCCACCGGGATGAGCCCTGTGCTCTTCAGATTCACCGGGTTGGTGTCACTGCCGGGCTTGATGTCAAGATCGGCTTGCAGCTCCTCTGATTCGCAGATGAACGGAAGAGTGGAATGAACCGGAACGTCGTTCCACCGCCCATCTTGAGGGAATGCGTAGGTGAGGTAATGCTCTGGGCCATGAGGCGGGAAGCCGTCGGTGTTGTTTGGCTCGCCAGGGGCCCAGTTTGTGTAAGAGAACGGCTCGTCGGTCACCCAGCGCCAGTTGCCCTCCACCAACTCATCCGTCGCACCTAGCCAGGTGAACGAATTCAATCCGAATACGAACTCATTCTCCTCCGCGGATCCGATCGTAACGAGGTGAGCGTCGATGTCCTCACAGAAGGCCACGGCATCGTGCCATGACACGAAGTCCTCGAACACCTCGTAGCGATGGCCGCCGAACTCGAGCGTCGGGAACCACAAGACGTTCGTGGAGTTACCGAAGACATCGAATTGCTGCACGTGGCCCCAAGCGCCCGGCAGGAGATTGAACGGGCCGGCTACCCAGTTACCAGAACTGTCGGCAACGACCTCCTGGTAGACGGGTCCGGATTCCGTTTGCGCCTCCACTTGTAGGGCTGCCCCCGGGTCTGCAGTACCCACCACCTCCCCGGTAGCGACATTCGCGCTAACAACGTAGAGGTCCCGCGCGACGTGTATCACGGTCGACGTACCATCCGTGACCGTGACTACGTGACCTCGTTGCACGTCGAACGCATCACCAGCCTCGAAGAAGAACCCTTTCCCCTGTGTCGGCGAGGTCGCTGTTGACGTGAAGTCGGGATCAGGTCCCGTGGCTGGGTCATCGATGATGAGTGTGATCTCGATGCCGGGAAGCCATCCCCACGTGTGGAAGTTGTCCTCGATTACGAAAACGGTGACTGTCGGGTTCAGAGTGAAGCTCGTGGCATTGCCGTTGGCGTCGATCCGGTTGGCGCTGGTCCAGGCTCCATCGAGCAGGTCGTATGGAGAAAGTTCTGCTTCCCAGTTCCCCAATGTATCGGCCGTCACGGTGGTGGTGAGCGGCACCGGAATCGGTTCAGGGCCACCGATATTGAGGTCGATGGTGCTTTCCGGGTCAGCAGTTCCCGCCACTCGGTCGGCCTCTGGGTCGAGTTCGGTGATAGCTACGTCCCTCACGGTGTGGGTGAGCGTGGTCGTCCCATCGGTGACTGTGACAACGTGACCCGTTTGCACGTCGTACTCGTCCCAGAAATTGATGTTGAATCCTGTATCTGCCGGACCGGTTTCCGTCTTCGTGTAGTCAACGCCTGCACCGGTGCTCGGGTCGTCGATTGAAATGCTGATTGTCGACGGGCCGGTCCAGCCGTATACGTGCACGAAGTCGTTGTAGGCCTCGACGATGAAATGGGGATCGGATGGCTGGGCTGCTGCAGACGTCCCCAATGCACTCAACATGAGTGCAAGTATCGTCAAGATCGTGAGTGGTGCTCCTCGCGAGCGATGTGAGCGGTGTCTTCCTGCGGGCATGAGTGGCCTCCTGTCGCCTATGGGCGCCGCCGGGCATTAGCCGACAGAGCGAGTGCGCCTTCCCCACGCCCCATCCATTCGCGGTCCTATTTGGGCGAGCGTCTCAGGTGCAATCCAGGATTGATAGAGGAAGGAGTCCCATCCTCGCATCGGCTTCGGCCGTATCGGGTTCCGGTCACCGAACTCATGCCACTACCGGTTCCCTTGCCGAGCTACCCGGTCTCCCGTCGTTCGAAGCCCGGTTCGACACGTCACTGCAACCCATATTCTCGGCCGCTCTCACCTGACTCGAAGGTGGCCGCCTCATTTAGGAGCACACACTGGGGGGCCTTTCAAGGCCGTTCGATCTGCCGATTGATTGCGCGATCGGAGGTCAGGGTTACCCACGCAACTGCCTCGCCATGCAGATCACCCAGATCTCGCGCAATAACGATCAACTCGATGAGTGTCCGAGAGCGGCATCCCTGAATGGGTGGAGCTTGTCAAGCGGTTTTTGAGGAGAGTTTTCGCGTTTTTGTGGGTGTGAGTGTCGGTGAGGGCGCGCCGAAACA
>CAMYMH010000069.1 GCA_947259275.1 uncultured Acidimicrobiaceae bacterium | reverse complement strand
GTTGCCCAACTCCCTAGGAACCCGAAGGGTTCCCGTCCACCTTCCCTGCAGGTGTCGCATTTCGCGATGGGTGCGACCCAACGAGGCCGTCACCGGTTGAAGGTCGGTCGCTTTTCTTCCCCGCCCTGAGGGCGGGGTGGCTCCGCCGATAGGCGGAGACGGGGTGGGGGAAGCCAAGAACCCTGCAGATCACTGGACTAGCAGGGCATGAGTGTCTCCCCCCATCCGTCCTCGTCGCGGCGCTCCTCGGCCACCTTCCCCTCAGGGGAAGGAGCAAGAACACGAAGGGGAATCCTCGAAGGTGTCGCACACAAACCGCGACAGATCACCTCAAGGGGAAGGAAGAAGGACCGAGCTCCTTCGTCGAGAGCCGTCGGGCACAAAGGCGCGATGGATCACCGGAGGACCGGCGGTCACCACCCGGCCTCGAAGCCAGGCGAAGCCCGGCCGACTACTCTCCCGTTATGCCGAAGATCCTGATTGTCGCCGACACGCCGTGGGTCACAAGCGACGTCCACGCCGCCCTCGGTCTTCCCGGCTACGAGCTGCTGGACCACGATGACCCCCGCAGCCTGACGGACGTTGTCGCCGCCTTCGAGCCAGATGCCGCCGTCATCGACCTGCAAGTTGCCTCGATGGGTGGGATGGCGATGGCGCGGGCGCTGAAGGAAGCCTCCCAGGCGAATGGATTCCCCGAGCTGCCCGTCATCTTGCTGCTGGATCGGAGCTCCGACGCGTTCCTCGCCAGGCGGGCTGCCGTCGACGCCTGGCTCGAGAAGCCCTTCGACGCGGCTGAGCTCCGGGACGCCCTCGCCGGGGTCCTCACCGAGGAGCCGGCAGCCGGCACGTGAGCGGCATCAACCTGATCTACCTCGGCATCCTGGCCGTTTGCATCGTTGCTTCCGGTTTCTTCTCGGGCTCAGAGACCGCCATTATCGGCATCCAACGCGAGCGGGTGCACCAGCTGGCAGCCAGGGACCGCCGGGGCCGCAAGCTCGAGGCACTGCTGGAGGAACCCGACCGCACCCTCAGCACCCTGTTGATCGCCAACAACTTCGTCAACATCCTCGCCGCCTCGGTGGCAACCGCCCTGTTCATCGACCTGGCCGGCGAGTCATGGGGCCCGTGGATCGTCACGTTTCTCCTGACCGGGATCATCCTCATCTTCGGCGAGATCGGCCCCAAGACCCTCGCCCACCGCCACCCCGAGGGCTTCTCGCTGCTGGTAGCCAGTCCCATCTCCCGCCTGTCCGGGTTGCTCCAGCCCATGAGCACCGCCTTCACGTTCATCAACCGCGGCCTGTTCCAACTGTTTCGCGTCAAGCTCGACGGCGGGCCGACGGCGGTAACCGAGGACGACATCCGCGCTCTGGCCGCCCTCAGCGAACGATCGGGTGAGATAGAAGCCGCCGAGCGCGAGATCATCGACGCCGTCTTCTCCCTCGCCGACCGGGCGATTCGGGAAGTGATGACGCCCCGGGTCGATATGGTGTCGCTAACGGCCCCGCTCACGCAGCAAACCGTGCAGACGGCAGTAACCGCCACCGGCCATAGCCGGTTCCCGGTGGTGGCCGATACCGACGACGAGATTCTCGGCATTCTCGCGGTCAAGGACCTCCTGCGGCTTCCGCCGGGTGTCCCGCCCGCCGAGATCGCCCGCCTGTTGCGGCCGCCGACCTACATCCCCGAGTCCCGACCAGTGCTGGCGGTGCTCCAGGAGATGCGCCGGAGCCGGTTCGGGTTCGGCGTCGTGGTCGATGAGCACGGGGGCGTCGAAGGAATCGCGACGACCAAGGACGTGATCTCCGAGTTGGTGGGCTCGCTGCAGGACGAGTACGACCCGACCGTGCCTGCGATCGTCCCGGCCGGGCCGGACCGGTGGGTGGTGGATGGGAGCACCGACGTCGACGAGCTGGAGACCGAGGTCGGTCGCGAGCTTCCCCGCGGCGACTACTCAACCGTGGCGGGACTCTTCATGGATGAGGCCGGACGGATTCCCGATGAAGGCGACCGCATCGACATCGACGGTGTCGCAATGACAGTCCTAATGATGGACCGCAGACGAATCGCCCGCTTGCGAGTAGAGATCTAGACCACACCTAGTCCTTGAGAACCGCGGGCGATTCGCTCAACGTCTCGACATTGACCAGGCTGGGAGGTGCCCATGAGCTATCGCCTCACTCACCGGATCCGCTACGTCGACTGCGATATGCAGGGTGTGGTCTACAACTCCCACTACCTCACCTTCATCGACGACACGCTCGACACCTGGCTGCGAGCGTTGGATCCCGAGTTCGAGAAACGGCTCG
This sequence comes from uncultured Acidimicrobiaceae bacterium, assembly GCA_947259275.1. Lineage (GTDB taxonomy): Bacteria > Actinomycetota > Acidimicrobiia > Spongiisociales > SHLN01 > SHLN01. The sequence continues at coordinate 5,538 of CAMYMH010000069.1, read as the reverse complement.
GGTGGGAAGTGATGTTGAAGAAGGCCACCCTGACCTGGGATGGCCCGGCTCGTCTGGCCGAGCATCTCGACGTTGACGCTTCCATTGGGCGATGGGGTGACACGTCCTTCGACGCCGATTTCGTCGGGACCGTCGATGGAACCCCCGTGTTCACGGCAACCGTGACCTACGTGGTGGTGGATGCCGACGAGCATCGGCCCCAGCCGATTCCCGCCGACATGCGCCAGTACCTGGAGGGGTGAGCCTCGACCACTCGCTGCGCGAGCGCGGTCACAGCCGGGTCCTCAGAGGAAAGCCGAAATGTGGAGATCTCGACCTCCCCTGCGGGCCGCCACGAAGCTGTGGAGGTATGTCATGACCAAGAGCAAAAAGGAACTCATGGTCGGTGCATTGGGGGCAGCAGGTCTCGTCGTCCTGTTGCGCGGGCTGTTCACGGAGACCTACGGTTTCGGGCGGGGCTCGGTGATCGCCATCGGGATCTGGTCCACCAGCGGCCTGTTCGCCCGGTATTGGGACGTCCCCAAGTGGAACTCCCGCCCGGACTGATGACCCAGCCTTGATTCCGTTGGCTCGTTCCGAGCCAGCGGCGCAGTAGTAGCGAGCAGATGGCTCATGGTCAATGATCAAAGGGTCGTCAATCGGGCGGTCGGTCCAGGGGCGCGCTAGGCGGTGTCCCGAATCCTCTCGAGGCCTTCGAGGATGAGGTCGAGCCCGAACTCGAACTCGCTCTGGTCGTCACACCAGCCGAGAGTCGAGTCGGGATCGTCGTGGGCGACCTCCATCACCATCCCGGTGATGTACGGGAGCTGAACTGCCATCTTGGCCAGCATGGCCTCGGCTTCCTCGTCGGCCTGTTCCTTGTTCTCCGGCTCGAACAACTCCTGGGTGAACCCCAACATCCGGCTGCCGAGCGCGTGCATGGCATGATGGCCGAGGTCGTACGAGAACCCTCCCTCGCGCAGGATTCCCAACAGCGAGTCGGCGTAGCGCAGCATGAGCGGGCTCATGGCGGTGCGGGTCTCGAGCACACTCGGCGCCCACGGGTGACGCAGCATGGCTTCCCGGGCGGTGAGGATCCGCGCCCGCATGGCGGCCTTCCACCCGGCTCCGTCTTCCGGGACATCAAACCCGCCGCTGGCCGCTTCGATCTCGCCCATCACGATCTCGATCATGCCGTCGAGGATCTCTTCCTTGTTGGCGACGTGGTTATACAGGGACATCGCCTCGACACCGAGCTGCTGGCCGACCTTGCGCATGCTGACCGCGTCGATGCCACCCGAGTCGGCGAGGTCAACGGCGGCCCGGAGCACCCGATCTCTGGTCAGCGGAATTCTGGGCTGTGCGGGCGCATCAGTTTGTGTCGCCATCGGCAACCACCTCTCGATCCATTCTAACGTACGTAGTAAGTCTGTTGACAGACCTTCGAGGTTTGCTGCCGCGCTAGTCCGGGAGAAGGATGTCGCCGTTGTCGACCGAAATAGCACTCGCTTTGCCCCGAGTGCTGAGCGCTACGGGCCGGGATATGCCTTCGGCCTCTAGAAAACGTTGGCGGTGGTCGTGATGATGCAGGAAAGCTTGCGTATCGAGCGCGATGTTCGTGCACCGCAGCCACGGTGGAAGAACGGGACGTTGGCACGCTACCCGACTCATTCTCCGTTGGCTGTGATGGCTCTCGAGGCGTGTCGCGAGGGAGGCGGTTGTGAAGATTCGAGCCTGGGCCGTTGTCGCTCTCGTCTTGCTGTTCGGTCTGGCTGCCTGTGCGTCAGATGAGGCCCCCGCTGCCCCGCTATCCGATCAGGCACCCGCTCTCCCTCTATCAGATGAGGGCTCTATTTCCCCGCCGCCACCTGATGAGGATTACACCCATCCGGGCCTTTCGGATGCCGAGGCCGCCGGCTTGCTCAGCCTCGAGCAGGTCGACGATTACCCCCTCTACACGATGCATCACTATGCGGCCTATGACTATGAAGAGTATGAGGCGAGTGCTCCGATCGAATCTCGAGTATTGATCGATGCCCTCGACGGCAACCAGGAAACCTGGGGTTGTTCGCTGTTTGTCACTTTCGCCGATCTCGACGCTCGGGTCTTCGGACGCAACTTCGACTGGAGGTTCAGTCCTGCCCTCCTGTTGTTTACCGATCCCGCCGACGGATACGCCTCGGCGGCCATGGTCGATATCACCTATCTGGGTTTCGACGGCGACCAAGCCGAGAACCTGACCACCAAACCACTCTCCGACTTGATGGGTCTACTCGATGCCCCCTATATCCCCTTTGACGGCCTGAATGAAGCCGGTCTGGTCATCGGGATGGCGGCCGTCCCCCCCGGACACGTACCCGTCGATCCGAACAAAGACACCATCGGTTCCCTGGGAGCGATCCGGGTGGTGCTCGACAAGGCAGCAACCGTCGAGGAAGCCCTCGAGCTGCTGTTCAGCTACAACATCGACTTCGAAGGTGGACCTCCCCTCCACTACCTGATTGCCGATGCGGGTGGAGACGCAGCCCTGGTCGAGTACTACCAGGAGGAAATCCACGTGATTCGAAGCGTGACCAACTGGCACCAGGCCACCAACTTCATCACTGCGGCGGTTGACTCCCCCAAGGGTCAGAGTCCACGCTATGACGCAATGTCAGCCGAACTCGAAGCCAACCAAGGTGTCCTCGACGTCGCGGGCGCTCTGAGTTTGCTGGAACGGGTCGCCCAACCGGACACCCAGTGGTCGGTGGTTTACAGCGCCAACTCCGGCGAGGTCCGGGTCGCGATGGGACGAGACTATGAGCAGGTCTATTCCTTTGAGCTCGAGATGATGGAGGGATAGGTTGGCGGGCCAACCAACCCATCCTCCCAGCCGCTCTTGGCAGGTTGCTCGCGAAGCTCGGTTTCCCACCTGAGGGTCGAAGCTGCCGGTGGCTGCGACCAGATCGACTGATAGCCGTCAGGACAAGGGCAATGGTCGCGCCTAGCGTGGGCTCGTGGATGATGGCTCCGAGACTTGCGTCGTATTGTTGCTCGGATACCCCGGAGTTGGGAAGCGGACCGTCGGGTTGTACCTGGTAGAGCTTCTCGACGGCGTGCTAGTCGACAACCAGCTCATCAATATCCCTCTTCTCACGCTGTTCAAGTGGGATGGGAAGTTTCCGATCCCGATGGAGATATGGGAACGGGTAAAGCCGATTCGCGAGGCGGTCCTCGGGACCATCGAGGACTTGGCACCGAAGTCGAACAGCTACGTCTTTACGGACGTGCTCAAGCTCGATGGGGAAGGCGCTCGTCATTACGACCGCATCCGGTCGCTTGCTCAGCGACGTGGCTCGTTGTTTCTGTCAGTCATGCTCGACTGCGACGTCGAGGAGCAGGTCCGTCGCATTGACAACCCAGATCGGGTCGCCCTCCTCAAGGGTTCCGACCCAGAGGGGTACCGGCGACACAGGCAGCGCACCAGGCTGTTTGAGCCGCCTCCAGAAGAGGTCGTACACATCGACACGACGGAGGTCGGTCCCCGGCCCAACGCCCAGACGATCTACGAGCTGCTCCTGAGTCGAGGGCTTCGCCGGCCCAGCCGGTAGCGAGCCTCGTTTTGTGGCCGACCTTCTCCCATCGAGACACATGGAGCGGCCTAAGCCCGGCTCGAAACCATTGAAGCATGGGCCGCTTGGCCCATTGACCAAGACCCGACACGATCCGTAACCTTGTGGCGAGTTGCCACTACTCTAAGTAGTTAGCGCGACTGAGCGAGGAGGAGCTTTGCGGAAAACGGCGACAACTTTCGTAGCGGTGTTCCTGTTGGTGGGCATGGTCGTGCCGGCCGGAGCAGCTTCACAACCTCCCAACGCGCCCGGAACCCCTCCAGCAGAAGAAGCAGCACCTTCAGCAGGGAGCGGGGAATCCGACTGGATCGTGACATTGGCCGATGGAGTCCCCCCCGGTCACCGGGGCCGCGACCTCGCCCGCGCCGCCGGCGGTCGCATGGGCATGGTTTTTGACCACGTGCTCGGTGGGTTCTCCTTCGTCGGCTCGGAACAGGCTGCTGAAGCGCTCCGCCGCAACCCTCTGATCGAGTCCGTTGTTGCCGACCAGCTCTTCCAGCTCCAGGAGACCCAGACCGGCGTGCGCCGCATCGACGGTGACGACCTGCACGGATTTGCCGGAGGAACCTACAGGGGCTCCGGAGTTCGGGTCGCCGTTATCGACTCCGGCATAGATCTCGACCACCAGGACCTGGTCAACAATATCGACCACGTAGCCAGCACGAACTGCGTCAACCCGGCGTTGTCCGCCGATGACGACAACAGCCACGGCACCCACGTTGCCGGGATCATCGGCGCTGAACTGAATGGGAATGGAGTCGTTGGGGCCGCTCCCGACGTCACCCTGGTCGCCGTCAAGAGTTTCGACGCGTCCGGGAACGCCACCACGGCACAAGTGCTGTGCGGACTCAACCACGTTGCTGGGCTCGCCGCTGACGGTGTCCCGACTGTGGCCAACATGAGTTTCGGTGAAAGCGGATCTGACTCTACATGTGATGACGGAGACACATCCGACGTGTTGCACGAGGCCGTTTGCGATCTCGTTGACGCTGGTGTGATCGTCGTTGCTGCAGCTGGGAACAACTCCGGCTCCGCCGAAAGCTTCATTCCTGCGGTGTTCGACGAAGTGATCAGCGTTTCGGCGCTCACCGAACTCGACGGGCTACCCGGCGGGCACGGCGGCTGTCTGCTCTTCTTCATCTTCTGCGACGACGAGTTCGCTTTCTTCAGCAACTACGGTCCGAGCGTCGATGTGATCGCACCCGGGGATCCCATCCTGTCCACCGTTCCCGGCGGTTACGGGGAGAAGAGCGGTACCAGTATGGCGGCGCCCCACGTGAGTGGTGTCGTGGCGGCGATGTTGTCTGCGGAGCCGGCCCTGCAGGCAGCCGCGGCCAGGACGGTGCTCCAGCTCACCGGGGAGTGTCCCTCGGGCGCGGTTAGCGGCGCGGTGGATTGTGGCGCCCAGACCTGGCCGGGTGACCAAGACTCAGTTGGTGAGCCGCTTGTGAACGCTTTGCGAGCCGTTCAGCAAACGCTGGCCCTCGGACCGGGTGGAAACGTGCCCCCGCTGGCTTCGTTCAAGAGGATCTGCGACAACCTCACGTGTGATTTCACGGACACGAGCTGGGACCCCGACGGCTCCATCATTTCGTGGGATTGGGACTTTGGAGACGGCAACTCGAGTTCCGACCAGGATGCAACGCACACCTTTGCCGGGCCCGGTGTCTACGCCGTGACCCTGACGGCCACCGACGATGGCGACGCCGGCGGCGCGTCGGGCGAGGTAACCGACACACTGGATCTGCCTCTCCTCTACAACCCGGAGGTGCAGGGTGAGTGGGTTGGTACTTACGGGGCTGATGGTTATTGGTTGGGGGCTTGGGATTCTTCGAGTGATTTGTTGGTGTCGGATTGGATGACGGTGTCGGTGGTTCAGGCGGAGCGTCATACCTGGGAGGCGCCGTCGTCTGATACTCGGGCGTTGGAGTCGCCTGACGAGTCCGCC
>CAMYMH010000068.1 GCA_947259275.1 uncultured Acidimicrobiaceae bacterium | reverse complement strand
TCGTAGCGGGGGCGGGATTTGAACCCGCGACCTTCGGGTTATGAGCCCGACGACTGCAGTGCTAACGATGTTGACGGCCAATTATTAGCGGTATTTGAGATCTAAACGTTCTGATACGAGTCGTAACGAGTGACAGGCGGTATCGGCCAGTGTCAGGTCGTTGGGCTTCAGTTTGGCTTCAGACTGCAGACGCCCCACCTGCAGCTCCGCCTAGAATCCATCACTTTGAGTGGCCGTAAGCGTCCTCAGGCGTGGAAATGATGCGACGTGTGCCCGGGCGCCGAGGCATCGATGTGTGCCGGTGGGACGAGAGCGTGGAGCTCCTGATTGGATGATCTGAGGCGAAATCAGCTGCTGTCGTCGGCTTCCTTGATGAAGGCCACGAGGTCCACGATTTGCTGTTCGGTCAGCTTGTCGGCGAACGCTGGCATGGTGTTCTTCCCGTTCGTGATGATGGCAACCAACTCAGCATCGGGATGGCCGAGGGCATGTCCACCCGGTCCAAGCTCGGGGCCAACTCCACCTTCGAGCTCAGCACCATGACAGGCGGCACAGTTCGTCGCGTACACGTCGGCCACCGTGGGCTGAGCCATGGTGGTTGTGGTGATGACGGTGGTAGTTGTCGCCGTCGTGCTGGTGGTCGCCACCAGGTACTCGTAACCGGCTCGGAGGAGGACGCGACTCGGTCGTCTCGCGAATCCACCCACATCGTCGAGGCCGGGGAGACGCTGTCTAGCGTGGCCGCCGCCCACGGTGTCGACCCGGACATGCTGGCTCGCGCCAACGGAATCGTCAACGGGCGTCTCACTGCAGGGATCAGGCTCCAATTGACTCCGCTGCGGGTTCCGTTCGAACCTTCGACCGGTCAGACCCATGTCATTGCCGCAGGTGAATCTGTCGCGTCGATCGCGAGGGCGCACGGAACCGCCGTGGAGGACCTGATGAACCTGAATCACATCCATGCGGGCGAGAGTCTTGAAGCCGGCGAGAGTATCAGGATCTCGTCCGGCTGGCTGTGCCCTGTTCCCGGGGCGCAGTTTGCGAATGATTGGGGATGGGTGAAGCCTGATGGTAGGACTCACGAAGGTGTCGACGTATTCGCGAACCACGGCGCGGCGATCGTCGCGCCGGTGGCCGGGCACTTGCATCAAGAAGAGGGCCCGTCGGGGGGACTGCAGTTCACCCTGTGGGGCGACGACGGGGTCGTCTACTTCGGGTCGCACATGGACAGTTTCGGAGCATCTGGCGACGTGTCGGCTGGCGAGACCATAGGCACAATCGGTAGCACTGGAAACGCGGCGGGAACAAGTCCCCACCTCCACTTCGAGGTCCACACGACGCCCAGAGATCGGACCGCCAATCCCTATCCGGCCCTGGTGGCTGCCTGCGAGTAGCCGGGTTGCCGCAAGCCGGAGAGCGTGGTGTGAGGCGACTCTTTGCCCTCCTGTTTGTCGCTGGAACTCGCCGCTACTGGGAACTCACCTTCCACTGAAGAGCTCGCTCCTGCTCTCCCCAGCTGGACTTCAGGTACTCGAGGATCGTGAGTATGTCCGATTCGCTCAAGACGTCTCCGAACGTCGGCATCCTGCTCTGAGCGAAGTCACTGCCGTTGGCGATGAGGTCGATCAATACCTGATCAGAGTGGTGCCAAGTGTGCCCCGTGGAGTCCTGCGGTGGAGGTTTGAGGCTCCCGTCCGGGTTCGGTACCTTCCAATCTGGAGATCCCGCCAGGTCGATGCCATGGCAGGTAGCGCAGAATGCCCCATACATTGCGGCCCCCTGCTCCACACGGATTGGATCGAGCTGCGGGAGGTCCTCCGGCGCAAGCACGACCGCCGAGCTGACGGTCGTATCAGCGGGTTCTGTGGCACAGCCGGCTACGAGAATCGCAATGGCAGCGAGCATGGCGACTGCCCTCTGAAGACCGGCCCTGCCACCTGCGGCTCGTTGGATGACAGCTGGCACTTGTCAGCCCGTCGGATCGCCTGCGATTGGTGTGGCTCCAAGCGTCACGTCGGTATCGGGAGACACGGTCGGCATCCTCGCTCTAGCCCACCAGATGAGGCCGGCACCCAACCCGGCGGTGATGAGCGCGCCCCACTGGCTCCCCGTGATCGGACCGATCACCGAGTCGGCGATCACTGAGGTGCCGGTTTCCTCGGCTGCGTCGAGCCTCGTGAAATCGACGAGAAACCGCTGAAGCCCGTACCACAGCGCCCACACCCCGAACAACTGTCCGTAGCGTCGGCGAGCCCACGCTCTCCCCAGCCAAATCAGAGCACCCAAGAGCAGGATGGCACCGAGCATGTCGTAGAGGGCAGTGGGGTGGAATGTTCCGCAGATGCCGTCGACGGCAGATTCGACTGTGCATTCGAGTCCGTCATGCTGAGGAGCAAGATCGTAGCCGGGCTTGACGGTGTAGCCGAGGAGGAAACTCGTCGGGCTCCCAAGGTGCTCGACGAGCGCGAGATCCCCGATACGGCCCACGACTGCACCCATTGCCATGCCTGCGGCGGCCATGTCCAGATGGACGGGAACATTCATGTCGAGCATGCGCATCCTCAATACGCCGCCGATCACTCCGCCCGCGTACCCACCGAGAATGGAAAAATCGCCGGCGAGGCCGACGACGTCCCCAAGCCCGTAGCCGGGGTCGGTGAAGTGAGCGGGCACTGTGAAGAGCCGCGCTCCAAGGAGGGCGGCTACCAACGCCCACGTCAGGACCGACTGCACCGCCGCTTCGTCGAAGCGGCGTCTTCGAACTGCCAGGATCAGGAGGACGGCGCCGGCCGCGAAGCCAAGAGCCGCGAAGAGACCATGAAGCGACAGCGACAGCGGGCCGACCTCGAATACCGGGATTGGTTCGTAGCTGATGGTGGCCAGAATCTCGATCACACTCCCCTTATGGGAATCGAGGGCCCTGCGGAGTGAAGGATGCCGTCGGCTCTAACTTGGGGGGAAGTGCCCGGGGGCAGTCACGTCCGTGTGCTTCCGAAACGCCCACCGGGTAGGTCCGATTTGGTGTCATCGCCCGCGGGATCCTTGGCGACTGCGAACCCCGCCGAGCAAAGCGCCGCCCCGGTTCCGCCGGGTGGGTCATCCTAGAGGTCCTCGATATCGCACGGTACCGACTCGGGGCCTCGGTTGCGGTAGACATTAATGAATTCGGTGAGCCCCTCGCCGACGGTGTCGAACCGCTGTAACCGGTTCCAAGCGGTCGCCACAATCGGTTCGGTGATCCCCGGATTGGGAGCGACGAGGACGTGCGAGTCCCATTGGTCGATCAGAGCCCGGAGATCGGGCAGCAAGGCCTCCTCCAGGTCCGGTCGGTACCAGACCACGACGACACCGTGCTCGAGGTCGTGGACGGCGAATTCCAGCGGAAGGCCGGCGGTGATCACGCCGCAGCGGGCCGATGTGGAAGCATGCGTCCCGCTAGTCGGTGTCGCCGTGTCGTAGTTGACTGGTTCTCCGGGGGCGACATGCCGGGATCCCCGGTCGGGCATGCGCTCCACTCCCTCGATTTCTGGGCCCGGTTTCACCGCGTTGTAGACGAAGAGAACCACGAGCGCGAAGACGATCAGACCGATCCCGGGATAGCCGAGTCGGCGGAGCTTGGCCTTCCGTGCCTCCCGGGCTCGTTCTTCGGCCTCTCGCTGCTGTCGCTCTGCGCGCCGTGCTTTCTTGGCGGCGATCTTCGCGGCATCGGCTGGGCGGGATGGACGCGGTTTCTTTGCCACGCCGGGATACTACTCGAAGCCCGCTCATTGACTGCGACGGTCTGTAGTAGTTGGTCTCGCTTCTTCCCCGACGGGAGGGTCCCGCAACTCGCTGCCCTCCATCGTGTGCCCAGCGGAGAAGCCGCTGCAGGGCGGCCTAGAGGATGCGGTCCTTGCCCTCCGGCGCTGAGATCGGGGAGCGCAACCTCACCGGCGCCTGGTCCCCATCCAGGCCCTCTGGCCGGTTGCGGATCACCATGATGAATTCGTGGCTCACGTCTGTCTGATCTCCGACATTATGTAGTAGATTGTCCTCCTGACATGATGAAACCGATGCTCGATCCAATCATCGGAAAAGGGATCGGAGTCGGATCGAGCCTGCAGAAATGAGACGGTGAATGGTGACGCGGACCTCTCGGCGGGAATTTCTTGTGACGGCTTGGAGGTGGGGTTTTGCAGCCGTCGGTGTCGCCGGTGTATGGACCAGTTGGGAGTTGCTGCGGCCGCTCCTCGGTGATGCAGGTACCAAGGTGCGGGGGGTGGCACCGCAGTTGGTTCCGACGGAGGGTGTGCTCGAAGTCGCCGCTGCCAGGGGTTACCTCACCAAGGTTGGCGACGAGGTAGTCGCGCTCTCCTGGAGGTGTCCGCATCTCGGCTGCAAGGTTCCCTTCTGTGAGAGTTCCGGCCAGTTCGAATGCCCTTGTCATGGCTCAGTCTTCAATCGCGTGGGTGAGTACCGAGCCGGACCCTCACCGAGAGGGATGGACCGCTACGCCTACGAGATCTCTGACGGCATCGTCGTGCTGGACACCGGTTCGGTATCACTGGGGGCTGCTCCCGGTAGCGAAACGATCAACGAACCGGTGAGGGGTCCATCCTGTCTCGATGAGACGGAATCCTGAAGCCCATGCGCGCCGACGACCCAGAACTCGAGGAATCGACCGACCGTTGGCTGAAGTGGGGAGCGGGGCTGTTGTTCCTGCTCGCGCTCGCATTTCCCCTGTATCGCTATCTCGAGCCCGGACGGCGAGCCGACGCCAGAGAGCAGCTCACGGCCAACCTGACAGCCCAGGGCCGTAAGATATTTGTCTCAAGCTGCGCAGCTTGCCACGGCATCAACGGCGATGGGGTGGATGCTCCGGCCTTGAATAGCCAGCAGTTTCTCACCAAGACTACCGATGAACAGGTGGTCGGCTTGATCAGTGTTGGTGTTCCCGGCTCCGGGATGGCGGCCTACTCGTTGGATTTCGGTGGTCCGATGACCTCTGAGCAGATCAAGGCGATTTCCGTATATCTGCGCTCTCTCGAGGAGGACGCCCCCGATCGGCCCGACTGGCGGCTCGATGGCGTCGCCGATGCTCATGATGATGGCGAGCCGGCTGATGCTCATGATGATGAGGAGCCGGCTGATGCTCATGATGATGAGGAGCCGGCTGATGCTCATGATGATGAGGAGCCGGCCGATGCTCATGATGATGAGCAGCCGGTTTTCGTCGCCGCCGATGCCTTCATTGCAGAGTGCGCTCGCTGCCATGGGATCGACCTCGGCGGTACCAACAACGGTCCTGGGCTTGGGCCTTCCGCCCACTCTCTGTCCGAACCGGACGAGCACCTTGTCGAGGCCATCTCGCTCGGCCGCAACGATATGCCGGCGTGGGCCGATGTATTGAGCGAAGAAGAGATTGAGGCCCTGGTCGCATACATCCGGGCGGTCCAGCGCGGCGAGTCCTGAATCGACGACCGGATTGCCCGTTCCGGTTCAGCTCAATGAGGTTAACGCCGCTCATCCGACGAGCCGGGGCCCGGTCCCGGCGAGGTTTCCACACCAGACCTCTTGTCGTGGAGCGGAACCGAGGCAACCGGGAGACTGATCTCGAAGGACGAGCCTGTGCCGGGGCCCTCGGAATGGGCCGTGACGTCCCCGCCGTGGAGACGTGCGATCCGGCGGGCAATCGTCAGACCAATGCCGGTTCCACCCGGGGTAGACCGTTCACCTCGAAAGAACCGGTCAAAAACCGCCTCGAGCTGCGATGGATCGATGCCCTTTCCGGTGTCGGAGACCGTTACCCACGCCTTGACCTTGTCGGATCCACCGCTGATTTCGACTCGACCGCCCGATGGTGTGTAGCTCAGAGCGTTCCCAATGACATTCGTGAATACCTGGGCGATCCGATCGGCGTCCACGACAACCGGGATCCGAGGTTGGTCGACGACGATTAGTTCGACAGCCTGGTCACGGAATTGAGGCTCCAAGTGAACAGCGACCTCACGAGCGATCGCTCCGAGGTCTACCGGCGCGAGCTGAAGATCGAGATCGCCCCCCTCGAAACGAGACAGTGTGCTCAGGTCGGTCGCCAGGCGCTCTAGCCGGGTGGCCTCCCGGCCGGCCGCAGCGAAGATCTCTTCGGTCGGCTCGAAGACGCCATCGGTGAGGCCCTCCATGTAGCCCTTGATGGTGGCCAGTGGGGTCCGGAGTTCGTGGGCGAGCTCGGATATCAGTTGAAGCCGCCTCTCCTCTGTGTCTTGGAGGGCGGCGGCGAGCTCATTGACGTCCTCGGCCAACGCGGCGAGTTCACTTTCGGCCGGGATGGAAACACGCTCCTCGTACGACCCACCAGCGAGCCTCCGGGTCGCACGCCCGACGGCCTCCAATGGTCGCAACAGGCGACCAGACGCAAAGGCTGCAACCAGCAGGGCGGTTGCCGTGCTCGCCGCTCCCGCCACGAGGAGCGCGCGGTCGAACCCGCCGAGAACGCCCGACTCGAGATCAGCCACAACGTCGTGGCCCATGGAGCCCCCCATCATGGACTCCATCGTCTGGATGTGCTCGTCGACAAATGTTGGAGCAAGGCGGTTTCCCATCACAAGCATCGTGACGAGGCCGACGAGGACCACGGCGATATGTGATGCCAGCAACCGGGTCCGTAGGCTCCGAAAACGTTTGGTCACCGCGCACGTCCCACAAACTTGTAGCCGACGCCGCGTACGGTGCCGATGAAGCTGGGATCAGCAGGGTCATCGCCGAGCACCTTGCGAATGTTGCCGATGTGGACGTCAACCACCCGCTCGACGCCGAAGTAGTCAAACCCCCAGACGCGCTCCAGGAGCTGTGCTCGGGTGAATACTCGTCCAGGGGTCGCGGAGAGCGCCGCAAGAAGATCGAACTCGAGAGCGCTCAATCCGACATTCCGACCGTCCCTCTCAACCGTCCGGGCAGCCGTGTCAATTGAGAGTCCGTCGAACTCGAGAAGCTCCGACACCGATCGCCCGGCTAGGGATCGGCCCCGGCGCAAAACCGCCTTGATCCGCGCAACCAGTTCACGCGGGCTAAAAGGCTTGGTGACGTAGTCGTCGGCACCGACGCTGAGTCCCACCACGCGATCGAGCTCTTCGGCTCGGGCCGTGAGCATGATCACAGGAATCTCCGATGCGCTCCGGATCTGTCTCAGCAGCTCGATTCCGTCAACGTCTGGTAGTCCAATGTCCAGGATCACGAGATCCGGCGGTGTGGTCCGGATGCGGTCTAGTCCGTCGGCTCCGTTGGACGCCTCAGCAATCTCGAACCCCTCGTTCTCCAGATAGCGACGAACCATGCTCCGAAGCTCGAGTTCATCGTCCACGATGAGAATGCGGCGACCATCCACGACGCGATGCTAGAGGGCCCGGCATGAACGCCGGGCCCTCTCCTCGTACCGGTACACCGGATTGACGTCTGTCAAGCGGTGCTCCCGTTGGGGCCCATCATTGAGTCCCAGTCCTCGGAATCCATGTGACCGTTGGGGCCCATCATTGAGTCCCAGTCCTCGGAATCCATGTGACCGTTGGGGCCCATCATCGAGTCCCAGTCCTCGGAACCCATCGTGGAATCGAACTCCAAAGATGTGCTCGATCGATCTCCTTCGAAGGAACCCGGGCCGGACCCCGCCCAAGCGAAGGCGATTCCTGGGATGGCCGCTACCAGAGCGATGGCGGCAAGTGTTGTGATGCTTCTTTTCAACATCTTCGTTCTTCCTTTCGGTGATTGACTACTGGAATCTGCTAGCGGCGATCTCACCGGGATCTGGCCAGCTCAGCGCTACGAGCGTCGTACTCGGCAAGTTCGATTTCCCCCTGCACATATCGCTCAGCAAGGATCTGCTCGGCGCGTCGGTAGGGGCTGACTTCTGGTCCGTTGCTTGAGCGTTGTACCGCCCAGGCAATGAGCAGTGCTATCGAGCCCCAGAACAGGAGCATCCAGAGAACTCCGTATCCACCAAATCCCCACATCATGAGATTCCTTTCAAGTCGGTTGGTCGGTATGGCCTGGTAAGTGGACCACGGGGAGATCAAGCTCTGGACCTCGCTTGTGTAAAGCTTTGTTAAAGGTCAGGTCGGTCTCGTTGACGGCCAAGGCACCCAATGGGACACCCGTGACAGGCCTCCGATCGGCGACGGGATAGAAATCTGTCAGAAGTGCTTGACATTCCATTTGACTGGAAGGTGTATAACGGGACACCGAAATGACGAGAAGGCGCCCGGATAGGCCTCGTATAGGCACACGGCGACTTCCATTAATGAGGTGTTACATATGGCGACGTCGATCAACACGGCTTCGCAACGAGAATCGGTTGTTCTCGAGGTGGGCGGCATGCAGTTTGCCTCCGAGAAGCACAAGGTCGAGTCATTTCTCGGCGCCCAAGTCGGGGTCCTATCGGTGGACGCCAACCCGGTCGCACAGACCGCCACCGCGGTCTTCGATCCCACCGCGACGTCCAGTGAGTTCTTGCGAGAAAAGGTCGTGGAATGCGGCTACCACTGCGCAGGAGAATCCCTCCCAGACCACGTCTGCGTGATGCCCCATCCGGAACGGGAGCCCGGAGAGCGGAGATCCCCGCACGCGGTGATGGGCCATGGGAGCCATTCGAAACTGGGACGGGATCTCCTGAACTTCGAGGCAGCCGCTCCGTTCGGTATGCGGGATGACGTGTTCGCTCTCATACTCAGTCTGCCGGTCGTGCTGTGGTCTTCGTGGATCTTCTTCGAAGGGGCGGTAGCTGCGGTGCGCCGGCGCACGCTCGACATGATGGTGCTGGTTGCCGTGGCGATCGCCGCCGGGTGGACCTACTCGGTTGGGGTCACCCTGACGGGAGGTGGTGAGGTCTTCTACGAGGCCGCAGTCATGCTCACGGTGTTTGTGCTCCTGGGACACTGGTTCGAGATGCGAGCCCGGGGCGGTGCCAACGAGGCGATCCGCACTCTCATGGACCTGGCCCCACCCACCGCAGTGGTCCTGCGTGACGGCGAGGAGGTTGAAATCCCGACCGCCGACGTGGCCGTGGATGACCTCTTGTTGGTCCGGCCGGGATCGCGCATTCCCGTTGACGGCCTCGTCGTCGCGGGAGAGTCCGATGTCGATGAGTCGATGGTCACCGGGGAGAGCCTTCCCGT
>CAMYMH010000067.1 GCA_947259275.1 uncultured Acidimicrobiaceae bacterium | reverse complement strand
CCGGCTACTTTCGCGCCGCGGCCGAGGCGCTGGGTCCCGACATCCCTATCTGCGTGCAGGACTTCCCGAAGGCGAACAACGTCCACCTCTCGCTCGACGTCTGGCGCATGACCCTGGAGGAGTGCCCGACCGTTGTGATGCTGAAACTGGAGGACGAGCCCGGTCTCGGCAAGCTGTCGGCCATCCGGGCCGCCGAAGCGGCTGGGATGCGCAAGGTGACCATCTTCACCGGCAACAACGGCATCCACCTGGTCCAGGAACTCGGACGCGGCTCGGACGGCGCCATGACCGGTTTTGCATTTCCCGATGTGCTGGTGCGGGTGATCGATCTGTTTCAAAGTGGGCGGACCGACGAGGCCGAAGACCTGTTCGATCACTATCTGCCGGTTAACCGCCACGAGCTACGGACCGGGATCGGGGTTCGCAAGGAGATCCTGCGCCGGCGCGGCGCGATTCGCACAGCCGTCGCCCGATACCCGGCCCAACCACTCGGCGAAGTCGACCATCGGGAGCTCGACGGCCTCCTCTCCCGATTGGAAACAGTCACCGGGATCCCCATCACCGGGATTCGATCGGCGTGAGCTTCGACCTGGTGATCCGTGGCGGCAGGCTGGTCGACGCCGGGGGCGTCACCGACGCCGATCTCGGCATCCGGGACGGGCGCATCGCCGAAATCGGCCTTGAACTCGGCGCGGCGGTCCACGAAGTCGACGCCGCCGGCCGTTTTGTAATCCCGGGAGGAGTGGACAGCCATGTTCATCTCGGGCAGGTCTCGTCCAAAGGCGACGTCACCGCCGACGACTTCTGGACCGGATCTCGCTCGGCGGTACACGGGGGCACCACCACGGTGGTGCCGTTCGCCGCCCAGCATCGGGGCATGTCGATCCGGGCGGTGGTTGATGATGCGCTCGGCCGCGCTCGCGAACAGATGACCATTGACTACGGGATGCACGTCATCGTCACCGACTTCGACGGCCCGGCGGCCGGCGAGCTGGCCCAGGTGGCCGGGGCAGGCATCGGCGCCGTCAAGATCTACCTGACCTACGATCGGCTCAAGCTGACGGGTGCGGCCGCGCTCGAGGTGATGATGGCTGCGCGCGATCACGGGCTCCCGGTGATGGTGCATGCCGAGGCCGACAGCCTGGTTGCCTGGGGCCGGGACCGGCAGGTGGAAGCCGGCGAGCTGGGGGCGGCGTCCCATGCGGTGTCGCACAGTCGGGCCGCCGAATGGTCGGGGGTGGCGGAGGCGATCGCTCTGGCCGAGACGGTTGGAGCGACGGTCTACCTGGCCCACGTGTCGACCCCGGAGGCGATCGAGCTGGCGGCGGCGGCCCGGGCCCGGGGGGTTGACGTCATCGCCGAGACCTGTCCCCACTACCTGCTGCTGGATGAGGCGACCCTCGACCGGCCAATGGAGCAAGCGGCGCCGTTTCTGTGCAGCCCGCCGCTGCGCGGCCCGGCCGACCGATCCGGGCTCCTCGAACGTCTCGCCACCGGCGACATCGATCTGGTGGCCTCCGATCACTCCCCGTACACGATGGCTCAGAAGCTCCCGAAGGGTGCAGGAACCACCTTTGCCGAGGCGGCCAACGGCCTGCCGGGCATCGAGTTGCGATTGTCGCTGCTCCACACGGCGGCGGTGACGGATGGTCCGCTCGACATGACCGACTTCGTTCGCCTGGTGGCTGCCAATCCCGCCAAAGCCTGTGGGCTCTTTCCCCGCAAAGGATCGCTCGATATCGGTGCCGACGCCGACCTCGTCCTCTGGGATGACTCGAGCTTCGTGGTCGGCTGGACCGAGCTGCACGACAACGTTGGGTACACGCCCTATGAGGGGATCGAGCTCACCGGTCGTCCCACCACGGTGATTTCGGCCGGCGAGGTGGTGATTTCGGCCGGCGAGGTGGTCGTCGGAGCCGGAATCGACCGCACCCGACAGGGGCGGGGAAGCTTCCTAGCCCGTCAGTAGCTGCCTTCTCCGATCGGTGAGACCGTTCGGTAGTGTTGCTCATGAGAAGAGGCTCGATCGATGAACTGCAGTAATTGCGGTACCGAGAACCAGCCCGATCGCAAGTTCTGCAAGGAGTGCGGAACTGCGCTTGCCCCCGTCTGCACAGCCTGCGGAACCGGCAACGATCCCGGAGACAGGTTCTGCGGCAACTGTGGCAGCGGGTTGACGGTGGCCCCGGCTGCCGCTCCCGGTGCGGTTGCAGACGTATCCCAGCACACCTCGGCAGATCAGCCGGTGGTGGAAGGAAAGCGGTTCGTATCGGTGCTCTTCGCTGACATCGTGAGTTACACCGCATTCTCCGAGAAACGGGATTCGGAAGATATTCGCGACATGCTGACCGTCTACTTCGAGCGGGCCCGGGAGATCATCGAGCGGTTCGGGGGAGCCGTCGACAAGTTCATTGGTGATGCCGTCATGGGGGTGTGGGGGGCCACCGGCGTCCGTGAGGACGACGCTCAACGAGCGGTGCGGGCCGCCCTCGAGCTGGTCGACATGGTTGCCGCCCTTGGTGACGAGCTCGGCATCGCTGAGCTGGCGCTGCGTGCCGGCGTCAACTCAGGCTCCACCTCGGTGGGTCCGGGCGGCAACGAGAAGGGTCTGGTGGTCGGTGACCTGGTCAACGTCGCCTCTCGACTCCAATCGATCGCCGAACCGGGCACCGTGTTCGTGGGCAGCGCTACCGAATCGGTAACCAACCGGGCCATTGATTACCAGCCGATGGGAGAACACTCGGTCAAAGGAAAGTCAGAAGCTGTGGCGGCCTGGAAGGCCGTGCGGGTCGGGAGCATGGTGCGGGGCAAATCCGAGGGCGATGTCCGGCCGCCGCCCTTCGTTGGACGGGAACGAGAGCTGAGGTTGCTGAAGGACACCTTGGCGGTGGTGCAGACAGAGCAGCGGTCACAGCACGTCGCCATCATCGGCGAAGGCGGCATCGGCAAGACCCGGCTGGCCAACGAGTTCAAGAACCACATCGATGGCTACGCCGAGGACATCTACTGGCATCAGGGACGTTCCCCCTCCTACGGTGACGGCGTGACCTTCTGGGCCCTCGGTGAGATGGTCAGGCAGCGAGCCGGTATCGTGGAAGGTGAAGAACCGCGCCGAGCAAGAACCCGTCTGCGTACCGTAGTCGCCGACTTCGTGCCAACCGAGGAGGACCGGGAGCGGATCGAGCCACGCCTGGCCGGTCTGCTTGGCCTGGCCGACATGCCGGCCGGGTCGCAATCCGAGCTCTTCTCGGCCTTTCGCTCCTTCTTCCAGCTCATCGCCACCCGCAACCCGGCGATCTTGGTATTCGAGGATCTTCATTGGGCCGACGTCGGCATGGTCGAATTCATTGCCGAGCTGGTTGAGCGGTCGACAAAATCCCCGATGCTGGTGATAACGCTGGCACGGCCCGACATCCTCGACCGTCATCCCAACTGGGGGTCGCGGCACCGGAGCTCGGTGGCGGTTCGGTTGGCAGCGATGTCTGAGCCCGAGATGCAGCAGATGATCACAGAGTATTTGCCGGGGCTAGCCGCCGACGTGGTGGCGAAGATCTCGGAGCGAGCCGCTGGATTCCCCCTCTATGCCGTTGAGATGGTTCGAATGCTGACCGCAATCGGCGAACTCGTCGAAGAAGACGGCCGTTTCCGATACGAAGGTGATCCCGCCGTTATGGCGTTGCCGGACTCACTTCAGGCCGTGATCGGGGCCCGGCTCGATCGACTTGATCCCACCGAGCAGAGTTTGCTGCAGGATGGAGCCATCCTCGGGCAGACCTTCACGCTCGACGGGCTGGCCCGTTTGCGCGGCGAGCCGGCCGAGGAGCTCGAGAAGCGACTGAGCCATTTCATCAAGCTCGAGCTGCTCGACCTGGAGGACGACCCGCGTTCTCCCGAACGCGGTCAGTACGGGTTTGTCCAGTCGCTCATCCGTGAGGTCGCCTATCACCGGATTCCCCGCCAGGAGCGGCGCGCCAAACACGTGACCGTAGCCGAGTATTTCGAGACGCTGGGCGATCCCGAGTTGGCCGGAGTCATCGCCGGACACTTCATGGGCGCGTACCAGGCCACTCCTGAGGGTGCCGAACGGGCCGCGCTGATCGATAGTGCCATCGGCAGCCTGACCGACGCCGCCGAGCGGGCCGTCGAGCTCCACTCGCACATCCAGGCCATGAACTTGCTCGATGACGCCGTCGAGTTGACCACCGACCCCGCTGCCCGGGCCAAGCTTTGGCTGAAGGCCGCCGACTCAGCCAACAAGCACGGCGAGGTCGAGCGCGGGCTCGGCTACATCGACGCGGCCCTCGAGTATTTTACGGGGTCCGCGCACACCGATGGTGTCCGGCGAGCGGCAACCGCCAAGAGCGACCTGCTCAACAGCTACTTCCGATCGCCCGAGGCGCTGGCGGCGATCGAAGAGGTGTACGACGCGCTCGAGACCGTCGACGATCCGGTCACCGTCGGGGTGGCGGCCGAGGCGGCCCGCAGCTTCTCGCTCAACAACCAGGGCGATGAAGCGATCAAGGCAGTCGATCGCCTGCTTCCCGCCGCAGCTGATATCGGTCTTGAGGAGATCGTGCTGGACAGCCTCGTGACCAAGGCCACTGCCCTCGCGTTCTCCGGTCGGTACGTTGAGGCCTTCAGCATTTTCCGGGGAGCAACCGAGGAAGCCGAACGGCGGGGTTTCGCGCGGTCGGCCGGCCGGGCGCTCAACAACCTCTCCAGCATGCTGTTCTATGAGAGCCCGATCGAGGCTCTCGAGATTTCCGAAAGGCTCGGGAAATTGGCGACTCGAGTCGGCGATCTCGGATGGATGGTCCGAAACGCGTTCGGTCTCATCGAGGCCTACGTCGACGACGGGCGGTATGACGATGCGTTGGTTGTGCTCAGCGAGCTACCGGAAGAGCTCGATCCCTCGAATCTGGCCGCCGCGCAATTCATGCGGGGAGCGATCGACCATATGCGAGGACCCACCTCGCCGGCGGTCGTGGAGGGCCTGATCGAGGTCCTCGACTTCTTCCGTGGCGACCCCGATCCTCAGGTCGAGGCCTACTACACCAGATCTGTTGCCCGGCTGCGTGCCGACCTGGCACGCTGGGACGAGGCGTTCGATTGTGGCTTGCAGGTCGACACTCGAATCTCCAACGCCGGGCTCTACATCGCCGCCCAGGCAGCCGCTTGGACCCGCGACCCAACCAAGCTTGAATCCGTCGCCGGATTGCTCGAGGACTGCTCCATCCCGAGCGAGGCGTTGACCGGGTATATCGGAGCCGTGCGCGCAGCTCTGGAGGGCGCCACCTCGGAGGCCAGTTCCCTGTTCGCCACCCTCATCGACGAGCAGTCCCGCAAGCTGCTTGGCTCTTACCTGACGCAGATTCAGGCGACCTTTGCCATGCTGGTTGGCCAAGACGACCCGGCAGCCGCCCAGGCCGCCCAGGACGCCGACGACTGGCTCACCACCACCGGTACCGGGACACTGCGCCGTCTGTGGGCCGAAGGCCTGCCGGTCAGCGCGCGTGAGGAGCTCGCCGGTTAGGCGCGCTGGCTGGGCCCGACTACTTGCCATTCCGAGTCGGCGGATTCAAAACCCCACAGGCCGCCCGAGATCAGGTGCAGTCCGGTGGAGTGATCGGGGCTGGCGTTGGCTCGAACGAGGCGTTCCTGCTCTCTCGTCTGGGAGTCCTCAAAGGTCGATTCGAGCCGGAATGTCGTCCATTTGAGGGTGATCCCGCGGGGTGACCTCATCGATGACATTGCTGGGTACCGCTTCACAGGAGTTGTTCCAAGATGGGCTTCTCATCGGCGTCCACAATGATCGCCTGACAATCGTTGGCGGAATGAACGAGGGCCTGGCGATCCTCGACATGGACCTCTGACCCCCACGCCTCGACTACGACCGACAATCGGCGCCGCGATCCACGCGTCTTCCGGACAGACGCGCATCTGTCTCCCGGGGGAAACAGACCACAACCCGCACCGATCGGCTGCCTGCCAGGAGGTGGTTTCTGATGAAGAGGCTCACAACTGTCGCGCTGGTGGCACTGCTGATCTTCGTGTTTGTGCCGCAGGCGTTTGCAGGCCCACCGGAGCAATACACCGTCGAGTTCCTGCTTGTGCCCACTTCCCCCGGCACTGCCGGAGCTGAGCACGCCTACGTCTGTCCGGTCGCTGCCGACCCCTGCGACGACCAATCGGCGCTGGATGTCGGCACGGTGGCCAGCTCATGGGTCTTCCGACCCGGTGTCCTCGGGTTCTGGACTACGGTGCATGGCCAACACACCTTTATGTCCACCACCTGCGCCGACGATCGGCCGACTGCTGGCCTTTGCCCGGTTTGACGCCATACCCGTGAGAGGTGTTCGGGCGCGCCGGGAGTCCCATATTACGCGTCCCACGTCGACCAGCTCGATGGGGCCGGTTTCGTGACGAACGACCCTGGCGTTAGATCGGTGGAGTGGGGGACACTGCGCGGTATAGGAGAGGGGGAATCGTGGAACGATCAAATCGGCGCGACCCTGAAGTAAAGCTCCGCCTAATCAGCCGTCGCTTCATGTTCTTGTTGCTGATGGTTCTCGTTGGTGCCGGCATGATGGGCGCAGTGGCCAGCGCCGGTCAGGATGGCTCATCGCTAACACCAGAGGAGGCGCTGGGGAAGGAGCTGTTTTTCGACAAGATATCGGATCCTCCATGGGTGTCGTGCGCCAGCTGCCATACACCGGAGGTCGGCTGGACGGGACGGATCGCTGGGATCAACCTGCACGGCGCGGTATACCGGGGCGCCGAGCCGCAACGCTTCGGTGACCGCAAACCACCGTCGACCGCCTACGCCACGTTCAGCCCGATCTTCCATTTCGATGGTACGGAGTTCGTCGGGGGCAACTTCTGGGACGGACGGGCAACCGGCGAACGGTTGGGCAACCCCGCCGCCGACCAGGCGCTGGGGCCGTTCCTCAACCCGGTCGAACAGAACATGCCGTCGATACAGGCGGTGTGTGAGGAGGTAGCCGACTCGAAGTATGACGACCTGTTCGAGGAGGTCTGGGGCCCCGGCTCGCTCGATTGCAGCAACACCGGAGTCGAGGCGACATACGACCGCATCGGGCTGTCAATCGCCGCCTACGAAGCATCATCGGAGGTGAGCCCGTTCAGCTCCAAGTACGACACCTACTGGGCGGCGTGCCTGGACGCCGGCAACGATCCGGACGATTGCGGGCTGGCCGAGGGCGATAAGGCTGTTCTCGATCCAACCGGGATCCTGAACGACCAAGAGTTCGATGGGCTCATCGAGTTCGGTGAGTACTGCTCGGTCTGTCATGTGAGCCACGTGCCGGGCCCGGAGGGACTACCACCCTTGTTTACCGACTTCACGTTCGAGAATATCGGTGTGCCCAAGAACCTGGAGAACCCGTTCTACGAGATGGATGAAGTGTTCCTGGACGACGGCAGTCCGATCAACCCGCTGGGTGCGGACTTCATCGATTTCGGACTGGGCGCGTTCCTGCGCAGCCGTGCTGAGTGGGCTGACATGGCCTATGAGAACGACGGCAAGCACAAGGTGCCGACGGTCCGCAACGTCGACCAGCGTCCCGGCAACGGATTCCCCAAGGCATACATGCACAACGGCACGCTCAAGAGCCTCGAAGAGGTGGTCCACTTCTACAACACGAGGGATGTCCCCGCAGAGAACTGGCCGCCTCCGGAGGTGGATCGCAACGTCAACCGCGACATCCTCGAGGGTGTTCCGCTGGGTGACCTGCAACTCGACGCCGAGGCCGAGGCCGCCATCGTGGCATTCCTGAAGACGTTGAACGACGGCTTCGTGGCCGACTGAATTCACGGATGTCGGAGCGGCTCGGCTCTGCCGAGCCGCCAACCGACCCGGGTTGCTGTTTCGAGTGCTGGGGTCAGCTCCTCGAGCTGGTCTGCTTCGATGAGACGGATGCGAGCCTGGCCCACTCGTCATGTTGTTCGGCGAGGTGGGCTCCGACGAGGCGGATGATGGATCCTCGGATGGGGAAAATGCCAACGACGTTGGTGCGGCGTCGGATCTCATTCGTTGAGCCGTTCTTGGGGGTTGTTCGACCAGATCTGGGTCCAGTGGGCTTGTGAAGGTGCTTTCGACGATTGCTGGGTTCTACCGGTACTGCGTGGAAGGGCGGCACGTGCCCTCGCCCGACGTCTAGCCCACTCGGCTGCCTTCCCGCCGGCTGAACCACCGGTGGGTGCCGAACTGGTTGCGGTGGACGGGCTGGCCGGTTGTGACCCGCCACTCGATGCCACGCAGGACCGCCCGGAGGTAGCGCCGCAACATCGGCCGGACCACCCCGCGGTCTGCTATCCAGCGTATGACGGGGGGAAAGGCAGCCTGGAAGCGAGGTGTCAAGCCGATTGTCAACGTCGTCGTCCCCTGGTGGGCCGCCAGTCTCCAGGAGACGGATGCGACCCGGCCGTTGGCGTCGGAAACCTCGAGGTCGTAGCCGGCCCCTTCGAGCCAGGTGGTGAACCGGCGCTCGATCAGGCGTCCGTTGTAGTACTCGACCGTGTCCTGCGAGCCGACCCCAGACCACTCGGCGACGGAATTCGATGCGCAGAACGGATGGCACTCCTCGAGGTTTCCCGGTGCCGAGATTACGGCCCACACGTCCTCCGGCGCGGCCGCGATCGGCTGTGATACCGCGATTGGTTGCTGGCGGGATTCTCGCATCTACGCGGGTACCGTAGCCACCGCTCTGCCCCGAGTTCGCGATACTGGTAGCGAGCGTAAGGAGGCGACTTGTCCCGGGTCGCGACGTTTGATTTCCACGTGACTTCGGAGTGCAGCCAGCAGTGTGCCTATTGCTGGGGTCCGCAAGGCATCCCCGAGGTCGATACCGACACCGCCCGGGCGATCATCACGAAGATCAGGGCCGGAGGCAGCCGGCGGATCGTCTTCACCGGAGGCGATCCCTTACTCCGGGCCGACCTCGGATCGCTCATCCGCCATGCGGCCCAGCAGGGGCTCGAGGTGGCGGTGTCCACGACGGGTGACCGGCTGACTGCGTCCTTCCTCGATTCGTATGGCGCACACATCGACCTCATCTCACTGCCACTCGATGGTTCGACCGAGGAGATTTCCCGCCGCACGAAGGAGCCGGGCCACCTGGCGGCCGTCATGGCCGCCCTCGATCTGTTGGAGAGCTACCCCGGCATCGATGTCAAGGTGGCCACGCCGGTCACGCGTCACAACGTCGAGGACGTCCCCAATATCGCCCGCCTGCTCGACGAGCGAGCGGTGCGGCTACCGGGTCGGCTGTTCTACAACGTCTTTCAAGCGTTTCCGAGATCGATGAGCTCCGAGGTTGCCTGGTCGGAGATGATCGTCGACGACTCGGCCTTCGATTCCCTGCAGCAACGAGTGGAGGCGACTCCCCACTCCTACCGGATCAACTGGCTGAGCCACCAGACACTCGACAAGCTCTACGCCATGATCTTCCCGGACGGCACGCTCACGGTGCCGGTTGGGGCCGAGTTCCGCAATTACGGCCCATTCCTCGAGGTGGGTGACATCGACGCGTTGTTGGCGAACACCGAGTTCGACGCTCCCAAGCACCAGCTTCACGCGGCCGGCTGGTCTCGCCCGTCATAACCCGGGCACCAGGGGCTCGAAGAGGCCTTGCGACCGAGTTTCGGGACCTTGCACCTACTCTGAGAGCTGCTTGTGAGAGATACAACCTCCTATATGCCGGGAAAACTGAGCTAGTCGGTGTCCAAGTCAACGCCCACCGACCTGATTCGACTCAACCTCGATGTGCTATGGGGCGGCGGCGAGCGGCTGGCCGGACTGCTCGGTCGTCCCCTGCGCGATCATGTGCTTCCGAGCGGCGACGGAACCATGCCGGTGCTCACCCTCCCCGGATTCCTCGCTCCCGAGCTGAGCCTCAACCGGATGAACCGTACGCTGACCGCCCACGGGTTTCCCGCCCAGAGTTGGGGTCTGGGCGTCAACCTGGGACCCAGGGGGATGTCGATCTTCGAACATGTTGAGGAGGTCGAAGAGGAGCTGGGCAGTGAGATCCGCCAGCTGGCCGAGGAATACGAGCATCCGGTCGCCGTCGTGGGGCAGAGCCTCGGGGGGGTCTATGCCCGCGAGCTGGCCGAACGACTCCCCGACTGCGTGGATCGAGTGATCACCTTCGGTTCGCCGGCCATCGAGCCCGACCGGGCTCACGAGTTGAACAAGCTCCTGCGGCTGGTCGGCCGCCGGGTCGCCAGAGTGCGGTTGATCGACCTGGAACCGCACCAAGCAATGCCTCATTGGGAGGCCAATCACCCGCCGATGCCGCTGGTATCCATTTACAGCCCGGTCGATCGGGTGGTTCCGATGGACCTGGCTGCGATCCCGCAAGCGATCATCGACCAGAGCAGCCGCCAGGCACCCCGGGAGAACATCCCGATCGTGGCTTCTCACACCGGCATGGCGGTGAATCCGTTCATCATCCTGGCCGTCCTCGATCGGCTCTCCCAGGATGCCGACAACTGGGTCGAGTTCGATCCACACGACTACTTCCACGGGCCGATGCGCTTGTGGCCGACGCCGTTCCGGCATCCCCTGATGCACCGCCAAGCCAGGGAAGCCGGCTGAGCCGTCCAGGCACTACCGTTCCCGCATGACCGAACCCACCTCTGACGCCAAGCAGCCCGAACATCAAGTTCCCGCCGCGGCCGAGCACTCGGCCATCTGGGCCGACTCCCTCGCCTACACGGTCCGTTCGGAGTGGATCGTCCTGCGCGAGAAGGAGAAGCCGGTAGCCGAGATGTTCGCGACGGCCTACGTGGCCGACGATGGAGGAGAGGGGCGTCCGGTTACGTTTGTCTTCAACGGCGGACCCGGGGCCGCCTCGGCTTATCTCCACGTGGGAGCCGTCGGTCCGCGTCGGATCGAATTCCCAGCCGACGGGACCCTCCCGGCGCCGCCGGCTCAACTGGTCGACAACGCCGAGTCTTGGCTGGCCTTCACCGACCTGGTATTCGTCGATCCAGTCGGAACCGGGTTCAGCCGCGCCATCGAGCCGGAGGGCGGAGACGACAAGGACTCGAAGCCCGACAAGAACGACCCGAAGGCGTTCTTCGGGCTCAAGCGAGACCTCGAGTCGCTCGGTGAATTCATGAGCCGATGGCTGTCCACCCGCCGCCGCTGGGGCTCGCCCGTCTTCATCGCCGGGGAGAGCTACGGAGGCTTTCGGGCCGCCAAGCTGGCCAGGCTGCTGCCGGAGGGATATGGCATCGGCCTCAGTGGGGCAGTATTGATTTCGCCTGCGCTCGAGTTCGCGCCGCTCAATGCTTCGGACTACGACGCCTTGCCATGGATCGACAAGCTCCCCACCATGGCGGGTGCTGCCGTTTTCCACGGGCGTTCCCGAGCCTTTGAGGAGGGCACTCCGCTCGCCGAGGTGCATGCCGCGGCCGAGCAGTTCGCCACCACCGAGTACGTCGCCTACCTGACCAGAGGGGCCGGCCTGGCCGATGAGGAACGGGATGCCATCCTGACCCGCCTCGCCGATTTGCTCGGCCTCCCTATCGACCTGGTGAAACGAGCCGAAGGCCGCATCACGATGACGGTCTTCGTGCGAGAGCTGCTTCGATCCGACCGCAAGGTGCTCGGGCTGTACGACTCGACGGTCACCGCCCACGATCCGTTTCCGGATCGGGAGGCTTTTGCCGGGCCCGACCCCACGCTGGCAGGCATCGAGTCGGTCTACACCTCGGGCATTAATCAGCAGCTGCGCCAGGAGATAGGTGTCGACACGGAACGCGACTATCACCTGCTCAGCTATGAGGTGTTCAACTCCTGGAAGATCGATATCGAGAAACACGCGCTCGACAGCAACGTCGGATCGACCGATGACCTCCGGTACGGAATGAGCCTCAACCCGCACCTGAGGGTGTTCATTACTCATGGGCGCTACGACCTGGTGACTCCATACTTCACGACCGATCGAATCCGCAATCTCATGCGGCTCGACCCCGATGTGGCGGCCCGCCTGACGGTGACTCACTATGGCGGCGGCCACATGTTCTACGCCTGGCAGGAGAGCCGGATCGCCTTTCGAGGCGCAGTCGGCGCCTTCTACGAGAGCGCGCTGGCGCCGTAGAGTCTCCGCCGATGCCTTTTGATGTGTCCAAGCTCGCCGATCACGCGGTCATCGACCCCGATGGGGTTGAGCAGCGCCTTGGTGACCTCTGGTCCGAGCGCCCCGAGGTCATCCTCTTCCTTCGCCATTTCGGTTGAATGACTTGCCGCCAGCGGGCCGGTCAGGTCGGCGATCGATACGAGGAGATTCTCGAGGCGGGAGCGGGGGTGACGGCCATTGGGACGGGTGGCAAGCGCTATGCGAAGGCGTTCATCGAGGACGAACAGGTGCCGTTCCCCGTCCTGCTCGACGAGGATGGCGCCGCGGCCGACATTGTTGGAACCAGGTCGCTCGGGGTTAGGTCCCTGTTGAAGCCGACCGCGTATATGGCCGGCTTGCGATCGGTGGCCGGCGGCCACCGTCAGCACAAGACCGGCCGGCGTCCGACCCAGCTGGGGGCCACTCTCGTGATCGGTCCGGGCGACGAGTTGTTGTATGAGGACTACGAGGATTTCGCCGGCGACCACGCCGACATCGATGAGGTGCTCACCGCCCTCGGTTGAGCCCCTCATCGGGTCCCCAATCCCGTAGATTTGACAACATGACCCGGCGTCCGCGCTACCCGATGCCGACCGATGTGAGGCGTGCCCTCGAGGCTGCCGGGCTGATGGAGGCGTATGACGACCGTCCGCCCTATCAGCGCAACGATTACATCGGCTGGATTACCCATGCCAAGCGAGATGACACCCGACGTCGACGGATCGAGCAGATGCTGGCCGAGCTGGCGCAGGGAGACGTCTACATGAAGATGGAATGGCGGGGCTCACGGAAGTGAGTGACGCCACGATCGTCGGTAAGGCGCGTAGCCCTGCCCCGGTCGACCGGCCAATGTGAGGCAAGCTCCAGTGATCTGGATTCGGCTGGGTAGGGAGCTCAAGTAATTCGCGTCCGAAGCGATCCACACATCGAGGATCTCCAAACCGGGGACGAGCACTGAGGAGGCCGTTGTGAGGCGCGCACAGAACTTGCTGATGATGGGAGCCGTCGCCGTGATGGTGGTTGCCATGGGAGCGGCGGCACTGGCGGTCGTCGGCGATGGGCTGGCGTTGGCCCCCGAGGACTCGATCAGCGCGGATGTCGACAGCGACGGAGACGGAGTCTTGGATGCCGATGAGGCTCTTCTGCAAACCGATCCAGACGACCCCAACTCCGATTCGCTCTTCACGGAAGGCATAAACGAGAGCGACAACCCAGCCAATGACGGGGAGGAGGACGTGGACGGCGACCTCCTGACGAACGCCGATGAGCTCTACACGTACCTGACGGATCCGCTCGATGCCGACTCGGATGATGACGGTCTGGACGACGGACGTGAGGTTCTCGAAGGCACCGATCCGAACAACCCCGACTCCGATGGCGACGGTTTGTCCGACGGCGATGAGCTCGACGTGTGGAATACGGACCCCCTGGACGAAGACTCCGATAACGATGGGCTCCTGGATGGGGAAGAGGTGGATCTGGGCACCGATCCGATGGATGCCGACTCGGATGACGATCAGGTGTTGGACGGCGATGAGGTGAAGGTGCTGCGGACCGATCCGCTCGATGACGACTCCGACTCACTGTTCACGACCGATGTCGACGAAAATGACAACGAGGTCACTGACGGCGAGGAGGATCTCGACGGCGATGGGATCAGCAACGCCGATGAGCTGTACAAATACGGAACCAATCCGCTGGTCGCCAACGAAATCGTTGCGGGTGGCGAATGCGAGGCGACCTTCCAAGACGGAATCCTGTTCGTTGACTTCGGCGATGGAGTCAAGACCTTCGATCTGAACGAGATGGCAACCGGCAAGAAGCTCAACCACGGGCGGGTGGTGTCGACGGTCGCCAAGACCGCTCCCAAGGAGTGCCATGGCGAGATTGTCTCGGCCGTGGCCCAGTCCGACTGGGGCAAGAAGAGCGACATTGGTGAGTTGGAAGGTGAAGGAGCAGCTTCCGCGGAGGAAGCGACCACGACCGATGCCAGCCGTCCCGGCAACGGCAAGAACAAGGACAAGGACAAAGGCCCCAAGAACAAGGGTTGATCCTCCGCCCTCACCTTGGTGCCGATCCGGTGATCTAGCCGCTCGGCACCTTGCTGCCGAGCGCGGCCAGCAGCTGCTCCGGCTCGTCGGTCCCGATGCGAAGCTTGCGGCCTTTTACGAGATCGAACTCGAGAGCATCGAGACCCCAGACGTTCCAGAGGGTCCCACCGGGGAACCAC
Source organism: uncultured Acidimicrobiaceae bacterium (assembly GCA_947259275.1). Taxonomy (GTDB): domain Bacteria; phylum Actinomycetota; class Acidimicrobiia; order Spongiisociales; family SHLN01; genus SHLN01. Next base: position 8,692 of record CAMYMH010000067.1, on the reverse strand, counting down.
CGGATGCCCCACCCGTACCACCAGCGGTTGCGAGTGATCCGGACCGTCCTGGCCTCGTCCCACCGCACGGTTCGATGCGGCCAGCCCCAGCCAAATGAGGCTTTGAGCCAATCGTCGGCGACCTCAACCGTGAAGCGACTGAAGACGAAGACGGTGGTGACGACGATGATGGCGACGATAGCGGTGATGACCGCGGCGGTCCACTGTCCGAGCGCAGCCGATATGACCACCAAGGCAACGAGAAACACCAGGACCCCGAATCGGAACCAGACCGGGCCGATCTGAGTGTGGTGATAGTCCATGAAGCGAACGCTAGTGATCAATGCGATGTCAGTCCCCCCGCCGATGACGGGGGAGTGTGTAGGTGGTAGGGCCAGAGCCCCATACCCCTCGTCGCCGGCGAGCAGTAACTTCCCCCCGGACAAGCCGGGGGACTGACAGTCTTGGTTTCCCCGCCCTTGAGAGCGGGGTGGCTCCGCCGGAGGCGGAGTAGGGGTGGGGGAGGCACTGAAGCCCCCGGCGGCTCGGGTTGTTGGCTGGATGCTTCCCCCCATCCGTCCTCGGAGCGACGCTCCGAGTCCACCTTCCCCTCCAGGTGATCTATCGCGGTTTGCGACACGACGGGAGGCCATCACCCTCCTCGGCCACCTTCCCCTCAGGGGAAGGAGCAAGAACACGAGGGGGAATCCTCGAAGGTGTCGCACACAAACCGCGATAGATCACCTCCAGGGGAAGGAGAGCAACCCTTGGCCATGCACGATCGGCGGTAGGCCAGGGGGTCAATCAGTCCGATGGCAATCTAGAGGGCGGACAGCGCGATCATTACCAACCCCGCGATTGCCGTCACGGCAGCGGCGGTTGATAGCCCGGTGGCAACGCTCTCGGTGATGCTGGCTTGCCGCCAGGCCACGACCGGAGCTACCGAGCAGACGTAGAGGGCGGCGGCCCACACCAGCCCGGCCGCGGCCAGGAGCGCCAAGCCGAGGGAGTCGAATCCGGCGGCCATCACGGCCGGGATGGCCGAGAGCACGAGAACGATGGCCATAGTCGCCTTTCCAGCTTCAGCTTCTCAAACCAGACCTGAATACACGCTGAAGACCATGCAGACGGAGAGGGAGGTCACGAGTTGCGCAGGTGGTCCCAGGTCGCAGGCAAGAAAGGGCCGGAGAGTCGACGAAGCCCGAGCCTGACGAAACCTGAACCGCGACGCCGCGAGTGAATCGCTCTGTCTTGGGTCTTGGGTCTTGGGTCTTGGGTCTTGGGTCTACGGGTTGAGGCCGTGATTGAACGTCGAACCGGGCGTTCCCTCCCCCGTGTGGGGGAGACCCAGAACCCTCCCGTGCGGGAAGACGAATGATGGTCGATTCGAGATAGTGTCGGTATGGAAGCACTCGTCGCCCCGCTCGAATCCCTGCTCTGGGTCTTGACCCCGGCCGGAGCGATTATCAGCCTGATCCTGTTCGGGCTGCTGGCCTCAGGATTCCTGGGTCGCATCGTTACCGATCTCGAGGTGAGCAGACGTGCCCGCCGCTCCTCCGGGGATCCCCGGGCATTGGAGGCAGGCGCCGGACGTGAGAGGATCATGCGGTGAAGCGGTTGTTTGCCCCCCTCGCACAGGGTGTCACCTATACCCGTGCGTTGTACCTGCTGCTCGGCCTCCCGATCGGGATCTTCTACTTCGTGTTTCTGGTCACCTCGCTGTCGCTCGGCGTTGGCCTCGCCATCATCTGGATCGGTGTCGTCATTCTCTTCGTCGCCGTCCTCACCTGGCGGGGTCTGGGTGCGGTGGAGCGCGGCCTGGCAGATGCCCTGCTCGGTGAGAAGATCGACCCACCTCCCAGCACCTTGGTTCCCGGCACCAGCTACGCCAAGAAGGCCCGGGCCATCCTGGCGGACTCCTACACCTGGCGAAGCCTCGCCTGGCTGCTGCTGCGATTCCCCCTCGGCATCGCCGGCTTCGTTGTGACCGTTGTGCTCATCTCGATGACCCTCGGCCTGCTGGCGGCGCCTGTCTCCCTTCTCGTCGACAACGGCTCGTTGGTTATCGACAATCCGGCTTCCGATGTACGGGTATTCGTCGAATCCGACCTGGGCTGGGTGGAGGACATCCCTGATTGGACGGTGTGGCTGCTTCCGATTGCCGGAGTCTTTGCTGCCGCCATCTCCGCTCACATCATCAGCGGGTTCGGTCGCCTCCACGGCCTCATGGCCCGGCCTCTGCTGGGTCCCTCCGAGCGCGAGCAGCGAGCCGTGCTCAAACAGCGGACCGATGTCCTGGAGGAGCGCACCATGCTGGCCCACGAGCTGCACGACTCACTCGGTCATACGCTGACGATGATGGTCGTCCAGTCGGGTGCGGCAGGCCACGTGTTCGACAACGATCCCGACTTCGCCCGTGAGGCGCTCGGCAACATCGAAACCAGCGGCCGGCAGGCTCTCGATGAGCTCGACCGCATCCTCGGGCTGCTGCGCGAAGACGATGGTGGGGAACGGGCACCCCAGCCTGATCTGACCAGACTTCCCGCCCTGGTTGAGCAAATGAACGCAGCCGGATTGGTAGTCAGGCTCATGGCGGAGGGAGCTGTGGAACGGATCCCGCGCGACGTGAGCCGTTTCGGCTACCGCATCGTGCAAGAGGCGCTCACCAACGTGCTCAAGCACGCCGGCGCCGTGCCGACCGAGGTGCGGATTCATCGAACTGCCGGTGCGCTCGAGATCGAGGTATCCGATGACGGCCCGGGCATCCCGGTCGGGGTTTCAGCCGAAGCCAGCGGCCTGGGCGGCGGGCGGGGACTGGTCGGCGTGCGGGAGCGAGTCGCCCTGCTGGGAGGTAGCGTGGAGGCCGGGCCCCGGCCGGATGGAGGATTCCGGGTCTGGGCCCGGCTGCCCATCCACTAGCCAGCCGGAGACCGCGTGATCGAGATTCTGATCGCCGACGACGACCAGCTCGTGCGCGTCGGCCTGCGAGCCGTGCTCGACGCCGAGGCCGACCTCACGGTGGTCGGGGAGGCCGCCGACGGAGAGGAGGCGGTGGCCAAGGCCGCCGAGCTGCAACCCGACGTCGTGATCATGGATATCCGCATGCCGAATATGGATGGGCTGGCCGCCACCCGGGAGATTCTCGCCACTGCCGACCCGCCGCGGGTGCTGGTTCTCACCACGTTCGAGCTCGACGAGTACGTGTACGCCGCGCTCCACGCCGGCGCGGCCGGGTTCGTCTTGAAGCGGGTTCCTCCCCGCGATCTCATCGAGGCGGTGCGGGTGGTCGACTCAGGCGAGTCGCTGCTGTTTCCCGCCGCCACCGCCGAGCTGATTCGAAGCTTTGTCCCCCCGAGCCCACCCCCCGAGCTGGTCAAGGCGGTGGGAACTCTCACCGAACGCGAGCAGGATGTTCTGCGGCTGGTGGCGCAGGGTCGGTCGAATCGGGAAATCGCCGACGAGCTGTTTGTGAGCGCCGAGACGGTGAAGAGCCACGTCGGATCGGTCCTCCTGAAGCTGGAGGTCCGGGACCGCACCCAGGCGGTGGTGGCCGCCTACGAAGCGGGCTTTGTACATCCCGGCGGTTGACCGCCTGGCCGGAGTCCGAGCTGCTCAGCCGGACTCGACGATCACCGTGTCGGAGCCGGACCGGCCGAAGGTCTCGGGGGCGTAGATCTCCTCGGCCTTGGACGGCGGTACCACGAAGGTGCCGGGGGTGGTGGCCCGGGCCACGTAGGTGTAGTCGTAGGTACCGGCCCACAGGAGTGAGGCGAAGGCCTCGGCCCGGTCGTCGCGCAGGTTCTGGTGCTCGAACCATTGCCACCACCAGAACGTGAAACGAGCGAAGCCGGCGTCTTCGAACTCTTCGATCGGGATGGGCGGGGTGGTGGCCAGCGCCGGGTTGAGGGCCTCGAAGCCGGCCGGCATCGGGTCGACCAGCGCCACGTGGGTTCGGCGGCTGTCGGCCACCATGGTCAGACGCACCCGCACCTCCGCCCCCGGCTTGATGTGCCAGGTTCCGTCGGCGTCGCGGGTCACGTCCTCGGGATCGTCGATCGCCTCGTAGCTCCGCTGCACCACGAAACCCCGGTCGAGTGGGTCGAGGTCGAGGTCGTCGGGGGCGTAGCGCAGTCCCAGCCGGTAATACAGGCGTCCCTCATTCACCGCCGGCCGCCTGTTCGATCAGCTCGGCCATGGGCACCAGCGTCTCGTCGCGGTCGGTGGTTCTCCCCGCGAACACGTGCTCGGCGGCGTAAAGGTCGCCCAGCCAGATCCGGGCGACGAAGTCGGGGGTGGTGGCCTCGAAGGTATCAAAGTAGTTGTTCAGCGCCAGCAGGATGAAGGAGTTCTCTTGCACGTTGTTCCAGCGCCCCCGGGTCTGGTTGCCGAGCAGCCCGGCCACCACCTTGGGGATCAGGTCACTCCCGGGCGCCTCGGCAATCAAGGCGTCCAGAATGATGCCGTCGGTGCGGCGATCCGAGTGCAGAATCAAGTAAGCGTCCTCGCCGTAGTCGGTGGTGAAGGTGGCCGCGCCCGCCGTCTCCGTGGCCTGATTGTTGAACCGCCGCTGGATCTCGGCATCGGCGCCGGCGTCGTCGAGGACGGGCCACAGCCAGGCGACCGCGTCGAGGCCGAGGCCGTTACCGGCGCGACGGTACAGGGTGTTGGCTTTGTTGGCATCACGATCGCCGGCCAGGTTGCGGACATGCAGGGCATAGGCGCTCAGGGTGTCTCGCGTCTGCTGGCTATACGTCGAGGGATAGAAGTCCTCGATGTTGGTCAGGTACCACAGGGCCTGTTCCAGGGGGCCGGCTTGGACGGCATAGCCGTTTGTCTTGGCCTCGACCAGGGCGTGGGTGGCCTGGATGCTGTGGTAGGGGATCGTCTGATTGGTTCGGCGCCAGATGGCGAACCCGCCCAGGTCGGTCTGCAGCCGCAGCAGGCCCTCGATGTCCTTGGCCACCCGGGCGTCCAGCTCGGCCGCCGTCGGCAGCCCGTCGGCCTCGAAGGCCTCGAGCACGTCCCGCAGGGCGGCGATGGCCAGAATGCGCGAGGCCAGCGCGTCGGCACTCTCGTACCGGTAGTCGTTCAGGTAGATGACGGCGTCGGTCAGGGCCTGGAGCGCGGTCGACGAGGTGTTGACCTCGAGTCCCCCGAACTGGGGAAATACCCCCACGGGAGCCAGCACCGGCTGGGCGATGATGCCGTCGTCGATCACGCCGTAGGTGGCGAAGGCTTCGGTGGTGGCCGGGGTGTAGACCGGCAGCGAGATCGTGGCCGCGTCGGCGAGGGCTCCGCTGACCGCTGCCACCCGGAACCGGGCCGTGCCGACGTCCTCGGCGGCGGCGGGGAAGCGCACCTCGATCCGATCGTTGGCCGGCACCGTGACCCGCCGCCCGGCGCCGGCAGTCAGGCTCAGGTTGGCGGTCTGCAATCCGATGTCGACTTCGAGGCTCTGGTCGGTCTGGTTCTGGATCACCACCGGCAGCTCGAACCGATCGCCGAAGTTGAGGAATCGGGGGGCCGACGGCCGCACCATCAACGGCAGGCGGGCGGTGATGTTGGACTCCGTCGAGCCGAACTGATCGATCCCGTCGACGGCCACCACCATCACCCGGTAGCGGGTCAGGTTGTCTGGCAGCGGGACCTCGATGGTGGCGGTCCCGTCGGGGCCGGTCGTGACCTCGGGTTCGAAGACCGCCAGGGCGTCGAAGTCGGTCCGCACGTCGATGGCACCGCTTTGACCACCGGTGCTCGCTTCCGAGGCGGCGCGCTCCGCGCCGTCGCCCGGCGCAAGGGCGGCGGCATCGAACCCACCTTCCTCGCCACCTCCTGCCGCCACCGTCGTCGCCGACGCATCCCTGAATCTCTGGTCGAGCAGCTCCGGATTGGTCAGCTCGATGGTGCTGCGCAGGTAGCGGCTCGAGATCCGGGAGTCGATCGGCCGGTAGAACCGGGCGAGCGGGTCGGGCAGCTGGTAGTTGCTGAGGGCGAGCACCGCCTCGTCGACCACCACCACCGCCAGCTCGGCGCCGCCGACCGGGTCGCCGCCGGCGTCGGTCACCGTCACATCGACCCGGGTGGTGCTGCCCGGCTCGATGGTCGGTGCGGCCGGTTCGGCCTCGACTGTCAGCGTTCGGCTCACCGGCGGAACCTGCAGGTTGAGGCGGCCGACCGCGAACGCCGGCCGATCCGGCGCATCCGGAAGCGGGTCACCGCGGTCGGAGGTACGCCCGGTGGCACCCACCAGGTCGACCTGGATGTGCACGTTGGGGACAAAGTCGTCCCGAATCGGGATGGTCAGCACGGTGCTGGTGTCATCGATGGTGAAGGACTCGGTGGAGACGAAACCGTTGCGGCTGATCGTCAGCAGGCCCTCGGCCGGGCTGAACGGTGCTTCGACCAGGACCTCGGCCTCATCGCCCGGGGCGTACTCCTTCGCATCCGGAATCAGCGTCACTTCCTCCTGGACCACGTTGCGCTCCGGCCGCCGATTCCCGCCGCTGACCCAGCGGGTGATTTCGGTCCTGCTCGAACGGTTGGATGCGTCGGCAACGGTGGCGGTGATCTGATAGGTGCCGCCTACGTCAGTAGTGAAACGGCACTCGACCGCCTGGTCGGCGGAAGTGACCTGGCAGGTCTGGATATCGACCGGGACCTCTTCCCAGCGGCCTTCGATGATCTGCCACTCCATCCGGCCCGCCGTCAACAATACGGCCTGCTGGGCGGCGGCGTTCCCGTCGATGTCGGTGACGATGGCCTCGATCGCCAGCGGCTCACCCTGCTTGACGAAGGTGCGCTGGCTCCGGAGGCCGACATACAGCTCACCCGGGTGGACCAGCAGGTCGGTGCCCGATGACCAGGCCTGGCGATTCACGTCCTCCACCGTGGCCTGAGCAGAGACCGTGGTTGGAAGGCCGTCGCCGTTGCCGTCAAAGTCCATCTGAAGGAAGTGGGTACCGTTGGCGTCGGTCCGGCCCGAGAAGGTCTCGACCGTGCCCGGATCGAACGGCGGCCCAAAGTCGCGGACGACCTCTGCCCCGTAGTAGGCGTCGCCCGCCAACCCCCGATCGAAGTAGAAGTCCTCGAACCACCACGGGATCCAAACCCCAAAGGTGAAGTCGTCCCAATTGGGCGGCGAGTAGGTGGCCTCGCGGGTGGTGACCGTCCACTCGACGGCGGCGTCGGGTAGGGGCCCACCGGAGAAGTAGGCGGCCTCCACCGCCACCGTGGCCGGCTTGCCGACCAGGTACGGTCCCTCCGACTCGGTACGGGTGATGACCTCGAACTCGGGGCGCCGGAACTCCTGAATCTGAAAACTGTGGGTGTGCCGGTTCCGCAGACCAGGGGCCCGGTTCAGTGTGAAGTTGATCCAGGCCTGGCCGAGGTTGGCGCCGGCGGGGATCTCGACCTCGAAGTCAAAGCCGCCCAGCCGGCTGAGGTCGACGGTGCCGGTTGCGATCTCGTTTCCGTACCAGTCGCCCGCCTGGTAGGAAATCGTGGCGTCGTCGGCGACGGCGGCCAATTGGGCATCGTCGCTCAGGGTCAGCCGGCGGACCCAGCCTTTGAAGTGGGCGGTCTCACCCGGACGGTACATCTGGCGGTCGTCGAAGACGTACCAGACGGATTGGTCGGAGGGGTCCCTCCGCTGCCAGCTCGAGTCGAGGAGGGCGCTGTCATCGCCGCGACGGGCGATCATGCGGCCGGTCTCCCGTGACGGCTGGTTCATCCGAGCCAGGCCGTCCCCGTTGGTGGTTGCTGTGGTAGCGGAGTCGGCGAAGCCGACCTCGACGCCGGTGAGCGGATTTCCGCTGCGAAGATCGGTGGTCCACACCACCAGCTCATCATCATCGTCGAAGGCATCGGCGCCGATGAAGGTCGATTGCGCCCACGCGATGGCCGGGCGATTGCTCCAGTAGTCGTTGTCATTGGGGGTCAGCTCGGCCAGCCGTCCGGTCGGCTCGACCAGCACGATTATGTGGCCCGGATCGCCTTGCAGCGCTTCGCTCAGATCGACGGTGGTCTCGGTCAGCTGGTTGGCGTCGGCGTTGGTATCGACGGTGGTGTCGACCACCTCCGTCCAATTCGGCAGGGGCGGGGGTCGTCGCTCGTCCCAGCGCCGCTCCAGGTAGGCCTCGTAGGAATCCCAGTCGTCGACGCCGACCCGAAACAGCCTGACTCGCAGCTGGTCATGGTTCACGGTGGTGACCGCCAGCGAGGGGTCGGTCGCCAGCGGATCCAGGGTGATCAAGCGGTTGTTGAACTGGTTCAGATACGGCCGGGCGTCATCAATGTCGAAGTCGACCTTCTCGTCATCGCCCAGGGTCTGTCCGTAGATGTCCACCAGGTCGGCAGACACCGTGGCGGTGTAGGTGGTACCTCCCACCGTCGCCCCCCGGATCGAGATCGAGTTGAACTGGGCCAGGACCGACATTCCGGGCAGCTCGGGCTCGACGGTGACCAGCGACGGATCAAAGGCCTCGATATCGAGCGGGTTGTTGAAGCTGATCGACAGCGGTCGGCCCGGCTCACACCGATTGTCACCGCGACAGGACCAATCATCGATCCGCAGTGGTGCATAGGTCCGCGCCCCAAACCTCGCCGCGTTCGTAGTAACCCGCGGGCCCTCGGCCGACGGGGTGTCTGGGCCGATCCGGATGGCCAGGGCGGTGTCCGGCTCGAAGGCTTCGGTGGCCCGAAACGCCAGCCAGCG
>CAMYMH010000066.1 GCA_947259275.1 uncultured Acidimicrobiaceae bacterium | reverse complement strand
CGGGCAAACCTGATTCGGGTAAGTGTGCTCTCGCCTCTTTCGAGCCACGCCACAGCCGAGGACACCAACCGGCAAGCACCTCGTTAGGAAGCCAACCCAATGGGTGGCAGGCACTTAGAGAGCCAACCAGTCAGCGCCTCGACGCTACGGGAACACCCCGCAACATGCCCCAAGTATCAATCAGGCACATATTGTGCGGTCCTCATCTGGCGTTTCAGGGGGGTGCTGGCCGGTCCCACTCGGTGGAGGATCGCGTGCGGATTCCTAGCGGCTGAGGTTGAAATCGGCCAGGAACGCCACGCCCCGGGTGGCGGCGTCGTCCGGGTGCAAGTAGGCAGAGTCGCGGAAGAAGGCTTTGCACGCCGCGAGCGCGGCCGCATCGAGCTGCGCCAGTCTGTCCACCCACCGCTGCCCTTCGGCCTCCAGCTCTGGAGCAGGCACAACCCGGTTAACCAGCCCGAGGCGTTCGGCCTCCCCGGCGCCGATGTCGTCGCCGGTGATGACGAGCTCGAACGCTTTCTTGCGAGCCGTCCACCGGCTCAGGTAGGACATCACCACCGACGGCGGGAAACCGGCCTTGATCTCCGGGAAGCTGAAACGGGCGTCCTCCGCCGCCAGCGTGATATCGCACTGCACCGCCAGGCCGAAGCCAAAACCACGGACGTCGCCCTTGGCGAGGGCGATGGTGATACCGGGAAACGAAGCCAGCGCCTGGTTGGTGGCCACGATCTGACCGAGCACCTGCTCCCAACCGGCGGTGTCATCCGGTCTGGTCGGGCCGGGATCGCGCCCCCCACAGAAGTGCTCGCCCGCACCCCTCAGCAGTAGGAATCGAGCGCCATCATCGGCACCGAGCATGCCGAGCGACTCGATCATCGCCGCCATCATCCCGGCATCCACTTGGTTGTTCTCGTCTGGTCGATTCAACGTCAGCGTCGCGACTGCGTCCCGCTGCTCAACGATGAGGTTGGGGTGGGTCATGCTGGCACCTCGATCATCGAAGGACGAAGGGATCGCCCATCGGCTCTTCCGAGGTCTCCACCCAGATGCTTTTGGTCTGGGTGAACTCGAGCAAACCCTCCCTCCCCAGTTCGCGCCCGTACCCACTCAGCTTGCGTCCACCGAACGGTGAGGCATAGGAGAGGCTGCGATAGGTATTGACCCACACCACCCCGGCCTCGAGCTCATCGGCCATGCGGTGGGCCCGGTTCAGGTTGTGGGTCCAGATGCCGGCCGCCAGTCCGAAGGGGGAGTCGTTCGCAATCGCGAGTGCTTCCTCCTCATCGGAGAAGCGGATCACGCTCAGCACCGGTCCGAACAGCTCGTCACGGGCGATCGGCATGTCGTTGTCGACCCGGTCGAGCACCGTCGGTGGAAAGAACCAGCCGGCCCGATCGCCAAGGGCACCAAGGTCGCCGCCGGCGGTTGCGACCGCCCCGACCCCGACGGCCGCTCGCACCCGGTCGTTCACCCGGTCCCGGATCTCCGGCTGGGCGAGCGGCCCGACCTCGGTCTCGTCCAAGAGCGGGTCGCCGACCACAATCGTCTTGGCCCGCTCTGAGACCGCCTCGACGACACGGTCGGCGATCGTCTCATGCGCCAGCAAGCGCGACCCGGCAATGCAGGTTTGGCCGCCGGCCGCGAATATGCCCGCCATGATGCCATTCGTGACCGAGCCGAGGTCGGCGTCCGGGAACACGATGTTGGCCGACTTTCCGCCCAGCTCCAGGATGGTCGGCTTCACCGATTCGGCGGCGCGGGCGGCGACTTTGCGGGCGGTCGGCAAGCCTCCGGTGAACACGACCTTGCGGACTTCGGGATGTCCAACCAGGGCGTCCCCGGCCTCCGGCCCCAGGCCGGTGATCACGTTGACCAGCCCGGGCGGGAAGCCGGCTTCGTCCACCAGGCGGGCAAACAGCAGAACCGCAGTCGAGGCATGTTCGGACGGCTTGATCACTGCGGCGTTGCCGGCCGCCAGCGCCGGGGCCAGCGCGAAGGAGGTGAGCAGCACCGGGCTGTTGAAGGGTGGAATGATCCCCACCACGCCGTACGGGTCATGGCGGGTGTAGTTGAGGATCGAGGTCTTGTCGAGCGGAATGACCGAGCCCTCGAGGTTATGGCACTGGGCGGAGAAGTAGCGGTACCACCTGGGCAGGCCCACCATCTGGCCCCGCATCTCGCGGATCACCTTTCCGATGTCGCGGGATTCCAGCTGGGCCAGTTCCTCAGCGTGCTGGGCGATGACGTCGGCGAGCCGCCACAGCAATTCGGCCCGCGCCGAGGGCGAGGTCTTGCGCCAGCCGGCGAAGGCGCCGGCCGCGGCATCGACGGCTCGATCGACGTCCTCTTTGGTTCCGCGGGCAATCTCAGCCCACGGTTGGGCGGTGACCGGGTTGAACGTGGGCAAGAACTCCCCGGCGGCCGGAGCGACATCCTCGGAGCCAATGCGGTGGAGGAAGCGTTCCATGGGTTCTCCTCGTCGGTTGGCCGAGATTACATCTCCTCTCCGCCGGGAGCAATGGCCCCAATTGAGCGATTGACGCCGGCCGGCGCTAGCGCCTAGCCTCGGCGACACGCAGGGTTCCACGGGAGCTCTTGTCATCTCGAGGAGGTTTAACCGTGAAACGCGAAGTCGAGTTCCGCAGCGAGACCGCCGGCGAGATGATCCGAGCCGATCTCTTCACCCCCGACACCGGAGACGGACCCTGGCCGGTGGTGATCATGGGAGGCGGCTGGTGCTACGTCAAAGAGCTCATCATGCCCGAGTACGCCCAGCACTTCCTGGCGGCCGGCGTAGCGGCCCTCATCTTCGATTACCGCCACTTCGGGGCAAGTGACGGCGAGCCCCGCCAGCACATCGACCCCTGGCGTCAGATCGCCGATTACCGCAGCGCGGTCGATGCTGTCAGCTACCTCGACGAGTTCGCCGACCACCTCGATCCCGAGCGCATCGCCGTCTGGGGGATCTCCTACAGCGGCGGCCACGTGTTGGCGGTGGGGGCGCTCGATCCGAGGGTGAAATGCATCATCTCCCAGATCCCGGTGATCGAAGGGTGGTACAACTCGATGCGGGCCCACGGCTCAGTCGGCTTCCGGGAGCTGACGGCCCTCGTCAATGAGGACCGCAAGAACCGCTACCTCACCGGAGTCCACGGTCACATTCCTCACTCGGGTGACCCCAAGACCGAGGTGGTCACCTGGCCGCATCCGGAGACGAAGCCCATCTTCATGAAGATCAAGGAGACGACGGCACCCCGCCACGAGCATTACAGCACCATCCAGTCGGTGGAATGGGTGTGGGCGTACAACATGCGGCCCTACCTGCCGATGATCCTCGACACCCCCACGCTCATGATCGTGGCCGAAGGCGACGATCTCACGATGTGGGAGCGGGAGATACCGGCCTTCAACGAGATCGTTACCACCAAGAAGCGGCTGTTTGTCCAGCAGGAGAGCACTCACATGAGCATGTACAGCGACATGTCGCACCTGGAGATCGCGGCCACCGAGGCGGCGAACTGGCTGCGCCAGTGGCTCGTCGAGGCCCACACCTGACCATCGGCTGCGTGTCCGCTCACCGCGCTCCCCGGTCCCGCCGGTGACGAATCCTGGTTCACCGATCGCCCTCATCGGCTATGGCAAGATGGGCCGCCCGATGGGCCGCCGGCTGCTCGACGCCGGAGACCCGGTCGTCGTCTACGATCTCGCCCCGGCCGTCCAGCAGGCCGCCCGGGAGGACGGGGCCGCGGTAGCGGGTTCGCCTGCCGATGCGGTGATGGGCGCAGACGTCGTCATCACCATGCTCCCCGGCCCCGACGCGGTCACCGCCGCCTCCCACCGCGAACACGGAATTCTGGCGGGCTTGCGACCCGGCGCCCTGTGGATGGAGATGAGCAGCTCGAATCCCTGGACCACTCTCGAACTGGCCCAAGCCGCTGAGGAACGGCAAGCCGCCCTGCTCGACGCGCCGGTCAGCGGTGGCGTGCTCGGGGCCGAGGAAGGGACACTGACCATCTTCGTCGGAGGCACCGCCGAGCTGCTCGAACGCGCTCGCCCGCTCCTGGATTTGCTCGGGAGCAACATGCATCACGTCGGAGACCTGGCCGGCGATGGTGATCTCGCCAAGACCATCAACAACCTGCTGTCCGCCATCAACCTGACGGCAGCCGCTGAGGCAGTCACCATGGGGATGCGGGGAGGCCTCGATCCCGCCCGATTGGTGGCCGCAATCGGCACCGGGTCGGGATCTTCACACGCCCTCACCACCAAGATCCCCCATTATGTGCTAACCGGCAATTTCGACGCCGGGTTCACCATCAACCAGATGCTCAAGGACCTGGGTATCGGCCAGGAAGTGGCGGCCCACCTGGAGGTTCCGTCGCCCGTTGGATCGATGATCCACGATATATGGACGGCGGCTGCCGCAGAAGGTCACGGTGAAGATGACCACACGACAATTGCGGCGCTCATGGCGGCCCGGGCCGGCATAGAAATCCTCCCGGGCGCCTGATTTTCCATCCTGGAGACCTTGCTGACATGATCGCGTGTCCACAACCCCTTCAACGAGTGACGTGATCGTCGACCACTTTTCGTAGCAGTCGGATGCTGACCAGCGAGCGCGGACGTGCCCGACGATATGTGCGGGCTTCTTTCCTCCGGAACCTCTACTGAGACAGTGGATATCGGGCTTGCGACTCAAATCTACGGGTTGGCGATCCATATCTCAGTGGCCCACCCCGATGTTCTCTCACCCTCTTTTCCTTATGTTCGGATTACGCAATTGAGTCCATTGCCGGGCTCACTACTAGGAGGAAACAGATGGCCACTAACACAGTGACCCCACCGGCTGGATTTCCCCAGCTGAAGCAAATAGTCCGCCAGGGTTTCGTTGTTGCCGTTCTGTTGGTGACCGGCGTTGGCATCGGGATGGCAGTCGACACCGGCCGAGCCGGCGTTCCGGTGCAAGCACAAGCCGACCCAGCGGCAGCTGAGCATGGGGCCTTTACCGCCATGGCCTGGCGGGACCCCTCAGTCATACAGGAGCGGTTCGTCGGCTTGGACGCCAATCTCGACCCTGACGTGGCGGTAGCCGAGCATGGGGCCTTTACCGCCATGGCCTGGCGGGACCCCTCAGTCATACAGGAGCGGTTCGTCGGCTTGGACGCCAATCTCGACCCTGACGTCGTGGCGCCCTGACTTCCGCGCAAGCGTCGATGACGGCCTGGCGGGCGACACGAACAACATGGCCGGACGGGTTAATCGATCCGGATTCCAGGACCGAGGCGAGACCGGGAGCATTTGCGTTCCCGGTTTCGTCTGTTGATTCGGCGCCAACGAGCCCACAAGCCCCGTTGCCAGCGCCATCGGTAGGCTCCGCCGCATGCTGCTTGAGAGAGAAGAAGAGCTGGCGTTGATAGCTGATCTGCTGGCCGGAGTCGGGTCGGCGGGTGGAAAGGTCGTCCTAGTCCGAGGTGAGGCTGGTATCGGCAAAAGTGCTCTGGTCAGAGATTTTGTTGGGATGCATGCCGACGAAGTGCATGTCCTTTTCGGGTCTTGTGACGATCTGTTGACTCCCCAACCTCTGGGCGCTTTCTGGGAGATCTCCCGTGAGGAAACCGCACTTTCCCAGCCATTGGAGAAAGGAGACCGCAGAGCCGTAATGGGGACCCTTCTTGACCTATTGTCGCGAACCCTGCGCTCGACAGTCCTGGTCATCGAGGACACGCACTGGGCGGATGCGGCAACCCTTGACGTCATCAAGTATCTAGGGCGACGGATCGCTCAAACCAGGGGACTGGTTCTTCTTACATATCGCGATGGCGAGGTCGACTACGACCATCCGTTGAGACAAGTAATCGGAGAGCTTCCCCCAGAGGTCCTGGTTCGGATACATCTTGAAGGCCTCTCGACTCGAGCAGTCGCAGATCTTGTGGGTGACGCCGATCTTGACGTTGAGGAGATCCTGACCCTCACCAATGGGAACCCACTCTTTGTCACCGAGGTGATCGCGTCGGGTGTCGAGAACGTGCCGACCTCGGTTCAGGACTCTGTCCTCGCCCGTGCGGCCAAACTCTCCCCTCGAGCCCGGCAGCTTCTCGATCTTGCCTCGGTGATCCCCGGAGAAGCCGAACGATCCCTAATCGAGAGCATCCTCGGCTCGGCCCAAGAGCACATGACTGAATGCTCCCGTCAGGGTCTGCTTCGGATGGGAGAGATCGTCGTGTCCTTTCATCATGAGTTGACACGCCGCTCCGTAGAGGCGGCCTTGAACGCCCACGATCGTCGTCGACTCAACCAACAAGTACTAACTCAGCTGGTTGGCGGGGCAGACCCTGCCCGCCTTGTCCATCACGCTCGGGAAGCCGACGATGTCGACTCAATCATCGAATTCGCACCAGAAGCTGCTCGAGCGGCGATCGCCATCGAGAGCCATCGGGAGGCCGCAGCCCATTTCCGGCTGCTCGAGCCCTACCTGGACCGGATTGGCGAGAACGAGCGAGCCTCCATCGTCGACGATTGGGCTCGTACCGAGTATTACCTCATCAGCAGTGAGTCCTCAGACATGTTGGCCCGCGCAATCGCTCTCCACCGCACAACGGGCAACGATCTTGCCCTGGCCCGTGCACTGACATTCGGTGTGCGCGTCAACGAGGTAAACGGGTGGCCTGAGCCGGCTGAAGCAGCCTCACGCGAGGCCATCGAGATTCTTGAGTCGTATCCACCTAGTGCAGACCTAGCTGCGGCCGTAAGCCAACGTGCCTGGCTCATGAAAATGAGGGGCGATGGGCCAAGGGCCGTCGAGACCGCGGAGCGGGCCATTGAACTCGCCGAGGAAACCGGAGATGAGCTGAGTTTGATCAACGCCCTCATCACGAAGGGACATTTTGCTTTTCGAGGGGGCGACCCCAACGGTTTTCGCATGCTGGAGGAAGTCCGATTGCGTGCTGAGCAGGCCGGCTACCCGTTTGAGGAAACCCTGGCACTGCTCAATATGGCGGAAGTAGCAGCCGAGCACCGCGACCTTGAACGGGCCGGTGTCATATCCCAACGAGCCCGCGACGCCGCCGCCCGGTATGAGATTCGGATCAACGAGCACGCCGCCAGCGCCCATTATGCGAAGGTCCTGGATTGGAAGGGTGAGTGGGCGGCGGCCGAAGACGCGGCAACAAACGCCGCCAGCGCCCATCATGCGAAGGTCCTGGATGAGAAGGATGTGTTGGCGTCGGCCGAGGACGCTGCAACAGATGTTCTCTTCTACAGCCAGCTCGTGGCCGGACAAGTGCTGGGACCCCTGCAAGCGCGCCAGGGCCGTCCCGCCGCTCGGGCCACCCTCGACAGCATCTGGGCGCGGGCCTATGCGGGCAACGAGATGCAAAGCCTCCTTCCCTCGGCCGCCGGGCGGGCCGAGTACATGTGGCTGAAGGGGGAGCACGATCCGTCACTCATCGCCCGCTTCCGAGAGGTGCTTAACGACGCGAGACGGCTCACGTTTCCCTGGTCCGCAGGTTGGCTCGCCTTCTGGCTTTGGATGCTGGGGGAACTGTCGGAGGCTCCTGAAGGGATCGCGGCGCCGTATCGGCTGATCATGGAAGGCAAGCCCACCGAGGCGGCCACCATCTTGGAAGCAAAAGGGATTCCTTACGAGCGCGGACTGGCTTTGATGCACGGCGATACGGAGGCCCGTCTCGAAGCGCTCGAGGTCTTCGAGACGCTGGGAGCAAGTGCAGTCGCTGCCATGCTCAGAAAAGCCCTAAGAGACGAAGGTGTTGGTGTGCCACGGGGCAAGGGTCGGGACACCAGGCGCCACGCCGCTGGTCTCACCGCCCGACAGGCCGAAGTCCTCCAACTCCTCGATCAAGGACTATCCAACACCGAGATCGCCGACCAGCTCTTTGTGTCACCTCGAACGGTCGAGACCCACGTATCGGCCGTGCTCACGAAGCTGGACTCCTCCACACGGAAGGAAGCTGTCGTCCGAGCCCGAGCAGAAGGCCTCATCTCCGGGAACGACAATCACCCCCGCACATGAGCGGCTCGGACGCATGGAACATCACAATCCGAGGTCTGCTGCGGCCTCGTTGATGCCATCGTCGCGAGGCCGGGGCAAGCATCAGTGAGTGTGTGGTCCATGTCGCTGGAACGGACACAAAACTGGGGACCGACGAGCCGGATGCTGACGCCGTAGGATCGGAAAGTGACGCGAGCCCTGAGGAGACCGCGATGAAGGCAGCTGTACTCGAGCAGTTCAACCAGCCACTCGAAGTCCGCGATATGGCCGAGCCCGTCGCGGGCCTGGGCGAGGTCATCGTTGGCACCCGGGCGGCCGGCATCTGCCGCACCGATCTCAAGGTGATCCAGGGTGTCATCCCAACCGTGCCGACGCCTCTGATCATGGGCCACGAACTGGCAGGCGAAGTGGTGGCGGTCGGGCCGGGTGTCGTCGGGGTCGAGGAGGGAACCAGGGTCGCCGTCGGCCTAGACATCACCTGCGGAATCTGCGAGTACTGCCGGCGGGGCGAACTCGACTACTGCGTAAGACTGCTCCGTCTTGGCCTCGAACAGGATGGCGCCCTGGCGGATTTCGTTCGGGTCCCGGCAGCCAACCTCATCGAGATCCCAGACACGATCTCTTTCCCGCAAGCGGCGACCCTTCCCGACGCGGTTGGGTCTTCGTATCACGCGGTTCTCAAGCGAGCCCAAGTTCGACCCGGCCAGACAGTTGCCGTCTACGGGCTAGGTGGACTCGGCCTCGTCGCGGTGCAAGTCGCCGTCCTGGCCGGGGCCCAAGTCATAGCCATCGCCCGGACCACCGAGCGACGCAAGCTGGCCGAGAGCCTGGGAGCCACATGGTCGATCGATCCAAACGATGGCGAGGTGTCAGTCCAGATCCGGGAATTGACCAACGGCCTCGGTGTCCACGCCTTCATTGACATTGTCGGCATCGAGGGCTCGGTGCATCAAGGCGTCCTTTCGTGTCGCAAGGGTGGCAGAGTGGTCGTCGTCGGCTACCTGGTGCCAGAGTTGGCGACGGAAATGATGCGCCTCGTCTACGACGAAGTGTCGATCATGGGCTCCCGAAGCTCGACTCGCGCCGACCTGCTGGAAGCCGTGGCGTTGGTCGGTCAAGGCCGGATCCAGCCGGTCATTGGCACCTCACTCGAGCTCGAGGCGGTGAACGAAGGCCTGGACGATTTGCGCGAGGGATCGGTTGTCGGCCGGGCGGTGGTGAACTTCGCCTGATCCGGACAACGCGGTTGCTTGGTCTTTTCCCTCCCTCGAGGGAGGGCAGGGGGCGCTCTCTCTCCTCATCGGGGGCGCACCCTCCAGAGGTGTCTTTGGTACTTCCTCCCCTCCATGAGGGAGGGGTGCCTCCGACGAAGGAGGAGGCGGGGTGGGGGAGGGATAGAACCAGCAAGCTATCAATGCTCGGTTCTGGCTCTCCCCCCATCCGTCACCGACCCTTCGGGTCGGCGCCACCTTCCCCTCGAAGGGGAAGGAAGAGGACCGAGCTCCTTCGTTGAGAACCGTCGGGCACGAGACGCGATAGATCACCGGAGGGGGAAGTGGCCCGCAGGGATCGGAAGGGGGCGCTCTCTCTC
>CAMYMH010000065.1 GCA_947259275.1 uncultured Acidimicrobiaceae bacterium | reverse complement strand
CGACCTCGACCTCTACGTCGCCAACGACACCAACCCCAATCGCCTCTACGAGAACGTCGGCTGGCCGGGGGGAGCGGCTGCCGACCCGCTCGGCATCGGATTCCGTCTCCAACACGTGCCGGAGTCGGGGGTCGACGACGACAACAGTGGCATGGGAGTGGCGGCCGGCGACTACACGGGGGACGGCCGGCCCGACCTGTTCGTAACCAACCTCGGCTCGCAGCTGCACTCGGTGTATGTGAACGAGACCGATACCACGCTCAGCTTCCAGAACGGCACCGCCACCCTCGGTGCTCCCGATCTCGGCGGTGATTACACCGGCTGGGGTGCGACCTGGGCCGACTTCGATCTCGACACCGATCTCGACCTCGTCATCGCCAACGGGGCGGTACCACTGCTGAACCGGACGGCGGACGCCCAGCCGATGCAGGTGCTGGCGAACCAGGCCGCACCGACCACACTCCCGGAGTTCTTGGACGTGAGTGTCGAACTCGGCCTGCGCGAAATCGGACCGCTTCTCGCCCGGGGCAGCGCGGTTGCCGACTATGACAACGACGGCGACCTCGACGTCGCCGTGAACTCGATCGGATCACCCGTCCGCCTGCTCCGCAACGACGTCGGCGGGCGATGGCTGACCGTCGAGCTCGACGGCTTCTATCCGGGAGCCGTGGTCACCGCGTTGATGCCAGACGGACGCGAGCTCGTTCGCACGATCCAGGCCGGCAGCAGCTATCTCTCATCGGAGGACCCGCGCGCCCATTTCGGTCTCGGCCAGGCCGACGAGGTGACCCAGCTGCGAGTGCGCTGGCCGGGTGGTGCCGAGACCGTGCTCGACGATGTCGGCCGCAACCGCCTCGTGACGATTGAGCCCCCGGGCTGACGTTCGGTCTACCGGACGCCGGAGGCGGCCTGGCGGCGCTTAGCGAAGGCGTCGGCGAGCACGGCCGCCAGCAGGACGAGACCGGTGACGACGAACTTCACACCGGAGTTGACGTTCTGCAGGTTCATTCCGTTGTCTACGGCACCGATGACCAGCGCGCCCAGCAGTGCGCTCGCCACCTTGCCGCTGCCACCGAACAGGCTGGTGCCGCCGATAACGGCGGCGGCGATCACGTTGAGCAGCAGCGGACCGCCGCCGGAGTTGGTGGCGACCGACTGCAGCCGCGAGGCAATGACGATGCCGCCGACGCCGGCCATGAAACCGCCGATCATGAAGACGGCGATCTTCACCCGGTCGACGTTGATGCCGGCCCGGCGGGCCGCCTCTGGGTTGCCACCGACGGCGTATACGTGCCGTCCGAAGCGAGTCCGGCCGGCAATGAACGACCAGAACACGAGGAAGAAGCCGAGCACGACCATCACGAAGGGAACGCCGCGGTCGGTATTGGCGTACCACACGGCGCCGACGACGATCACCGCCAGGCCGCCGAGCTGCATGCCCAGGATGCCGACCGGCTTGTTCGGTAATCCCCGCTGTTGCCGGGTCCAGTACTTCAGGATTTCGGCGCCGGTCACGGCCGCGACCGCGCCCAGTCCCAGGATCCAACCCCAGGCGTCGGGAAGGAAGGCGTTGGAAATGTCTCGCACCGTCTGGTCAGCGATGCGGATGGTTCCCGACGAGGAGAACTCGATCATGAGGATGAGGACGACGCCGTTGAGGCCGAGGTTGAACGCCAGCGATACGACGAACGACGGCACCCCCGCCTTCGTGACGATCAGCCCCATCACGGCGCCGATGGCGGTCGTGATGAGCAAAGCCACGCCGATGGCCACCGGCCAGGGCCAGCCGGGATCGTCGGGGCGCAGCAGCAGCGTCATGATCACGCCGCCGACCGCCGAGTTGAAGGCGATCGCCAGGTCGATTTCAGCCAGCAACAGCACGAACACCACGCCGATGGCGATAGTGGCGAACGGTGCCATCTGCAGGAGCAGGTTGGTGAAGTTCCGCTCACTGAAGTAGCGGCTGTCGAGTGTCCCGAAAATCAGGATGATGACGACGAGGCCGATGATGATGGGGAGGAATCCCAGGTCGCCCGCTTGTACCTTCACCCACCAGGCCTGGAAGTACTCGGAGACGTTGGTCGGTTCCTTGCGCTCCCGTGAGATCGGGGGAAGCTCCTCCGGACTCTGCGTGTCGGCCGTCACGTCGTTGCCTCCTCTTGCTCCATACCGGGGACAAACTTCATCCGGCCGGCCGTGATCGAGTGGACCACGTCTTGCTGGGTCACCTCTGAGGTCGTGAACAGGTCGACCGTTTGGCCGAGCCGGAGGCTGGTGATGCGGTCTGCGACCTCGAAGATGTCGTGGAGGTTGTGGGAGATGATGACCACGGCCAGGTCCTGCTCGGCGAGGCGCTTCACGAGGTCGAGGACCTGGCGGGTTTGGGCGACGCCGAGGGCGGCCGTGGGCTCGTCGAGGATGACGAGCTTCGAGTTCCACATCACCGCTTTGGCGACGGCGACCGATTGGCGCTGTCCACCGGACAGTCCCGCCACGACCTGTCGAACCGACTGGAGGGTGGTCACCGAAAGGCCGTCGAGGGTCTCGCGGGCGCTGTTTTCCATGCTCGCCTCGTTGATGATGTAGCCATTCTGAACCCGTTCGCGACCGAGAAACATGTTGGCGACGACGTCCAGGTTGTCCGCCAATGCCAGGTCCTGGTACACGATCTCGATCCCGAGATTGGAGGCATCCTTCGGGCCGTGGATGCTGACTTGCTTGCCTTCGAACAAGACTTCTCCCTCGTCGAAGGGATAGATGCCGGCGATTCCCTTGATCAGCGTCGACTTCCCGGCCCCGTTGTCACCAACGAGCGCCATCACCTCACCCGGGAGGACCTCGAAATCGACCTTGTAGAGCGCCTGTACGGCGCCAAAGTGTTTCGAGACTCCCCGGCATTCGAGAATCGGTTCTGCCATCAATCCCTCCAAACGCGTAGCGGGGACGCTACTACGTAGCGCCCCCGCCTGCATTTCGCGCTTTCTGTTACTTACCCGCAGACCGCGGCGAGTGCGTCCGCGTTGGTTGCGTTGGCGGTCACCTCGTCGGTGCAGATCTCGTCGACGGTACGGAAACCGTCGGCGATCACTGTGTCGGCGATGTTGGGGGTGAGGGCGAAGAACGGAATGTCGTTGGTTCCGTTGTTGATCGTCGTCGACTCGAATCCGAACTCGCTCGTCACCGAGCTGAGGCTCTCACCACGAGCCAGCGCCAAGGCGGCGGCCGCCGCCACACCGGCTTCATTCTTGATCGGCTTGTAGACGCTCATGTTCTGGCGACCGAGCAGCAGGTTCTGCATGCCAACCGCAGTGGCATCCTGACCGCTGATCGGAATCAGACCCAGACCGGCGTTCTCAACCGCCACCGCAGCCGAGTTACCGAGGCCGTCGTTGGCCGCAAAGATGGCGTCAACGTCATTGTCGGCGTCGACCAGGATCTGCTCGGCGATCGTCAGCGCCTGCTGGTTGTCCCAGCCCGGCACCGCCTGATCGGCGACCAGTTCCCACTCACCGGCGGCAACCTTGGCCTCCACCGTCTCGTTGTATCCCTGACGGAACAACGTGGCGTTGTTGTCTTCCGGGCCACCGTTGAGCATCACCACTCGTGGCGTGCCACCCAGGGCATCAATCGCCGGTCCCATGATGTCGGCCATGGTGCGACCCACCTGCACGTTGTCGAAGCTGACATACAGGTCCGCACCCGGGCCCTCAATCGTGAGCCGGTCGTAGTTGATCACCTGCACATCCCCACCGCGGAGGGTGTCGATGATCGCCGCACCGGAACCGGAGTCGATCTCGACGAACAACACCACGCTGGCGTCGTCGTTGATCGCCTGCTCGGCCTGGTTCAACTGGGTAGCCCAGGCCGGCGGCGTTGAACGCTTCCTCGAAGAAACGACGATCGTCGTTCTCCCACCGATCCGACGTGGCGCTATCAGGCAACAACACCCAAATCGGGCCTTCGATCTCGACGCCGCCACCGCCACCGCCACCTCCGGCTGTGGTATCGGTGCCGCCGTCGTCGTCCCCACATGCTGCCGCTACCAGCGCCATGGCCAGCAGCAAGGCAATCCACGTGAAGGTCTTACCTCTTAATCTCATGGTTTTGGTTCCTCCTCGGAAACAAGAGGGGCGCGTGCCGGACCAGCCATATGACATGGTGATGCGGGACGTCCCCAAACTAGGCGGGCATACTAAGCACAATGCAGGGGCTTTGTCCGATCGTAGGGCGGAGTTTCGCGTTCTCAGGATCGCCGGTCGGTCAACCCCGTCCGGTCGAGGGCACGATGACCACGGGGACGGTGGCAGACCTGGCCACCTTGTCGGCCACGCTGCCGAGCAGCCAGCGCCCGACACCGGAGCGGCCGTGACTGGTCATGACGATCATTGAGACGTTCTCGGCCTCGGCGCGGTCAACGATCTCTGCCGCCACGTTGGTTCCGTCGCTCGAGGTCTTCGTGGTCGGCACCCCGCGATCGTCGATCCGGCCTGCCACCTGGTCCAGGTAGGAGTCGGCGGCCATCGCCCGGGTAATTTCTTCCGAATCGGCATAGGCGTACAGCGCCTGTGCCGCTTCGGGCTCGGCCGCCACGAACAGTGTGATGGCGCCGCCGGCGGGCTGGGCGATGTCCACGGCCACGTCGATCGCCTTTTCGGCGAGGTCGGAACCGTCGAGCGGAACGAGGATGTTGGATGTAGCGGTCATGGAGTTTGCTCCCTGGGTGAGAAGGGCAATCTAGCCAGCTGCGGGCAGATCTCCACCGGCGCTCGGTGGTAGCTTCCAATCGAGCGAGAGAAGGAGCCCATGCGGGATCTCAAAGGACGGGTGGCAGCGATAACGGGCGTGAGCGCCGGAATCGGGAGGGCGTGCACTCGGGCGCTGATCGCCGAGGGAATGAAAGTAGTCGGCGGGGCCCGCCGGGCCGATCGACTCGCCGAACTGTCCGACGAGCTCGGTGATGCCTTTGTCGGGGTCGAGATCGACGTCCGCCGGCCCGAGGGCGGCACCCAATTGGTGCAGGCAGCCATCGACGGGTTCGGCCGGCTCGACGTACTGGTGCCGAACGCCGGCATCGGCGTGTACGGCGGGATCATGGATCAGAGCGATGACCAGATCCAGGCGATGCTCGACACCAATGTGGCCGGCACCATCTGGCCGATCCGGGCGGCCGTACCCGGCCTGATCGAGGCCGGTGGCGGTGATGTGGTGATCATCGCCTCGGTGGCCGGGATCCGGGGAGCCGCCGACGAGGCGGTGTATGCCGCGACGAAGTTTGCTCAAGTCGGCCTGGCGGGTGGATTGGACCGCGAGCTGCGTGAGCAAGGGATCCGGGTGACGGTGATCGCCCCGGGAGGGGTGGCGACCGAGTTTGCCATGGGAACCGGCCGTACACCGGAAATGCCGGGGCTGGACGACATGCTACGCGCCGAAGACGTGGCCTCGGCGGTGGTGTCGGTGCTCAAGCAGCCCCGCTCGATGCGGACACTGGTCTGGTCGATGCGCAGCATTCACGAGGCCGACTGAGTGGACTAGCCGCCACTCAGCACAGATTCGATGACGGCCATGTTGGAGACCGCGTCGTCGATCGGGACCGTCGGGCCGGTGCCGTCGAGAATTCCGCCGGCGAAGAGCTCGGCCTGGATGGTGTACTGATCGGCCGCCGGGAATTCCAGGGTCTTGGGGGGACCGTCACCCTGAGTTAGGAAGATCCTCGTCGCGCGGTGGGGCGGGATGTTGAACGGGATCTCAATCTCGATGCCGCCGCCGGTTCCGATGATGTCAGCCCGCTGATACCCCTCAGACCGAGTAGAGCAGGTGAAGGTGGCCTGCCCGCCGCCGGCGAACTCCAGCACGGCCGATGTGAGCGTGTCGATGCCCATGATCGGGTCCCGCCGTACCGCCGCTTCGATCCGGGTGGGCTCCCCACCGAACAGCATGCGCGAGAGGTTGATGTTGTAGCAGCCGATGTCCATGACGGCGCCGCCACCGTTCTCCATCCGGTTGCGGATGTTGTCTGGGTCGTCGTTGAAGTAGCTGAACCAGCTCTGCACCGCCACCAAATCGCCGATCTCGCCGTGCTCCAACAGCCTGCGGGCCTCCACCCAGGTGGGATGGTGTCGATACATGAAGGCCTCACCCAGTGTCACTCCTGCGCTTTGACAGGCATCGACCATCTTCTGAGCCTGGGCGGCCGACATGGCCAGTGGCTTTTCGCACAGAATGTGCTTGCCGGCGGCCGCGGCCTTCAGCGTCCACTCAGCATGCGAGTCGTTAGGAAGCGGGATGTATACGGCATCGATGTCGGGAGCGGCCAGGAGTTCTTCATAGCTTCCATAGGCGTCCCGGATGCCGAGCTGGTCGGCGGCGGCGCGGGCCCGGTCGGGCCGGCGGGAGGCGATGGCCACCACCTCACAGTTGGCAGCCTGCTGAATCGCCGGCGTGACCTTGGCCATGCCGATGTTGGCGGTGCTCAGAATGCCCCACCGGACTTTGCTCATCGTGCCCCTTGCTCGATTCGGCGGCAGGCTACCCGGCCTTCCGTCGAACCACGACCGGCCGCGGCAGATTCGCCACGAATGGGCACGCCTCCACACCGGTGCAGGTTGCTCCACAGCCAGACGCACACACGACCTCGCCGCTCGACCCGGCCGGGGAGACGACCATCCCCTTCCACTCGAGGGTCCGAATCATGCCGTTGAGCGCGGTCGGTTCGACGCCGAGCCGGTCCGCAAGCTCCACCAGGCGGAGCGGAGACGACGCCTCGTCCAGCTCGCTCACGAGCCGCTCCAGCAAGTTGCTCACCATCCGAGCAGCCTCCCTCCCTGAAAGACCGCAAGAGCGCCCAGCCAGGCAAGCCCGGTCTGACCCCCGATACTGAGCCACATCCACCGGGTGCCTATCTCCCGGCGTTCTGCTGCGATTGCGGCCATGCAGGGCGTATAGAGGAGCACGAACACCATGAAGGCGAGGCCGGCGAGCCGTCCATGGCCTCCGCTGCTGGCCGCGAACTCGGTTTGGATTCGCGCGGTGAGCCGCTCGGTGTCTTCGTTTCCGTCGTCCGCGGTCAGATTCACACCGAACAAGCTCGGCATGGCTCGCACGGTATCGACGACCGCTCCGGCGAACCCGCTTGCCAACTGGCGGAGGTCGTCGGTCACCGACGGCTCGACACCGTCTGCCTCGTGCGGTTCGGTCCCGTAGACCTGTCCCATCGTGCTGATCACAACCTCCTTGGCGATGAATCCCGAAATCAGGGCCCCGGTGGTCTCTTCGGCTCCAAACCCGAGCGGCTCGAGGGCGGGGGCGGCTACCCGGGATACGGCGGCGAACGCCGAGTCGCCGACGGCGGTCTCACCAAAGCCGGCCGAGCTGGTGACCGGAATCGCTAGCAGGAGCCACACAGCGACGCTGGTGGCGAGGATGATCGATCCGGCGTCCACCAGGAACGCCCGGGTGCGGGTCCAGGTGTGGAAGCGGATCGATCGGGGCGTGGGGGATCGGTAAGGAGGTAGCTCCATGATGGCCGGCATGGCGCCCTCATCCGGCAGCAGGGTGCCACGGAGGATCAGGCCGATGGCGACTGCGACGCCGATGCCGAGGAGGTACATGAGGAACACCACGGTGCCTGCCTGGCCGGGGAAGAAGGCGGTTGCGAAGAGCACGTACACGGGCAGGCGAGCGCCACAGCTCATAAAAGGGACGAGTAGGGCCGTCAGGGTGCGGTCCCGCTGGTTCTCGAGGGTGCGGGTGGCGTAGATGGCCGGGACGGAGCAACCGAACCCGACCAGCATGGGGAGGAAGCTCTTGCCGGGGAGGCCGGCCGCCCCCATCACCCGATCCATGACGAACGCCGCCCGCGCCATGTACCCGCTGTCTTCGAGCAGGGCCAGGGCGAGGTAGAGGGTGACGAGAATCGGTATGAACACGAGGATGGCTCCGACGCCGGCCACCACTCCATCGATCACCAGCGACTCGATCCAGGTGTCTCCCATCCCAATGGCCCCGATCCCGGCCGCGATGAGGCGTGAGATTGGCCCCGAGACGGCTTCGTCGATCCAGTCGAGGAACACGGCTGCGACGTCGGTCGTGAGCTTGAACACCCCCCACATGACGGCGAGGAAGATCGGCAAGCCGAGCCACCGATTCGTGACGATCGCATCGATCCGATCGGTCAGGTGGGCGGCCGGTTCGGGTCTCCGGGAGACGACGGACTCGACAACACCGTTGATCCAGCTGTAGCGAGCACCGGCAACCAGAAACGTGGAAACACCTTCGGTGGTGGCCTCCAGCCGGGCCCGCTCGGCGGCCGCCGCCTCCAGCACGGCTGCCCCTCCCTCCACGCTCGCCACCTGATCGATGACGTCGCCGTCTTCGTCGATGAGGGTGATCGCCAGCCAGCGAGCCGGGAAGCGGGCCGCCACCTGGGGGGCGGCCTCGACGAGGCGCACGATCGACGCGATCGACTGCTCTACCTCGGGTCCGTAGTCGACCAGCGGCGAAGTCATGAGACCAGGCGCCGCGCCGGGAGGCCGATCAGCGCCTCCTTGAGCTGCCTGATCCCTTCACCGAGCCGTGCGATGGTCGGGACCACCGGCACGCCGAGATAGTGGGCAAGACGCTGGTGGTCGATGACGTCGCCCCGTCGTTGGGCAACGTCGATCATGTTGAGCGCGATGACGGCCGGAATGTGCGCTTCGAGTAGCTGCACCGCCAGGAACAGGTTGCGCTCCAGGTTGGCGGCATCGAGGACGACGAGAGCTGCGTCGGCCTCGCCCGACAGCAGGTAGTCGCGGGCGACAACCTCCTCAGGAGAGATGGCGGAGATGCTGTAGGTGCCCGGCAGGTCGACAACGGTGATCTCAACGCCGTTGTGGGCACACACGCCCTGGAGCTTCAACACAGTCTTGCCCGGCCAGTTACCCGTGTGTTGACGGGCCCCGGTCAAGGCGTTGAAGATCGAGGTCTTGCCGGTATTGGGGTTACCGGCCAGAGCAAGTGTGAGATGCCTCATCCGACGGGCTCCACGAGCAGTTCGGCAGCATCCCGTCGGCGGATCGCCAACCGGGCACCCAACACGGCGTATTCGATCGGGTCACCGAGTGGGGCAGATCTGATGCGAGTCACCTTGGCGCCGGGGACCAGGCCCATCTCGATGAATCGCCGCCGGTCTCGCCCGCCGTTCCGGTATCCGACGATCAGCGCAGTCGCGCCTTCTGCCAGCTCTGTCAGCGAAAGATCAGCCATGCCTTACCTAATTCTTAAGGCAAGACTAATGACTGATGGGGCGGGCCCGCCCGGGCCGAAAGGCTCTAATTCGAGGGTCGGCCGCTCACCATGGCCGCGGCGCCCATCCGGGCCAGCTCGATGTCCTCCGCTTCGGGCAGGCCGCTGACGCCGACCGCACCGATGACCTCTCCGTCTTCCACAACGGGGACGCCGCCGCCCCAGCCGGTGTAGCGGAGATCTCCGAAGTTGGTGAGCGGAAATCCTTCGCGGCGGGACTTCTCGCCGATCTCGGCCGATTCGACGCCCTCCCGGGCGGCGGTGAACGCCTTGTGAATGGCGTTGTTGATGGACGCCAGGGGGCAGCCGTCGGTGCGAAGCAGGGCAACCAGCTCGCCGTGGGGATCGACGACGGCGATGGCCGCCCCGCCCGACCGGACTTCCAACTCCTCACGAATCGCATTGATGATCTGCTGGGCCTGGCGGTGGCCGATCTCCTTCCGGGCTGGCATTTCTCCTCCGTCTACTCGACCTCAAGCGTGGCACTGGTCCAGGCTCCACCGGCTGCGCTCGACTCCATGGCGGCCTGCACGAACTTCACTCCCAGGACCCCATCGCGGGCGTTCGGGAAGTGCAGTGTCAGCGGATCCGCGGCCTGGCCGGATCGCCGGGCGGCAATGGCCTCGGCGGCGTCGGAGTAAACGTTGGCGAAGCCCTCGTGGAAGCCCTCGGGATGTCCGGCCACGATCCGGCTGGCTCGGGCCGCCAGCGGCAGGGTGCCGGGCCCGTTGGGGGTGCGGAGCTGGACCGGGCCATCGAGCGGCTTGTACGTGAGGCTGGTCGGCTGCTCCTGCATCCACTCGACAGTTCCGGCGGTTCCCGACGCTCGGATCCGCAGGCAGTTCTCGACTCCGGCGGCCGCCTGGGTAACCCAGAAGCTGCCCCGGGCTCCGTTAGCGAACCGGAGCATCGCTCCGGCGTAGTCATCCACCAGGCGGTCGGGCACGATGTGTCCCACTTCGGCGGCGACCTCCGACACCTCGAGGCCGGTGATGAACCGGACCAGATTGTGAGCGTGGGTCCCAATGTCGCCCATGACCAGCGAGGGGCCGCCCCGCACCGGGTCGTATCGCCACGGAACGTCAGCATCCGGTTCCGGATCGTCCGGGCGCGCCTTACCGCCCTGCACGTACTCGACCTGTACCAGGCGGATCTCACCCAGCTGACCATCCGTAACCATCGCCCGGGCCTGGCGCACCATCGGATACCCGGTGTAGTTGTGGGTGAGGCAGAACACCAGCCCGGTCTCCTCGACTCTGGCAAGCACCTCCAGTGCCTCCGCCAGGGTGTTGGTGATCGGTTTGTCGCTGATGACGTCGAAACCGCGCCCGAGGGCGGCCATCGAGTACTCATGGTGGCTGTCGTTTGGCGTCATGATCGCCACCACGTCCGCTCCCGCGTCGAGCGCCGCCTCGCCTGCCAGCAACTCGTTCCCGTCCCGGTACACGCGGTCGATTCCCAGCCCGGCACCCACCGAGCGGGACCGTTCGGGATCGGACGAGAGAGCGCCGGCCACGAGTTCGTATCGATCGTCGAGGCGGGCCGCGGTCCGATGCATCGATCCGATGAAGCTGCCCGGCCCGCCCCCGATTACGGCCAGGCGCAGGCGCCGTCCCAGCATTTCGATCACGGGGTTGCTGTCCAACTGGTACCTCCCGGGGCCACGCTACCGCACCGATTTTCCCCTCCGGAGGTGTTGGGTTCGAGTACGTTGTTGACGCGGAGATTCGGGCTCCAACGGCTACGCGTCTGGATCTCTATCTTCCCGCCCTGAGGGCGGCCGGGCCTTGCCCGGCTTAGGAGTTGCTTCGCAACTCCATTGGAACGCGAAGCGTTCCCGGATTCGCCGTAGGCGGAGTCGGGGTGGGGGAGGCGGCTCCCAGCAACGGTGGTGGTTTGGGTCTCCCCCCTTCCGTCCTCGAAGCTTCGCTCCGAGTCCACCTTCCCCTCGAGGGGAAGGAAGAGAAGTGCGGATCTTGGACCCTGCGGAGATCTTGCGCAACCGCGTCAACAACCATCCCGATTGAAACACGGAGGGGGAGGTGGCCCGAAGGTCGGAGGGGGCGGGAACGCTTCAGCTCCGTGGTTTCTCTCCCTACCGGAGCGAGAAAGAACCCGGCCGGGCCTACAATGTGGAACACACCACCCGAACAGGATGTTTACTCCCACGATGACTGAACCAACGCTGGCGCACGACGCCCCCGAAACCGAATTGCCCGACACCGAGTCGCCCGAGGAGGCCCCCGGGGCTTCCCAGGTCGACATGGACGCGCTCCTCGAGACCATCGAGTACGTGCGGCCGGCGCTGCAGGCCGACGGTGGAGACCTGGTCCTGCTGGGAGTGGACGGAGGCACCGTCAACCTCCAGATGGTGGGAGCCTGCGGCGGTTGCCCCATGTCGATGATGACCCTCAAGGCCGGCATCGAGCGAATCATGTTCGATCGAGTGGCCGGCGTGACCGAGGTCACGGCGATCTAGGTTCTAACCTCAGCCGGGCTGTGTCCGGCTTCGAAGACCTCCTCACCCCCGCCTTCTCGGGTGATCGGCGCGCCCTGGCCAAGTTGCTGACCGTCGTCGAGCGGGGCGGCGCCGAGTCTCGCCGGCTGCTGTCAGCCGTGTATCCCCACAGCGGGAAGGCCCACGTAGTAGGCGTTACCGGGCCACCCGGGGCCGGCAAGAGCACCCTGGTTGATCGGCTCATCGGGCGGATTCGCTCAGACGGTGCTGAAGTGGCGGCTTTGCTCGTCGACCCCTCCAGCCCGTTCAGCGGCGGTGCGATTCTCGGCGATCGCATTCGAATGCAAGACCGGGTGTCGGATGCCGGCGTCTATGCGCGGTCGATGGCCAGCCGCGGCCACCTCGGCGGGGTGTCGGATGCTGCTCCCAAGGCCGCCATCGTCCTCGACGCGGCCGGTTTTCCTTACGTGCTGGTGGAAACCGTCGGGGTGGGTCAAGCCGAAGTGGACATAGTCGAAAGCGCACAGACAACGCTGGTGGTGCTCAATCCTGGATGGGGCGACAGTATTCAAGCCGCCAAGGCCGGCCTGCTCGAGATCGGCGACGTGTTCGTGGTCAACAAGGCCGACCGCCCGGGGGTGGAGGCCACGGTTTCGGACCTCAATCACATGCTGCACGATGGGCCGGAGCGGGAGTGGACCCCGCCGGTGGTGACCACGGTGGCCACAACCGGAACGGGAGTCGACGAGCTGTGGGAGGCAGTGCTGAGCCACCAGCAGCATCTCGCCGGTGTGGACGGCAACGCGGTTGAACGCCGCCGAGCCGAGCGCGACTTGCGGGTCGCCATGGTCGAGTTGCTTCAGCAAAGGGCTCTCGATCGCATCGAGGAGTCGGACATCGATGGGGCGGTTGACGAGGTGGCCGCCCGTCGGCTCGACCCCTGGACCGCGGCGGAGCGGCTGCTCCCGGGCTGAGTAGGCTCGCGTCATGAGCCTGGTTCAGTTCACCGCCGAAGGAAATATCGGCGTCATTCGTCTCGACCGTCCGCCCGTCAACGCGCTCAACCGGGAGCTCGTTTCCGACATCGCCGATGCCGTCGGTGAGGCCGGCCATCCCAGCCTGCGGGCGGTCGTGATCACCGGCGGCGACCACTTCGCCGCCGGGGCCGACATCAAGGAGTTCGGGGCCGTCTTCGAGAGCGATGACGAAGACGAGCTGGCCGCCGACCTCGGCCTGGTCGTCTCCCGCCTCGAGCGGCTCGACAAGCCCACCATCGCCGCGGTTACCGGCTTCGCGCTCGGCGGCGGCCTCGAGCTGGCGATGGGCGCCGACTTCCGCTACCTGGCCGAGGACGCCAAGGTCGGTCAGCCCGAGATCAAGCTCGGCATCATCCCCGGCGCCGGCGGCACTCAGCGGCTGGTGCGCCTGGTTGGATGGCAGCGGGCCAAGGAGCTGGTGTTCTCGGGCCGGATGGTCGATGCGGCCGAGGCGCTGTCGCTCGGCCTGGCCGACAAGGTCCTTCCGGCCGGCGAGGTTCTCGAGGCGGCCATGGCCGAAGCCGGCCAGTGGGCGGCCGGACCCACGCGGGCCCTCGGCGCCGCCAAGCGCGCCATGCTGGCCGGGTTCGGGGTTGAAGAGGGCCTCGATGCCGAGCTGGCCGAGTTCAAGGCCCTGTTCGACAGCAACGACGCCCTCGAGGGCGTGCAAGCCTTCATCGAGAAACGCGAGGCCGATTTCTCCGGAGCCTGACCCGACGAGGCCGCTGGAGGTCGGGAGATGTCCCTCGGAGTCCCTGGG
>CAMYMH010000064.1 GCA_947259275.1 uncultured Acidimicrobiaceae bacterium | reverse complement strand
GCCGGGGACCAGAACTCGGATCCCAACGACGGGGACAGCATCCCCGGCGCGATCCAGCAACTGCTTGATCACCCCAAGGTGAACGATGGCAATACGCCGTCGAGCCTCGGTGGGCCCGAACAGGCGCTGTTGCAGGGCGGGATCAACGCCTCGCACATCAGCGATCCGGCGTTCGACACCGCCGACTTCAGCGATTCGGCGCCCGGCAACCTACGGGTGGATTACGTGCTGCCGCGGAAGAACATGAAGATCAACGACTCTGCGGTCTTCTGGCCGGAGACAAGCGATCCGTTGTTCCCGCTGGTGGGGACATTCCCGTTCCCGAGCTCCGACCACAAACTGGTGTGGATCGAAGTCGAGACCGGGTAATGGCCTGGATAATTGCGGCAAGACGGGGAGCCCGGTGGGCTCCCCGTCTTCGTCAGGTAGGCCGACCAGGTTGGACACGGCACCGGGTTGGGTCCGAGCGGCCGCTTCACGGCCACGAGATCAGGTCCGAGCTGGCGAAAACTGGGCGGCTTGACCTAAGCTCGGGATTGTGACCGACGCGCGCATGCTGGTGGAGTCGCTCCTGGCGGCCAAGCTCAACTTGTCGCCGCAACTCGCCGGGGACCGCCTGTATTTCGTGTCCAACCGCACCGGCCGGATGAGCCTGTTTGCCATGCCGCTGGCAGGGGGTGAGCCCGCCCGGCTCATACCCGAAGACATTGCCCTCCCCAGCCCCAAGGTGATGGGCTCCGAGCCATTCGCGGTCCTCCCCGAGCTCGGCAAGATTCTCGTCACCATCGACGACCACGGAGACGAGGACTACCAGCCCTACTTCATCCCCATCGAGGGCGGCAAGCCGGAGCCGGTCTGGGGCGACCGCTTTGCCGGTCAACAGGTGTTCACCTTCGTTGAGCGAGACGATGCCAAGGCGATCCTCGTCATCTCGCCTCGGTCCGACCCCAACTACGCCAGCTTCCTCGCCGATCTCCGTACCACCGAGCTGACCGCCCTCGGAACTTCCCGGTACGGCAACTTCCCGGTAGGACGCGACGACACTTACCAGCGGGTGGCGGTGGTCGACGGCTACACCGCCGGAGACACCGTGCTCTACCTGTGGGAAGCCGCCACCGGCGATCGGCGCCTGCTGGCCGGCACACCCTTGGACGAACGAGGGGAAACCGAGGTGCCGGCCGCCGGATTTAGCGACGCCCACGTACGGGACCAGGCGGTGGTGCTAATGACGACGCTTTTCTCCGACTCGGGTGGGCTGTGTCTGGTGGATCTCGACGGCGGAGAGCCGGTTGAGGTGTCGATCACCGGCACGGTCCACGAAGGGATCGGCGAGCTCACCGACTTCGACCACCTCGATGGCGACCGCTATGAGCTGCACTACAACATCGACGGGTGCTCGTTCGGCTACGAAGCAGAGCTGGACGAAACCGCCCGTCAGATGACCGTGGACCGGACGTTGTGGGGAACCGGCTCGCTGGCGAACGGAGTGGTTCAGGCCTCCTCTCGAGACCCGGCCACCGGAGCCAGGGCGCTGGCGTTCTCAACCGCCACCTCGCCCGTCCAGCTGTACACCATCGACGAAGCCGGCGTCCATCGCCACACCGATGAGGCAATCGACGGCGTGGCAGCAGAAGCCCTCGCGCCCGGCGAGGATGCGTCATACACATCCCACGATGGGACCCGGGTCTCGGCCCGCCTGTATGTGCCGGCCTCGGACGAGGTTCCCGGCCCCTATCCGGTCATCTATTACGTGCACGGCGGGCCGCAATCTCAGGAGCGGCCCGATTTCACCTGGTTCTCGATGCCGCTCATCCAGCTGTTCACACTGCACGGCTTTGCCGTCTTCGTCCCGAACGCCCGCGGCTCGTCTGGTTACGGCCAGTCCTACATGAAGCAGGTCGACCACGACTGGGGAGGCGCCGATCGACTCGACCACGCCGCCGCCGTCGACGTGCTCCGCAAGGACGATCGCCTCGACCCGGACCGCATCGGGGTCATGGGTCGCAGTTACGGCGGTTTCATGACCCTGACCCTGCTGGGGCGTCACCCCGATCTGTGGGCGGCCGGGGTCGACATGTTCGGGCCCTACGACCTGTTTACCTTCCTCGACGCGCTGCCCGAGACCTGGAAGACGTTCTTTCACCTTTCGATCGGGCACCCCGAGAAAGATCGAGAGTTTCTCCTGGAGCGCTCTCCCCGTACCCACCTCCCAGCGCTGGCCGCACCGCTCCTAGTGATTCAGGGACGCAACGACCCGCGGGTGGTGGTTGGTGAGTCGGACCGGCTGGTTGAAGAGCTGCGGTCTCAAGGCAAGGACGTCGAGTACCGCGTGTTCGACGATGAGGGTCACGACATGGTCAAACATGAGAACAAGGTGACTGCCTACGTGTCGATCCTCGACTTCTTCCGGGAGCGACTCGGAGCCGACTGAGCAGTCAACCGATTCTCAGGGTGGCGGTACGCTGATTGGGCAATGAAAGATGGTTCAGACACAGACGCACTCAAGCCGAACTGGTGGAAACGGTTGGGTCTGCTTGCGGCCGCCGGCTGGTTGGTCGCCCTCGCCTACCTGTTGCTGACCGGCGATCCCCCCGACTTCTGGTTCGATGACATCGGGACCGTGGACGGCCCCGGCCACGTTGTGGCGGGATTCGTCACCGGGTTGGTGGTCTACCTATTCCTGGCGCGCCGCCGGCGAGCATTGGTGCTGGCGATGCTGATCACCGCCGCCCTCCTCATTGGGCTTGAGGTGGTGCAAGATGTGTTCACCGATCGGGGATACGAGCAATCTGATGTCGTGCTCTCTCTGGTCGGTGCGGTGGCGGGGGTGGCGGCCGCCGGGGCCGGTGTGGCGTTGGCGAGTCGTCGCCGGCCGCCGGTCTAGTGGCCCCTTCGGGTTTGGCCGGTAGGGAGATACGCTTTCGTCGTGAAGAGGTGGTTGCTCGCATACGACGTTGGTGCGGTTCTCGTGTTCGTCATCGCCGGCCGTTCCAATCACGGTGCCGACGAGACCGCCGCCGGAATCCTTCACACCGCCGGCCCTTTTCTGATCGCGCTGGCTCTCGGATGGCTGGCGACCCGGGCGTGGCAGGATCCTGCCTCTCTGCGAGTCGGTGCCGGAGTAGTGGCGGTGACGGTTGGGGTGGGGATGGTGCTGCGCAGGCTCGTCTTCGACGACGGTACCCAGCTCTCCTTTGTGTTGGTTGCGACCGCCTTCCTCGCTCTCTTCCTGCTCGGATGGCGTCTCGGGGCGCTCATAGCCGACCGTCGCCAAGCGGTCCGGACCTGAGCACCCGCCGGTTGAGTACGCCCCCCGACGTACCTGAGATCATTGGAGTAGCAAAGCAACTCCTAAGGAACGCCGTCCGGCGTTGCCGGCTTCCACCCCACCGCCATTAGATGCTGGCTGACGCCGAGGACGCTCGGCTCGGTCTCGGTCCGGGCGACGAGGTCGAGGATGTGCGCCCGATTGGATGCATCGGCCCAGCGCTCGGAGAAGTCGGGCATGATCCAGCCCATCCCCTCCACTGCCAGGACCTCGGGCCGGTGGAAGCCGGCCCCGTCCACCTCGGCACGCAAGCCCTCGGGGTCGTGGAAGTAGGCGGTGGTGAAGTAGGCGGGGTGTCCGGTGGGGTTGCGGTGCTGGCCCTCCGCCAGGTCCCGTTCGACGATCTGTCGAAAGGCCGGATCGGCGATGAGATTGCGCCACAATCCGTCGAGTGATGAGGCGAACCGGCTGACACCGGCGGCGAACAGGACTCCACCCGGTCGGAGGACCCGGCGGGCTTCTCGGAGGGCCCCGATGCGATCCGGCAGCTCGGTGAGGTGATAGAGCGGTCCGAGCAACAGGGCGGCGTCTGCGGAGTCGTCTTCGAAGTCGAGGCGGCGGGCATCACCAACCTCGGCCGACGCCAGCCCATGATTCGACCGCGCGGCCGCTTCCGTTATGTGCTTGGCCATCGGATCGCGCAGGTGGACCGAGTATCCGGCCTCCGCCAGCCAGTGGGCGTACACGCCGGGACCACCCCCGATGTCGACCACCACGGCCGGTGGTGGTGGCAGGTGCCGTTCGATGATGATCCGGGTGCGGGTCTCCTCGAGTTGGCCGTCACCCTCGGCGAGGCGGGACTGTTCGTCGATGCCGTTGTAGTGGGCGGCAATCTCCTCGGGGATCTCGGGCATGGAGCATTGTGACACGAAAACCGGGCGATTCGGCCCTGCATCGGTATGGAACGGTCTATTACACGATTTGGAACGGTTCATCCAGATTCTTCCTAAAGGCTGTCACAGATGGTGGCGAAGTCGTGTGGCATGAGCTCAGATACGGGTTCCCTAGACGGCGACCCTCGGACCCGGCCACTGCCACCGGCCACCGAGCGGGCCTTCGTCACGTTCGTCCAATGGACCGCGCTCGCGTTCGCGCCGGTTCTTGGGCTGGTGGCCTGGCTCAACCGCGATATCCCGCTGGCGGCCACCGCCCTCGTGTCGCTGGCCACCGGTATCGTTGCCTGGCAGCAGCGGCTGCGCGGGCAGCCCCGACCCGTCATCCTGGTTCTGATGGTGGTCGGTCTCATGTCGGCGCTGGTGCCGCTGCAGTCGGCCGTTGTGGTCGGAAGCATGATGATCGCGGTGGCTGCCTTCGCGGCCTTCGGCACTCTCTTCATGCAGCGGCGCTTCTTTCTTCCCTACGTCTTCTTCCTCGGCGGGGTGTGGGCCGCCGAGCTCGTGTTGCTCAACGACACGTTCTTGCAGGAGGGCGACACGGTGTCGAACGGCCAGGAGCACAACATCTTCGGCCTTGCCATCCAGCTGGCAGTATTCCTGGTGGCGGTTTTCGCGCTGCACGCCATCAAGAACGCGGTCGGCACTGCCGGGACTCGATACCAGATGCTCTTCGATATGGCGCCGATCGCCTTGTGGGAAGAGGACTTCGCTGAGGTGGGGGAGTGGCTGGCACAGCTGCGGAACCAGGGCGTTGAGGACCTTGGCGGCTATCTGGACTTGCATCCGGACCAGCTCGGCGCCGCTATCGAACGGATAAGGGTTACGGATGCCAATCAGGCGGCGATTGACCTGGTTGAGGTGGATGATCGCCATCAGCTGCTTGGTCACATTTCGGCCGATGAGGCCGCCGCCGAGTCAGCCGCCGCCTTCCGGTCCCAACTGCTGGCGATCTGGGAGGGTCGCAGTCGGGTATCGACCGAGTTCATCGGGTTCTCGGCGACGGGGCGCCGGTGGGACGGTGTCCTGCACTGGCAAACGGGGACGAACCTCGAAGGCCTCGACCTCACCAAGACCATCGTGGCCATGCTCGACGTGACCGCTGCCAAGGAAGCCGAGCGAGAGCTGGCCGCGGCTCTCGAGGCCCTGGCTGAAAGCGAACGGGAATACCGCCTCATGGCAGAGAACTCGACCGACATGATCACCCGGCACACGCCGGATAGCCGGTACTCCTATGTTTCGCCGGTGGTCAGGACGCTGCTGGGCTATCAGCCGGAAGATCTGATGGGAAAGAGCCCTTACGACTTCATACATCCCGAAGACAAGGTCACCCTTCGTTCGACCCACACTGAGTTGCTCGAGCAGCCGGACGTGCAAACCGTGCAATACCGCATCAGGCGAAAGTCGGGCGATTACGTATGGCTGGAAACCACCACTCATGCGTTGCGGGATTCTGAGACCGCGGACGTGGTTGAGTTGCAGGCCGCCTCCCGCGACATCACGTATCGCAAGCGGGCTGCCCTCGAGTTGCAGGCGGCCAAGGAAGCCGCCGAGAAGGCAACCGCCGCCAAGTCTCAATTCCTCGCCGCCATGAGCCACGAGATCCGCACACCGATGAACGCCATCGTTGGGATGACCGAGCTCACGTTGTCCACTGAGTTGACTCCAGAGCAGCGCGAGTACCTCGGCACCTCCAAATCGGCGGTCGACGGGCTGCTCACGCTGATCAATGACGTGCTCGACCTGTCCAAGATCGAGGCCGGCCGCCTCGAGCTTGAGCATCTTCCGTTCAGCCTGTCGGACACGGTGGGCGACACGGTTCGAACGCTGGCGGTGCGGGCAGCCGAGAAGGGGCTGCAGCTGGAGCACGCGGTGGGACCGGATGTGCCGGACGGCGTCATCGGCGATCCCGGCCGGCTGCGGCAAGTGCTCTACAACCTCGTGTCCAACGCCATCAAGTTCACCCATGTCGGGCAGGTTTCCATCGAGGTGACGCTCGAGAACCTCGGTGACGATCACCAGGCCAGCCTGCATTTCATGGTGGCAGACACCGGGATCGGGATCTCGGCCGACAAACAGGAGCACATCTTCGACGTGTTCTCCCAGGCGGATGGGTCCACCACCCGGCAGTACGGCGGTACCGGACTTGGATTGTCGATTGCCCGCCAGCTCATCGAGAAGATGGACGGCCACATCTGGGTTGAGAGCCAGGAGGGCATCGGGACCACCTTCCATTTCGTGGTGCGGTTGGATGCCATGCGCGACCAGTCGGACCTCCAGCTGTCGCTCGGCGCGGGCGAGGATGTCGATCAGCTAATTCTGCTCGTATCCGCGGTACCTGCCGAGCGGCGCAGCGTGGCCGAGATGCTCCGGCAGGCCGGCGCCACCCCCCTGCCGGTCCCGGACATCGCGGCCGCGTTGCATGCCTTGAGCGGGGCGATTGAACGCGGTCTGCCGCCGCAGGCGATCATTCTGGACGTGCAGGGGGACGGTGCTCGCGACGTGGCCACCATCACGGCCAACCCTTCGTTTGGGGGTGTTCCACTCCTGGTTTTGACGTCGACCGGCCAGCGGGGGGAGGCAGCCGAACTCCGCGATCTCGGGGCCGCCGCCTACCTCACCAAGCCTCTCGAGCAGGGTGAGATCATGGAGGCCATCGGAGCGGCCGTTGCCTTTCAGGAGGCCGGTCATACGGGCGAGTTGGTTACCCGCCACTGGCTGCGCGAGCGCCGCCGCCGGTTCCATGTGCTGGTGGCCGACGACAGCCCAACCAACCGCCACCTCGCCAAGAGCCTGCTGGTCAAGCGCGGCCACACCGTGGCGACGGCCAACGATGGATACGAGGCGGTTGCCGAATTCGAAAAGGGAGGGATCGACATCATCCTCATGGACGTCTCGATGCCCAAATGCGACGGGCTGGAGGCAACCGGAGTCATCCGAGAGCGCGAAGCAGTAACCGGCACCCATGTGCCGATTATCGCTCTCACTGCCCATGCCATGGACGGCGACCGCGAGCGCTGCCTGCAGGCCGGCATGGACGCGTATGTGTCCAAGCCCTTCAACGCCGATGAGCTGTTTGCCACCATGGCCAGCCTGGTGCGGTCCGGTACCGCACCGGCACCCGTCCCGGAGGCGAGACCGGCCGGGAGCGACGGAGCAGCCCTCGACCGTCGTGAGGCTCTCCAGCGGGTGGAGGGGAATCTGGAGTTGCTGGGCGAAATGGTCGGTCTCTTCGTCGACGAGTATCCGGCGGTGGCCGATGCCATCCAGGCCGGTCTTGCCGGCGGCGACCTGGAGGCGGTGGCGGGCGCCGCTCATCAGGTGAAGGGCAATCTCGCCACCTTCGCGGCCCGAGAAGCCGCCGACGCGGCCGCCCAGCTCGAGGCCGTTGCCCGCGCCGGTGATCCCCATGGGGCGGCAGGTGCCTGGGAGCACTTCCTCGACGTCTTCTCCCGGTTAGAGCCCGAGCTCACTGCCTTGCGTGCCGCCTGAACCAACCTCCACGGCGGCCACTGTGCCTCACGCGTAAGCTCCGTCACGAGCGCGCATGGGAGGTGCGGGTTGGCAACGCATCGCTGGAAGGCGATACCCCAGGTCACGGCCGCCCTCGAAAAGCGTTCGGGACCGGTAATTGCCGTGACCGCGGCGATCACAGCCCTGCTCGCCGTTCCGATGGTGCTGATGGAGCCAACCTCCACCGCCTCCCAGGACCCGGGCGGCACGGTCTTCGATGCCCAGGACCGCATCGACGAGCGACTCGTTTCCAACGTCTTTGACCCCATCTACTTGGTGGAGGCCCGCAACGGAAACATGCTTGCCAAACCTGCCTTGACTGAACTGCTCACCAACCTCGAGGAGCTGAGGGGCGATCCCAATCTCTCCGCCATGCTGCTGGAGGTGCCGACCCCGGTGGCAGGTCTCGCTTCGGTCGGAACCTTCTCAGCTGCCGACGCCCTCAACCGCGTGCTCAAAGGCCTCGGAACCGGAGGCGTGGCGGCGACCTCCG
The DNA here is from genome assembly GCA_947259275.1 of uncultured Acidimicrobiaceae bacterium. GTDB lineage: Bacteria > Actinomycetota > Acidimicrobiia > Spongiisociales > SHLN01 > SHLN01. The sequence goes on along the minus strand of CAMYMH010000064.1, from coordinate 2,233 downwards.
ACAACACCCTCAGGCTCACGACAAATGCCCTCCTCAATGTGCAGGGACCAGTCGAGCTTGGATTCTCGGCCCAAGCCCGCTTCGATCAAGCCGAGCAGGCCTGGGTCTCACCCGCCCTGCTGTTTCGGATTGCCGCCGACAATGCCGCCCTCGGGGGTGGCAGCAACCTCATCCAATTGGGCTCGGATGACACCACCAAAGAAGAGTTCGCCCGGGAGGTACTCGGGGTGCTCCGCGGTGAAGAGGAAACGATCGAGGTGTGGGGTATCGGCATCGACGTCAACCTCACCAGCGCCGAACAGGGGGAGGCGGCCGGCCCGTTCATCGCCCTCACCATCGTGGCCGTGCTCTTGCTGGTCGGCTACACGTTCCGCTCGTATTGGGTGGTGGCCATCTGCGGCGCCGGCATTGCCGCGCTGATCATCTGGCTGAAGGGGCTGTCCAACCTGATCGGCCTCGAGAAAGACCAGGTGCTCACGGTCATCGTTCCGATTGCGATGGTGTCGTTCGGCATCGACTTTGCTTTCCACGCCATCGGCCGGTATCGGGAGGAGGAAGCGTCCGGCCTGCCGCCGCGGCGGGCTTTCATCATCGGGCAAGCGGCCGTCATCGGAGCGCTCTTCCTCGCATTCGCCAGCGACGCGGTCGCCTTCCTCGCCAACCTCTCCTCGGGCATCGAATCCATCATCGGGTTCGGCATTGCCACCACCTTGGCTCTTGCCGCCGCGTTCTTCGTGCTCGGCATAGTGACCCCGCTGGCCCTGGTGCACGTCGAGGAGAGAATTCCGTATCGCCGCCACTCGGGAACCACCAACCTGCTGGTGCTCACCGGAGCCTTCGGGGCAGCCCTGGTGGCGACCGCTTCGTTCATGCTGAGCGTCTTTCTGGCTCCCGCCCTGGGCGTGGTGGTCCTGGTCGTCTATGTGGCGGCCTTTCTCGTCCTACCGATTTGGGCCGTCGAACGCCGTGGCGGCGCAGCCCAGCAAGAACGGCAGGAGGCGGGTGGCGGCTGGCCGCGGCTTGGGCGCCTCGTGGCGGCCTCCGTCCGTTATCGGGCGGTCCTGATCCCGGGGATACTCGTGCTCACCATCGTGGCTGCGGCGTTTGCCGTTCGGGTCGAAGCCGAGTTCGACGCCAAGGACTTCTTCGACCCGGCCTCGGAGTTTGTGGTGGCGCTCGACCTTTTCGACCTTCACGTCGGCGACCAGGGGGGCGAGCAAGCGGACATCTACGTGGAAGGTGATCTCAGCCGGCCGGGGGCGGTGGCGGCCCTGAACGCCTTCGTTGAAAGGATGAAGGCTCTCCCAACCGACCGGTTCGCTCGGGACGACACCGGAGCGGTGCAGATCGAGGCCGGAGCCGTCGGGATCGTCTCGGCTGTGTTTGCCAATGTGGAGGCGACTGATGCGGTGTTCGGCTCGGGGGCGGATCCCGACCCGAACTCGGCGGCGGCCATCTCCGACATCTATGCCTTCGCCCTCGAAAACGGAGTCCCGGGTACGGATACCGACGCCGATACGGTCCGATCTCAACTGTGGGCCGGGGCCAACCCTGGCGAGTACGCCACCCGGATCGGCCTGCTATTGCCGGGGACCCGCACCCTATCCAATATCGAGGTCGCCCGGGAAGAGATCGAACCGCTGATCGCGGGCCTGGAATCGCAGCTGCGGGAGATCGACCCGGACGCGATGGCGGTGTTCACGGGAAGTCCGATTCTCCGCCAGTCCAGCCTCGACGCCGTTGTCCGAGCGCTGGTCATTTCGCTCCCGATTTCCGTCGTTCTCTGTTTCCTGGTGGCAGCCGGGTTCATGCGCTCGGTCAGGTTTGGCCTGGTCGTTGTCATGCCGATTCTCCTGGTGGTGGCGTGGCTCTATGCGTTCATGTACGCATTCGGTTTCGGGGTCAATCTCGTGACGGCCACCATCGGGGCCATCTCGATCGGAATCGGCATTGACTTCGCGATTCACTTCACGGAGCGGTTCCGGCATGAGCTGACGGTTCAGCCTGACAGGGTGTCCGCCATCGAAGCCACCGGGGCGGGGACCGGTGGATCGCTGGTCGCCTCAGCGTTCTCATCGATCGCCGGGTTCGTCATCCTGGCCTTCGCTCCCATGCCGTTGTTCAGCGCCTTCGGGGTTCTGACGGCCGTGATGATTCTGCTCGCGGTGACCGCGTCACTGCTGGTGCTGCCGTCACTGCTCATGTTTGCAGCCCGGGACGACGCCATCTTCTA
>CAMYMH010000063.1 GCA_947259275.1 uncultured Acidimicrobiaceae bacterium | reverse complement strand
CTTCCCCTGGAGGTGATCTATCGCGGTTTGTGTGCGACACCTTCGAGGATTCCCCCTCGTGTTCTTGCTCCTTCCCCTGAGGGGAAGGTGGCCGAGGAGCGCAGCGACGAGGACGGATGGGGGGAGACACTCATGCCGGCAAATCCAGTGATCCGCAGGGTTCCTGGCTTCCCCCACCCCGTCTCCGCCTCCGGCGGAGCCACCCCGCCCTCAGGGCGGGGAGCAAGAGCGACCGACCTCCAACCGGTGACGGCCTCGTTGTGTCGCACCCATCGCGAAAAGCGACACCTGCAGGGAAGGTGGACGGGAACCCTTCGGGTTCCGAGGGAGTTGGGCAACCCTTCGGGTTGCTTGGGCAACCCTTCGGGTTGCTTCGCAACTCCTAAGCCGGGCGAAGCCCGCTTCCCGGAGTCCCGGCGAGGCCGGGGGGGCGGCGCCTTATCATCCCGGTGATGTTCCGACGCTTCCTGTTGCTCGCGCTTGCCGTGCTGTTCGTGCTGGCCGGCCTGCCGGCGGGCGCTCAGACCGAGCGGGCGATTGATGTGATCAAGGTGAGCGGGCCCCTCGATGAGCGGATGATCGACTTCGCGATCAGCACTATTGAAGAAGTCGGCCCAACCTCACAGCTCATCATCATCCAGCTCGACTCACCGGCGGCCCTGACCCGGCGGCTTGGCGAGTTGCTCGGGGCCGTTCAAGACCCGCCGGCGCCGCTTGCGGTGTGGGTCGGTCCCGAGACGGCGGTGGCCTACGGCGGTTCGGTGTGGGTGTTGGGGGCGGCGGCCATCCGTCTGGCGGCTCCCGGCGTCAAGATCGGCGCGGCCGAGCCGGTTCATTTTGGAGAACGGCAGTTGATGCCGTCGGTGTGGGGCGACCGGGCTTCGCTGCAAGACGCCGGCTTGATCGACGGCCGGACGACAGTCGAGGCGCCGATTGAAGGAGTGGTTGACGAAGTGCAGCCCTCGCTGTCCAACGTCGTACTATCGCTGCAGGGCCGATCGTTGGGATTCGAGGGAGATGTCGAACGCATTCTGGACATCACCGAAACCTTCGATGACAACGGCGTTGAGCGTCGGCGGCCCATCACCACTCGATTCCATGAGCAGGGGTTCGTGGATCGAGCGCTTCGTCTCAGCCTGTCGCCGGCCATCGCCTATCTGTTTCTCCTGGTCGGCCTCTCGGTGGCAGCCTTCGAGTTCTACGCCGCCGGAGTGGGGGTGGCCGCGGCCGTTGCCGTGCTCACGCTGTTCCTGAGCGGGTACGGGATCTCGGTGCTGCCGGTGAACTGGTGGGCGCTGGGACTAGGAGTGCTCGGGCTCGGTCTCTACCTGTTCGACTTTCAGCGAATTCAGCTGCGCATCGCCTCGCTCCTCGGGACCGTTGCCATGCTGATCGGAGCTCGCTACTTCGTACACGAACCGCCGCAACTCTCGATGGCCTGGTGGAGCGCGATCCTCATCGTGCTGGCAATTGCCCTCTTCTTCCTGTTCGCCATGACAACCGTGGTGCGGGCCCGGTTTTCGACTCCAACCATCGGTCGTCAGCACCTGATCGGCAAGCGTGGCACCGCCGAAACCGCCATCGCTCCCGACGGGGTCGTGCTCGTCGACGGAGCCCGCTGGAAAGCCAACTCCGGCCGAGCCTCGGGCATCGAACCGGGTGATCAGGTGGTGATCGCGGCGGTAGAGGGCATAACGCTGGAAGTAGACCCGGCGGAATAGGAGCCCACCGGTCCACCGCACTCGTCACCCTCTATTGGGCAACGGGCAACCGGCGACGGTCACCGAGCCAAGGACTCGACTTCGTGCCCATCAGTTACCGCCAATCCACCATTATTTTCCTGGCACATTCGCGCTCTCATTGGTAGCGTCGATGCAGCTAACACAGGAGGAGCACTCAAGGTGACTGTGGCACCGAGCAGAGATTGGCAGGTCGACGGGCTGTGCCGCGGCAACCAGGCCCATCTGTTCTTTCCGCCGAGCACGATCGAGCGGAAGGATGAGCGCGAACGACGGGAAAACAAGGCCCGGGCCATCTGCGCGGTGTGTCCGGTTCGTCGCGAATGCACCGAATACGCAATGGATATCCGTGAGCCTTACGGCATATGGGGCGGCTACACCGAGGTCGAGCGTCGCCAGCTGATCGCTCAGGGTGTTACCTCTCTTTAACGGTCCGCTTGTCGCCACTCCGGGTGGTATGGCCCTCGGTATCGAGCCATTCCAGGAGCGGGACCGCGTATTTGCGGGTGAGGCCGAAGTGGTCCCTGAACTCCGCGACGGTGAAACCGGCCGGTAGCTCGCCCAGCCTGCCAATCAACCCGGCGATCTGATCCGGTGAATAGACCAGCTCACCGCTGATCCGAACCAGCGAACCGGCCCGAACCAGCGCGTACACCAGCTCGGTGGGGAGGCCGAGCTCACTCACGGACGGGACGGCCAGACCCGCCTCCAGCCGGGTGCGGGCGCTCTCCCAGGCGTTTTTCTGCTCCGGGTCGAGCTCGACGGCGAAGCCGGTGGTGGCTACTTCGGCGCCGGTGTCCGCCAGCCGGTCGGTTTGGGACAGCAAGACGGTCAGCAGATCCAGGTCGACACCGAGTTGGCTCGCCAGGCTGGCCTTGGGCATCCCGGGGCGGAGCGGATTGTCCGTCTGGTAGCGCTCGACCGAACTCACGGCCTGGGTGGTCAACCGGGCCGCTTCGGCTGGATGCAGAGCCGTTCCACTGCCGACCACCGCCTCGGCAGGTCTGCCACCCCGGGTGTGGGCCGAGAGCGTGGCTATGTCGGCTACGCCCCGGCTGGCCAGCAGCCCGGCGGCCTGCTCGTCGGGGGAAGCGTCCACCAGGGCCTCGAGTCGTTCAACCCCAACCGCACGGACACGAGCGGGCGGCTTCGGCTCCAAGACTCGTCCGCCCGCCACCACGGCCCGCCTTCCCACCTCCCGGAGGATGAACCGATCTCCGATTACCAGCGGGATCGGATGGCCGGTTGTGACGACCGCATGACCGGCACCGGTCAGCTCCGCTCCATCCAACAGGCGAATGCGGGCCGGCCATGAGCCGCTTCCGACATGCAGGTGGTAGGCCCCGCGGTCCCGGATCGGAGCGGCCAGGCCGCGTACGGTGCGGAGCGAGACGAGGGTGCGAGTAGTCGGGGCCCACTCATCGACGCGCCCGAGCATGGCGCCGCGGGGGACGGCTGCGGTGTCGAGCCCACTGAGGTTGAGGGCAGTGCGGGTGCCCGGTTCTACCCGCGGCAGGGTCTGCTCGTGGCTCTGGATGCCGCGGATCCGGCTGGTACCGCCGGTCGGGAGAACCGTTAGCTCGTCGCCGACTTCCAGCGGCCCGTCGAGCAGAGTGCCGGTCACCACCGTGCCGGCGCCGGAGATGCTGAACGATCGATCCACCCACAGCCGGGGCCGGCCGATGTTGGGAACCTCGGTGGCGGTCACGGCTGCTTCCAGCGCAGCCACCAGCTCCTCGAGACCCTCTCCCGAGATTGAATCCACCGCCACGATCGGACTATCGGCCGCAACCGTTCCCGACACACTCTCTTCCACCTCCGCCATCGCCAATTCCCGGGTCTCTTGGTCGGCGAGGGATGTACGGGTGAGGGCGATGACGATGCGCGGTATATCGAGCAGGTCGAGGACCGCCAGGTGTTCTTCAGACTGTGGCATCCAGCCTTCGTCGGCCGCCACCACCAGCAGCCCGACGTTGACGGCGTCGATGCCGGCCAGCATGTTCTTGATGAAGCGTTCGTGCCCGGGCACGTCGACGAACCCGATGCCGGTGCCGGAGGGAAGCGTGGTCCAGGCGAATCCCAGGTCAATGGTTAGGCCTCGCTGCTTCTCTTCGGCCAACCGATCCGGGTCGCGACCGGTGAGTGCCCGGATCAGCGTCGACTTTCCATGATCGACGTGTCCGGCCGTTCCTACGATCGGCATGCGCGCGCCAGCGCCGCAGCCACTGCGGCGTCCTGGTCGGGAGCAACTGCGCGGAGGTCGAGGATGAGGTCGCCGTCGCGGCGGCGGGCGACGACCGCCGGGTCCCCCGCCAGCAAGGCATGCCAGGCGGCGTCGGTGGCGATTCCCGGGATGCGAATCACCGGGCTGGGGATGGTTTGGCCGGGGACCGACCCGGCACCGACCACCGATTCGCCGGCCGCTACCTCGCCTTCAACGCCGGAGGCATCGAGACACGCTTTCGACCGTGCTTCCAGGTCGGCCGACGGGATGGCGGCCATCGACCAGAAAGGGATCTCGCCACCCCGGCCGTCGGCATAGAGCTCGAGGGTGGCCGCCAGCGCGGCCAGGGTGGAACCGTCGCACCGGAGGCCGCGGGCGATTGGATGGCTCCCCAGGCGCTTGATGAGGTCGGCTCGCCCGGCGACGATCCCGGCCTGGGGGCCTCCCAGCAGCTTGTCTCCCGAGAACAACACCAGATCTGCCCCCTCGGCCAGCGTCTGGCGAGCCGCCGGTTCGCCTTTCACCCAGGCGGGTGGAGGCCCCGCCAGCCACGGGACTTCGGTGTCCAGCAGCCCGCTTCCGATGTCGGCAACGAAAGGAAGGCGGTGGCGGTGTGCGAGGTCGGCGAGTGAGTCGTAGCCGGCCTCCTCGGTGAAACCGACCGTGCGGTAGTTGGACGGATGCACCTTCAAGATCATGGCGGTCTCGGCTCGAATCGCATCCTCATAGTCGGCCCGCCGGGTGCGGTTGGTGGTGCCGACTTCGATCAGCCACACCCCGGCGGCCGCCATCAGCTCGGGGAGTCGAAAGGACCCACCGATCTCGATGAGCTCGCCGCGGGAGATGACCACCTGCCGGTCCGACCCGAGGGCGGCCAGCGCCAGGAACAGCGCTCCGGCGTTGTTGTTGACCACCAGGGCGGCCTCGCCGCCGGTGAGGGTGGCGATGAGATCGTGCACGTAGGCGCCCCGGCCTCCTCGCCGGCCCTCGTTCAGGTCGAACTCGACGGTCCCGTAGCCCGCCAGCGCCCGAGCCGCGGCCGCGGCCGCGTCGCCATGAAGCGGCGCCCGGCCCAGGTTGGTGTTCAGCAACACTCCGCCGGCATTGATCACCACACCGGGGCGGGTCCGGTTGATTCGGGCAAGCTCGGCGAATGCCAAGGTGGCTGCGTCCGCCTCGCGACCGTCCTGGAGGGCCCGGCGCGCTTCGTCGATGGCGTGGCGGGCGATCTCGGCCGTGATCTCCCGGGCCCAACTCGCCGGCTCGAGGGTGGCCATCAGCTCGGCTACGGAAGGCAGGTCGCGCGGTTCCATGGCGGCCAGATTACGGCAGTCGGCCCCCTTCGGCCGGGGCTACCACCCGACAGGTCTGCTATCGGACCCGCTTCGGGAATCCGACCCGGACGTCGACGCCCGGCGACCAGTGGACCACCGGGGAGCCGGGCGGCCGGGGTAGGCCGGTCGCCGCTACCAGGTCGTCCTGCACGAGTGGTGCCTCCGCCCGATACAGCACCCAGGGTTCATGCTCGGCTCGGGCGTACAGCAGCTGTTGGCCCCAGGTGCCGAACAACGAGAACCGGGCGGTGAGGTAATGATCGAACGGGGTGAGTTCGTCGGGTGAGTACTGCGGCCCGATTTCGACTCGCGTGCTTGAACTCGCGCGACGAGGGCCGGGCCATCGACGGACGGTCGAGTACTCCATGACATCGCCTTGGCGGGTCACAGACATCTTGGACCAGAAGTAGGGCACCCGGTAGGTGATCCGGGCGGTGACGACCGCGGCCAGCCGGGCGGCGTCTAGCGAGAAGAACCAGACGCCGGTCTCACCGTTCGGGCCCCGGACGTAAGTGCGCACGTTGGTCTCGGGGAATTCGAGCAGCCAGGGAACCCGCGGGCCGCGCGGCGGCCGGACCTCCATGAAGAAGGGAACCAGTCCCACCCAGGCGGAACCATCGAACGTCTCGACCTCGAGACCGTTGGGAAGCAGGTCTTGAACGACCACGGCCGGGTATGACCAATGAAGAAAGGTCAGCCGATCCCACCGATGCAGCATCGACGCCGGCTCCACGACATACGGACAATCCGGCGAGTAATCGGTCACCGCTATGACGCTAGTAAGCCACGCTCTTTCTTCCTTCTCCTCGAGGTGATCTGTCGCCGTTTGACCTTCGAGGATTCCCCCTCGTGTTCTTGCTCCTTCCCCTGAGGGGAAGGTGGCCGAGGAGCGCCGCGACGAGGACGGATGGGGGGAGACAGGGAACGCTTCGCGTTCCTTTGGAGTTGCGAAGCAACTCCTCAGCAGCCCCCACCCCGACTCCGCCTACCGGCGGAGCCACCCCGCCCTCAGGGCGGGGAGAAAAGAGCGACCGACCTCCAACCCGGCGATGGCCTCCCGTCGTGTCGCACCTATCGCGAGATGCGACACCTCGAGGGGAAGGTGGCCTCGGAGCCAAGCTCCGAGGACGGATGGGGCCGGCGGGCAGCGATAATGCCGCATGATCATCACTCGGATTCTTGCCCCCAACCCCGGGCCCTTCACCGGTGCCGGAACCAATAGCTACGTCATCAGCACCGGCGGGGAGGCCGTGATCGTTGATCCCGGCCCGCTCATCGACTCCCACCTCGAGGCGATCCGCCGGGCGGTGGCGGAACTCACGGTGGTCGGTGTCCTCGTTACCCATCACCACCTCGATCATTGTCCGGCCGCCAATCCGTTGGCTGAGGAGTACGGCGTCCCCTCATACGGATTTGGCAGCTACGGCGGTTTTCAAGCAATTTCGAGGCTTGCCGATGGAGATGTTGTTCACGTGGGAACCGAGGTGATCGAGGTGCTCAGCACCCCGGGCCACACACCAGATTCGCTGTGCTTCGCCGTCGGCGACGGCGTATTCACGGGCGACACCATCAAGGCGGGAACGACGGTTGTGGTGGAAGACATGTCCGCCTACATGAAGACGCTCGCCCGCCTCGCCGACCTTGCCCCCGCCCGCATCTTCCCGGGTCACGGAGAGCTCATCGACGACCCACCGTCGGTGATCGCCGGCTACATCGCCCATCGCCGCGGCCGCGAGGAGCAGGTGGTGGCCGCCCTGGCTGGTGGGTCCCTCACCACCGAGGAAATAGTGGCGGCGGTGTACCCGGAACTCGAACCGACCCTGCTGATCCTGGCGACGCAGTCGGCGACCGCTCATCTCATCAAACTCGTCGACGACGGCCGGGTGAGCCGCGATGGTGAGGAGTGGACCCTGCGATGAAGCGGCTCCTGACCCTGATGGTCTGCTCCGTGGTGTTGGCAACCATCGCCGCGCCCGCCTCGGCCATCACCGACGAGGATCTGCGTGAGCTTCGTCTCGAGCTCCAGGGAGCCCTCGGAGAGCTGGAAACGGCCACCTGGGATCTTCGGATCGCCGACGACACCGCCGGGCTCGTCCAGTTCGAATACGACGAGCTCGCCGTCGACGCCGAGGCCGCGCTGGCCGATCAGGAGGCTCTCACCCGCTTGGCAGGCGTGCGATCGGTGGTGTTGTACACCGGAGAGCGAGATGGGACCTGGTCGGAGCGGGCCATCGGGCGCCGGTATCTGGAGGCTGCGCTGGATGCCGATCGGGAGCATGCGATGTTCCATGCCGAGGAGGTAACGCAGATTCGGGCCAATCTCGACTTCCTCGCCGGCGAGATCGAGTTCTATCTGGCAGCCGAAGCCGAGGCCGAGGCCCGCATCGCGGAATCGGAGGAGCAAGTGGCGCAGTTGGACGCCGAGTACGCGGCGCTGGCCGCCGCCTACGAGGCCGAGGTCCAGTACAACGCCACCACCACAACCACGACCACCGTCGCTCCCTCGACGACAACCACCACCACGACTGCCCCGCCCACCACCACCACCACCACCACCACCACGGTGGCGACCAGTACCACCACCACGGTGGCGACCGGTACCACCACCACCGTCGCGGCGACCGGTACCACCACCACCACGGTGGCTACCGGCACCACGACCACCACGGTGGCGCCCACCACAACCACCACCACCACCCCTCCGATCCCGGTCGGTGGACTGGTGTGCCCGGTGCAGGGCCCGCATCACTTCCGAGACACCTTTGGCGCTCCTCGCTCGGGAGGCCGCACCCACCAGGGGGTCGACATGATGGCCGACCGCGGCACCCCGCTGGTCGCCATCGAATCGGGGACGGTTGGCCGGCTGCGCGACAGTGGCCTCGGTGGGATCACGGTTTGGCTGTTGGGCGACAGCGGCAACGAGTACTACTACGCCCACCTCGACGCCTGGGCTGCCGGCCTGGCCCAGGGCCAGCGAGTCGACGTCGGAGGGTCACTCGGGACCGTGGGCAGCACCGGCAACGCACCGGAAGAATGGCCCCACCTCCACTTCGAGATCCATCCCGGCGGCGGAGACGCGGTCAACCCCTTCCCGACCGTCGACGCCCTCTGTAACTAGCCGCGGCGGGTACTGGTAGCGTCCCCATGTGCGCGATCCCCGGTATGACATCCTGTTCGAGCCCGTCCAGATCGGGCCGGTAACCGCTCGCAATCGCTTCTTCCAGGTCCCCCACTGCAACGGCATGGGGTACCGGGACCCGAGCGCCGTCGCCGAGATGCGGCGAGTCAAGGCGGAGGGGGGCTGGGCAGTGGTGTGCACGGAGGAGGTCGAAATCCATCCCTCAACCGACTTCACCCCGTCGATCGAAGGCCGCCTGTGGGATGACGACGACATCCCCGCCCTGGCCCGCTCTGCCGACTGGATTCACCAAGGCGGGGCCCTGGCCGGGATCGAATTGGCCCACAACGGGATGCATGTGCCAAACGCCTATACGCGTCTGACACCGTTGGGGCCGGGCCACCTGCCGGTTACCGGCTACGACCCGGTGCAGGCGCGGCGCATGACAACTGCCGACATCGCCGATCTGCGCCGCTGGCACCGGGCGGCGGTGCGGCGCTCCATCCAGGCCGGTTTCGACCTCGTCTACCTGTACGCCGGGCACAACATCGGTGGCATCCATCACTTCCTGTCTCGCCGCTACAACCAGCGGACCGACGAGTATGGCGGGAGCCTCGAGAACCGCATGCGGCTGCTGCGCGAGCTGATCGAGGACGCGGTCGAGGAAGCCGGCGGCGCAGCGGCGATTGCGTGTCGCATCACGGTCGATGAGCTCATCGGCGACCCCGGAATCACCCGGCCCGAGATCGAGGAGATCATCGGCACCCTCGGGGAACTTCCCGACCTGTGGGACTTCGTCCCCGGCAGCTGGGCCGACGACTCCATGACCTCGCGCTTCAGCCCCGAGGGCCATCAGGAGGAGTGGGTGAAGGGCCTCAAGCAGCTCACCAGCAAGCCGGTGGTGGGGGTCGGTCGCTTCACCTCTCCCGACACGATGGTCCGGATGATCCGCCAGGGGGTGCTCGACTTCATCGGCGCGGCTCGCCCCTCTATCGCCGACCCCTTCCTGCCAAACAAGATCGAGGAAGGCAGGTTGGAGGACATCCGGGAATGCATCGGCTGCAACGTCTGCGTTACGGGGGATTGGACCATGTCGCCCATTCGCTGCACCCAGAACCCGTCGATGGGCGAGGAATGGCGCCGGGGGTGGCATCCGGAGCGCATTAAGCCAAGAGGCAGCGATGCCAAGGTGCTGGTGGTTGGGGCAGGTCCCGCCGGCCTGGAGGCCGCCCAGTCACTCGGCAAGCGCGGTTACCGCGTGGTACTGGTCGAACAATCACGGCAACTGGGCGGTCGGGTGGCCAGAGAGGCCCGGCTGCCCGGCCTGGCGGCGTGGATTCGAGTTGTGGACTATCGAGAGGCCCAGCTTCGCCAACTCGGCAACGTAGAGCACTACTTCGAGAGTCAGATGACCGCCGACGAAGTGCTGACCTACGACTTCGGTCATGTGGCGGTGGCGACCGGCTCGGACTGGCGCGGCGACGGAGTCGGACGCTGGCATACCACCCCAATACCGATGGACCAGGCCATGGAGGTGCTCACTCCCGACGACATAATGGGCGGCTCCCGACCGCGTGGGCGGCGGGTGGTCTTGTACGACGACGACCACTACTACATGGGCGGGGTGCTCGCCGAGTTGCTCGACGACGAGGGCTTTGAGGTGGTATTGGTGACCCCAGCCTCCGGGGTATCCGCCTGGACGGTCAACACGCTCGAACAGCACCGCATCCAAAGGCGCCTGCTGGAGAAGGGGGTGGAGCTGGTCCTGTCCACCGCGGTGATCGAGACCAGTGCCGACGGAGTGACACTGGCGAACGCCTTCACCGGCCGAGAGGCCAGCATGGTTGCGGACACGCTGGTCACGGTGACCGCCCGGCTTCCCAACGAGGGCCTGGTCGTCGATCTCGAGGCCAGACGGGACGACTGGGCGTCGGCGGGCCTGGCCTCGGTGCGGGCAGTCGGTGACGCGTGGGCGCCGGCCACCATCGCGGTCGCCGTATGGGATGGGCATCGTTACGCCGAGGAACTCGATGTCACCGTCGACCCCGATATCCCACCCTTCCGGCGCGAGGTGACCGGGCTGTCGATCGAGGCTGAGTAGCCGATGTTGGTTGTGTTCCTTCCCCTTGAGGGGAAGGTGGTGTTGGCCCGTAGGGGCGGTGACCGATGGGGGGAGACGGGAACGCTTT
>CAMYMH010000062.1 GCA_947259275.1 uncultured Acidimicrobiaceae bacterium | reverse complement strand
CGAGTGGGCCCGGTAGGACTTGAACCTACGACCGACGGATTATGAGTCCGCTGGAACCCGACTCTCTGACCGGGGGTTTCGCCGAAATACCCTGTCGTTGTCTGCGTTCCAGGTACTTAACGTTTCGCATCAAATCTCACCATTTTGCGTCCTTGTGTGGGGTTGGCGTGGGGTTGAGATGGCCGAATCGCCCCAACTGGGAAGGAGCGTGGGAGGTCTTGAGCCTTGACCCGCCGGTCGGACCACAATGAGGCCCGTAATCGTGAGCCCTGTCTGTCCGGCTGTAGGGTCACTTAGATGTCAGCAGCGGAGCATCCGAAGGTCTTTCTCAGCCACGCCGGCGAGGACAAGGCACGGTTCGTCGTCCCGCTCGCCGAACGGCTGCGTGCTAGCGGCCTCGACGTTTGGGTTGACGCATGGGAGATGCTGCCCGGCGACAGCCTGGTCACGAAGATCTTCGACGAGGGTCTTGACAACGCCTCCGCCGTGATCGTCGTCATTTCTCGGAACAGCCTCACGAAGCCGTGGGTAACCGAAGAGTTGGACGCCGCCGTGGTGAAACGCATCGAGGAGGGTTCCCAGCTCATCCCAGTCATCCTCGACGACTTAGGGCGTGCTGAGATCCCTGTCGCGATCCGGCACCTGCTGTTTGAGAGGGTGCCCGAAACTTCGGAGCTCGACAAGGTAGTCGACCGCGTGGTGCGGGCGATCCACGGTATTGTCGAGAGACCACCACTCGGCGCTCCGCCTGCCTACACCCGCGCGGCAGTTGCCCAGATCGACCGCCTCGACCGGATCGATAGCCTGTTGCTCCGATCGGCCGGCGCCGAGGCCGTGCGCGACTGCGGAACCCGCTTCCGCACCGCCGAATTCCTCGTGTCCGTGACCGCTGAGCTCTCCATCACCGAAGCCGAGGCAATTGAGTCGCTCGAGGTGCTCGACAACGTCCGAATCATCAAGATCCACAGGACTCTTGGCAGCGGCGTCCCTTCCATGTCGAAGTTTGACCTCACCGACACCGGCCTGGAGAAGTTCCTCCGCGCCTATGAACCGGAGTATCCGACGATCGAGGCCACCGTGATCGCCCGGCTTGCCGACTGGCCACAGGACCAGGGCTCCGAGCTGGAGCTCACCGAGGCCGTCGGCGCGCCACGCCTCATCGTTCAGCACGTGCTCGACAACTGCGCGGCCCGCGGACTGCTCAATGTCAGCAAGACGCTCGGCGGACCCGCCCGATTCTTCGGGATCTCGCCACAGCTCCGGCGCCTGGCCAGCTCATGACGGAGAGCGAGCGATTGGGCGACCTCGGACATACTCCGACGACAGTGTCGACACCGCCAAACGGAGGGAACTCCCGAGAGGGCCACCCGCACGCCCATGCTGCCGAGGGTGCGCGCGGCCTGAGCCAGGGCCACCTGACTGAAGAATGGTAGAGACTTCCACGTGGGCTCACCTGTGTCTACCCCGATGATGAGGTATACGACCTGATAGTCCGTCCCGCTCAGGCCCTCAGCCGCGATGTCCTCAAACGCCGGGCCAAGCTGATGCATTTTGGCCCGAACCGCTTCGCGGAAATCTTGGTCGCCGAGTAGGGCGTCCATCGCAACGGTCCCCTGCGACCAGAGGTGACTGAGTGTGCTCGATGATGACCGCTTCTTTGCGTGAACGAGCGTACGATCGGCGAGCGCAATGTCGCAGAATTCCACCTTGTTTGCTCCGCCACCGATCGAGATGTTCTTACGATCCATCAAGAGTGCTCCGAGCGCATGCGCGGCTTGAATGAACCGAAGGACCCTCTGGAATCAGACAAGCACGCGCGCTACCGCGGACCGGAGAGTATCGGACGGTTCCAACGCAAGTAGCAAAGGACTTGTGGGGGGATTTCGCGTTCCACGCCAGGTGCGGTCATCCGGAGGCATCTGACAGCGTTGCTTCGTGTCTCGAGTCCGGAATCGGTGCGGTGTGTGTGACACCCATGTCAAAGCGAACCAGATTGGGAATCAACGGGGACAACCGATCGTGAGAGCGAGGCGGTGGGTCGACGGAGGGCAGTTGTGCTTGAAAGACAAGGCCTTTCGTCACTATCCGTCCCATCGCATATGTGTTCGACTGATCGGTAGGCTGGCTGCCCACGGTGGCGGTGCAGACCTCGCGGAGCGCGGTCACAGGACGGCTAGGTGAGGCGGTCGGATATGACGATGGTGCGAGGTGGACGTGTCCACGTGCTGAGGCTCGGGTTGATCGTGGCCATCGGCATTGTGTTCCTCGGTCTTCAGCAAGCGGGTGTTCTTGCCTTCGGCAACGGTGCCAGTGGTTACTCGGGGGATCCCGCTACCAACGGTGGAGCAACCTGCACGAGCTGTCACAGCGGCGGCACTGACCCTGTCGTTTCCATCAGCGGCCCTGCCACCGTGGACGTTGGAACAACCCACACCTACACCCTGACGGTCACGGGCGCTCAGTCCGGCAGCAACCCTCGTGGCGGCCTTGATGTCTCTGTCGACAGCGGAGCATTGGCCACCATCGGAGGGGCGGGAACCAGTCTGACCTCGGGCGAGATCATTCACTCCAGTGCCAAGGCGTTCAGCGGAGCAGGCTCCATCTCCTGGGACTTTCAGTGGACCGCCCCGGCGGGATCCGGTATTGCCACTATGTACGGCGCTGGCTTGTCGGGAGACGGATCGGGCACCGGCAACGACGGGACGGGCACCGCACAATTAGCGATTACGGTGCAGGAGCCGGTCGTCAATCAGGCGCCCCAGGCCGATGCTGGAGGGCCATACAGCGGCGAGATCACAGAGTTCATACTGTTCGATGCATCGGGATCATCCGACTCCGATGGGTCGATCGTGCTGTACGAGTGGGACTTTGACGGAGACCTCGCTTACGACGCCAGCCTTCCGGGACCAACGCTCTGGCACAGCTACCCAACGGCGGGAATATACAACGTGACGGTGCGAGTAACCGATAATCAGGGCGCGACCTCTACAGAAGGTACGCAGGCGACGGTCGGAGCTGTCGAGAATCAGCCTCCGACCGCCGCAGCCGGGGGCCCATACAGCGGCACGGCCGGGTATCCCGTGCAATTCGACGGCGGCAGTTCGTCCGATCCAGAAAGTGGAATCCTAACGTTTTCATGGGACTTCGGGGACGGGAGTGCAGTCGGGTCCGGGGTCGACCCCGTCCACACTTATGCGTCGGCCGGGACCTACACGGTTACGATGACCGCAACCGATCCAGGCCTCGAATCAGACTTGGACACTGCCGCCGCTACCGTCGCCGCCAATCAGGCGCCGACCGCTTCCGCCGGCGGCCCCTACAGCGCTGCGAGCGGCTCACCCGTGGCCTTCTCCGGCAGCGGATCGGACCCAGAGGGCGGCACGCTCACCTACTCGTGGGACTTTGGAGATGGTACGCCGGTCGCCAACGGTTCCGCGCCCTCCCACACCTATGCAGCCGGTACATATACAGCCACGCTCACCGTCACCGACCCGGCGGGCGCCCGGGCGACAGACACCGCCGGGGTAACCGTCACCGGGCTCAGTGGCGCTTCGATCTACTCGGCGCGGTGTGCGAGCTGCCACGGCGCCGGTGGCGGCGGCACCAGCGCCGGCTCTTCCCTCAAGACGAGCAGGCTCAGCCTCTCCCAGGTCAAGGCATCGCTCTCCACCGGATCCATGGCGAGCTTCACTTCCGGGCTCAGTGGTAGCGAGATCAACGCTGTCAGCTCATTCACAAGGAATCTCCAGGACCCCACCGCCACCACCACGACACTGCCTGCCAACGCCGGGGGCTCCGAAATCTACGCGGCCGAGTGTGCCGGCTGTCACGGGGCATCCGGCCAGGGAGGACCGGGCGGATCGCTGCAGACGAGCACCTTCTCCCTGGCCCAAACTCTGACAATCGTCAGGAGCGGCGGTGGCGGCATGCCCGGATACAACAGCAAGCTAACCAGCAGTCAGATCGATGCCGTCTCTCAACACAGTATGAGCCTGCAGGACTCAAGTGCCACCACTACGACGTTGCCTACGAATGCAGGAGGGGCGGAGGTCTATGCGGCCGAGTGCGCCGGTTGTCACGGGGCAGGTGGCGAAGGCGGCGTAGGGCCGTCGTTGCTGACCAGCACCATGTCGCTCGCCGACATCACAGCCGTCACAGCCGCCGGCCTCGGAAGTATGCCTGGCTATGCCGACTCGCTGACCGCCGAGCAAATCGCCGCCGTGTCTGACTTTTCGCTGACTCTGCAGGGTTCCGACGGTTCGACACCCACTCCTCCCAGCGCGGGTGCCGCTCTCTATGCCACCCATTGCTCGGCCTGTCACGGGGACACCGGCCAGGGCGCCATCGGTCCGGCCCTGGTGGACTCCGAGTTGTCCCTCGAGGAGTTCGTCGAGATCACGCGAATCGGGGCCGGGGCCATGCATGGGTTCGACGAAACACTCACGGCCGAGGAGATCGAGACCATCGGTTCATACATGTTCGCTCTCGGTCAAGCCGGCTCACTCGGAGACGCCCTGGGCGAACTCACCGACCCAGCCCAGATATACAGAATCGGCTGTGCCGCCTGCCACGGAGCGAACGGTCTCGGCGGCATCGGGTCGGCGATTGCCCAAACCCAGCTTGCCCTCCCGGAACTGATCGCGGTCATCTCCGACGGAACCGAGGGCATGCCGGGATTCGGGGCGTCCCTAGATGCCGACCAGCTAGGCGCTCTGGCCGAGTTCGTGGCGGGCTTGTCCGAGGGGGGCTCCACAGCCACGACCACCACCCTGGCTGACGGGCCGACCGCGAGTCCTCCCAGCGACAGCAATTCCGCGGCCGGTCTGCTTGTCTTGGTGTTCGGAGTGCTTGGTGGCGTAACAGGCGGCCTCATCCTGTGGCGGCGACGCACGCAGAGAAAACTCTTGCCAGAAGAAGTGGTGGGCGAGCCAGAGGAGTCTGAGTAATGGCGGATGTGACGAGACGTAGATTCCTGGTGCGGGCTATTGCGGTCATGGCCGGGGCTATCGCCGCCATGGTGGGCGCTCCTGCCATCGGGTACCTCATCGGCCCATCAAGCGATCGTTCCGGCAGCGGCGACTGGATTCCTCTCGGCACAGCTACCTCTGTCCAGCCGGGCGATCCTGTGCTCATGAAGGCCACCGTCGAGAGGAAGAGTGGTTGGTTGACCGACAGCCAGGAAGTCTCGGTCTTTGTGAGCACCGAGAACGGGCAGAACTTCACGGCGCTTTCCAATGTGTGTACGCATCTCGGATGCCGGGTCCGTTGGGTTCCGGACCAATCGGGTTTCTTCTGCCCGTGCCACAACGCTGTCTTTGCCCGCGACGGGAGCGTGGCCACCGGTCCTCCTCCCCGTCCACTCGACTCGTTTGAAACCAAGTTGGAAGACGGCACGATCTTCATCAAGGAAGCCTGATGGCGAATCGCAAAGAGACCCGGAGCGCCCGGGTCGGCGACTGGGTCGACGAGCGGAGTGGCTGGCGCCTCGCATGGTCGACCGTGTTCATCCGCAAGATCCCCAAGGTCAACTGGCTATACACCCTTGGCAGCGCCACGCTCTTCGTGCTCGTTATTCAGGTTGTGACTGGCGTTCTGCTGACGTTCTATTACGTTCCGGAACCGGCACAGGCCCACGCAAGCGTCCGGTACATAACTCACGAGCTCAGCTTCGGGTGGCTCATTCGGGGCCTTCATCACTTCGGTGCCAGCGCCATGGTCATCCTCACGATCGCCCATATGTTGAGAGTGGTGCTGTACGGTGCGTACAAGTACCCGCGAGAGATCACCTGGCTCACCGGCGTGATGCTCCTGCTGCTCGTATTCAGCTTCGGGTTCACGGGCTACTTGCTCCCGTGGGATCAGCGTGCCTATTGGGCCAGCGTGGTTGGCACTCAGATTGCCGAGGTGACACCCTTCATCGGCTCGTGGCTCAAGACCGTGATGCTCGGAGGCGAGGAGATCTCGGCTCTGACGCTGCCACGCTTCTACGGCGCCCACGTGTGGGCGCTGCCGGCGATCCTCCTTAGCCTGGTGGGAATTCACCTCTACCTCGTAGTCCGCAACGGGATCACTTCTATCCCCAAGAAAGACGAATAGTGAACGAGCAGGAAAAAGAGGAGTATCTGGAGGAGTACGCCGAGGAGAAGAAGAAAGGAGTCGACTTCTTCCCGGACATCATCTTCAAGGACACGCTGGTGATGTTGATCGTCTTCCTCATCCTCTTTGGCCTCTCCGCGTTCGAAGGAGCCGGTCTGGAAGAGATCGCCGATCCAACCGACGACTCCTACACGCCCAAACCCGAGTGGTACTTCCTGTTTCTGTTCCAGTTGCTCAAGTTCTTCCCCGGGAACATCGAAGTAGTCGGCGTTATCGTCTTGCCGACGCTCGCCATCGCCTTCCTGGCCGCCCTGCCGTGGACCGATCGATCGACCAGGCGCCACTGGAGTGGCCGGCCACTCGTTACCGGAGTCACAGCCGCACTCTTTGCCGGCGGCGTGTTCCTGACCGTGCAGGCCCTTCTGGAGGCTCCGGCGCCCGGCGGCGACGCTGTAACTGCCCAGGGCGATCCTGTCGCCGAGTTGTACTCCGCCAACTGTGCCGGGTGCCACGGTACGAGTGTGGTCGCCAATCCGGGCACAGATTTCTACCGAGTAATCGCGGGCGGCACGCATGAAGGCATGCCGGCATTCGCTTCTGACCTAACTGTCGAAGAGATTGACTCACTGGTCGGATTCATCCTGGTACCGAGAGGGAACGACACCTTCGCAGCTACCTGTGGTGATTGTCACGCTGTCGGTGACCTGGTCGAGATCGAGCCTTCCGAACTCAGGGACGCGCTCGCCCTCGGCGCGGACTACTCTCCCCACTCCGGCGCAGGCGTGCCAGTCTGGGGCGAGATCCTCAGCGACGATGTGCAGGCACAACTACTCAACTTCCTTTCGGCACCTGATGGTCAGCGCCTTTGGAGCCAACAGTGCGCCGCCTGCCACGGCACCTCTGTGGCTTTCGAGGGTGGCGAGGCCGAGTTGCGAAGGGTGGTTATCGCGGGCGGCTCTCACCTGGAGATGCCCTCCTTCCGAGAGCAGCTCAGCGACGAGGAGATC
The DNA here is from genome assembly GCA_947259275.1 of uncultured Acidimicrobiaceae bacterium. Classification (GTDB taxonomy): domain Bacteria; phylum Actinomycetota; class Acidimicrobiia; order Spongiisociales; family SHLN01; genus SHLN01. The sequence goes on along the minus strand of CAMYMH010000062.1, from coordinate 4,520 downwards.
GCAGTATTGGCCGGATTCGTCACCGGGGCCGAAGTCGGGCCCGAGGCCGCGGCTTTGTGGACTGCTAGTTGTTTCGGCTGTCATGGCGGACGGATACCCACTGCCACGTCTCACGCCGCTGCGGTAGCCGCCATCACCACCGGCGGTGCCCATGAGACGATGCCGGTGTGGGGCGAAGTCCTGACCGATGAGCAGCTGGATTCTCTAGTTGACTACGTTGTCGGCGTCGCGTCGGGTTCCGGAGCCAGCGGTGGCAAGGAGCTATATGCCCAGAATTGCGCCAGCTGCCACGGTGCTCTCGGTGAGGGCGGTCCTAATCCGACACGGGTGGGCGACATCATTGCTCCCATCAGCACCGCCGAGTATCTCGAAACCCGCGACGACCGTACGCTGGAAGCGATTATTGCCCAGGGTCAGCCCAACTTCGGCATGTCCCCCTTCGGCAGTGCCTTCGGGGGGCCACTCGACAACGAACAGATCGATGCCATCGTTGCCTTCATGCGGGCGTGGGAAGCTGACCCGCCGGTGGACCTGCCGCCCGAGGTGCCAGACGTACCGGCCGCCACCGCCTCCGGCAGCGAAGTATTCGCCCAGTTGTGCACTCAATGCCACGGTGTAGAGGGCGAAGGCCCCATCGGGCCCAGCCTCAAGGACGAGACGTGGCAGGCCAGCCATACCGATGAAGAGATCTTCGACGCCATCAACCTGGGGCACAGTGCCACACCGATGATCGCCTGGGGCGAGATCCTTAGTTCTGCTCAGATCGGCGAGCTCGTGTCGGCCATCCGCGACCTCGGCAGGCCGCCACCGGCGGGAATCCCGACCTTCGAGGCCAACGTACTTCCGATATTCGAGCGCAGCTGCAACCTGTGCCACGGTACATCCGGTGGTTGGAGCGGGTCGACGTACTCCGACACCCTTCTCACCGGAGACCCCAGTCCGACGATCATCCCGGGCGACCCGCTCAACAGCCGATTGCTCCAAACCCTGAACGGGACTCATCCGCAAGGGGTAGTGATGCCCCCGGGTTCACCGCTCTCCGATCTTGACGTAGAGACAATCACCAACTGGATCGTGGGCGGAGCGCCGGAGAACTAGCGGGCGGCGATGTCTTCTGTGACGCGTGCGGGACCTAATGCCCTATTGCAGGTTCCGGTGCTCTCCCTAGCATCTGATTGGATCGCAGGAGGAGTGGCGCCATGATGATCTTCGAGAGGCTGGCATGACGAGAAGACTGCTGCGATTCATGGCACTGTGGTTGTCGCTGACAGCGGCCCTCACACTCGTATCCGACCGCAGCGAGGCGGATCAAGTCTCGTTCCAGACCGGAAGCACGAATGACCTCTACGCCCTTCAGTGCGGTCCGTGTCATGGCCCGGCGGGCGAGGGAACGGCCTTCGGTCCCGCCCTGGTTGGCAGCTCCTTGTCGGTCAGCGACCGGATCCAGATCATCACAAACGGTACGCCCGCCATGCCCGCATTTGGTCCCACCATTCCAGATGACCAGATCGCCGATCTGGCCATCGTCATGGACTCGATTTCTATCGATGAGCTGTATCGGCAGGACTGCAGCTCCTGTCACGGCGCCAACGGCGAGGGCGGGTCCGGCCCCAGCTTGCAGGCCAGCACGATGTCGGATGCCGCGTTGCTGGCCATCACTCGTGATGGAAGCCCTGGCATGCCGGCCTTCGGGCCCATACTCACCCCCGAGCAACTCGACGGATTGGTCGAATACATCGCGGGGTTTCCGGTCGGTACCGATCTCGGCGACCGCGTCGGCGAGGTCGTGTATGACGAGCTGTGCGCCTCGTGTCACGGCGTCCAGGGCGCGGGCGGACCAGGCGGCAGCCTGCAGGCGAGCCTGATGCCCGAAGCCGAGCAGACAGTGATCACCCGCGATGGCCGCGGAGGAATGCCGGCCTACGGGTCGGTCCTTTCCAAGGCTGAACTCGAGGCGGTAGTTTCCTTCAGCGTGGCACTGCAAGGGGAATCACCCGATGTCGCGCCACCCAACTTGATCCATCGCGGAGGCCGGGTATTCGCCGACAGCTGCGCCGATTGTCATGGCGACGATGCCAAGGGTGGGGAGGGGCCCGACGTAACTGGGATCGCCCTCGCCCACAACGACCTATTGGCCATCGTGAGCCACGGCCAGGGGGCAATGCCGGGATTTGCCGGACAGATCCCACCGGATGATGTGAAAGCCGTGGTCGCCTTGCTCGAAGAACTGGCGAAGGTCAGCCCCGACTCAACCCCTCCCGAGGAGCCTTCGCAGGTGGCGCAGGGCGCCAAGCTGTTCACAGACAACTGTTCGTTGTGCCATGGCCCGGATGCAACAGGCGGAGTTGGCCCGGATCTCATTTCGTCCACGATGACGAATGCCGAGATGCTTGCGGTCATCGGCGACGGCCGGAGTGCGATGCCCGGGTTCTCAGCCATCCTCAGCGCGGCCGACACCGATGCCGTTGTTGCGTACGTGGATGCGACAAGGACCCTCGACAATGGCGTCCCTGCAGTCCCGTTGGGGGTGGAATCAGGTCAGCATCTGTTCGTTGCTGCGTGTTCCTCGTGTCACGGCGTGGACGGGGCCGGTGGGAGCGGCCCTTCCTTGACCGGCATCGACCTATCTGCCGCCGAGGTAGTCTCGCAGGTACTAGGTGGTCACCCGCCGGACATGCCGGCCTTCGAAGGCGTACTCGACGGGCCGCAGGCCGAAGCAGTGGCTCGATATTTGGGTTCGATCGCGGGTGAGCCCGGCTCCGAGAATGGCTGGCTGATTGTCCTCATCGGAGCGCTCATCATTGGGGCAGTAACCGGCGGCCTCTTGTATTCAGGCGCTCTCCGGCGGCTCTTCAATCGTTCTCATTGATACGGGTTTGGTCGATCACAAATCCGCGTCGATGCGAGCCAGCATCTCATCGACCGTCTGGCGGAGATCGTCCGGCAAGTGTGGGTTCTCAGCCAGGCGGTCGAGCAACTCCTTGGCTCCATCGGTGTCTCCCAGGCCATCGAGCCGTATGACGGAGAGGAAGGCAAGCGCGAGCGGATCCCCCTCGTCGATAGCGAGCGCCTGCTCGACCAGCCGAGCCGCTTCTTCGGGCTCGCCAGACTGGTAGGTCATCCAGCCGAGGTAGGAATACGCCTCTGTGTTTGGTTCGATTTCGAGGACAGCCACGTAGTGCGGGAATGCAGCCTGAAAGTCGCCTTCTTGAACGTAGCGGCGGGCGAGAGCCAAACGCATCTCCACCACTCCGGGATTCTCATCGATGACCTGTTCTAGATCGTCGTTGGAAACTGACTCGAAATCGAGGGTCGTTCCGGTGTTGCTCGTGTCCGACCCTCCCCGATCGATGATGCGGGTAAGCAGGAACACTGCGCTCGCTATGACGATCGCTGCCAGAACCGCAGTGATCAATCCCCGCCGTCTCGAAAAAGGCCAGCCCTCAGAGGTGGGAGGCTCGCGGACAGGTGAGCCGTCCCTCGATGTCCCCGCCTCCGCTCCCCGCTTCGGGACCGGGGACTCGATGGTCGATGTCGCCGCTTCAGCCGCGTATGAGGCCCGGAGCCTTGCAGCCGTCGACTCGTCGATCTCTCCAGAGGCAACCTGATCCTCGAGTTCGGCCAGATCCCGTAGCGCGTGGGCGCGACGCTCTTTGAGCTGAGGGGAGAGGGAGGCAGATTCGGCGCCTGATGGAGCGGGTGGGTCGCCGCTGTCAGCGACACCGCCAGGCGTGACCACCGCCCCGTGCTCTTTCAGCCGATTCAGCTCCCCCTGTGCTTCCTCGAGTTCTCTCCGTAGCGCCTCGATGTCGGCCGCGCCGTATTCGGGATCCTGTTCCGTATCAGCCTCGGCTGATCCCTCACCGGCTGGCTCGACGGGCCGATTCGAGAAACCGGTGGCACCTGCGGGCTCAGGCCCGGCTTCTGCCTCCTCCCGCCCGTCCCGGGCGTCCACGTCGTCTCTGGCAGCCGGTGGCGCGCCCGGTTCCGCTTCGTCCTCCCCGGTCGCCTTGACTCTCGCGTCGAGCTGATCCTGCAGTTCCTGCAATTCTCGGAGTCTGGCGGCGAAGTTGTCCTCCAGGTCGTCGGGGATGGTGTCACTCATGTCGGCAGCTCGCTGATTGTCTCAAGTTCGGGCAGGTGAGGTTGATCCACTGTCTACTTCCCGAGGTGGATGGACTCACCCACGGCGGGATAATTGTCCTATCAGACCCGGCAGTCATGAACATGATACTTCGATTGTGAACGAGCACCGGGCTATCCGACCGGGGGCACCGCGAGCCTCTGGGTTGCGATTGGCGGCTTCGGGGACAAGGTTTGACCGACGTGATGAGCGACTTCAGTCATCGTCATCATCGTCGTCATCATCGTCGTCATCATCGTCGTCATCATCGTCGTCATCGTCGTGCTTGTCGTCGTCGTCGTCGTCGTGATCGTCACCGTCCCATTCCTGGCCGTGGCAGCTGTAGCAGGAAGGAGCAATCACGGTGCCCCGAAGGTCCGGACCATGACACATGGTG
>CAMYMH010000061.1:12236-20489 GCA_947259275.1 uncultured Acidimicrobiaceae bacterium | reverse complement strand
CGTCGGCAAAATCCTCGTCAACTGCCAGGCCACCAGGATGGCGAACACCAGCGGCAGCCCAAAAGCGGCCACTCGAATGAGAAAAGCCCGAACGGGCCTACCCTCCCAAGATCCAGATTGACTAGCCATCCACAGGTCCGAAGGCATAGAGAACGTTCCAAGAGTTCATCGGATCAGGCGCTCGGATGCTGAAGGGACGATTTGCCTTGGGACCAGCCAGCAGCAGGGGCGTGCCGGTACCCGTTACCCGTTGCCCGTGAAGACCGTCGCCCGTGAGACTGTCGCGTGTCACTGGGTCTCGCTGGATCAGGCGCCCGCGGCTCTCCGCCCGAGCGGCGGAGAAACCGAATGGAAATCTAGTGGTCGGACCCGAGGCCGGCCGGGGCCATGCGAACCGCGGTCTCGATGGCGCCGTACACCTGCTTGGTGAGATTGGTGTCACCCGGCGGCATGAGGTTTGACATCACCCGGAAGGTCCACTCCATGAGCGGGCGAGACTTGAAACCGACGGTCATGAACGCCCGCATGATCTGCGGGTTGCCGATGGCCCGGACGAAAACCCTTCCCACCCGGTAGTAGTCGCCGAACTCGGCGTCGAGGTCCTCGGGAAAACTCCGCAGGTATGCGAGGTCATCGTCGGCCAACGCCTGGTGAACAGACGCAGCCGCCATCCGACCCGTCTGATAGCCGTAGGCGATGCCCTCTCCCGTGAAGGGGTTGGTCGATCCGAGCGCGTCTCCAACCAGAACCCAATTGCCTCCCGTGATCGGTCCACCGGAGAGAGCCATGGACAGCTTGCCCCCCACCGGCTCGGTCAATCGCGAGGTCTCATCAACTTGCCAGTGGTCGGGGAGATTGCGCAGGTAGGTGTCGAGCAACTGGCCGGTGTTGAGGCCCTTCCACCGCTTGCTGGTCGATAGCAAGCCGACGCCGATGTTCACCGTGTCACCGCCGAGCGGGAAGGTCCAGCCGTATCCGGGGAGGTTCTTTCCATGCTTGTCCCTGAGGTCGAGCAGGCTCTCCATCATGTCGTCATCAGCGAATGGGCTGGAGTAGTAGGCGCGCAGGGCCAGGCCATAGGGTGCCTTGCGATCCCGCCCGACCCCGAGCGGCCGGCCGAAGCGTGACACCGCCCCATCTGCAATTACTACGACCCGGGGGGTAAGGATCTGGCGATCACCATTGTGAGAGACCTCAACCCCGGCCAGGCGGCCCTCTTCAACGACGGGAGCGGCGGTGGCCTTCTGATGGATGACCGCGCCTTGCTTCTCGGCCAGCATCGCCACTTGCTGGTCGAGGTCGGCGCGACGGATGATCGCTCCCCACTTGGGGTAGACGGGATGGTCGGGCCACTCCATCTCGATCATCGAGCCGGCCCCATAGGAACGCAGTCCGTTGATCCGATGCAGCTCGGGGACTTCGAAGTCGAACCCCATCAGCTGGAGCTCGTGGATGGCCCGCGGCGTGAGGCCATCCCCGCAGGTCTTCTCGCGCGGGTATTCCTTCTTCTCGATCACGGCAACCGAATGTCCCGCCTCTGCCAACCAGTACGCGGCCGCGGCACCGGACGGACCGCCACCAACCACGACTACTTCGGGAGATCGGGACATCGGCGGGAGGATAGTTGGCAACGGTCGGCTAGCGCCGACCACCAACCGCCCACCGCCTACCGCCTACCGCCCACCGTTGACGGGTAAGGGTGACGGGTAACGATTCTTCGCGGGCAACGGGCAAGCTCGCTTAGGTGGTCTATCGCGGTTGGCGCTTAGGTGATATCGCGGTTGGTGTGCGACGGGTTGGGTTTGATTCTGCTCCCCCCGGAGGAGGGAGCACCGGCGCAGCCGGGAGGGGGGCGTCCCCTCCGACCCTACGGGCCACGTCCCCCTCCGGTGTCCTATTTCGCGACTGGTGCGACACGACCGGAGACCATCGCCGGTTCGTGGTCGGTCGCTGTTCTTCCCCGCCCTGGAGGGCGGGGTGGCTCCGCCGAAAGGCGGAGACGGGGTGGGGGGCAACCCTGCGGGTTGCTGAGGAGTTGCTTCGCAACTCCGACGCACTCCAGCAGTTGCCAAGCAACTGCCAAGGAACCCGAAGGGTTCCCCTCCCCCCATCCGTCCTCGGAGCTTCGCTCCGAATCCACCTTCCCCTCGAGGGGAAGGAAGAAAGAGCGCGTCGCACGACTCGACGGCGTCGCACACAAACCGCGACAGGACACCGCTCCGCGGGGGAGGTGCCAGAACGCTCTCCCTACGCGCGACAATGCCGCGCCACACGGTCAGCTCGAGGGAACGGCAACACCGGTGGTAGTCAATCCTGAATGTGGTTTCCCTGGGCCTGGCGCCGGCGGCGCCGGCCGTCCCCCACCTCAGGTCCGGCGGCAGCACTCGCATTTCTTGGCCATCGTCGCAACGTTGTTCAATCGCGGCCAAGTAATCGAATCAGGGAGCTGCCTCCGCACCCTCTTCGTCGGGGAAGCAATCTGCCTCGGCGGCAGCGGCATCCTGGCCACCGAAGGAAACCCGTTCGAACAGGACGACGGCCGCGATTTCTTCGGGAGTGAGTCCGGCCGCCTCATAGGACGGCATAATCCCTCCGCCACCCACCGGTTTGGCCTGGGCTCCGTAGGTGTCACCGCGCTCCCCGCGCCACCCACTGGTGCCAAGCGCCACCCAGAGAATGTGGTCGGCGCAGGCCGGGAAGGTTTCCACCACCGCCCCGCCGGCAAGGGCCGGCCCGGTGCCGCCGCCACCCTCCGCTCCGTGGCACGCCTGGCAAGACGGGAGTGCCTCGGCGAGGTAGAGAGCGGCGCCCTGCTCGAGAACATTGCCCCCGAGCGAGCCGTACTCGCTGCCGTCGCAGTTCTCGGCCACCCCGGTGACCGGATCGATGGCCAGGGCACCGCCATTCCCACATTGTGGGCCGGACGCAAAGCTGGCGACGTAAAACAGGGCCACCAACGGCACAACGAAGAACGACGCTGCCAGCCACTTGGGAAGCGACTGTCGCTTGGTCACCTCGATCCCGGCCGATCCCACCAGCACCTGTTCGGGCTCCGGTTCGGGGGCGGGCTCCGGTTCCGGCTCGGGCCGCTCCTCCGACATGGGAGCAACGACTTCGACGTCCAGCTCTTGCGCCTGCGGCGGTGCCGCGGCTTCTACCGGGGCAGCAGCCGGGGCGGCCTCGACTGCTGCGGGAGGAGCCGCTGGGGCAGCGCTCGTCGCGTCGGCATCGACACCTGCCCAGCGAGCGAGGATCTGCTCGGGTCCAACTCCTTCGGCGGTGGCCCGGGCTCGGGCTGATCGGCCGACGATCTCGCTCGGGGCAGACAAGGCACTGCTGGCGGCGGCAAGAAGCTGCTCAAAATCCATTACTGCAAACTCACGATGTACTGGGCAAGGGCTTCGAGTTCGTCATCGGCCAGGTAATCGTAGGAGGGCATCGAGGACCAGTTGCGCTGGCGCTGCGGATCGGCCAGATGGTTGGCGACCCAGGCAACATCATCGGTGAAGGGACGCTGGCCGGCATGGGCAAGATCGGGTCCCAGGCGAACGCGGCCCAGCAAGGCGGGAGCGTTCAGCATCACATCCCCCGGCATCGTCACCGCATCAAGCCCAACGTCGGCCACGTTCGCCCTCACCTGCTGGGTGTGGCAGTACACACAGCCTTCGGCGACATAGACGTGGCGACCTTCGGCAACTCGCACCGGGTCGAGACCCAGCTCACTAAGGACCTCGGTCGCCAGCGGAATCGCTTCGCCGTTCTCGAACGCTTCGTAGTCCCGAGTCGATATTGCCCGGAGCGTCGGTTGCTCATCCGACGAGTCAAGGGCAGGGATGAGAACGGTGGTCAGGAAGGCCACCCCGATTATGAGCACGGCGGCCGCCGCCAGCCTGCCCGGCGAGAGCGCGCCGGGCTCACCCGCTCCCGTGCCGCTGGAGGGCGGCCCAATCTCCGAGAAATCCCACCGGCCACCGCCGATCGTCTTGAGGGCGAACAACACCAGGCCGGCCGCCAACAACGCCCACGCGATCCAACGAACCGTATCGAAGCCGGCCAATTGCCCGGTGGTGTTGACAAAGCCCTCGCCGTAATTCTCGAGGCTCCCGAGCCAGGTGAACCCCGCCAACAGCCCCCCCAACCACAGGGTGCCGACCAGAAGGACCAGCCCTACGGTGACGAGCCAATACGATTCGTCTCCCCCACCCCGCAAATGAGAGAGCAAAGCCATCAACCAGAGGCTCCCGGCCCCGACAACCGAGATGATGAAGGTCGCCTCCGTCCAGGTCGTGAATTGCACGACGCTGCTGGAAGCTCGGAACGCCAGCGCCAGGATCTGGAGCGTCAACAAGGCGAAGAAGCCGGTACCGGCAACGGCGAACCTGAAGGCAGCGGACCCGCGTGCCATCGGCCAATTGACGGACAGAAGCAGGTTCGCCACCACCGCCATCGCCGGCACCAGCGTCCCAATCGCAAACGCCACATTAACGGTTTCCAGCCAATCCGGCCCCGGCCCAAAGGTGAAGCTGCTGGCACCCAGCCAAACAAAGGTGCCGGCAACCGCCCAAAAACTGACGACTGCCAGCCGGGTGCTGTAGAGGGGGGAGTCGGTCAGTTTGGGAATCAGGTAGTAGACGACGCCGAGCCCGGCCGGTATCACCCACAGAAACAGCACGCCTGCTTCGGCAAACCGATTGGCCAGCTCGAGATCGACGCCCTGGAACCAGGACAGGGAACCGACCAAATAGGCAAACAGCAGCCACCACACCGCCGCCACGAAGAACCAGACAGATATATATACGTGCGGCTCCCGATGGGCGATGGCGGCTGCGGTCACAACCCGAGTTACGCCGGCCAACCCGACGACGAGGACGAGGTCAACGTAGAACGGGAATTCAAAGAGCGGAAGGCCCTGATTCTCGCCCAGTGCCACCGTCACCAGACCGACGAGGGTTCCCCCGGCGAGCAGGAGCAGTGAGATGCGGGCCAGCGGCTGGTTCTGCAGCGGCGCACCGGTGAGCCTGGGGAGCAGGTAGTAAATGGCCCCAACGAAGCCGACGGTGATCCAGCCGAACAGCAGGGCACCGGTGAAGACCGGCTGCAACCGGCCGTAGCTGAGGATCCCTGAGTTTAGGAAGTTGGTAGCGCTCAACTCAACGGCGAGGAGCAGACCGGCCACGGCCCCAACCACGAGGAACGCGGCCGCCACCCGGAAGTGGACCTTCGCCAACGCGTCGCCGGCACTCACATCGATATCTGGCGCAGCTGCGTCTGTCGTCAACCTCACTCCCCACCGGTCGTGACGAGGCTACTGCCCGTCCTTCTCGCTGGGCGATTCTGGCCTACCACTCATCGAAATCCAAGCCAACGCTCAACTCATTGGACAGCTACCGTCTGGGCATGGACAGCACCGAAGGCCTGGCGCGTCTCTCGTCGGCCCGGGTTGGCATCCTCGCCACGGTGCGGCCCGGCGGAGGCCCGCACCTGGTGCCGGTCGTCTTTGCCGCCGAGGGAGAAGCGCTGGTAACCGCCGTCGACCACAAGCCGAAAACAACTCCGCATCTGCAGCGGCTCACCAACATCCGGACAAATCCTCATGTGTCCCTGCTGGCGCACGGCTACACCGAAGATTGGTCCAGGCTGTGGTGGGAGCGGGCCGACGGCACCGCCCGAATCCTCGAAGCGGGACCGGGTCGAGACACGGCGATTGCCGCTCTGGTCGAGAAGTATCCCCAGTATCGGGACCGCCCTCCGCCCGGCCCGGTCATCCGGGTGACCGTCGATCAAATCGTCACCTGGACCGCGTCCGGCTCTTAGCCGCCCCTTCTCCGAGTCTCGCCTCGACAGTAGAAGGCTGGGTCGGCGCCGCGGTAAAGTAGACGCCGTCCAGGACCGCACTGGGGAACAGGACTATATGGGGACCCGGCATTGACGGATCAGAAGCGCAAACTCATCGGGATCGGCGGGCTCGCATCCGGAACGGTGGCACTAGCCATCGGAATCACCGTCGCCCACTTCACCAACCTGCCCACCGAGGATGCGCTCGGTGACGAGATCCTCCCCTCGATTCCGCGTGGCTGGCAGCTCTACACGCTGGGACAACTGCTGGCGGTGGCGGGCAGCCAGCTGATTGTGATGGCCGCCTTCTTCGGCTGGCTGTGGGAGAAACCGCTCACATGGGTGAGGGCGTCGGTGGGCGCCTTCCTCGCATGGTTCGAACTCGTCCTGTTCTTCGGCATCATCCCCTCCGAGATGCTCAACCTGGCGCAAGGCCCGCTGGCGTGGACGTCGCGCACCGCGTTCACGATCCCCAGCTGGCTGGTACTCAACAACGACGTGTCGGTCAGCTGGTTCACGATCAAAGACGCGGTGGTGGCCGGGTATTACACGAACGCCTTCATCGTGTTGATTGTTGGTATCTACCTGGCCCAAGAGTGGATCAAGAACCGTGCCGACGCGGCCCCGGTAATCGAGATCTCCACCTGGGGTAGGCCCATGCGCAAGGGCAACGTCTGATGGCAGGCGAGATATGGGAAACCCCACCGTTTCGGGACGACTATCAGCTGGCCGTCGTCGACCCAGCCTTCATCCAGGAAGCGGTGCGCCCGAAACAGTTTCTGCACATCAACCAGGCCGAATGCATCCTTTGCGAGGGCTGCGTGGATATCTGTCCGTGGAAGTGCATCCATTATCTGTCGTTGGATGTCATCGACGAGGCCGTGAACGTCGCCAACCCCGGGGACAAGCCGGAAAACCTCGGGGTGTTCATCGTCGACGAGGACGAGTGCACCCGCTGTCAGTTGTGCATCGACCGGTGCCCGACCGGGGTCATCACGCTGGGGAAGTTCGCAGGATCGGTGAGCGCCCAGGCCGACGAGTTGGGAGTGAGGGCACCGTGGGAAGTGGACACGGGCGACCGAGACTTCAAGAATGGCTACGCCTACGGCGTTCGATGGTGAGAGAGGGCAATTTTGGCTAACGGAAATGGAAGTGGTGGAAACGGCGGCCTGAAGCTGAGGGAGCGCTTCGCCGAGGCGGGAAGCCGAATTCGCAACAGCCAGACGTGGGGAAGCATCTTCCGCCCCGGCTCACCGTTTCGGGCCGGCTACTCGGATTCACCTCGCAATCGGTCCTATGTGATCATGAACAACGTGCTCTATCACCTTCACCCGGTGAAGGTGAAGCGACATGGAGTTCGGCTCTCCTACACGCTGTGCCTGGGCGGGTTGTCGTTCTTCCTGTTCATCCTGTTGACCATCACCGGCATCTTCCTGATGTTCTATTACACGCCGTCGGCCGAGGCCGCCTACGCCGACGTGCAGGCCTTGTCGACGAGCGTGACCTTCGGCGGCCTGGTTCGCAACCTCCATCGCTGGGGTGCGCACTTCATGGTGATCACCGTCTTCCTGCACATGAGCCGGGTCTTCTATCACGGCGCCTACAAGCCGCCCCGTGAGTTCAACTGGGTCATCGGCGTCATCCTGCTGCTGCTCACCCTCCTGCTTTCATTCACCGGCTACCTGCTTCCTTGGGACCAGCTGGCGCTGTGGGCGGTCACAGTCGGCGGGAACATGGCAGGGTTCACGCCCGTCTTTGGAGATCAGGTCACCTTCGCATTGCTCGGTGGGGTCGAAATATCCGGGGCGACACTGCTGCGCTTCTACGTCCTCCACGTCTTGTTCCTTCCGTTCATCATCGTCATCTTCATGGCCGTGCACTTCTGGCGGGTCCGCAAAGATGGCGGCATCTCGGGTCCGCTTTGATGCCCTGCGCCGCAACTCTGCACAGAATTTCGCAGGCCCTCAACGTCCCTGGCTGCGTGGGTGGCCGTCGGCCACCCGTCCTCGACGTAGCCCCACTATGCCTTCGTCCTGCGTCCTTGCCAGAGCCGCCGAATGGCGCTGCGAAATCAGCACGAAGCTACGACGCAGGACATTGCCATGGCTGAGATACCCGAGGAGATACTCCGCAGATCGGCCGAAGCGAGGGCCGCCGCCGACGGAGTCAGCGTCGACCAGGTCCTCGCCCGTTGGCGCGGCGAGACCCCGGCAGAATCGACCGCGTCGGTAGCGGAGGAGCCTCAAGTCCCCGCTCCGGCTGACACGGCGACTCCGCCTGCGGCGGCACCGGCCGCGCCGACACCGGCTGCGCCGACATTGTCGGCGGACGAATACGCAAAAGCCGCCGCCGAGGCATCCGGCATGCCCGAAAAACTCCTCATGCGCTCCGCCAACGCCAAAGCCAAAGCCCAGGGCG
>CAMYMH010000061.1:0-12188 GCA_947259275.1 uncultured Acidimicrobiaceae bacterium | reverse complement strand
CTCCTCATGCGCTCCGCCAACGCCAAAGCCAAAGCCCAGGGCGTCCCGGTCGAAGCCATCCTCGCCGACATGGCCGGCCTCCCCCCACCCGGCGCCGCCCCCGCCCTCGCTCCTACCGGGACCAACGGCACCGCCGCCGCCCCCGCCCCAGCGGCTGCCCCGGCCGCCGTACCCGCCGGCCCACCCGAGGGCGTGCGTACCCAGCGGCTGCTCACCGTCGTACAAGCCAAGGCCATCCAGCAGGTCAAGGCCGAACCGACTGACAAGGTGAACGTGTGGCCGCACCTCCTCGCCATCGAATTCGTTGCCCTCCTGGTGGTGACTGCGGTCCTCATCGTGATTTCTGTGGTCATCAACGCCCCGCTGCTCGAGGCCGCCAACTTCAACCTCACCCCCAACCCCTCCAAGGCGCCGTGGTACTTCCTCGGACTGCAGGAGCTGCTGTCTTACTTCGACCCCATGATCGCCGGAGTGCTCATCCCCGGGCTCATCGGGCTGGTGGGACTCATGGCCATCCCATACATCGACCGCAACCCGTCGGTGCGGCCGGCCGACCGCAAGCTCGCCATCATGATGTTCACCTTCTTCCTGATGGGGGCAGCCACGCTGGTCATCATCGGATCCTTCTTCCGTGGGCCGGGATTCAACTTCACCTACCCATGGAGCGATGGCGTGTTCTTCGACGACCTCAAGGACTGGTTGGAATGAGCATTAGTCAGGCAGCTGCGCTGGGAATTGCCATCGTGGCCTTGTTGTCGACGGTCGCCATTTTCGCGCTCGCTTGGCGTCGCGAGAAGGGCTCGGCCACCGTCGGCACGCTCGACAAGGTAGCCCGCACCGCTCGGGTCCGCCGGCCGGCCTTCGTCTCGAGCGCCACCGCAGATGAAGAGCAGGTGGTCGACGAGGCCGGGGTGGCCGAGGAACCACCCGGGCCGCCGCCCGCACCCAAGGTGATCGAACTCACCGAAGCCGAGTTCGGGGAGACCCGCCGACAGTTTCTCAACCGGGCGACCGGCGTCTCCTTCGGTGCCTTCCTGGCTTTCTTCGGCATTACCTCACTCGCTTTCCTGTGGCCGCGGCTGAGTGGCGGATTCGGCGGCAAGATCGACGCCGGCACGGTATCCGATATCAAAGACGCCATCTTCCAGCCGGATGGCTCGATCGAGCCGTTCTACGTGGCCGAAGCCAAAACCTACGTGGTGCCCTTCGACGAGAGCCTGATAGGTGAGACCGACTTCGACGGACTCGATGTGGTCGTCGAAGGGCTCACCGGACTGTGGCAGAAGTGCGTCCACCTCGGGTGCCGGGTGCCGTGGTGCTCCTCGTCGCAGGGATTCGAATGCCCGTGCCACGGGTCCAAGTACAACGCGGCCGGTGAATACGATTCCGGGCCGGCCCCCCGCAATCTCGATCGTTTCGCGCTCGAAGTCGTCGACGGCCGCCTCATCATCAACACGGGATCCGTTCGGGACACGCCGCGGGCGACCGTCAAGACCGTCCCGTACCCACAGGGTGTGAATTGCCTGTGAGGGCCCCATGAGCCTCGGTCCGTTCGGTGTAGCAATTGCGGTCGCCTTTTTGCTGGTGGGCCTCGCCTACCTGGTCGGCAGCGGACGCGGACCCAGGCCGGGAAGGGAAGTGCCTCCCAACCTCCAACCCTTTCTCACCGACGAGGACCTCGAAACCAGCCGGCTCAACAAGACGCTGACGGCCGCCCTGTTCTCGTCTGCTTTCCTCGCCATCGCGCTCCCCCTGTACTTCCTCAGCGAGTCGGGCCGCCAGGCCGACTTCACCGAAATGTTCGAAGAGGAAGCGGTTCACGTCGGGGAGCTGATTTTCCTCGAGCAGTCTGCGGAAAACCCTGAGGGGTTCGGCTGCATCGCCTGCCACGGAGCGGAGGGAGTTGGCGGCGGCGTCGACTTCACCGAGCCGCGCACGGGAGCCAGAGTCACCTGGCAAGCGCCGCCGCTCAACCTTGTCTTATATCTATTCGACGAATCGGAGGTCAGGTACTGGCTGACCTGGGGACGCCCGAGAACCCGGATGCCGGCCCTGGGGGTGGAAGCCGGCGGGCCGCTCAACGAGCAGCAGCTCGACTTTGTTATCGACTATCTCGAGTCCATTCAGATAAGCCAGGAAGAGGCCCTCTCCGCCGTCAACGGCATTGTCGACGCTGAGCTCGCCTCCCTCGAGGCCGCCCCGGCTGTGATCGACGGTGCCATCGCCGCCCAAACCGGTGAGCTGGCCGCCATCATCAGCGGCCCCGATCGTGCGCAGTGGGCCGAGGATCTGGAGGCGAACCTGCGCCAGGTGCTCGAAGGGGCCGACTCGGGGCCCGATCGCGATCTCGACGGCCTCTCCGACGACTCCGAGATCCAGATCAACCGGATATCCGAACTCGCCTTCGCCAATGTCGGCACCGATGCAACCCCGGCAACCGCCTCGGCGGCCAATCGTCTGATCGTGCAGATCGACCCCGGCAACCCGTTTTCCACTAGCGGCCAAACCGGCGATGCCATCCCGGACCAGCAAGCCGCCGAAGAGCTGCTGCGTGAGTTGCGGGCCCAGATCGCCGCACTCAGACCGCTGGCGGCCAACAACGAAGTGCTGCTAGAAACCGCCGAGACGGCCCTCGCCAACCTGGAGTCGACGCGGGCCGAAGAGCGCTACGCCGTCGACTTCAATGATCTGGCGGAGAGAGCGTTCGACGGCAACCTGGCCACGGCGCAACGCGCCTACGGGCTCTATTCCGGCTACTGCGGGCGCTGCCACACTGCCGGTTATTCGGCGGGACCAGTGGGTGCCCTCGAGCCGGGCTCGGGAGGTCTTGGTCCTTCTCTGCGGAATGGCCGATCCGTGGTGCAGTTCCCCGACGCGGAGGATCACTATGAGTTCGTTCTCAACGGCTCGGTCAACGGACAGCCGTACGGCGTGACCGGGATCGGACGGGGCTGGATGCCCGGTTTCGGCGCCATCCTCTCCGAAGCCGACCTCCGCCTCATCGTTGAATTCGAGAGGAGCCTCCAGTGATCGACATCACGCTTCCAGAGAGTGTCGTCTTCCGGGGCTTGTTCGTCACCGTTGGCTCGGTGATCGTGTTCTATGGAAGTGCCTATCTCCTCATGTACACCAACCTCGGCAAGAAGCTCGGGTTCCTCCTCTCGGGCACCGCCCTCTTCGGTTGGACCACTATCAACGGACTGCTGTTCGTTATATATGCTCCCCGTGGGCCGCGGCCGAGCATCATCGACGGGCTCAATTTCTTCGAGGTTCGGGTGATTGCCCTCAGCCTCACGGTGGGGTCGGCGATTCTGTTCGCGATGTTCCTGATCGCCCTCGACCGATTTGAGAGGGCGGACTCCGACACTGCTTGAGCGGTCCTATGCTTGTAACCAGTGCACCGCCAAATCCCTCCCGCTACGGTTCAGCGACTCCCGATCTATCTCAGGTGCCTGAACGAATCTGGTTCCGAGACCATCTCGTCGGAAACCCTGGCCGAGCTCGCCCGGGTCAACTCGGCGAAGGTCCGCAAAGACCTGTCCTTCCTGGGGTCGTACGGCACCCGGGGGGTGGGTTATGACGTCGACCATCTGGTCTATCAGATCGGTCGCGAGCTGGGGTTGACCAAGGACTGGGCCGTCTGCATCGTTGGAATCGGCAACCTTGGCAGGGCACTCGCCCAATACCGCGGCTTCGGCGAACGCGGCTTCGCGGTTCTCGGACTCTTCGACTCCGACCCGGCCAAGATCGGAAAAAAAGTCGGCGGCCGTACCATCGAACCGCTCAGCAGGTTCAAACGAGCCGTGAAGGATCGCCAGCTCTCGATCGGTGTTATCACTACCCCGGCCGCTTCAGCTCAGGAAGTTGCCGACCAGATGGTGGCCGCCGGAATCACCTCAATCTTGAACTTCGCCCCCACCGTTCTGTCTAAACCCGACAACGTTGATGTGCGCCGCGTCGACTTGTCCACCGAGCTGCAAATCTGCAGCTTCTACCTGGCCCGATCGAGGGGAAAACAGGCAAGCTGATCACTACGGCGCGGTAACCCTCTACCCTGGGGGTTGCTAGGGAAGGTTGGATGATGGTCGATCACCCTTATGTCGAGTTCATCACCAAGGAAAACTGCCCACTCTGCGAGTCGGGCGCCGAGACGCTCCAGCGGGCGACTGCCAAGTTCAACATCGATATCCGCGAGATCGATATCTTCGATGACGACGACATCTACGACGCGTTCTCGACCCGGGTCCCGGTGGTTCGAGCTCCAAACGGCTCAGTCATCGACGAAGGCAAACTGTCACAGGCGAAGCTCACCCCCGCCTTGCTGCGACTCAAGGTGAGCGGCTGAGCGGGCCGACCGCCCTCGGCTCACCGCCGCGTCACACCGGCGCGGTCGGCGGTCGGCTGGAAGCTACGCTTCCAACGCCATGCGCCCCGTCACCACCGTCGTCATTGTCGTATTGCTTTTCATCATCGTGGTGGCGGCCTTGATCAAAATCATCCAGGTCTTCTAGCACTCATAGCTCTTCGCCGTACGGCTCACCGCCGTCCCGGCCGGGCCCCCGCCCGACCGGCCGAGGCCTCGACTAGCGACGAGGCCTCAGAACCACCGGGTGGCCTCCGGTGAGGTTGAGGCGCTCGGCGGCACTGCCCTCGCGGACTGCGACTGCCATCAGGCCATAGGAGTCGATGTGCACTAGTGGCTGGCCCGGCTCAACATCTCCATAGGCGACCACCCACGGGAGGTCATACTCGGTCCCGCCTACCTGCAGGATCATCTGACCTCCAGGGGCCAACCCCAGACCGGCCAGGTCGTCGGCTGAGACATTGGTCTGGCAATTCCCGAACTGATCGAGCCACCACACTTCCCCCCGGATGCCGTCGCCCTCGGGCTCAACCAGCGGGAGCAGCAGCGGCGCCAGCGAGTCGTTGGCCAGCGCGGGGCCGAGATCCTTGATCGCAGCTTGACCGGCCGCCAATACGGCCGCGGCGGGCGCGAACACGTCCCGACCGTCGAAGGTGGCGCCGCCGAGCGACGGGATCCGGAAGCGCTCGTCCTCCAGGGCCACAATCGCCGAAGCTCCTCCCACCATCGTCACCGCCGGCGCCAGAACCCCGTTATCGGGGCCAACGAAATGCCCCCAGGGGGTCTCGGCGGCAATCGGACGCCGGCTGGTGCCTACCCCCGGGTCGACGACCACCAGCGCCACCCCCTCCGGTAGATACTGCACGGCCCGGAGCAGCGCCAGGGCACCCGCCCGGACATTCCCGCGTTCGATGCCGTGGGTGACATCGATGACCCTCAGCTTCGGCTCGATTCGCAACACGACCCCATGTACGACGCCCACAAACTCATCGGTCAGGCCGAAGTCGGACAGAAAAGAGATGGTTTGCACGAGCAGACAGCCTAGGTCGCCCTCGGGTCGGAGCCCCGGCCGGCCATTCGGCGTACCCACCGCCATAGGTGGGCCCACCGGTTTTGCATGGATTGACTCAGAGGTTGCCGAGCCGGCTGGGTTCGGCGATCTTTAGTCCCGCCTCGGTCTCGATCACTCGATAGGCCGAGATCCCGAGGTAGTCAGAGCCTCGGAACGTCACCTGCTCGGCGGCGGCCACGCAGAACTCGGGACCTTCGCCCATCACTACCAGGTCGCCGACCCGCTCCAAAGTGAGGAACCCCCGCAGACACCCGTTTCGTGCCACCCACAATCCGCGGTGATCCCGGTCTCATCATCCCCGGTGGGGAGTCCGGTGACCAGAGGCGCAATGCCCGGCCGGTGGTCCTTGCCGTGCGGCTTGGAGCTGGGCTGCTTGCGATTACTGCCTAATGGTCACCCGAAGGGGCCGGCGTCGGCAGTGAGCCCGACGCTGGATCGGCCGGTCGTTCCGGCTGGGCAGCCGAGTCGGAGCGGGGGCGGATCAGCCCGGCCACATACAGGGTCTGGGCACCGAGGGCGAGCACGCCGGCGGCCGCCAACCCGCCGCCCGAGGGGATGGTGACGGCGGTAGGTATCAGTGCCCCGAACACCCACGAGAGCTGGAAGAGGGTTTCCGCTCGTACGAAGGCCCGGCCCCGATCGTCGTGGGAAACCGAACGCTGGAGCAATCCATCGAAGGCGAGCTTGGCCACCCCCCAGGCGAAGCCGGCCGCGGCCGCCAGGGCAGCTCCGGCAACCAATCCAAATGCCTGGGCGGCGATGAAGGCAGCCGCCGCCTCGACGGCGAGGGCCGCCACCACCATCGGCTCTTCCCGCAGGATCCGCTCCAGCCAGGCGGCCACGACCGCCCCCAACAAGTAGCCGAGGCCGGCCGCGCCGAGCAGAAAGCCGAAGTCGAGCAGGCCGGCTTGCTCGTCGCGGAAGGCGAAGGCAAGCAGAAACAGTAGGAAACCGTTGATGAATCGCACGCCGGCGGTGGCCAGCTGGGCGAGTCGCACCGACCGCGCCACCCGCAGCAGGCCGCGGCGCGCCCCTTGAGCGTCGGGCTTGGGTGGGAACGGCACTCCCTGCGCGGCGATGGCTGAGACGGCGAAGGCCAGCACGGAGAGTACGAGGGCGGCCCGGCTCCCTACGTCCTCGGAGATAGCACCCAGCCCGGTGGCGAGGCCACCACCGATCACCGCGGCCACGGCACCCGAAACCACGCCGATCTTGGCCATGCGGGCATTTGCCGCAACCAGTTCGTGGGATCCTTCCAGGGCAACCGGCAGCAGTGAGTTTCGGCTGATGCCGTGGGCGCGGGAAAACACCAGCATGAAGAATGCGAGCGGAAACAGGATGATGTCGTTGTCGAGGTTCAGCACCATGAACACGGCTACCACGGCCCGCAGCGCCGAAGCGGCACCAAGGCCGCGCCGGTAGGCGACCGGGAATCGCGCGAACA
Source organism: uncultured Acidimicrobiaceae bacterium (assembly GCA_947259275.1). Lineage (GTDB taxonomy): Bacteria > Actinomycetota > Acidimicrobiia > Spongiisociales > SHLN01 > SHLN01. Next base: position 5,309 of record CAMYMH010000061.1, on the reverse strand, counting down.
AGCCGCCGAGAACCGGCCCGATCACGGCAAACGGGGCAAGAGTTACGGCCAAATACAGCACCACGTTGCTGCGGGCTTCACTCGGGTCAGGAGTGAGAAACAGCACGTCGGCGAGGGCGACCGCCACCAGAGTGTCGCCAGCGGCGTTGAAGGCGTGGGTGAGTGCTAGGGCGCGAAACCGGGGACCCTTGGCCGACAGAAACTCATCTACCCGGCGCGTGACGGCCTTCGTGGTCTGACTGGTTACCCGCCTGGCCGCGCTCTTCTTATTGGGCGAAGTCGGCTCCATTGCCCCACGCTACCGGGATCAGTCGGAATCATCCTCCGGTTCGGCATCGACCGCCTGCCGTTGCTCGAAACGGGAGTATTCGAGAACCTCTTCGAACAGGCGATGGACCACCTTCGGATCGAGACCGAGCCGCTCGGCCTCTTCGCGGACATCGGCTAGGAGGTCGACTTCGCGGTCGGGCGACCGAAGCGGTATGCCCTCCTCCACCTTGATGTGAGCGATCTCGACGGCTCGCTTAACTCGCCGAGCCAGCAGCCGGACGATCTCCCGGTCGACCAGATCGATGTCGGCTCGCAATCGCACGATGCCGAGCGCATGCATGAGCGCCAGATACTCCTCCCGATCCAGCTGGTGCGGACCTTCGGTCCTGGCATCGTCGGGAGTGGGATGAACCTCGATCATCAAGCCATCCGCACCCGCAGCCCTCCCTGCGAGTGCAAGCGGAGCCACGATGGCGCTGGCTCCGGAGGCGTGGGAGGGATCGATGATGACCGGCAGATGGCTGAGCTGCTTGACCACCGGCACCGAGCTGATGTCGAGCGTGCTGTCCGTGCGAGTCTCAAAGGTGCGGATGCCCTGCTCGCCGAGCACCACGTTCATGTTGCCCTCGTTGAGTATGTATTCGGCGGCCATCAGCCACTCGTCAATCGTCGCCGAAGGCCCCCGCTTCAACAGGACCGGTAGCTCACTCTGTCCGACGGCGCGTAACAGCACGAAGTTCTGCATATTGGAGGCCCCCACCTGGAGCATGTCGACGTATTCGGCCACCAACGCCACGTCATCCGGCTCGGTCACCTCACTCACGACCGGCAGGTCGTGAGCATCCCCGGCCTTGCGTAGGTAGCGCAGCGCCTCCTCGCCGAGACCTTGGAAGTCATAGGGTGAGCGGCGGATCTTGAAGGCGCCGCCGCGCAGAATGGATGCGCCGCCTTCGGCGATGAACTCGGCCGCCTCCATGATCTGAGCCTCCGACTCGACCGCACAGGGCCCGGCGATCACGGTGAAGGCTCCGGCGCCGATCAGGGAATTCCCGACGGCAACGGCTGTCTGGCCCTGGCCGTTTCTGTGCGCTTTCATCTCCATGGGTCCTCCTCATCGGCCCCGGGAATCAAAAAAAACCCGGAGCCCTCGCTCCGGGTAGTGGTGGGTAACGCGCGACCTCTACCCGGGCGGTGGCCCGGTAAAGAAGAAGCGGAAATAGGTGTTGGTGGTCACTGTGGGGGGAACTCTATCAGGAAAGCGAGGCAACCGCCCACCGCCGGCCGTCCACCGGCATCGGGCGCTGTGGGCAGTAGGCGTCCGGCGTCCGGCGTCCGGCATCCGACACCCGGCGGCACGGAAGTCGCGCGTCATTGGGGTTTCGCTGGGCCTGGCGCCGGCGGCGGCTGCCCTCCGGGCAGCTTGGCAGTTGCTTCGCAACTGCAGCCGTTACCCAACAAGCGGGCGGTAGGCGGTAGGCGGTAGGCGGTAGGCGCTACAAAAACAGCCCGTCGATTGCGATCGCTCCGAATAGGAGGGTGAGGTAGACGTTGGAGTAGCCGAAGAACCGCATCGCCTCGTCGATGCGGGAGCGCAACCGCCAGGCCCCCCAAAGGAAGCCGGCGCCGAGGATGAGGGCCGCCCCGAGATAGAACAGGCTCATGTCGCCGGTCGGCAGCAACACGAGCGTGAGCGCAACCAGCTGGAGGCTGTAGAGAACGATGTTGTTCACCGTCGCTTCTTCTCCCATGACCACCGGCAGCATCGGGATGCCGGCCCGCTCGTAATCATCCCGGTACCGAATGGACAGGGCCCAGAAATGAGGCGGGGTCCAAAAGAAGATGATTGCAAACATCACCCACGGTGCCACCGAGAGTGAGCCGGTCACCGCCGCCCACCCGACCAGGACCGGCGCCGCTCCGGCGGCGCCGCCGATGACGATGTTCTGGCTCGACAGGCGCTTGAGCCAGAGTGTGTACACAAACACGTAGAACAACAGGGCTCCGGCCGACAATACGGCGGCCAGCAGGTTGGTGGTCACCCACAGCCAGGCGAACCCGCCCGCTCCCAGCAGAATCCCAAACAGGAGGGCAGATCTCGGGGGGACCTTGTGGGTGGCCATCGGCCGGTGGGCCGTGCGCCGCATCACCTGATCGATGTCGCGATCGACGACGTTGTTGATGGCATTGGCACCACCGGCCGACATGGTTCCGCCTACCAGCGTGGCCAGCACCAACCAGGTCCCGGGCCAAGATCGCTCGGCCAGAATCATCGCCGGTACCGTGGTGACGAGCAGGAGCTCGATGATGCGGGGTTTGGTGAGGGCAATATAGGCGCCGACCTTGGCGGTGACTGTCGTCGGGACAGCGCGCGGGTCGATGATCGTTGCCCGGGCGCCGGTCACGCCGCTACCTCCGCCCGCTCCCGCACCAGCACGTCGGCGGCCAGCACCACCAGCGTCATCCAGATGAGGTCGGCCACCAGCAAATGCACTATCTGGATCCAGACCGGGGCGGCCAACAGCGCATTGAGTGCGCCGAGCGCAAGCTGACCAACCACCAGCAGGGTCACGATCCGAGACAACCGCCCGATCCGCTCACCCCGTGATTCAGCCAGCTGGGTGGTGGCCCAGATTGCAAGGATGCCGGTGCCGACGGCGATGGCGGGATGCAAGATGCGGAGCCTCTCGAAGAGATGGGCCGTCGCAGACAGCTCTCGCTCGAGGCCTTCAGCAAACGAGTCGACGGGAAAGAGTGTGTCACCCAGGGCGGCGATAGCCCCGCTAACACCCAGCCCGAGCATGGCGGCGCCGACCGCGCCGATGATCCGGCGCTCCCGCCGCGTCGCCTCGAGACTGTGATCGGGCCCTGGCGTTGACGACCACCAGGCGGTGAGGGTGGCCGCCCCCAGCAAGAGGAGGGTGTTCACAAAGTGCCCGGACTGCCAATAGGCCCGGCTCACGCCCTCGAAGTCACCCGTCTGCTCGAACAGGACCAGTCCGGCACCGACCAGTGACTCAACGATCACGAGAGCAAAGGTTGCCGAGGCGGCGAGGCGGATACGGCTCCCGCTCGGAAAGGTGCGGACGGCCGTGATGAGCAGATAGAGGATCAGCAAGCCGAGCGCGGCGCTCGAAATCCGGTGGACAAACTCGATTGCCGTCTCGGCAGAGCCGCCGAGCGGCAGCACCTCGCCGTTGCAGGTCGGCCAGTTGTTTCCGCAGCCGGCACCTGAACCCGTCGCGCGAACGACGGCGCCCCATAGGACGACGAATACGGTGACTCCCACGGTCAGCCATGCGACCTTCGCGAACCGGCTCATGCTCGGCACAGGTTACCGATATCGAGAATCACTAGGACGGGGTGACCATTGGAGAAATAGCCCGCAAAGATTCGGCGGAACGAGCAATGGTGTTTAGCCTATGCGCAGGGGGAAGAGCCCCGTCTCGCCGCCTCGGCGAGTCCTTATTCAACCCGGAGATGACCATGTCCCAGGCCTATAGACGGCGCAAGCTCTCACTTCTCACCGCACTCGTGACACTGCTCACGGTGCTCGTGTTCCCCACCGGCGGCGCGTACGCTCTTGACATCAACGTAGATTGCGGCACCCAGAATCTGCAGGTCGCAATCGACGCTGCCACCGCGGGTGACACGATCATCATTGCCGACACAACCACCTGCACCGGCAATTTCACCGTAGGCAAGTCGCTCACCATCCGAGCGGCGACCGCCACCGGCGCCACGCTGGACGGCGCCTCCGTCGACGGTTTCCCGGTTGTCGACGTAACCGGAGGAGCGGTTGTGACGCTTCAGGACCTGACGATCAGCAACGGTCTCAACAGCGTCGGCGATGGCGGCGGGATCCGCACCAGTGGGGCACTGACCCTCATCGACACAACCGTCACCGGCAACACCGCCCTCAACGGCGGTGGCATCTGGAATGACGGCACCCTCGACCTGACGGACTCATTCATTACGAGCAACACCGCCACCGGGGGCGGTGGCGGCGTCCTCAACATCTCCGGAGGAGATCTGACGTTCACCAGGACCGAGATCAGCGGCAACCAGGCCGAGCACGCCGCCGGCGTTCTCAACAACGGAGCCGGGGACACGGGCAGCACAGCCACCTTCACAGATTCACTTGTCTCCGCAAACGACGCCCTCGGGTCCGACGGCGAACCGGCTGGCGGCGGGGGTATCTTCAACTTCGGGTTCCCCACCGACGTCGTGAAGGCCCAGCTGACGTTGACCGACACCGAAGTCTCGGGCAACACTTCTGCCGAGGGCGCGGCCGGCATCCGCAACGCCGATGCCGCAGCCACCTTGGACGGTGCAATTGTCACCGGGAACATCGCAACCGGCGAAGGCGGCGGTACCCGGACATCGGGCAGCATGACCGTCGTCGACAGCGATATCTCCAATAACACTTCCACCACGTCCGGCGGAGGCATAGCTCTCGACGGAGCCAGTTCCACCCTGAGCGTCACCGGGTCGACTCTCAACCAGAACGCAGCCACCTTCGAAGGTGGTGGCATCTCCGTCGCCCTCTCCAATACGGCGGACGTGGATGACTCCTCGGTCACCCGCAACACGGCCGGCGCCGGTGCGGGTTTCTCGAACGCCGGAACGCTGAATATCACCAACACGACTGTGAGCGCCAACGTGGCGGTTACCCAGGGTGGTGGCATTTTGACCTCTGGCGACCTGACCGTGACCCATGCGACGGTCGCCACCAACAATGCCGGCGCCGCCGGGGAAGGTGGTGGCGTCCGGGTGATCGGAGTCCCGGTCGTGACCTTGACGGGCACCATCCTGTCGGGCAACCTCGGCAACTCCGGCCAGCAGTGCTCGGGACCTCTGGCGAGCGGAGGCTACAACCTGGTCAGCTCAACGGCGGCGCCGTGCGCCTACACCGGTGACCTGACCGACCTCCCACCTCTGTCCGACCCGCTGCTGGGAGCGCTCGGGTTGAACGGAGAAGCAACCGAGCATCATCCGCTTGGGGTGGGGAGTGATGCGATCGATGCTGGTGGGGCGTGTGG
>CAMYMH010000060.1 GCA_947259275.1 uncultured Acidimicrobiaceae bacterium | reverse complement strand
TCCCCGCCCTGAGGGCGGGGTGGCTCCGCCGTCAGGCGGAGACGGGGTGGGGGAGGCCGCCACCACCAGCGGTGCCGGGATTGGTGGGGTCGATGTCTCACCCCATCCGACACCGGCTCTGCGACCGATCAACTGCTCGCGAGGGAAGGAGCAGTGAGATTGGGAGCGATTGATGTTTGCCCACAAACAAACCACAGCGGCTGTGTCCTCTACCCCACCGTGATAGCGACCGATTCGATATATACCGACTCCAACGGACGCGTAGGGTTCTGGTCGAAGTTGTTGTAGCCGAGAGGAACCGCCCGGATGGCCGCAAACGTGTCCTCACTGTCAACGAATCGGCCGAACTTGGTGAACTGCGATCCGCTCAGATGGAGCTGGTTCTCTTCCAGCACCAAGAAGAACTGGCTGCCGGCGGAGTTTTCGCCGCCCGAGTTGGCCATCGCCACGTCCCCGACGTCGTAGGTGGTGAGCGGTTCCGGGAATTCGTCGATGGGTGCATACCCCGGTCCACCGAGTCCGGTTCCGGTGGGGTCGCCCCCCTGGATGATGAAGGTGGGGTCGATGCGGTGCATCGGTGATCCATCGAAGTAGCCCTGGCGAGCGAGGAACACGAAGCTGTTGACCGTCTCGGGGGCGATGGAGGGATCGAGCTCGAGGGTGATGTCTCCGCACGAGGTGGTGAGCACGGCGGTTACCACCGCGTCGGCCGGGATCGCTTGATCCTCCGCCGCCTCGAAGCTCAGATCCCCCGGCGCCGGCGGGATCACTCCGCCGCAGGCGGTCGGCTGAGCCGTGAACAGCTCGTAGGTTGTGCCCTGCCTGGCCTGCTCGGGAGTGGTGGTGGTCGTCGTCCCCGGGAGGGTGGTGGTGGTCGCCTCCTGCTCGTCTCCGTTGCCGGCCAGGAATGAGAACAGCAGCAGAGGAACCAGTACCACCCCAACCAGGATGGCGAGGTTGCGGACGGTTCGGATGCGAGCGGCGCGCTGAGCCGCCTTCCGCTCAGCTTCGAGCCGGGCGGCTCGATTCTCCTTCTGACGCTGGCGCTTCGTGGTCATGAAAGCTGCATGATAGAGACCGCGATTCGCTCTCTCGCCGAGGTCGCCAGCGGTTAGCCGTTCTCCGCCTCGCTAGGCCCGGTGGACCATATAATCCGCGCCATGCCCCTCATCGTTCAGAAGTACGGCGGTACCTCGGTCGGGGATGCCGAGCGAATCTCCGATGTCGCCCGCCGGGTGGTGGAGACCCGCAAGGCCGGCAACGACGTGGTGGTGGTGGTGTCGGCCATGGGCCAGACCACCGACGACCTCATTGCCCTGGCCACCCACGTCAGCTCCCGGCCGAGCGGCCGGGAGCTGGACATGTTGTTGACGGCGGGGGAGCGCATCTCGATGGCCTTGCTGGCCATGGCCATCCGTGACCTCGGCGTCGAGGCCGCCAGCTTGACCGGATCCCAGGCGGGCATCCTCACCGATTCGGCTCACGGTGAGGCCAAGATCACCGCCATCCGAGGCGACCGGGTCCGCCAGTACCTCGACGATGGCATGGTCGTCATCGTGGCCGGGTTCCAGGGGGTGGATCCTGAGAGTCGGGACGTGACCACCCTCGGCCGAGGTGGCTCGGACGCCACCGCGGTGGCGATGGCCGCCGCCCTTGAAGCCGACGTGTGTGAGATCTACACCGACGTCGACGGGGTGTTCACCGCCGACCCGCGGTTGGTGGGAACCGCCCGCAAGCTCGACGAAGTCTCATATGAGGACATGCTGGAACTGGCGGCCGCGGGAGCAGGCGTGTTGATGGCCCGGTCGGTAGAGTTCGCCCGCCGGTTTGGCATTCCCGTGCATGTGAGATCGTCCTTTCACGATGGTCAGGGCACGTGGATCAAGGAGGACGCGATGGAGCAAACCGTTATCACCGGAGTGGCCCATGACACTTCCGAAGCCAAGGTAACGGTGCACGGCGTGCCCGACCAGCCCGGCATCGCCGCCAAGCTGTTCGGGGCGCTGGCCGCCGAGGCCATCGACGTAGACATGATCGTGCAGAACGTCTCGACCGCCGGCCACACCGACATCAGCTTCACCGTGCCCGTCGAGCACCTCGAGAAAGCCAGAGAGGCCGCCGATCGGGTAGCGCCCGAGCTGGAGGCCAACGGTGTCGACGTCGACCCCGATATCGCCAAGGTGTCACTGGTCGGTGCAGGCATGCGCAACCATCCCGGCGTCGCAGCCGATATGTTCAGGGTGCTGTCCGAGCACAGCATCAACATCTCGATGATCTCGACTTCCGCCATCCGTATCTCGTGCGTCATCGAGGCGGCTCGCTGCGACGAAGCCGTCCAGGCCCTCCACGACTACTACCTGCCGGCCGAGGCGGCGACATGAGTGATCTCACGGTTGCAGTGGTAGGAGCCACCGGAGCAGTCGGCCGGGTCATGCGCGACATCCTGGCCGAGCGCTCGTTCCCTGCCGGACGGCTGCGCCTGATGGCTTCGGAACGGTCGGCCGGAACCGTCCTCGACACCGGCTTCGGCCCGGTCGAGGTTGAGGATCTGGCCACTGTCGACCCGGCCGGCATCGACGTTGCCCTCTTCTCGGCCGGGGGTGACCGCAGCCGTCAATACGCACCCAAGTTCGCCGAGGCCGGTGCGGTCGTCATCGACAACTCTTCGGCCTTCCGGATGAACCCGGACGTCCCGCTGGTGGTGGCCGACGTGAACAACGACGCCGCCTTCAGTCACAACGGCATCATTGCCAACCCCAACTGCACGACGATGGTGCTGATGATGGCGGTCGCTCCGCTGCATCGGGCCGCCGGGCTCGAAGGCATGGTGGCCACGTCGTATCAGTCGGTTTCCGGGACCGGCAACAGTGCGATTGCCGAGCTGCGGGATCAGGTGGAGTGGTTCACTCAGACCCCGCAAGCCCTCATCGACGGCGGCTGGGAAGAGCCCGATCACCAGGTATTCACTCGTCCGATCGGGTGGAACGTGCTCCCGTTCGCCGGCAGCGAGGTGGATGACGGCTACACCGACGAGGAGATGAAACTACAGAACGAGAGCCGGAAAATCCTCGATATCCCCGGGCTGCTGGTTGAACCGACCTGTGTGCGGGTGCCGGTCGTGGTGGGCCACGGCATCGCCGCCACCCTCTGGTTCCGGGACTCGCTGACCCCCGACCAGGCCGCCAAGCTGATCGACGAGGCCCCCGGGGTGCAGGTGTGGTCCGAGAAGACCGCCACGCCGCTGGATACGGCCGGCATCGACGATGTCCTGGTGAGCCGTATCCGGGGCACCCTCGGCGAGTCGGGCGGCATCAGCCTGTGGGCGGTGGGCGACAACCTCCGCAAGGGTGCTGCCCTCAACACCATCCAGATCGCCGAGCTGTTCCTGTAGGGGTTGCGGAACGAGCGCCTCACGGGCATGAATGCGACCCTCGCCCTCTGTCTGCCACTCGTAGTGACGAGGCTGGCGGAGGTTGGCGGCACTCCTCTGGGGTACCAACATCCCGAAGATGCCCGAGTTCCAGACTCCTCCCGACACCAACGACGTCGGCAACTCTCTCGCCGAGCTGTCCGGGCTCGGCCTGGCCGACTGGTTGTGGGCGACGGGCATTCTCATCGTGGCAACGTTGATCGGCCTGGCCGTCGGCCGGGTGGCCACCCGCTTCATAGACCGGCGGACGAGCACGTTCATCGCCCGGCTCGTCGGCCGCTTCGTGACGGCAGTATTCATGGTCGTCGGCTTCGTCTATGCCCTCAACCAGCTGGGCGTGTCGATCGGTCCCCTGCTCGGGCTTCTCGGCCTGGCCGGTCTGGCCCTGGCCCTCGCCTTCCAAGATCTTTTGCAGAACATCATCGCCGGCATCTTCATGTCCATCCGCCGCCCGTTCGACGCCGGTCATCAGTGGGCGGCATCGACGGAGTGGCTGCCAACCCTGCTCCCGAGGCCTTCGTGGAGGAGTTTGGGGATTCCGGCATCAGCTTTGCCCTCCGCTTCTGGCACGCCCCCGACTTCGCGGTTGAGTGGAAGGTGCGTGACGAGCTGGCCCGGTCCCTCAAGCGGCGGTTCGACCAAGCAGGAATAACCATCCCATTCCCGCAGCGGGTGGTGCATATGGCCGCTCCCTCCCGGGGGCCGGACGAGTCCTAGCGGCCGCTGCCGAAGCTTGCTACCGCACCGTGACGTCGGCGTCTCCCAGGGGGATCGAGCCGTCCTGATCGTGCAAGTCGCGATGGACCGCAAGCAATTCCTCCCACTGCGGCCTCGCCTGGCGGTCTTCGACCTCGACCGCCACCAGGTGCCGGGTGGTGGGACCGTCCGAGCGATCGAACGCCACCGCCGCCTGGATGGCTTCGGCCGCTTCGGCATCGATGCGTTTGTGCTGTTGGATGTGGTCCTGCCAGGAGTTGAGCACCATCACCTCGGTCATCCGGTGCGGGTCCTCGGCGTTGCGGTAGAGCCGCCACCGGTAAGCCCCGGTGCGGAGCCGAACCAGGCGGAGACGATTCATCGCTTCCAGGAACTCGTCGAGCTCGGCGTGGCGGATCAGCCAGGTGTTCACCACCATCACCGGTCCGCCGATCATCTCGAATCCGTGCGGCTCGAGGTTCCAATCGGGCGGCGGCTCGGTGGCAACGATCTCTCCCAGCCCGGGGACGCCGACTCGCACAGTGGTCACGCCGAGCCCGACGGCTGCGAGCGACAGCACCGCCACCGCCTCCGGGGCCCCGATCAGGTCCCCGATGGCCCCGCCCACGATTGACCCCACCGGCAGGATTCCGACGAAGGCGAGCGTGTAGAGCGACATAGCCCGACCCCGGATCCACTCGGGTGCCAGCAGCTGGACGGTGGCGTTGAGGGTCGCCAGCGTCCACACCCAGAAGATTCCGGCCATGAACATGGCGAGGGCGGTGAGTGGGGCCAGCCGGGAGAGCCCGACTCCGGCTCCGGCGATGCCGAAGCCGACAATCGACAGCGGCACCATCAACCGTCCAAACCGCTGCTGCACGGTCTGGCGGATGAAGGCGGCGGTGAGTGCACCCAGGCCCATGGCCCCGAGCAATAGCCCGAACATGGTGGCGCCCCCCTTGAGGGCTTCCTCGGTCACGTTGGGGAGAAGGGACTGCACCACCGCCGACGTCAGCGCGAACCCTGCCGCCACCGCCAACAGCCGACGGAACGGCGGGGTGAAGCGGGCAAAGCGCAGCCCGAGGGCGATGGCGTTGCGCATCGAGTCGGGAGGGTCCGCTCGGGTCTCCGGCTCCCGCCACGTCAGAATCACCGCGATCACGGCGATGTAAGAGACGCCGTTGATGAAGAAGGCCAGGTCGGGCCCGGCGGTGGCCACAATGAGTCCCCCCAGGGCGGGGCCGACCGCCCGGGCAACGTTGAACGACACGGAGTTGAGGGCGACTGCGCTGGCGACCAGGCCGCGCGGCACCAGGTCGGGGACCATCGCCTGCCAGGCCGGGAGGTTGAGGGCCAGGCCGGTGCCGAGCAGGAGCCCGAGGGTGAGGAGCAGGCCCGGCGTGATCGCGTCGAGAAAGGCAAGGAGGGCCATCCCGAGGGCGGCCGACCCCATCAGCCCCTGTGAGACGAGGAGAATCCGGCGCCGATCCACCATGTCGGCAAGCGCCCCCGCCGGCAACGCCAGGAACAACAGGGGCAGGGTGGCCGACGCCGCCATCAGGCCGACCCACCAGGCCGAGTGGGTGAGCTCGAGCATCAGCCAGCCGGCGGCGACCGCCTGAAGGAACGACCCAACGTTGGAGATCACCGAGGCCAGCCACAGCGATCGAAAGCGGGCATGGCGGAGTGGTTCAACCGACGAGTTCATGGCCCGTCAGCCTACGTCCATCGCGGGCCTGGGAATCACGCTCATCTCAAACGGTGGGGGGACAGTCTGTACTTCCTGAGGGAGCGCTCTGATACGCTCGCGTGAGTGTCGAGTTGGGAGACGCGATGAGGTTTACACAGACGATTGCGGTGCGAGCATCTGACGCCCGAGCGTTGGGTGACATGATGTCCGAGTGGCATGAGGCCGAAGCCGGGGTGGCGCCCGGTTACCTGGGTAGCCGGCTGCTGGCCGACCGGGACCAGCCGGGACGGTACTTGGTGGTAGTCGACTTCTCCTCAGCGGAAGAAGCTGAGGAGAACAACAACCGACCCGAGACCCAGGAGTGGGCGGGCAAACTGATGGCCCTCACCGATGGGGAGCCCGAGTTCGGAAACTACGACGAGGTGCACAAGGTCGGCTGACACTCGCGCGCCGGGACCGGGCTATCGGTTTGCCAACGGCCGGACGGCCGGGTGGTCGCCGCCGAGTATCACGGCGTCGAATTGCTCCGGACCGGTGGGGCTCTGGCCTTTGCTGACCCAGCGGGTGGCGAGATAGTCGTGCAGCTCAGCACACCAGGGCGACGAGGAGGCGACCAGGAACCGGTACTGGTGGGCGTCGTCACCCCCTTCCCAGGTGGAGGCTCGAAGTTCGTAGACCGGCAGATCCTCTGCGAGGTCCTCTCGCTTCAGGAGCCACACCGCATTGGTCCTGGCCGGCTCTGCGTCGCCTGCTTGTTCGATCAGCAGAGTGAAGTTCTCCCCGGAGAAGGCGAGTGATTGGCTGACGGAGGCGGTGAGGGTGGCCGGCTCCCAGTCGGGCAGTCCCGGCCACCACACTGTTACGTCGAGGGTCATCTGGGGGAAGCCATCCCGGTTGCGCTCCGGCCATAGTGCGGCGGCTCCGTGCTGAACCGGGCCTGGGTCGCCCTCTTGGCTCGGCCTTACTGGCTCGACGTCGCCTCTCGCCTCGGCGGCGGCCGCGGCGGGATACTCTGGCGCTCGTGCCTCAGTAGCGGATTCGGCCATTGCGATGCCCGGTCGACACGTCTGGCAAACTGCCACGGCCAGGGCAGACACCGCCGGTCGGTCTAGATAGAGGTTCATCGGTTCTCGGACCTCAGTGATCAGCCGGCCGGCGTCGAACGCTTCGAGCACGTCATAGATGGCAGGTTCCAGCTCGCCGTGCGCATCCAGCGCATAGAGAGTCTCAGTCCCCAGGCGGACTGTATCGCCCGAGGTCATTCCCAGGCGATCACCTATGTCGAGCAATCGATGCAGTCGCGCTTGAGCCGTGAATGAGCCACGACCGGGGAATGCCAGTTCGGCGAACTCCCGCATTGCGGTGGCATCCCTCGGAGTGGTGCGGCGTTTGTGTCGGGCACCCATGCCAACCCCCTCGCGTGTTAGGACCCCAATCTACAGGGATGCTTTTCGCGACTTCTGCACTATGCGTGACATCGAAGAACGCGACGATTTGGCGGCCCCGTTGACTGTGCGACCCGCGGTCCTCATGCTGTCGGAGCGATCCCGTCGAGGATATCCACCCTCCCATAGAACGGCTTTCAAACCCCTGTTCCCGGATACCTCAATCCGTAAGGTCGGTCATGGCTTGGGCGAGTGCATCGGTGAACACCGGAGTGGCGATGAGAAGCAGTCATGCGCGCGGCGGCGAATCGGCCGCTGGCTCCACAATCTCTTCGGGTTGGTTTCGACAAGGGTCTGGTTACTGTCTCACCCGCCTGCTACAATCGAACATATGTTCGACAACCAGGAGAGCGAGTGGGTTCCCGAGGGGCTCGATCAGATGGAAGCCGGGCCGGTGCTGGCGGGGTTCCTTTCGTCGATCGACCTCGAGCGGGTGTCGGGTCACGACCGGATCGTCCTGTTGCGGGCCCATCAACGGATGGCCTCGTACTACGCCGCCTGCGTCTATCAGGACATGGCGGCGGTATCGGACTCGCTGCATGAAATCGACGATGACCCCCAGCTCGCTGACGAGTCGGCCGCGGCGGAGATTCGGGTCGCACTCCGGCTCACGCGACGCACCGCTGACTCGGAACTGAGCTTGGCGCTCGATTTGCGGCGACGTCTTCCCCAGGTGTGGGGGCTGTTGGCTTCTGGTGATATCGATGTGCGGCGGGCTCGGGTGATGGTGCAGACGACTGCTCACCTGCCGATCGCGGCTGCCCGGGAGGTGATTGATCGGGTGATCGAAGAGGTGCCCCGGCTCACTACTGGTCAGTTGTCGGCTCGGATCCGGCGGTTGTGCATCGAGACCAATCCCGAGGAGGCTACCGACCGTTATCGCGACGCCCTGGCTGGGCGGCGGGTGGTCACCGAGCCAACTCCAGACGGGACCGCCCATCTGTTCGGGCTTGATCTCCCGCCGCATCGGGTGGCCGCCATCAGTCGTCGTATCAACCGACTAGCCCGCAGCCTCCGCTCCGAGGCCGAGTTCCGCAGCATCGATCAGCTCCGTGCCGACGTGCTCCTCGACCTCCTCGACGGGTCTTCGAGTTCGACCAAACCCCACGGGGGCAGTGTCGATATTCAGGTCGATCTTCCCACCCTCACCCGCTTGGCCGATCACGCCGGTGAGCTGGCCGGGTATGGGCCGGTCATCGCCGATATCGCCCGCCAGGTGACCGAGGACCAGGTGGGGGCCGAGTGGCGCTTCACCGTCACCGACCCCGATACCGGCCGGGTCCACCACAACGGCACCACCCGGCGCCGACCCACGGTCGGTCAGCGCCGGGACGTGGAAGCCCGTTACCCCCACTGTGTGTTTCCCGGCTGTCGCATGCCGGCCACCGAATGCGACGTAGATCACCGGGTCCCCTACGGGGAGGGTGGACCAACCATCACACCCAACCTCGCCCCCCTGTGCCGTCACGACCACCGCATCCGCCACCAGGCCGGATGGGTTCACCAGCCCCTCCCCAACGGTGACTACCACTGGACCACCAAACTCGGCCACACCTACACCACCAGCGGCACCCCTCCCTAACCATCCCCTGGCGCGACCGCCCAATCCCGACAGCGTCGGCACTCCGAGTAATGAAGAGATCGCGCGACCCAGTAGGTCGCGAGGCAGCAGGCTGCGGCTTCAGGGCGGGGGCGACTCGTGCCGGCCGGAATAGGCGTTACGAGGCCGGAATCGCTTCGGCCGAGCCGGTGGCGCTGATCGGGACGCTCCCGGCGCCGAGGAAGATCCGCAGCAGGGTGAAACCGACCTCGCCTTCGAGCTGGACGGTGAGGACGGGCCCGCTGGCGTCGATCGTCCGGTTGGTGATCTTGCCACTGTCCTGCTGGGCATTGAGGTTGGCGTTGGCGGCCGCCGCTGCGGCGGCGCCGTCGAGCTGGAGGGCGCCCGTATCTCGGTAGGTGGTTTCGTCGACCCGTGACGCGCCGGCATTGGCGGCCGAGTCGGCCATGGCGGCCAGATCCTCACGCACCTCGAACGCCCGCCACAAGTCGAGTGAGATACCCCCCAGGAACAGCACCATCACGGTGAGCCCCAGCACCCAGAGGGTGATCGAGCCCCGGTCGTTCACGGCAAGCTCCGGAACAGGTCGACCTCTTCGCGGTGAGTGGCCGTGTAGTCGGCGACATCCACCTCGACCACTCCCGGAAAGATGATCACCGGCATGTTGACTTCGACGGAGGCGGTGACCATCGATCCCCGCTCGAGATCACCGGCCAGGTTCGTGAGGGTGAGCGTGAACGGATGCCCGGCGTTGATCTGGTCGACGATCGACTGGGCGGCCGCCTGTCCGCCGGCCGGATCGTCCGCCACCACGAAGGCACGGGCGGCCTCGGCGGCGGCCCGGCCGGCTACATTGCGGCGCTCGACTACCGGGGCAATGGTGACGACAAAGATGAAGATGGGAATCAACAGCATTCCGACCGCGGCCGCGAACTCGACCGGAACGGCTCCGGCGTCGGAGCGGAATCTCATGATGGGACCACCTCTTTGACTGCGAACGAGGTTTGGCTCCCACTCCAGGATGGAATCAGCGGAAGCCACGGCCGGAATGTGTAATTGACGGTGGCCGAGACCTCGGTTGCCCCGATGCTGCAATCCACAGTGACGCCGGACCCGATGGCGCCACCGAGCAGCGTGTCGAGGACTTCGTTCGCCCTCGCTTCGCAGTCGACCTGGGTGGCGGACAGGCGCGAGCCCGCTTGGGCGCCTTCCTCGGCCGCCGACCGCACCACTCCCCGGGCGTATTGGACGATGACGACGTTGGCGATCAGTACCAGCAGCAACAGAGAAAAGGCGACCGCGGCTATGAATTGGGCCGTGATGAATCCATCATCGCGGTGAGCCGCCGAAGCGCGCCGATGCGTCATATCTCCCCCGCCGAGCGGCGGAGAGCTAGCTGCCGGTTACCTGGTCTTCGATCCAGCCGACGATATTGACCCCGGCAATCTGGAGTGCGCCCCAGATGATGACCAGAGCACCAATCGCCAGCGCGGCGTTGCCGAGAAGCTCGGCTGTGCTCAGACCATCGTCCTCATTCAAGAGGCGCTGCTTGGTGGACTCAGCGAAGCCCATCAAAGCTATAAGTACCCGCATATGTTTCCCTCCGCCGTGTTGGGGCGATAGTAATCACTTCCAGTGGTCATGTCACCGGGTGATTCCGAAGACCAGCTCGGTGACCGGGGCAATGATGAACAGGAGCATGACCGGCGCCATCAGCCCGATGATCGGGATCAGCATGGCTGCCCGCCGCCTGGTTGCTTGCCGCCGCAAGGTGTCACGCCGCGCCTCGCGCACATCGGAGCTGAGCGCCAGCAGTGCTCGGCCGAGATCGGTACCCCGGTCCTCGGCGGCCGCCAGCAGCCGGTAGGTGCGCGCCGCGTACGGCTCGGGTGTGATGTCGGCGATTCGCTGGAAGGCGTTGAACACACTCAAGCCCCCGCGATGCAGACGCATGGCGTCGCTCAAATCACCGACCACGATGCCCTCGCCTCGCTCTGCCACCATCTGGACCGCCTGGATGACGCCACCACCCGCCCGGGTGCGCATGGCGAGAAGCTGATTCACCGTGTACAGCTCGATGCGGGCCTGCTCGCTCCGGCTTTCGATGGCCGAGTCGACCCGGCCCCGCCATCGGCTGGCCCCGGCGATGAACCCGACCAGCGCCAGCCCCAGGACGGCGCCGGTCTGCTGAAACACCACCAGCCCCAAGATGGCTCCAATGCCGACCCCGGCGGACGCCGCCCCCAATTGCCGGATGCGGTATTCCTGAATGCGGGATGCCTCGGGGATGTCCTGCAGCAGGTTGGCTTGTCTGAGCCGCAGGAGCAGGGCTTCGTCTCCGCCGGTCTCGATGATCCGGTTGAGGCTGCGAGCCAGCGACTGAATCGGGGGCCCGAATAGCCTTTGCAGAGTGGTGCCGGTCAGGGTGCCGGCGGCCGGCTCGACGCTACTGGTAGGTCGGCCCAGACTGGTTCGGCCGATCACCGAATAGGGGCTGAGTCGCGACGCCAGCGAACGACGGGGAGGCAGCAGACCGCGTACCAACATGGCGATGGCCAAGCCGGTGAACAGGGCCGGGAGCATGGCGGTCACGGGCCGGCTTCCTGGCTGGGCCGGGCGGCGAACACTCGCGCCTCTGCCGGTTCTCGACTGAGGCGCGAAACGATGAGCAGACCCACCAGGCTGAAGGCGGCGCCGACGGCGACGGTCAGGACCCCGGCCGGGCTCTGATAGAACTCCCGGAACGGCCCACCCCGGATGGTGATTATCAGCAGGACGAACCAGGGAAGGGCGAAGACCGCCCGGGCATTGATCCTCTGCTCGAGCTCCGCGGTGCGGATCTCTTCGATGGTTCGAAGGTCCTCGGTCACGGCTTCGGCGAGGTCGGTGAGAATGCCGGTGATGCTGGAGCCACCCCGCTCATAGGCGAGGGAGAGGACCTCGATGACCCGGTCGGACGTGGGGTCGGCCAGGTCCTCTTTGATGGTCTCGAGTGCTGCCCGAGTTCCGAACATCTGGTTGAGGGTGGCGAACCGTCCGAAGGCCCGGCGCAGGGCAGGCGGCCCGGTCGCCGCCATCGCCTCGATGGCCTGCGGCAGCGACCTTCCAGCCTGAATGCTGGCCGTGAGGTCGCGCAAGCCATCCGGCCAGGCTTGCACGGTTTCGGAGAGCCTTCGTGATCGCTGGCGACTGAAGTAGGTGCGCGGCAACAAGGCCATCGTGATGGCCGGCACCGCCGCCACCACCCAGGCCCCCGACAGTGCCCAGGCAAACCCGAACCCGAGCAGGCCAACGAACAACGAGCCGGCCCAGAACTGGCGGGGGCTCAGGTCGACGCCGGCCTGGCTCAACCACAGCTCTTGGCCACCGGACGTGGTGGGAGCCGAGCGGCTGCGGCGAAAGGAGGGTGCGTTGCCGGTGAGATACCCGGCCGCCAAATAGGCGAAGAAGCCGGCGGCGAGCGCGGCGAGCAGCCTCATAGCGTGAGCCCCGGCGCGATGCGCGGATCACCAAACAAGTGACACTTCCTCTTCCTTCCCCTCGAGGGGAAGGTGGCCGAGGAGCGCAGCGACGAGGACGGATGGGGGGAGGCCCCAGG
>CAMYMH010000059.1:12697-18541 GCA_947259275.1 uncultured Acidimicrobiaceae bacterium | reverse complement strand
GGTTCTGACGGCCGTGATGATTCTGCTCGCGGTGACCGCGTCACTGCTGGTGCTGCCGTCACTGCTCATGTTTGCAGCCCGGGACGACGCCATCTTCTAGCTCGCGGTCGCCGACCCAAACGCATGTATCCCGGGAGGTGTCATAATTTCCTTGTGTCCCGCACCCCGCTTGCACTTGTGGCCGCGGCTCTGCTCGCCTTCGGCCTGGCAGCGCCGGTGGCCACCGCCGCTGATCCGCTGAGCCTGGATTCCCCGCGTGCTCCCAAGGACATGGCGCCGGGTGATTTTCTCGGCGCCGCCCATCCAGATGCGGAGATCACGGCCCGGTTGGTCGGCGGCGCCCCCGGCGGCTTCTGGGCTGCCTCCGAATCCCTTCGAGGCGAGGGCGGCCTGTTGACCGGCTCGGCCGCGGAACTACGGGCGCTCCTCGACTCCGGAGTGGTCGGAGGCCTCCAGCTGGTGGTCGACATGTGGGAGGCCGACGTCGTCAGCGAAGGCGTCGCCGGTAGCGAAGTGGAGGCCTGGCATGGAGCCGGGCTGACCGGACACGGGATCAGGATCGGCATCCTCGACAGCTCGTTCACCGGGCACACTGATCTGCTCGGAACCGAGCTTCCCGCCTCGGTGACCACCGCCAGTTTCCACTTCGAGGGCCTGGAGCGGGGTACCAACCGGCACGGCACGGCCGTGGCCGAGATCATCCACGATGTGGCTCCCGACGCCGACCTGGTACTGGTGAATGCGGACGCCGATCATCTCGATGACGCGGTCGACTTCTTCATTGCCCAGGGGGTCGACGTGATCAACCTCTCGGGCGGATGGTCGGTTGGTCCGTTTGACGGGACCGCAAAGCAGGACGTGGCCGCCAACCGGGCTATCGACGCAGGCATTGTCTGGGTGAATGCCGCCGGCAACGAGGCCGACCAGCACTTCGCGGACGACTATCGGGATATCGATACCGACGGATGGTCGGAGCTGGCGGGGTCGGTCGAGATCAACGACTTCTTCGTCCCGGCCGGCGACCCGTTCCAGGTGGTTCTCAACTGGACCGATCCCACCAAGGATCTCGACTTGTGTTTGTGGGATCTGGACGCGGTTGGCGGCGGCATCGAGGAGGTGGCCTGCTCGGAGGGCGTGCAGGAATTCCCCTGGCAGCAGCCGCTCGAGGTGATCGACTGGATCAACACCGACACCGACACGCACTGGTTCGGGTTCTCGATCGGGGGCGATCCATTCAACCCGGTCACCGGTACGTCCTACGACGTCTACACCAACGTCGTGATGGACCTGGCGATTCAGACTCCTGAGTCGAGCCTGCTGGTCCCGGCTGCCACCGAACGAGTCATCAGCGTCGGTTCCGTGCCCCACTTCAACCATGCGGCCATCGAGTCGTACTCCAGCCGCGGGCCGACCGCCGATGGTCGGGTCAAACCCGACCTGGTGGCCGCCGATCGGGTTGCTACCGCAACCTTCGGGAGCGAGTTCGCCGGCACCTCCGCCTCGTCACCGTTCGTGGCAGGCCTGGTTGCCCTCTATCTCAACATGCACCCGGGACTGTCTCCGGTGGATGTGCGACGCGAGCTGGGGCAATTGGCCGACGGGGCCGGCAAGAACAACACCTTCGGGTGGGGGTACGCCCGCCTGGACGCTCCCGGTGATGAACGGGTCGCCTTCCAGGACCCCGGTTCGGGCCTGTGGACCTTGCGCCTGCCCAGCGGCGGCGAAGACTCGTTCTTCTACGGCGTCGACGCCGACATCCCGATGATGTGCGACTGGAACGGCGATGGGCTCGACACGCCCGGCCTGTACCGAACCGAGAACGGATACATGTACCTGAGGTATTCGAACGACTTCGGTGTCGCCGACCTCGAGTTCTTCTTCGGGATTCCATCCGATCTACCGATCTGCGGCGACTGGGACGGTGACGGAATCGACACCGTCGGCGTCTACCGTCCCGCCGAAGCGAAGTTCTACCTGAGCAACTCCAACACCACCGGACCCGCCGACGTGGTCTTCTGGTTCGGGACGTGGGGAGACGTACCGTTCGCCGGCGACTGGGACGGCGACGGCATCGACACGGTCGGCATGTACCGGCCGGCCAATGGATACGTCTACATCACCAACCAGAACGTAACCAAGTTCGCCGACTTCGAATCCTTTTACGGGGTGGCCGGTGATCGGTTCGTGGTGGGGGATTGGGACGGCGACGGCGACGACACCTTCGGCATCTTCCGGCCCTCCGATCGGAGGTTCTACCTGGCCAACGAGCTCGGCCAATTGGTAGCCAACCAGATCGTTGCCCTCGGCTCGGCGAACTCGATGCCGGTATCGGGAACCTTCGAGTAGCAGCCGATCACCACCAGGGAATTCGGCGTGTCACCCGTCCCACGAGGGGCCGGGGAGGGCAAGAACCGAGCCCCTACGAGACCACGAATGCCAGCTTGACGGTGGCGTTGTACTGAACCACCTTGCCGTCCGATACCCGGGCAGTTTGGGCGAGGACCTCGACTCCAGTGATGCCCTTGACGCTCTCCGAGGCTTTGGTGACGGCCTGTGCGACCGCGTCTTCCCAGCTCTTCTCGGAAACGCCGATGACTTCGATGACCTTGATGGCGCCCTTGGCGATGTAATCGCTCATGTTCGATCTCCTTGTTCGTGCCAGTCCGGAAGCTAGTCGCAGCTATATCAGGATGCCGAGTACCAGCGCCAGCGCGGCGACTGCAAATGCCACCCCGCTTCGTTTGCGCTCGTCGCGGGCGAAATGCTGCCAGGCGAAGGCAATCAGGAATCCGGCGATGAGCCCGCCGACATGAGCTTCCCAGGCGATCCGGGGCTCGGCCAGGGGCAATAGCAGGTTGATGCCGAGGATGAGGCCGATGCTCTGGAGTTGGGCGCGCCCGGCCGCAGTGGTGCGGGCGCGCCAAGCTGATGCCAGCCAGGCACCGAACAGCCCGAATACGGCGCCCGATGCTCCTACCGCCGGGCCGCTGTTGAAGGCGACGTAGGCAACGCTCCCCAGCAGCGCCGACGCCAGGTAGAGGCCGGCGAAGGGGATGGAGCCGGCCTGGCGTTCGATGCCCGGGCCCAGTATGTAGAGCGCCCACATGTTGAACAAGATGTGAAACAGGCCGGAATGAAGGAAGGCAGTGGTGACCAGCAGCCACCACGAGCCGCTCTGGACGTCGTTCGGCCACAGGGCGAAATTCCGGAAGATGGTGTTGTTCAATTCCGGGCTGAGTGCGCCGAGGATGTAAACCACCACCGAGCTGGCCATGAGGAACATGGTGACCGGTGGGAGGGAAGTGCTGCGGGCTCGGAGCTGACGGCCGGTGATGACGGTGGCCTTTCCCCGCTGCTTCGCACAATCGGGGCACTTCTGACCGACCGGCGAGTCGATCGAGCAGTCGGCGCAGATGGGTTTGCCGCAGTCGGAGCACGACAAGTAGGTGGTGCGATCCGGATGGCGGTAGCAGGTGGGAGCAGCCGGGGTTTGTTCCATGGCCACCATATAACCGGGTTTGTTGCTGAATCGTTCCCCACAGACCCGTCGGAGGCGCGAAACGAGGGCGGTGGGTCCGCCCTCGTTCCTCCCTTATACCTCGCTAGGTGAGGATGGGGATCTTCAGTTGTCAGACGTCCAATCTGCCTAACTGAGGTTTGCAGCTCTGCAAACTCGGGTAAGAGCCATAGGCTCGAGGATTCACTCCTAGTCCTTGTGAAACCTTTCACATAGGAGTATCGGCGACGCCGGCGAGGCGGTTTAGGGCCAGAAGTCCCTAATGCGGTACCGGGGAGCGTGTCCCAGCCATGGGGTACCATCCCCGGGTGGAGTACCAGGCCCTGTACCGGAAATACCGGCCCCAATCGTTTTCTGAGATCGTTGGCCAGGACCACGTGACATCGACGCTGCAGCGGGAGGTGCTCGAAGGCAAGGTGAGCCACGCCTACTTGTTCGCCGGGCCCCGGGGCACCGGCAAGACCACCACCGCCCGGGTACTTGCCAAGTCCCTCAACTGCCTCGACCGGGGCACCGACGGCGAGCCCTGCAACAAATGCAACTCTTGTGTTGGCATCACCGAGGGCTCGTCACTCGACGTGATTGAGCTGGACGCGGCCAGCCACAACAAAGTCGAGGACATCAGGGAGATTCGGGTGAGGGTGGGGACGGTGGCGTCGGTTAGCGGTGCCCGCCGGGTGTACATCCTCGATGAGGCCCACATGCTGTCGCGGGCCGCCTCCAATGCGCTGCTCAAGACTTTGGAGGAGCCGCCCGAGCATGTCCACTTCGTGTTGGCCACCACCGAGCCCTACAAGCTGCTCGACACGGTTCGGTCCCGCAGCCAGCGGTTCGACTTTCATCCCATCGGTGTGGAGGCACTGAGCGACTACCTCGGAACAATTGCCGAACGGGAGAGCTTGGCGGCGGCTCCCGAGGCGCTCACGGCCATATCCCACCACGCCCGCGGGTCGGTGCGCGACGGAATAGGCCTGCTCGAGCAGGTTGCCGCCCTCGGCTCGGGATCGGTCGACTCGGACGGCGTTTCGGCCGCTCTCGGCCTGGTGGGTGTTGAGGCATTTGAACGCCTGTCGAACGCCATTGTCGGCCAGGACGCCCGGGCCGGCCTCGAACTGGTGGCCGACATCGCCGCCCAGGGATCCGACCTGCGCCGCTTCGTGGCCGATGCCCTTGCCTATTTCCGTGGCGTGTTCCTGGCCCACTACGCACCCAATCTCGAGGAGATTGTCGACGAGTCGGCGGATCGCATCGAAGGCTGGCGATCGATGGCCCGGGCCATGCCGGCCGCCGGTGTCATCCAGGCCATCGACCAGCTGTCCGAAGCCCTCCTCCAGCTGCGAGAGGGCCGGGAAGAGCGCCTGGTGGTCGAGCTGACCATCATCCGCCTGACTCGTCAAGACACGGCAATCGATCCGATCTCACTGGCGGCCCGACTCGACCGCATCGAAGGCCGGCTGCGGCGCGACCCGGTGCCGGCGGCTCCGCCGACCACAGCCGCGAGTCCTGCACCGTCACCGGTGCCGGAGCAGGTGAAGCCGGAGCCTCCCCCGGCGGCCGATGCTCCCTTCGAGAAGGCTCCTGCCCCCGAGCCCGAGGCTGCTGTCCCCAGCGCCCCCCTGAAGTCGGAAATGGCCGACGCCGAGCTGACGATGCGAGATGTCGAATCCGCCTGGCCGGCGTTGGTGGGAAAGGTGCGCGAGGCGGTGGGGCCGCGCCGGTACGCACTCTTGAAGGAGGCGACGCCGGGAACCGCCGAGCTCAACCAGCTGGTGCTGCACGTTCCGCCCCACCTCAACTTTCATCTCGAGTCTCTGAAAGAGGACCAGGCACTGCGGGACGTGGTGGAGATGGCTGCCTCCGATCTGCTGGGAGGCCGGGTGAGGGTCTCCTACGAGCCGGGCCCGGATGAGGACGGCGGGTCCACCGGCGTTCAGGACCCGATTCCCGCCAGCCCGACTCGGGCACCGGAGGCCGCCGACCTCGTCGGCGAAGCCAAAGGGGGCATCGACCCAACCAAGCTGGTCGAAGACATCCTCGGCGGGGAAGTAGTCGACGAATAAGGCTGGCCTTCGGCCAGCCGGCAGATGCCGGCAATCCTGCGGATTGCTTCGCAACTGCAGGCGAAAGATTGGTGCGCGATCAGGCAGGGTCGTGTTTCCCTAGTGTTCGTGACAGATGCCAGCGAGAAGCCCCCCATCGGGAACGGTGACGCTGCTGTTCACCGACCTCGAGGGCAGTACGCGTCTGTGGGAGAGTCAACCGGTCGCGATGAGAATGGCTCTCGAGCAACATGACATTCTGCTCAACCGGGCCATTGAGGATCACAA
>CAMYMH010000059.1:0-12659 GCA_947259275.1 uncultured Acidimicrobiaceae bacterium | reverse complement strand
TGACGGCGGCGATCGCTATGCAGTACGGCTTGCAGGGTGCGAGCTGGCCGGACGCGACCGGCGCCCTCCGGGTGCGAATGGCCCTGCATACCGGCGAGCCCGAGGTCCGCGGCGGCGACTACTTCGGACCACCGGTAAACCGCGCCGCCCGGCTGATGGCGGCCGGACATGGCGGGCAGATCCTGTTGTCGCTGGCCACCCAGGAGCTGGTGCGTGACGGCCTGTCGGAGGGGATCGGCCTGATCGAACTCGGCCAGTATCGGCTCAAGGACCTGTTCCGCCCGGAGACGATCTTCCAGGTGACGGCACCCGATCTTCCATCGGATTTTCCGCTGCTGGTGACGCTCGATTCGCTGCGGACCAATCTGCCCTCACAAGCGACTCCATTCATTGGCAGGCAGCCCGAAGCAGCCGCGTTGGGCGAGTTGCTGCGACGTGATGGGGTGCGGCTGGTGACACTGACCGGTCCTGGTGGCATCGGCAAGACGCGGTTGTCTCTCCAGGTGGCGGCCGACCTGTTGGACGAATACGAGGATGGAACGTTCTTCGTCGAGCTCGCCCCCCTCACCGACAGCGACCTGGTGGCTGCTGCGATTGCCGGCGCTGTAGGGGTGAGCGAAGCGGGTGACGAGACGTCACTCGACACATTGATCCGGTCGTTGGGCAAGAAGCAGATGCTGCTGGTGATCGACAACTTCGAACACGTTGTTGACGCCGCGCCGGTGGTAGGCGAGTTGATCGCCGCCGCCCCCCACCTCAAGATCATGACCAGCTCCCGTGAATCGCTGCGGGTGTACGGCGAGCACGAGTTCCCGGTCCCACCCCTGGGCTTGCCCGAGGACTCGGGACGACAAACCGCGGCCGTGATCTCGCAGTACGAGGCAGTTTCGCTGTTCATCCAGCGCGCCAAAGCGACTCAGCCCGACTTTCAGATTGTCGAAGACAATGCCCCGGCAATCGCCGAGATCTGCATGCGACTCGAGGGGCTACCACTCGCAATTGAGTTGGCGGCGGCGCGGGTACGGCTGTTTGACCCGGAGACGTTGCTGGCTCGATTGTCTGACAGCCTGAAGACGCTCACCGGCGGGGCTCGCAATCTGCCGGAACGCCAGCAGACGATCCGAGGCGCCATCGAATGGAGCCATGAGCTACTCGACGAGGACGAACAGGCCTTGTTCGCCCGCCTTGGCGTGTTCCGGGGCGGGAGGAGTATCGAAGCCATCGAAGCAGTGTGTGGTCCGACCCTTGGTATGGATGTGTTGGATGGGGTGGAGTCGCTGCTCAACAAGAGCCTGCTCCGGCGCGACGAAGGCACAGAAGGGGACGCGCGCTTCGTGATGCTGGAGACCATCCACGCATTCGCTAATGAACGCCTGGCCGCCAGCGAAGAAGCAGACGAGTTGTCCATCCGTCACGCCGAGTACTTCGCCTCTTTGGCCGAAGCGGCCAGCATGGAGCTGACCGGGCACGACCAGGGCGTGTGGATGAACCGACTGATGGTCGAATATGAGAACCTTCGCAAAGCCATGGAGTGGGCGCTGGAGGGAGGCGACGTTCAGATCGGGCTGCGGCTCATCGCCGGGCTCGGCGGATACTGGCGCTACAAGTCGCACCTGCAGGAAGGTCTGCATTGGCTGCGACGGGCGCTTGATCTCGCAGACGAGGCTCCCGACGCTGTGCGTGGGCAGCTCCTGGCCGGGGCCGGCTTCATAGAGTTTGTACTGGGTGATTCAGCCGAGTCCATGCGTCTGTACGAAGAGGCTCTGGTTATCGAACGAAGGCAAAACAACCAGTCCGCCGTCGCCAACATACTCATCAGTTTGGGCTTGCCCTCGAGCGACTTGTCCGAAATCGATATTGAGCGGACTAAGGAGGGCGTGGCCTTGGCGCGTGAGATCGGCGACAAGAATGAACTTGCCCATGGGCTGAACGTGCTTGGCGAAATCCACCGGCTTGATGGCGACTTTCTGGCGGCCCAAGAGGTTTACGAGGAAGCGCTGCTGATCACACGAGAAACTGGACACCAACTGCGCGAGGCGATGCTCATAGCGAATCTAGGAATGGTCGCGTTCAATCTGGATGACGCTGAGCAGGCCAACGCGCGATTCTTGGAGTCCTACAAGCTGGCAGTTGAGATTGGCGACGACTTCATCATCGCCGAAGGTTTGGCGTTTGGTGGTGCCGTCCTTGGCGCATCGGGAGACCTGGAACGCGGTGTGCGCTTGATGGCAGCGGGTGCCGCTCAGCAGGCGGCCATCGGTTCGAACACGCAACCAGCCGATCAGCCCGAGCACGACACGCTGATGGCACTTGTTCGCGACCAGTTGGATGACGAAACGTTCGACAGGTTATGGGCGGAAGGCGAGGCGCTCTCGCTTGAGGAAGCCATCGAAATGAGGTTGCGAGAAGACTGACAATCTGCCGAGCCAAGGTTGTCAGTTGGCTTGGTTTCTTCCTTCCCCTGCAGGTGTGGCGTTTCGCGACAGGTGCGACACCCCGGCCCGGTTCAGTGCTCTTTCGTTTCGAGAGTGTCCTTTTCCCTTACCTCAGGGAAGGGTGGCCGAGCGGTAGCGAGGTCGGGATGGGTTCTCCCCGGCAACCCAACAAACTCGGTGGTTTGAGCGAGCGGCCGGGAACGCTTGGCAACTCGAACGGCTGCCCCCCAACACGTCTCCCCCTGCGGCGGAGCCACCCCGTTCTCTAGGGCGGGAGCCTGCGGGGTTCTGGCGATGCTCCAGCCGAACACCGTCTGCCGATAGCTGAAAGCCGAACTGCGCTACTCTCGGCGCATGGGACGTTTACCGAAAGACATGCAGAAACTGCTCGAACAGGCCTCGGCGATGCAGGCGAAGATGCAAGAGGCGCAGCAGGCGGCCGCCGATCAGGAATTCGAAGGCACTTCGGGTGGCGGCATGGTCAAAGCGGTTGTGAAGGGCTCGGGCGACATCGTGTCGGTGACGTTCGATCCATCCGTTCTCGACCCGGAGGATCCCGAGCTGGTCGGCGATCTGGTCGTGGCAGCTCTCAACCAGGCGCAGCAGGCCGCCCAAGAGGCATTGGCCGGCGGAATCACCGAAGCGGCAGGCGGCCTCGACCTCGACGGGCTCGGCCTGGGTGGGCTGCTCGGCTAGTCATGTTCGAACCGCCGGTTCAGCGGCTGATCGATGAGCTGGCTCGTCTTCCCGGCATCGGCCGCAAGAGTGCCCAGCGACTCGCCTTCCACCTCCTCAACGTTGACGAGGTCGATGCGGAACGGCTCGCCACCGCCATTCTCGATATGCGTACTCAGATCCGCCTGTGCTCCCGGTGCTTCAACGTTGCGGCCGGCGTGGAGTGCACCATCTGTCTCGACAGCCGTCGGGATACGACCATCTTGTGTGTGGTGGAACGTGCCCAGGACATCCAGGTGATGGAGCGAACCCACGAATTCGGCGGCCGCTATCACGTGCTCGGCGGGTCGATCTCTCCCATCGCCGGGGTTGGGCCCGACCAGCTCCATTTCCGAGAGCTACTCGGCCGCATCGACGTTGAGGGCGTGAAAGAGGTCATCGCCGCCACCAATCCAACCGTGGAAGGTGACGCCACCGCCCTCTACGTCGCCCGGGTTCTAAAACCACTCGGGGTGAAGGTCACCCGTCTGGCCAGCGGCCTCCCTGTCGGCGGCGACCTCGACTACGCCGACGAGGTCACCCTCGGCCGTGCCCTGGTGGGACGCCAGGAGCTCTGAGGCGGCGGCTCATTTCATCTCGATGGTGGGCTAAGCCCAACCATACCGGTGTCGGACTGAGCCTCGGACTAGTCACTCGGGAACCGGAATCAACCATTCCTCAGGAACTCGGGTTGGCGCCGATGCTTGTGGTGTTGACGGTTTCCTCAACCTCAACGCCTCCTCGCAAAGGAGGGCCGGGTCCTCACAGCCGGCCCTCTTTTGTTTTTGCTTACTGCTTGGCGCCGTCGGCCCGGCTCGACCCCGGACGCTGGCGGCGGAGGCGGCCGGCTCGGCGGGCTGCGTCCACCAGGACGGCTTCCATCTGGGCGTTGACAGACCGGAACTCGTCGCCGGCCCATGTCTCGTAGATGTCGTATAGGTCGTGGGGAATCCGGAGCAGGAACTGTTTTCGCTGGCGTGCCATCGGTGAAGCCGTGCCTGACCCGGCCTGCTATCGGCTCAGGGTGCCGACGTTGACGACCGGGTTGGTGGGTTGGTCGCTGGCGATTACGGTCATCAGGTTGGAGGCAAAGGTGGCCTTGCGGTCACTATCGAGGGGAATGGAATCGTGCTCCTCGGTTCCCTCCTCCAGCGCCTCGATCGCCTCGCGCACCATGAGGACCGCGCCCTCGACGATCTTGGCCCGCGCCGCCACGATGGCGGATGCCTGCTGGCGGCGCAGCATGGCCTCGGCGATCTCGGGTGCGTAGGCCAGGTCGGTGATGCGAGCTTCGGTGATCTCAACGCCCGCCTCGGCGACCCGCTCCTGCAGCTCCACCATCAGGTCCTGATTGACCTCACTCGTGTCCCCGATGAGCGTGGTCACCTCGGTGTCATCGAATGCGTCGTAGGGATAGGACCGTGCCAGCTGCCGGACGGCGGACTCGGACTGAGTGTGCACGTAATTGGTGAAGTCGTCGACGCCGAACACCGCCCGGGCGGTATCGGTAACCCGCCACACGACCACGGCCGCGATGTCGATGGGGTTGCCGTTAGCGTCGTTGACCTTCGACGTTACGGTGGTGAAGTTGCGCACCCGCAGGGAGACCTTGCGATTCAGATAGAACGGGTTCGCCACCCGCAGCCCGGCCGTTCGGTCAGAACCCCGATAGTCCCCGAACAGGGTGAGTACGGCGGCCTTGTTCGGTTGCACCATGTAGAAGCTCAGGCTGATTGCAATTGCCGCCACGATGACCACGATCGAGATGACCACCCAGGGCCCGCTCTCGGTGATCACGCCGACTACGAACAAAGCGATCGCCGCCAGGTACAGCACGACATCGGCTACTAGCCATGGGACTCCTGCCAAGGACCGTCCGTCAGATTCGGACAGTACATCCATCTTCGAACCTCCATGTTAGGTGTCCACAGTATAGCACAATGATATCACTTTGATATATCGCGCAGTTTCCTCCGCCGGAGGGGGAGGTGGCCCGCAGGGTCGGAGGGGGCGTACGATCGAGGCAGGGGAGCGCCCCCCTCCCCGGCTGCTTCCTGCCTACTACCTTGTCAGACGGCCGGTACCCGCACCACCAGTGCATCGCCTTGCCCGCCTCCGCCGCATAGGGTGGCGCCGCCGATGCCGCCACCGCGATGGCGAAGGGCGTTGACGAGGGTCACGATGAGCCGGGCCCCGGTTGCTCCTAATGGGTGCCCGAGGGCGACCGCCCCGCCGTTGACGTTCACCCTGTCGTGGGGAAGGTCGAGCATCCTGGCCGACCAGATCGACACTCCGCTGAACGCTTCATTGATCTCGACCAGGTCGAGATCCGCCGGTGAAAGGCCGGCCTTCTTCAAAGCCAGCCGCAGCGCCTCGGCCGGACGCTCGTGCAAGGTGGCGTCGACCCCGCCGATCTGCCCGTAGGCGAGGATCTCGGCCACCACCGGCAGGCCCTCGGCCTCGGCGGCGGCGGCGTCGGCGATCACCATGGCCGCGGCCCCGTCCGAGATCTGTGAGGCGTTCCCGGCCGTGATGGTTCCGTCTTTGGTGAATGCGGCTCGCAAGCCTCCAAGCGATTCGGGGGTGGAGTCGGGTCGGATGCCCTCATCACGGTCCACCATGACCGCCTCACCGCGCCGCGACGGCACCTCGACGGCCGCAATCTCGTCGGCGAACACGCCCGAGTCGGTCGCCTCGGCCGCCCGCTGGTGGCTGGCGGCGGCCCATTGGTCCTGGATCTCGCGGTCGATTCCGAGCCGGGCGGCATTACCGTCCGACTGGGCACCCATGGTGCATTGGTCGAAGGCACAGAACAGCCCGTCGTGCTCCATCGAGTCGACAACCGTCCCGTCGCCGTATCCGTAGCCGAACCGGCCCTTGGGCAGCAGGTAGGGGGCATTGGTCATGGACTCCATACCACCGGCCACGACGAAGGTCGCTTCACCCAGGCGGATGTCGCGATCGGCCATGCCAATGGCGGTGAGCCCCGACAGGCAGACTTTGTTGATGGTGGTGGCGGGAACGGTCATCGGGATTCCCGCCTTGACGGCCGCCTGGCGGCTCGTGATCTGCCCGGTGCCGGCCTGGAGGACGTGCCCGAACAGAACCTCGTCGACTTTCTCCGGGCTCAGCCGGGCCCGCTCCAGCGCCGCCCGAATGGCGACTGCTCCCAAGTCGACGGCGGCCAGAGAACGGAATGCACCCCCGAACTTCCCGATCGGAGTGCGGGCAATCGAAGCAATCACCGACGGCATGGGGTCAAGTGTATGCAACCGGTCGGGTCACGGCGCCGACCGCTCCCGAGTCGTGCGATCAGTCGTACACCAGCGCCATGACTCGTTGTTCGACCGCGGTACCGAAGGTGTCCCGGACGGCGGCGAAGCCGCGCCGGTCATTATCCCAGCGGCCGGTTCCCCAGGCGGCGCGTCGCACGTCTCCGTAGACGTGGAAGTCACCGCCGGCATCGAGCGATGCCTGCGTGGCCCGCACCACATCGTCGCCGGTGATTTCGTGGTAGTTGCACCAGCCGGCGTTGATGCCCAGGTAGGGGGGCTCTCCCTGACCGGCAATGCCGTTGTGACCCGAGACAAAGCTGCGGAGGAGGCCGGTGTCAACCGGGCCGCAATGTCCGGATTGCATGAGGCCGAGCTGGTTCCACCATTCAGTTTGGAAGCGGCCGCCGCCGCCGGGATTGTGATACCCGACCCGCTGGTTGGCGCCGCCCACCTGGAGTCCGCGGGTCAGCTCGGCCCAGATCTCGGGGTCTTCCACGCTTTCGAAGTTGTCACCGCCCATGATCCACCATTCGATGGCGGGGTGGTCACCGAGCTCGGCCGCCACGTTCCGGCCGAATGCCCTGGCGTTGTTGACGGTGAGGTCACCCTGATTGACGTAGATGTTCGCCCAGGCAAGGACTAGGCCAACCTTGATGTTGTGGGAGTGCGCCGCGTCGAGCATCCGCCGGAGGTCGGCGACGAATTCGCTGGTGAGTGTGATGTTGGCACCACCGCCGCCGCTGGCGACTTGATGTCCGTAATGGTTCCGGTAGGCCAGCTTGTCGTCCTCCTGGGGAAGCAACTGAAAGAGAGTTCCGGTCATCCCGATCGATTGCAGATAGGCGGCGTATTCGTCGACCTCTTCGACGGTGGCGTGTGCCGGCGCGAACCACGCCGTGTCCCACATCGGCATGGTGGTGGTGGGGGAGGGGGGGCTTGCGAGCGCCTCGGGTTGCTCCTCGGCTGGGGCCGGAGGTGCCTCAACTGGAACGGTCGGCTTCGAGTCTTTCACCAGAGCGACAACATCTCGTTCTCCAGGGCTGTTGAACGATTCTCGGACTCTGGCAAAGCCACCCGTTGAGCTGTTCCACCGGCCGGTACCCCAGGCGGCGCGTCGCACGTCCCCGTAGACGTGGAAGTCAACACCGGCAGCGATTGATGCTTCCATCGCCTGGATCACGTCAGCATCAGTGATCTCGTGGTAATCGCACCAGCTAGCTCGCAGCCCCAAATACGGTGGCTCTCCTTGCCCGGCGATGCCGTTGTGATTCTCAGTAAAACCCTTCAATTGGTCGACGTTTACCGGACCACAATGACCCGACTGCATGAGGCCGAGCTGGTTCCACCATTCATTCGCCCACCGGCCGACGGCCTCACCAGAACCGAATGGAGGGTTCATGCTCGGGTTGTGATACCCAACCAGTTGGTTAGCGCCCCCGTTTCGTAGACCCGTCGTCAAGTTGGCCCAGATGTTCTTGTCCTCGACACCCTCCCAGTTGTCGCCACCCATGAGCCACCATTCGATCGCCGGGTGGTCACCAAACGCATTGGCCACATGCTCGCCGAACGCCTCGGCGTTCCCGACGGTCAAAACGCCATTTCGAACATAGGTGTCGGACCAGGCCGGGGTTATACCTACCCTGATATTGCGGGCGTGAAATGTATCCAGGACGTTTCTGAAGTCATTGATGTAATCAGCATTGATAGTGATGGGTGAGGCGCCACCGCCGTTTCCCACTGCATGCCCATACCGATTCCGAAAGGAAAGCATTTCGGTTTCTTGTGGGAGGAGCATCACAAGAGCGCCGGTCATGCCGACCGACTGCAGGTGAGCAGCATATTCGTCGATTTCTTCGATCGTGCCCCACGCAGGCGCATACCATGCCGTGTCCCACACCGGCATGGTCGTGGCCGGAGAGGGCGGGCTGGCCAGCTCGTCGAGCGGCTCCTGGACTGGGTTCGAGTCTTTCGCAAGACCGCCGGCATTATTGAACTCACCCGCCAGGGGCACGCCCCGTGTCGACGCGATTTGGTAGATGGCGGTGGGCTTCGGATTCACGAGAGATTCGCTGATCTCGAGCGTTGCGGTCGCCGGCCGGTAGAGGGCGACCCGGTCCTGGCCGTCGCCGTCCCAGTCGCCCGCGATCAGTGTGTCGCCGGACGCTCCGAAATACGCCTCAATCGGGTCGCTGTTGGAATGGCTCCGGGCGATGTGAACGAACCCGTTCTTCGGATCGCGCAATCCGACGGTGTCGATGCCATCGCCGTCCCAGTCGCCGGCGAAGGGAATGCCGTTCTCGAATCCGAAACCGAACTCAACCTGGCCGAAGCCCTGCGTGTTGGTGTTGCGAAGGTAGAACTTGTTCTCTGATGGCCGGAAGATAGCGATGGTGTCGGTGCCGTTGCCATCCCAATCGCCGCAGACGGGGCGATCCCCCGGTATGCCGTAGTAGAACTCGTAGTCGGCGGATCCTGTGCTGTTGCCGTCATGTAGAAGCAGGTAACCACGGGTATCCCGATAGACGCCGACCGTGGCGGTGCCATCCCCATCCCAGTCACACAGGATCGGCCAGTCCCCCGGGGCTCCGTAGTAAAAGGAAGGCCCGCCCTGGAATTCCCAGCGGCCGTGGACGGGGTCGTAAAACGCCAGGTCAGCGCCGGATTGGGACTTCGATCCGGCGATCGCCCCCGGCAGAGGGATGAGGGCTGCTAATACGAATAGGGCTGCAGCGTAACGCTTCATGGGTCTCTCACAGTGGTGGTTGCGACTACTCCAGAAGGAGTTATCGCCCACTCTGTGTGCTGACTTGAGCCCTCCCGGCCGCCGCTAGGGCTCAGTCGGTGTGGGGTGGCCCGGGGCCGAGGCCGAGCATGGCGTGCATTTGGCCCATGCAATGATCCTCGACGAAGCTCAAGCCTCCTGCGGCCGCGATCTCGGCGGCCTCGTCGGAGAGTATGCCGAGTTGGAGCCACAGGACCTTGGCCCCGACCTGCACCGTCTGCTCGGCGATTTCGGGGGCTTGCTCGGCAGGTCGAAAGACATCGACCACGTCGATCGGTTCAGGAACGTCTAAAAGGGTTGGATAGCACCGCTCCCCGAACATCTCGTCGTGGTTGGGGTTGACCGGGATGATGCGATAGCCCTGGTCGCGCAAATACGACGGGATGGCGTTGGCCCGCTTGCTGGGATCGGGGGAGGCCCCTACCACCGCGATGATGTGCGAATCCGCGTAGATTCGGCGGATTTCGGCGAGGGGCGGCCGGGTTCTCATCGGGGCTGACGTTAGTGGGCCGCAGCACCGTGAAAGCAGCGCTCCTAACCTGGTCCCATGTTCCTGATCAACATCGACCACATCGGCATCGCGGTGCACGACCTCGACGGGGCCCTGGCGGAATATCGCCGCCAGTACCGCGTCGAGCCGGTTCACCGCCAGATTGTCGAGAGCCAGGGGGTCGAGGAGGCCATGATCGCCGTCGGCGGTTCGCACATTCAGCTGCTGCAGCCCCGGAGCGAAGACTCGCCGGTCGGGAAGTTCCTGGCCTCCCGCGGTGAGGGCATGCACCACGTTGCCTACGCGGTCGTCGACCTCGATGCCGCCCTCGAGCATCTGCGGGCCGAGGGAGTGCGCCTCATCGACCAGGAACCGCGTATCGGTGGCGGAGGAGCCCGGATTGCCTTCGTGCACCCGAAGTCGCTGGCCGGAACCCTCATCGAACTGGTGGAATCGCCGTGAGTCCTGAGATCGAGATCGTGGGCGGGGCCGGCGAATACGAGGCCGCCGCCATCGTCGCTGCGATCCAGGCGATCCTCTCCGAGGAAGAGGCGAAGGCCAAGCAACTCTCGACGACGTCTCGATGGAAGGTCAAACTCGAGGAGTTCGAGAGGGGCTCGTGGGGCATCCCCCATCCGGCCCGACCTCTCGATGGTCTCGAGCCCGGCTAGGCGGTCTGCTCTTGGGCGGCGCCTGCCGCAGTCGCAAGCGGAAGCGTGAACGAAAAGCGGGCACCATGGGGGAAGGCATCGCTGTAGGTGAGATCCCCGCCCATGGCCCGCACTAGCTGGCGGGCGATGGGAAGGCCAAGCCCCACGCCGCTGTTGGTGCGGTCGTCGCCTTTGGAGACCTGTTCGAAGTGGTCGAAGATTCGCTCCTGGTCTTCCGGCGGAATGCCTGCACCATTGTCGGTGACGGTGATGACGTAGGCGTTGTCGATCTCCTGTCCGTCCACGAGGATCTCTTCTCCTCCGTACTTCCTGGCGTTGCCCAGCAGATTGCGCAGCACCTGGTCGACCCGGCGAGGGTCGGCCAGCACCGTGGTTCCGCCGGCCATCGCCACCCGGGCGTCGGACTCTCCTCCGGAGGGAAACACCAGTGACACGATGCGATGGGTGAGCGGGGCCGGATCCATGAACTCGGCGACGATCGTCAGCTTGCCCGCCTCCAGCCGGGGAAGGATGAGGATGTCCTCAACGAGATCGTGGAGATGGTCGGCCTGGGTGTTGATGATCTCGAGGAACTCGTTGATCTCGGAGGAATCGAGATCGGCCCACCCTGTCCGCAGCGTCTCGGCGAATCCGGCGATCGAGGTCAGCGGGGTGCGGAGC
The DNA here is from genome assembly GCA_947259275.1 of uncultured Acidimicrobiaceae bacterium. Taxonomy (GTDB): domain Bacteria; phylum Actinomycetota; class Acidimicrobiia; order Spongiisociales; family SHLN01; genus SHLN01. The sequence goes on along the minus strand of CAMYMH010000059.1, from coordinate 1,632 downwards.
TCGTGGCTGACCATCGAAACGAACTGGTCTTTGACGAGGTTGGCCTGACGGGCACTCTCGAGCATCTTGCGCTCCACACCGCGAATCTTGTGGAGCGTCCCGGAAGCGGCTGCTACCGCGATGACGGTGAGCACCAGAAACAACACCGCCGTCACCGCATTGACGAGGGCGCCTTCGATGGCGCCGCTGAGGGGAGCCGGGGCGAAGTAGTGAGCTGCGGCAAAGAGAGCTCCCATGTACACAACGATTACCAACGCCCGGCCGGGAGGAAGCAGCAAGAAGGCCATGACGAGCATGTAGGGAGTGGCCGCCAGCAGCAAGGTAGGCCAGGTGCCGGTGAGGAAGAGAACCATGCCGATAATCGTGACGTCGATGCCCACCGCAATCGAGGTGGAGCGACCCGGGCGCCGGCGCCGATATTCGTTGATGCTCCCTCCGATGACGAGGGTCACGAGCGCAAGCGCAAACGCCTCCCACCCGACCTCGAAGCCGATCACGAATATTGCGATGGCGGCCAAGATCAGGTTGACGGTGCGGGTCCGGTCGAAGGCCGGGCCGATGTCGTCGTAGGCCGGTGGGGCCTGCGGGGTCTGGTCCATTGCACCATGCTTCGGCAGCAAATACGGCCCAATTGAGGGCAGGATCACGCTTCGTGAGGCAGCCCGGTCGACCCGATGGTGGTGCGGTCAGCCGCGCGCTGCCCGCAACTCCTCCAGGAGGGTGCGCTCGACCGCCAGGTCGCCGTAGCCGGTGCCGATCTTGAGGCCCTGCTTGTAGTCGCCGTGGAAATCGGACCCGCCGGAGGGGATGAGACCCACCCGGCGGGCGCGCTCTACCAGTTCGAGGCGGGCGTCGGGCTCGTATTCGGGGTAGTGGGCCTCCAGGCCGCTCAGGCCGAGTCCGGCGAGCCGTTCTAGCTCGGCATCCAGCTCCCGGCCAAAGATCCCCAGCGTGTGAGGGTGGGCGATGATCGACACCGCTCCCGATGAATTCGCCAGCTCGATGGCGACCTCCGGCGTGAGGCGTGCCCGGCCGACATAGGCGGGCCGACCGGCCGCAAGGTACGAGTCGAACGCTTCCGACATGGATTCCACCACCCGCTTGCGGACGAGGATGGCAGCCATGTGCGGCCGGCCAACGCCGGTGCCTCCGGCCTCCTCGAGCACCTCCTCGTAGGTGATGTCGACGCCGAGCCCGGCGAGCTTGGCGACCATCTGCTGGTTGCGGGTGGCTCGCCCGTGCTGTAGCTCCACCAGGCGGTCCTGAAGGGGTCCGGGGCCCGGCTCGAGCCACAGGACGATCATGTGAAAGCCACCGGGCTCCCATTGGCAGGAAAGCTCAATCCCCGGGATGAGCTCGATACCGTGGTGGGCGGCCGCCGCCGCCGCCTCCGGGATCCCGTCGAGATTGTCGTGATCGGTGAGAGCCACCGCTTCCAGCCGCGCCTGCACGGCGGCGGAAATCAGTTCGGCCGGCGTGTCTGAGCCGTCCGAGTAGGTGCTGTGAGTGTGAAGATCGACCGCCATCAGGATTGTGCCGGGATTGGTGGGGTCGATGTCTCCCCCCATCCGTCATCGGCCCTGCGGGCCGATGCCAGCTTCCCCTGGCGGGGAAGGAACCGGTGCTCTGTGG
>CAMYMH010000058.1 GCA_947259275.1 uncultured Acidimicrobiaceae bacterium | reverse complement strand
TCACGAAACTCTCGCCGTTTGGGACCCGGCCTTCAACGCCGCCTTCCCGCTGCTTTCTGAACAACGAACGCCCTCGGGCGGGGGATCAGCCCCGCATGAGAGGGTTTCGGGTACAGGGCACCCCTAGCGCCCCGCTCAGCACACGGCGGAATCGTAGCGTCCAGTCTGGTTGGCGACGGCGGGAAGCCAATTACCATGACCGGACATTCGGAGGGGTCGCATAGTCCGGCCTAGTGCGCAGCACTCGAAATGCTGTGGGCCCGTGAGGGTCCCGTGGGTTCGAATCCCACCCCCTCCGCGGGGACTCGGCGAAGCCGAGTTCCTTGCGAGTTGCTACGCAACTCGTAGTGGTGTGGCGTTGCTTTTCGGGTTTGCGAAGCAAACTCGTGGGAACGCGACGCATTCCTCTCGAGATTGCACCAACCCTGCGGGTTGCTTGCAGCGAAATCGTGCCCTGTACCGAGACCCGATCAGGTATTCCACGGCGCGGTCAACGACCCACCCACAGCGGGATGGCGGCTTCGCAGGCGGCAGTGAAGGCGTCGGTCAGCGCCACGTCCCCGGGTTGGAGCTCGACCCGGCAAAGGTAGAAGTGGGTCGCTTTGTCATTCCAGCGGGCAACGATGACGTCGTTGGTGCCGTCGGGCTGGGATGCCACCAGGCTCCTGCCTTCCGGCATGAGTAAGGGTTCGTCGGCCAGGACGGTGGCATCGGCCGACACGGTGAACGGGCTGAAGGTGTCGTTGTACATGTAGTCGGACCAGTCCTGACGATCGCAGAACCCCACGCACACCGCCTCGATTGTCATCGTCGTATCCAGCTCGACGCCGCTGCCGGGGATCGGGACGATGTCCACACCAACTTCGTCGGTCGAGATCTTCCACAGGTCGGGGGCAATGGCAATGGTGATCTTGGCGTCGTCGTCGGCGATGATCTCCTCGAAGACGACCGGCGTACCGGCAGGGACCATCGCGTTGATGGCTTCGAGAGTTCCGTCCGGGATGCGGGCCTCGTTGATCGGGATCTCATCGACGCTGGAGGTGAGCCCGCACGCCGAGGCGAGGAGGGCGATGGCCAGCAGGAAGGCACCGGGGGTAGGGGTTCGCATGACCCGCGTACGTTATCGGTGCGGCTTGGCTAGGGGGTGGGTTGGCGCGTCGCGCGTGGGCCACCAATGGGCTCTCCCCCCGAAGGGGGGAGTCCCGGCGCAGCCGGGGAGGGGGGAGTCCCGGCGCAGCCGGGGAGGGGGGCAACCCTTCGGGTTGCTGAGCAGTTGCTCCCCAACTGCACCGCAGGCTCGAGTTGCGAAGCAACTCCTAAGCCGGGCGAAGCCCGGCCGAGCTCCGAGGACGGATGGGGGGAGACACTCAATCCTGCAGAAGAGTGAACTGGCAGGGTTCCTGGCCTCCCCCACCCCGTCTCCGCCTAGCGGCGGAGCCACCCCGCCCTCAAGGGCGGGGAAGAGAAGCGACCGACCACGAACCGGCGACGGCCTCCCGTCGTGTCGCCCGATCGCGAAATACGACACCTCCGGGGGAGGACACATCCCACCACCTCCGATCCTCAGAGGGGGGATGCACCGCCGGGTAACGGGTAACGGGTAGCGCTCCTACCAGCGGTCGTGGGCGGGATGGCCTTCATGGACCGCGACGAACTTGGCGGTGCAGGTGGCGGTCACCTTGCCGCCGGCGGTCATTTCGGCGTCGATTTTGGCCTTGTCTCCCTCCACATTCACGACCCATGACTTCAGTCGCAGGGTCTCGGGATATGGGGTCGGACGCAGCAGGCGGACATGGAATTCGGCGGTCACCGTCACCGGGAAGTGCTCGAGCGATTGTGCGGTCATGATGGCGTTGGCCGCGGTCCAGTTCATGTGACAGTCGAACAGGCTGCCGATGATGCCGCCGTTGATGGCCCCTTCAAATGCCTGGTGCTGGGGCGAGGGATCGAAGTCGGCCACCACGAACTCCCCGTCGACGAAGCTCTTGATGCGCAATCCCTTGTCGTTGGCGGGACCGCATCCGTAACAGATGGTGTTCGGGCCGTAGGTGTCTTGCAGGCTCTGGCTCACGCGCGCCAGGCTAACTCCCAACCCCTGGTGGCCGGCTGCAGTCTGGGCACTGCGCGCTCCTAGCCTGATCCGATGACCACGCGCATCTGGCTGGCATTCGGGCTGGCGAGCTTTGGCTGGGGCACCGCCGGTGTCGGAGTCCGGGCCGCCTTCGACCAGGGCGTCCCTCCGCTCGCCATGGTGGCGCTGCGCGCCGTCATCGCGGCTGCTGCCATCTTTGCCTACCTCCAGTTCGCCCGCGGCGCCATTCCCCGCGGCCGCGCCGAGTGGAAGACCGGGATGGTGATGTCGCTGTTCAACCTCACGCTTCCGTTCATTCTCTTCACGCTCGGGTACCAGTACGCCTCGGCCGGCTTCATGGGACTGCTGGCCGCCCTCCTCCCCCTCGCCACCGCGGTCTTTGCTCACTTCCTGCTTCCCGACGACCCGCTCTACACGGGCAAGGTGATCGGGTTGGCCGTTGCCCTGGCCGGAGTCGGGTTTCTTTCACTGACCGGCGATTCGGGCCTCGCGGAGGGCGGCCGGCCGCTGGTGTCGCTGGGGTTGGGAGTGGCGGCGGTGGTGTGCATCGGCGGCGCCAACATCTACGCCAAGAAGCGGGCCGCGTCCTACGACCCGGCCGAGGTGACCGGTATGCAGTTCGCCGTCGGCTCGGTCATGCTGATCGCCGTCACGGCGGTTTTTGAAGGCTGGCCCTCGGAGATCACCACCCTCGGCTGGCTGCTGGTGGCCTACCTGGCGCTGGTTGGATCGGTGCTGCCGTTCCTCATGTACTACTGGGTGCTAAAGCACGTGACCGTAACCAGTGCCCAGATCATCGCCTATCTGGTCCCGCTGGTGGCACTGACCGCAGGGATCATCGTCCTCGACGAGAAGCTGGAGATCGGCATCGCGGTCGGCGGTGCGCTGATCTTGCTGGGAGTCGTCATCACCGGAGCTGCCGAACGCCGCTTCGTACGGGTGTGACCGGCATCTCGAGTGATTGGCTCCTTCCCCTCCTATGAGTCTTCTTGCTCCTTCCCCTGAGGGGAAGGTGGCCGAGGAGCCCAGCGACGAGGACGGATCGGGGGAGACATCGATACTTGAAGACCAAGTGAATGGTGGGTTCCTGGCCTCCCCCACCCCGCCTCCGCCTACGGCGGAGCCACCCCGCCCTCAGGGCGGGGAGCACAACCGTCGGCCAACTAGGTAGCGGGCAGGGGTCGCACCTATCGCGACATTCGACACCTGGAGGGGAAGGTGGCCGAGGAGCACAGCGACGAGGACGGATGGGGGGAGACATCGATACTTGCAGACCAAGTGAATGGTGGGTTCCTGGCCTCCCCCACCCCGCCTCCGCCTTCGGCGGAGCCACCCCGCCCTCAGGGCGGGGAGCACAACCGTCGGCCAACTAGGTAGCGGGCAGGGGTCGCACCTATCGCGACATTCGACACCTGGAGAGGAAGGTGGCCGAGGAGCACAGCGACGAGGACGGATGGGGGGAGACCCCAAAGCCTTCAATAGGGGTGAACTGGCAGGGTTCCTGGCCTCCCCCACCCCGCCTCCGCCTTCGGCGGAGCCACCCCGCCCTCAGGGCGGGGAAAGCGATGGGCGGTGGGCGGTCGGCTCTAGCTATGCAGCTCCAGGATGTCTCCGTCGGCTACCTCGTGGTCGCGGCCGACCTGTTGGCCCTCGAAGCCGTGGCCGCCGAAGAGGCGGGCGTACTTGAGGGAAGCGGCGATATCCCGGTGTACCAGCCTGGCGACGTCGAGCACCGTGTCACCCCGCCGCACGGTGTAGGGCTTGCCGTCATCGATGCCCTGCCCCGGTTTCTTGGTGTACACCCGCACCACCGCCAGATGCTCGAAGAGCCAGGCACCCAGCTCCTCCAGCCCTTCCCCACTGACGGCCGAGACGCTCAGCGTCGGACAATCGAGCCCCGACAGCTCCTCGAGCACGGTGAGCTCGTCCTGAGCATGTTCCACCACGTCGGACTTGCTCGCCACCAGCACGGTCGGGAGCTGGAGTGTGAAGGGATCCTCGTTGTCGGCTTCGACGGCCGGATTGGGGTCGCCCGGCCAGATCGATCCGAGCACGACCTTCCGCTCGGCCAGCATTTCACGGACCGTCACCACCTCCTCGACACAGCCGGGACGGCCGACGTCGACGATCAGCAGGCACCCGTCGGCCGACTGAAGGGTGTTGGCGATCCACGGCACCGGATGCTCGGGCGACACCGGCGGCAGATCTACCAGCTGGAACGCCACATCCTGGTGCTCGAACATGCCCGGCTGCGGATACTGGGTGGTGAACGCATATGCCTCGGAGGCGGCATGAGATCCAGTCAGCCGGGCATGCAGCGCCGACTTCCCGGTGTTGGGCGGACCGAGCAGCGCCACCTGACCGGCGCCCTCCGGATGCACGAAGGTCGGCGGCCCGGTCTTGGCCCCGGTCTTCTTGGGTCCGGCAAGCTGGGCGGTGAGCTCCTTGATCCGGGTCTTGAGATCGGCCTGAAGGTGATCGGTCCCCTTGTGCTTGGGAATCACCCGCAGCATCTCCCGCAGGTGGTCGAGGCGCTCCTGGGGGTCACGCGCCTTCTTGAACGCGGACTCGGCTGCCTTGTACTCAGGGTTCAGGTTGGCAGGCATGACCTCCCCATTCTGGTCCCTCGCCAGAGTCAACCGGTCGGGCCGCTCACAAAACCGAGGAGTGGCGGGAGCAGGCCCGGCTCTCGCCGATGAAGGCAACGATTCGGCGACGTAACCCGGCCGCGTCGAGGCCGTGGGCGGCTTGGTGATCGGCCGGCCGGCCGTAGTGCCGATGCTCGGCCTTCGGGACTCCAATTGACAGCAGCCGGTGGGGCCGATCTCCCATCGCCGCCGCCACTTCGTGAGCCGAGGTGCCCTCCAGATAAGGCTCGACCACCACAAAGTTGGCCGACCATGCGGCGGCCACCGCCGCCCGGTCGAACGGTCGCACGGTGGCTGCGTACAAGACGGTGACGTCCAGCCCGCGGCTGGCCTCCACCACCCGGTCGAGGGTGGGGCCGACGGCAACGATGGTGGCCGAGTCACCATTGCGCAAGGTATGAAAACGGCCGGGAACGATCGGCATCGGTTCGGCATTCGTATTGTCGGCAAGGCGCACATAGACGCTTCGGTCATGCGAGGCGGCGTGGCGCAGCAAGAGCTCGACCTCGTCGGGGTGACCGGGCACGTGAATCTCCCAGCCGGGGAGGGTGTCGATGAGCGCCACGTCACCCGGTGCCTGGTGCGTGCGGCCTTCCGAGGCCGCGTCGTAGGACCCGCCGATCGAAACCAGCACTGCTCCCACGCCCTGGTGGCCCAGGTCGAGCTTGATCTGCTCAAACGGCCGCTGGACCAGGAATGGTGTGTAGGAATGGACAAAGGGCCGCATCCCCGCCAGGGCCAGACCGCCGGCAACACCGATCATGAGCTGCTCCCGGATGCCGACGTTGACGACCCGGTCGGGGTGGTGGGCGATCGCCCCGGTCTCGGAGAACTGATTGACGCCGATGTCCGCCAACACCACGGCCACATCGGGACGGGAATCGAGCAGGTCGGTTATTACCTCGGCGAAGCGCCCCCGCATGCTGGTGGTACCCATTAGTACTTGGCTCCTACCTGGGCTACGACCACGTGGGGACGACCGGTGTGGTCCTGGAGGTAAGCCCGCTCGAGGGCGGCGTGATCCCGGCCATCGCAGGTGATGGCCGACCAGCCTTCGACTTCGAACCGGCTCGCGATCCCACCCGGCCAGCCGTGGGTGGCCGACTGGTTGTCGATGACCACCGCGGTCAGTCGGTCGAGGCCATGCCGACCGGCGAAGGCGATCGCCTCATGGTTGCTGCCTTCGTCGAGCTCGGCGTCGCCGACCAGGCAGAACACCCGCGCCGGCGAGCCCTTGATGCCGAGGGCGAGAGCCTGGCCGACCGCGATTGGGAGCCCATGGCCCAGCGAGCCGCTCCCGATCTCCGCTCCGGGAATGAGGGTGCCGTCCGGGTGATGGCCGAGCGGCGAGTCATATCCGGCGAAGCCGTCGAGGGTCTCGACGGGGATGAAGCCCTGGCCGGCAAGGACCGCGTAGAAGGCGATCGGACCGTGACCCTTCGAAAGCAAGAAACGATCGCGGTCGGGGTCATCTGGGTTTGACGGGTCGACCCGCAGGATCCGATGGTAGAGAACCCAGATGGGGTCGAGGGTGGATGTGGCGCTGGCCGAGTGCTTCTCGTCACCGGTCATGCGGGTCATGAGGGCCGAAAGGCCGAGATAGGGATTGGCCGTGTATGTTGTCATACTGCCACCGTACAACTTCAAGTACACTTGAAGTCAAGGAGGTTTTTCAAATTTCTCTCGACGAGTTGTGGACTATCGGAGAGCTCTCCAGCCGCACGGGGGTGGCAACCTCTGCCTTGCGCTTCTATGAAGAAAAGGGACTGATCGCGGCCCAACGGACCGAAGGAAACCAGCGCCGCTATGCCCGTGGCACGGTGCGGCGGGTCTCAGTCATCCGGGCCGCCCAGACCCTGGGATTGTCGCTGAAGGACATCGGCCGGGCGCTCGAAACATTGCCCGAAGGCCGAACCCCGACCAAACGTGACTGGCAGCGATTGTCCGGACGATGGCGCGCCCACCTCGACGCGCAGATCGCCGATCTGCAAGCACTGCGGGACGATCTCGACGGGTGCATCGGGTGCGGCTGCCTATCGCTGAGAGTGTGCTCTCTGTTCAATCCCTCTGACCAACTCGCTCACCGGGGACCCGGCCCGCGCATCCTGATGGGAGAACCGGGCGCCCCCAACCGGTGACGCCTATTGGGCCACACCGCGGCCGACCGGTTGGTTGGAGTCGCGCCGTCTGAGCCCCAGAGCGACCACCAGCGCCGCTACTACCACCGCCGCCGCGAATAGAAACGTCTCGGTGAGCGCCTGGGCGGTGATGTCGGCCGTGGCGGCCTCGAGGGCATCCTGATAGCCCGGATCACCGATACCGGGAAGGTCGAGGCCGGTCCGGAGGCGGTCGTACCGGAAGAGTGTCCACGCCGTCAGGCCCGACAGGCCGACGGCGAGTCCCATGAGTCGGGACACTATGACCAGCCCGGCGGCCGTTCCCCGTTGCTCGGCCGGTGCCGCATCTACCACCGCCGCGTTGGTGGGAGCAGTGACCAGGCCAAATCCGGCCCCGAGGATGATCAGCTGCCAGCCCATGGTCCAGGGACCCACGTCGGCGTCCCAGACCGAGCCCACCACCAGGAAGCCGACTCCGGTAACGACCAGCCCGGCCACGATGACCGGCCGATACCAGCTGCGCTCGGTCGCCACCCCACCGGCGTAGGAGGTGATCGCCATGGCGGCAGTGAGGCCGGACAGCACCCATCCGCTCATGACGGCGGCCTCGAGCAGCGAGGTTTCCACGACCAGGTTCACGAACAGGGGCACATCGACCATGGCGATGATCAGCACGGCTCCGACCAGGAAGTTGACTCCGACGCCGCCGGCGAAGTTGCGGGATCGAAACAGCCGCAGATCGATGAGTGGGTTGGTTCGGTTGCGTTCCAGCCACCAGAACCAGGTGAAGCCGGCGGCGGCCACCCCGAACAACCAGGTGGTGGAGGTCGAGCCACCGCCGGTCAACTCGTCCAGCTCGCCGGCGACGGAGATCTCGCCGGCATCGAGCAGCGCGATGTTGAGCGCCACGAGCGCAAGCGTCAACGCGGTGGCGCCCGGCCAGTCGATGGCGGCTCGGACGGTTGGCCGGTCGTGGTCCTGGAGGGCCCACCAGGCAATGGCGATGCCGGCCAGCGCCAGGGGGACGTTCAGATAGAACTGCCACCGCCAATCGAGGAATCGGACCAGCAAGGCTCCAAACAGCGGCCCCCACACCCAGCCGATGGTGTCGACGGCTCCCAGGATGCCGTAGGCGCGCGGCCGGCGAGGCTCGGCATAGAGGTCGCCGACCACCGCCAATGCGACCGGCACCATGGCGCCGCCCCCCACCGCGGTCAAAACCCGGGCAACGATGAACCACCCGAGCGATGACGTGAACGGGATCCAAAGCGAGCCGGCCAGGAACACCACCAGAGCACCCACATACACCTTGCGGCGCCCCAGCAAATCGCTGAGGCGACCCATGAACGGCATGACGGCCACGTAAGCGATGAGGTACGAGTTCACGATCCAGGCGGCGTCGTCGAAGCCAGAAGGCAGCGGTATCTCGAGATCGCCGATTATCTGGCGAAGCATGGTGGAAACCACCGTCAAGTCGTCGGCGGCCACAAACACTCCGAATGCGATCGCCGCCATCACCGCAGCAGGCGACGGTCGACGCTTCACCCTCAGCCAACCTCGGGCGGATCGATCGTCACCGGCTCGTCGAATTCAGATAGCGCCAGCACCCATAGTGTCTGACCGGCCTCGCCGATGGTCGAGAACTCCATCCGGGTAACGGTCGCGGTTTCCCGGTCGACGTCGAATTGCACTTCAACCGGTTGTGACTCGACCAGCCCGGCAGTGAGCACCTCCACCCGGGCACCGGCGGCGGTGCCGGTTATCCGGTAGGTGTCGGTGCTGGCGGCGTCGGCGAGTTGGGCATCGGACAAGTCGGTCGTGAGCAGTGGCTTCCATCCGAGCTCAGGATCGAAGATGATGGCCGGGTTGAAAGCCCGACTCCCGGTGTACTCATCCCAGGCCCCGCTGAGCGGGTTGGTGAGCCACGAGGTGCCGCCGATGGCAATGGTCGCCAATTCGATGGTCAGACCACCGATGGCCGCCCTCAGCACCGCCTGTGACGACTCGGGGGCGAGGTATTGGCCGCTGGCACTGCGCAACTCGACCCCGAGCAACGTGATGGGTGCTCCCGACAGCTCGATCTCGTAGCGGAGCGTCTCGACCGCCTGCATGGTGGCCGCGGCTTCGGTCAGGATCTCCTGGGCCGACAGGGGCCTGGTCGTCGGTGTTTCGGTGGTCGAGCTGGCGACGGTGTCATCGCCACAGCCCACCGCCACCACGACAATCGCCACCAGGAGAGCAATCGATCGGAGCATGGGACCCGAGGTTATCGACGCGATCCTGGGGAGGCGGTAGCCCCCCACCTCACACAAGCCCCCCCGTGCCGGAAGCGGGAGAGGGGACCGAACTGGCGCCCCCTCCGACCCTGCGGGCCTCCTCCCCCTCCGGGGGAGGAAGAAGGTCCTCCGGCTCTCTACCGTTGACCGGCTTCTTTGCGGAGCACGGCCGCGTAGACAAACCCGAGCGGTCCCATGCGCCAGGTGCGTTCCAGGGTCAACGGCCCCTGCCCGAACAGCTCCTCCGGGGGCGGCAGCTTGTCGAGCGACTCGTCGAGATATTTGTACTCGCCCGGAGAGCCGGCCAGGCGGCCAACCAGCGGCACCAGGACGGCCGAACCCGCCCGATGCAGCTCACGCCGAACCCTCCCAACCGGGCGGCTGAGATCGACGATGACCGCGGCACCCCGGGGCCGGAGAATCCGGTGAATCTCGGTGAGGGTGGCGGGAACGGACGTGAGGTTGCGAAACACGAAGGCCGAGAACACGCCATCAAATGCATCATCGGCGAACGGCAAGTGCTCGCCGACTGCGGCGATCCGCCGATCGGCGGCGTTGCGCTCCAGCATCGGCAGCGATGGGTCGACCGCAGTGATCCAGCGCTCGCCCAGGGCCGGCTTCCCCGCCCCGGTTCCGGCCCCGAGGTCGAGCACGTGCCCGGCCGGGAGATGGGCGGCAGCTTTGCGGCGCCAGGCTTGGTCGCGGCCGAGCGACAGGACGCTATTGAGCCGGTCGTACCGATCCGCGATGTCGGAGAAGACGGCGGCGCCCGTGACACCGGCCCCCGGAGTGGGCCTCTCCGGGTCACTCACGGAGATCCCGCGATCGGACCACCTGCAGGGAAGGTCTCGCTCCCCCCGGAGGGGGGCAACCTTCTGGTTGCTGAGCAGTTGCTCCGCAACTGCCAAGGAAGGCGAAGCCTTCCCGGAGTCCCAGCGAAGCTGGGGAGGGGGGCGCCCCCTCCGACCCTACGGGCCACCTCCCCCGGAGGGGGAAGAACGCGACCGGAGTCGGGTCGCTGCTCAAAACGTCTCGAAACCTGCGTAGGGCACGATGGCGTCCGGGACGCGGACTGTGCCGTCGGCCTGCTGGAAGTTCTCCATGATCGCCACCAGGGTTCGTTGGATGGCGATGGCGGTTCCGTTCAGCGTGTGGAGCAGCCGGTTGCCCTTGTCGTCCTTCATGCGGATCTTGAGGCGGCGTGACTGGTAGTCGGTGGTGTTCGAGCATGAGGTGATCTCCCGGTAACGCGCTTGACCGGGAAACCACGCCTCGATGTCGTACTTCTTGGCCGCCGAGGCCCCCAGGTCTCCCGAGCACACGTTCACCACCCGGTAGGGAATACCGAGCTCCTGGATGAGGGCCTCTTCCCTGGCAAACAGGTAGTCGTGCTCGTCCCATGATTGCTCAGGATGACAGAAGCTGAACATCTCGAGCTTGTCGAATTGGTGGAGCCGAAAGATGCCGCGAGTGTCGCGGCCGGCGGCCCCCGATTCCCGCCGGAAGCAGGTCGAGAATCCGACGTAGCGACGCGGCAGCTCCTCGGCGGCGAAGATCTCATCGGAATGCATCGAGGCCAGCGCCACCTCTGAAGTCCCGATCAGATAGAGGTCGTCGGCGGGAACTTCATACACCTGCTGCTCGTCGTCCGGGAAGAACCCGGTGCCGAACAGGGCTTCCTCCCGCACGAGAACGGGCGGTACCACCGGGGTGAAGCCTTCGGCACCGAGGCGGTCCATGACCCACTGGACGAGTGCGAACTCCAGCAGGACTGCGCGGCCGGTGAGCAGCCCGAACCGAGAGCCGGAGATCTTGGCGGCCCGCTCCATGTCGATGATGCCGCTGCCGGCTGCCAGCTCGAGGTGGTCCTTCATCGGGAAGTCGAAGGCGGGAATCTCGCCCCACCGCTTGATCTCATCGTTGTCGTCCTCGGTTTCGCCTTTGGGGACCGACTCGTGGACCAGATTTGGAAGCGGCACCCAGATGGCCTCGAACTGGGCGTCGAGCTCGTCGGCTTCGGCCAGTTTCGCTTTGTAGGCGGCCGCGATCTCGCCACCCCGGGCGATGGCGGCCTCCTTGTCGGCTCCTTCGAGCCGTGCCACCTGGCTGGAAAGCTCCTTTTGCTCGGCCCGAGCCGCCTCGGCCTCGGCCCTGACCGCACGGCGCCGCTCGTCGAGCTCGGCCAGCGCCGCCAGGTCCACCCCGGTGATGCTGCGGTGGGCAAGGGTGGCCTCGATCCGGTCCGGTTGCTTCCGAAGCAGGTTCACATCGAGCATCACGGAATGGTAGACCCCTCCCCCGAAGGAGCGCTGCGTGTCTCTATTACTTCCCCTTGAGGGGAAGGTGGCACCGATCCGCAGGGTCGGTGACGGAAGGGGGGACACCGCGAACCACCAAACCACACCGAGGAAACAGGCACCGAGGCCTCCCCCACCCCGACTCCGCCTACGGCGGAGCCACCCCGCCCTCAGGGCGGGGAATGGGACTTGGTGATAGATGGAAAGCAGCGCACCCGCCGCCTAGCCCTCCTCGTTGACTATGAAGGGAACGATGAGGAGGTTGTTCTCGACGTCGGTCTCCCCGGTGGTGAGACCGACGTTGACGACCATTTCGTAGTTGACGACCGGAAGCACTTCGAAGACGAACTCGAGCGACGTCGATTCGGCCGGCTGGAGACGCTCCACCGTCACCGACTCACTGCGGGCGGTGCCGGTCCGGTCGGTCGACAGAGCCACTTGCACCGGAATGTCCGCCGCCGCCTGGTTTCCTTGATTCGTGACGGTGACGTTGACGATGAGCCGATCGGTGAAGGGCACGATGTCGACGCCGGTGTCGGTTTCGCCCAGAGCCCGGGGATCGAGGGTGACCGTGGTGACCGCTAGGTCTCGCAGCAGCGTTAGGCCGATCGAAGTCCTCGCGGCCGTTATCAGACCCTCCGAGCCGGACGCCGGGCTGAACAGGATCACGGGGTAAGTGGGTATCTCGACATCGGCTCCGTCCTCGAGGCCACTCAGTTCCTCAACGCCTGCCTCATAGGCTCGATCGCCGACGGCGAGCTCTACGACCGCTCGCTGAATCACTTGGGCCGGAATCTCGTCGGCCGGGTCCTCGGCGGCGGCCAGGGCGGCGCCTTCGACCTGTTCGAGCCCCACCAGCCAGCTCCGGTACGCCAATTGCAGGCGGGCGTGGGCGTCGAGAGCGTCATTCGGAACCTCGGCCGCATCGATCAGGGCACTCGCTTCGCTGGACGTCTCCCGAATCCGTGCCATCGTGGTAATGAACTCCTGGCGCTCGACCTCCCCGAGCCGGGCGGCCAAATCGAGGAACTCCTCCGATGAGGATGCGGCCGCGGCGGCCGATTGCTGGGCCGCGTCGATATACCCCGCCAGGAGGCGACGCTCACTGCGGAAACTGGTGACGAGCACGAAGACCACCACAGCCAGATGTATGACACGGCGTGGGCGAGGGGGGACTTGAACCCCCACGAGCCGAAGCTCACAGGCACCTGAAGCCTGCGCGTCTGCCAAATTCCGCCACTCGCCCGGGATGCGGACGGAATCGTAGCAAACCACTTCGCTGGAAGCGGACCGCAGGTGACGGTCCGTAGGGGGCGTGCAAACCTAAGCTGGTTCCATGAGCCTGGCACGGAGCCTCGAGCGCCGCATCGAGAACCTGGTAGAAGGCCTCGGGACCAAGGTTTTCCGGGGGAAGCTTCACCCCGTCGAAGTTGCCATCAGAATCGTTCGTGAAGCCGAAATGACGCTGACCCAGTCGGGGGTGGGGCCAACCGCTCCCAACACGTTTGTGGTCTCGCTCAACCCGACCGACCTCGGCGAGGACGCCGACGAAATCATCTCGCGGCTCAACACCGTGGTCGCCGAGGCCGCCCGTGAGCGCGGATGGCGCCTCGAAGGACCCCCTAGGGTGACGCTACTCGCAGCGCCGGATGTCGCCGCCGGCGCCATCTCCGTCGTGTCTACGGTCAATCCAGGCGCCATCGAGGAGTGGGGCCAGCTCATCGAGGTACGGGGGCCACGCCGGCTCGCGCTCACCAAGAACCGATCCCTCGTCGGCCGCTCCCGGCGTGCCGACGTCATGCTGGGCGATGACACGGTCTCACGCACCCACTCGCTCGTCTGGTACGACACCGGCGGCACCTGGATCCAGGACCTCGCCTCCAGTAACGGAACCAGCGTGAACGGGGTGGTGACCAACGGGCCGGTCGAGCTGCACGACGGGGACGTTGTGGGTTTCGGCCTTGCCCGGTTCAGCTTTCGATCTGCCTGAGGAGACTGGATGTCGGCCCTCGTCGCCAACCTTCTGAAATTGGCCTTCGTCGGGCTCCTCTACCTCTTCCTGTGGCAGATGGCTCGCTCCATCGGCGGCCACCTGGTGGCGGACACAACTTCGGCCCGGCGCGGCAAGCGGCGGGTCGGGGAGCTCATCGTGGTGCGATCAGACACCCAGGCAGGCAGCAGGATCGCAGTTGCCGACTCGGTGGTCCTGGGCAGGAGCCCGGAGGCGGATGCCCTGCTTGACGACCCCTATGCCTCCATGTTCCACTTGCGCCTTACCATGGACGGGGACACGATGTCCCTGGCAGATCTGGGAACGACAAACGGGACCTATGTCAACGGCCGAAGGGTCACCAGCCCGGTGGTCCTCAACGCCGGTGACTCGGTACAGGTTGGCAAGACCATTATGGAAGTGAAATGAAGCAGCCCCTCATCTCTCATCCACTCACCATCCCGCCGAATCTGGGCGGGACCGAGTGATACCAACCGCAATTCTCCTGGGGCTCATCGGAGGATCGTTTCCGCGGTTGCGTTGGTGGCCGATCCCCGTCGTGGGAGTGCTCTGGTCGGTCATCTTGGCCGCGGGCGGCGACCCAACCATGTCCTTAGCCCAGATTTGGGTGGCCGGCTTCGCCCTGGGTGCCCTCAACGGTGCCCTCGGAGTCGGCCTCGCCCGGGGCATTCGCAGGATGATTCACGACATATCTGAGCAGTTCCGGGCCGGAGCGCGGTGAGATGAAGTACTCCTGGGCCACCTCCACCCATCCCGGCTTGGTGCGCGATAGCAATGAGGATTCGGTCTATCCCGAATCGGACGGCACCTCCGAAGGCCCCATCCTGGTGGCGGTGGCCGACGGGATGGGCGGCCATGCGGCCGGGGAGGTCGCCAGTCGCCTCGCTATCGAAACGGTGACATCGTCGGAAGCGCCGATCGAAGCGCGCGTCTCGGAGGCCAACCAGGTCGTGCTGGATGCGGCCGAAGAACGAGCCGATCGGTTCGGGATGGGCAGCACGCTCACCGCCGGCGAGTTCGGCCCAACCGGAACCCTGCAGGTCGGTCATGTTGGCGACAGCCGGCTCTACCTGCTGCGCCGCTCCGAGCTGCTGCAGGTCACCACCGACCACTCACTCGTCGCTCAATACCTGGCAGCAGGGGCGATCTCGCCCGAAGAGGCGTTGAACCACCCGCAGCGGAATGTCATCACCCGGGCGCTGGGCATCGACCGGGACGTAATGGTTGACGCCCATACGGTTCATCTACGGGTCGGCGACCGCGTTCTTATCTGTTCCGATGGGCTCACCTCCATGGTTCCCGATGACGAAGTCGCCGCCATCCTTCACGACCAGCCTGCCGCCCAGGCCGCCGGATGGGCCCTGGTCGAAGCCGCCAACCAGGCAGGTGGGGAGGACAACATCACGGTGGCGGTCGTCGACGTCCTCGAGTGAGCCGCAACGCCGAAGCGGCGTTGCTGGCAGGCGCCGCCGTCCTAGCTGCGCTCGGAGTATCTATCGTCCGGGCCGCCGGCGGTGACACGCCGGATGCTCAGACTGCCCTGACGTTCCTGGTGGTTGGCCTGGCCTTCGGGTCACTTCACCTGGCGTTTCGCCAGTGGGCACCAAATGCCTCGTCGTATTTGCTTCCGCTGGCGGCGCTGATCACCGCGGTCGGGCTGGTCGAGATCTTCCGGCTGGACCCCCGCGCCGCCACGCTGCAGCGCTGGTGGCTGCTGATCGCGGCCGGCTTCGGGATCGCAACCCTGGCGGTGCTCGGACGGTTCGGGACCGATCTGCTGCTCCGCTACCGGTACCTGTTTCTGACCGCCGCCCTCGTCACGTTCATGCTGCCGCTACTTCCCTCCAACTGGGCGCTGGGTGGGGTCGAGGTGAATGGCTCGCGGCTCTGGCTACAGCTGCGGCTGTTCGACACCACCATCGTGCGGTTTCAACCCGCCGAGTTCGGCAAGCTGCTGCTGGTGGTGTTCCTCGCCTCGTACCTGGCATCCCGGCAGCCCGCCCTGGTCTCGATGACCCGCAAGGTTGGACCGATCGTCATCCCTGAGCCTCGCCAATTGTTTCCACTCGTGGTCGCCTGGGCGGCCAGTTTCATTGTCCTGGTCTACCAGCGCGACCTGGGCGCCTCACTGCTGCTGCTGGCGGTGTTTGCCTCGATGCTCTACGCCGCCAGCGGTCGGGTCGCCTACCCGCTGGTGGGCGGCGGGATGTTCCTGGCCGGGACTCTCGCCGCCGCCCAGATGTTCGACCATGTGCAGCGCCGCTTCGATGCGTGGCTGCGGCCGTGGGATGACTTCGCCGATACCGGGTTCCAGATCGGTCAGAGCCTGTTTGCCCTCGGCAGCGGGAGCCTGACCGGTTCGGGGCTGGGTCTCGGCCGACCCGACGTCATCCCGAGTGCCACCACCGATTTCGTGTTCGCCGCGGTCGCCGAGGAGACCGGCCTGGCCGGATCGGTCGCCATCGTCGCCGCCTACGCCCTCCTGGTGGCGGTCGGCTTCGGGATCGCCCTGCAGGCACGGGACCCGTACCGCAAACTCTTGGCCGCCGGCTTGACCACGGTTATCGGTATCCAGACCATCCTCATCGTCGGAGGAGTGATCCGGCTGCTGCCGCTCACCGGGATCGCTCTCCCCTTCATGTCATACGGGGGGTCGGCGCTGGTCGCCAACGTCATAGCTGTAGTCGTACTGGCGCGTATCTCCCATGAGGTTTCGACGTGAACACGCCAATTCGCCGGCTGGCATTCGTGCTCCTGGCAGTACTGGGGCTCATCGTCCTCGACCTCACGTACTTGCAGGTGATTGCCGGACCTCGCTACCGGGATGACCTCCGCAATCCGCGGCTGGCCGCCTCTCGCAGCTCAACCGAACGCGGGCCGATCGTGAGCCGCGAGGGCATCGTTCTGGCCGAGTCGACCGCCGAGCCCGGGTCCGGACAAACCTTCGTGCGGTCCTATCCGGAAGGCCCGGCATACGCGCACACGGTGGGGTATACGTCCTTGTTGTTTGGCAACTCCGGGCTCGAGCGCCAATACGCCGGCGAACTGAGCAGCGACAGTGATCTCACCATCTCCGGCATCATCGATACCCTGTTGGGCCGTGAACAGGGCGCCCAGGGGATTCGTCTCACCCTCTCGCACCCCCTCCAGCAGACTGCCCAGCAGACGCTGGGAGACCAAACCGGCGCCGTGGTTGCCATCGAACCATCCACCGGCGAAGTGCTCGCCCTCTACTCCTCGCCTTCCTTTGACCCGGGGGTGTTGCTCGGCGAGTCTCCCATCGCCGGGGATGCGCTGGCCGCCGACCCCGGGGTTCCGCTCCTCAACCGTTCCATCGATCAGATCCTCGCTCCCGGCTCCGCCTTCAAAGTGATCACCGCCGCCGCCGCACTCGAAAGCGGCGCCGCCAACCCCGACACTCTTTACTCTGACCCGCTCGAGCTCCAGCTTCCCGGATCGACCGCAGTCATCCGCAACGCCGATCGCGGTCCGTGCGCCGAAGGAACCGAGGTGGCGCTGGCGACCGCGTTCCGCCTCTCGTGCAACACGGTCTTCGGCCAGATCGGGATTGACGTGGGGGCCGAAGCCATCGGGAGTACCGCCGAGGCCTTCGGTTTCAACTCGGAAATCCCTTTCGACCTGGACGTAGTGCCCTCGGTATTCCCGACCGGCTCCCTGATTGAAGACCCGCCCGCCACCGCCCAGAGCGCCATCGGGCAACGCGACGTGCAGGCGACTCCTTTGCAGCTTGCGATGGTGGCCGCCACCGTCGCCAACGGTGGGGTGGTAGTGCGGCCTTATCTGGTTTCTGAGAGGTTCGACCGGGATTTGAACATACTCTCGCAGACGAATCCGGTCGAGCTGCGCCGGGCGGTCAGCCCCGGCACCGCGGCAGTGCTCGCCGAGCTGATGGAAGCTGTGGTCGAGAGCGGGACCGGGCAGGCTGCCCGCATCGAGGGTGTGTCCGTCGGAGGCAAGACCGGCACCGCCGAGATCCCCGGCGAAGCGCCTCACGCCTGGTTCATCGGGTTCGCCCAATCTGAGGAGCGGTCGGTAGCCGTCGCGGTCGTGGTGGAGAACGGCGGCAACGCCGGCCAAGCCGCCACCGGTGGAACGGTGGCGGCGCCTATCGCCCGGGCAGTCATGCAAGCCTGGATCGAGAGCTGAGCCGCCATCATCCTTCCCTTGAGGGGAGGGTGGCCGGGCACCCTTCGGGCTCCTATGGAGTTGCGAAGCAACTCCTAAGCCGGGCGAGGCCCGGCCTCGCTCTGAGGACGGATGGGGGAGGCGCTGGATCACGACCGTGACTGTGGTGGGACCGGCAACCCCCACCCCGGCCGAGCTCCGCTCGGCCACCCCGCCCTCAAGGGCAGGGAAAAAGACTCACTGGTGGGGTTGTCCGGTCGCGACACCCAAGTGCGTAGCAACTGCCCAGCAACCCGCAGGATTGCCCCCCACCCCGGCCGAGCTCCGCAGTTGCGTCCACGGACGTGGTGTATGGCGGAGGGAAATGCCGCTGAATTGGTGATCACCGCGTCAGCCTCGAGGAAGTAGATAGCGACCTTGAGGAGGAACGCGGTGATCAATGAGAGCATGGACGCTTTGGCGTGGCTACGCAAGCAACTCGAGACCGACGACAACGACCTGTTACAGGAGATGGTCCGCAGCTTCGCCGAGGGCCTGATGTCAGCGGAAGCCGATGTGGAGTGTGGCGCTGGCTATGGGGAGTCATCCCCGGAGCGGGTGAATCGTCGCAACGGGTATCGAAGGCGCCGCTGGGACACCCGAGTGGGATCAATTGATTTGCGGATCCCCAAGTTGCGGGCCGGTTCCTACTTCCCGGACTGGTTGCTGGATGCTCGGACCCGATCAGAGCGGGCGTTCATTCAGGTGGTGGCCGAGGCTTATGTGCGGGGAGTTTCCACTCGTCGGGTGGAAGGACTGGTCGAAACCCTCGGCATCACCTCACTGTCCAAGTCGCAGGTGTCAGAGTTGGCCAAAGACCTGGATCAGATGGTGAGCGACTTCCGGGGTCGGCCCCTCGACGGGGGCCCTTACACCTACGTGTGGGCTGACGCGTTAACGATGAAAGTCCGCGAAGGGGGCCGGATCGTGAATGTCGCCTGCCTGCTGGCAGTCGGGGTTAACGGTGAAGGTCACCGTGAGATCCTCGGAGTCGACGTCGCTACTACCGAAGACGGTGCCGGTTGGCTCGCCTTCTTACGCTCACTGGTCGCTCGAGGCCTCACCGGGGTGCAATTGGTGATCTCCGATGACCACACCGGTCTGGTCGACGCTATCGAAGCGACGGTGCCGGGAGC
Organism: uncultured Acidimicrobiaceae bacterium; assembly: GCA_947259275.1. Taxonomy (GTDB): domain Bacteria; phylum Actinomycetota; class Acidimicrobiia; order Spongiisociales; family SHLN01; genus SHLN01. The sequence continues at coordinate 1,115 of CAMYMH010000058.1, read as the reverse complement.
GGGTTGGCAACGCTGCCGCACCCATTACCTGCGGAACCTGTTGACCAAGGTCCCCAAGAGCTCTGAAACAATGGTGGCCACCATGGTGCGCACCATCTTCGCCCAACCCTCAGCAGAAGAGGTGTGGGCCCAGCATCGCCGAGTGGTCGACCACCTTCACGGGGTCGGACTCATCGACGCCGCTGATCACCTCGATCAAGCCGGCGCTGAGATCCTCACGTTCACTGGGTTCCCCAAAGCCCACTGGACCCAGATCTGGAGTAACAACCCCCAGGAACGGTTGAACAAGGAGATCCGGCGTCGCACCAACGTGGTGGGGATCTTCCCCACCCGGCCGTCGATCATTCGCCTGGTCGGAGCCCTGCTGGCCGAACAACACGACGAATGGGCCATCACCCGACGCTACATGAGCCTCGACAGCCTCACCCAAGCCCGCATACGTCTCATCGAACCCGACGACCCAGAGGAGGTGACCCCAGCACTCCAAACAGCAACCGGCTAGAAAGAAACCAACGAGGCCGACGCGGTGTCACTCATACACCACGTCGCTGGACGTGACCACGGATTGATGTGCTGGCACGGTTGTTGGGTGGATGGAGTGAGGTGGGTGGGTGGGGTGATGGGGTGCTGGGGGATAGGAGAACTCGGCGCGTCGTTGAGCGGTGGTCGAAGGCGGGGTTCGCCGGGTATCGGAAGGTTCTGTATGGCGAGCCTGGATGGGTGTGGCTGACCCGAAAAGGGCTTCGCGAAGTCGGGATTGAAGCGAAGTTCTGGGAACCCAAAGCGGCGATGTTGCGACACACGCACATGGCTTCTGTGGTGCGGTTGCGGACCGAAGTGCGATTCCCTGAGGCGAAATGGCGGGGTGAGCGGGCGATCCGGGCTGGCCGCCAGGAGGGGCGGTTCACCCCTGATGGAGAACTGACACTGGGTGAGCGACTCATCGCCATTGAGGTGGAGCTGACGGCCAAGGCGCCGAAGCGCATACATGAGATCGTGGCCTATCACGCCCGGGACTATGCCGAGACGTGGTACTTCGCGACCGGGCAGGCGCTCACTTCGGTCGTGTTCGCAAGATCCAGACTTGAGCTGGATCGTCAGGAGCGCATCAAAGT
>CAMYMH010000057.1 GCA_947259275.1 uncultured Acidimicrobiaceae bacterium | reverse complement strand
CGGCCGACGAGATGCGGAAGCATGGCGGGGGCCACCGCCCGGTAGTAGTCGATGAGATCGCCCTTGGTAATCCCGGCATCGGGGTACATCACTTTTTCGCGACTCGTGATATCAACCATGGCGATGAGGCTACGCGTTAGCCGACCGGAGACTCGGTGCTTGGCCTTTCTTTCGCGTCTCGGTCCTCTTCGTTTCCGCGACCTCGGGGGCCGCGCCTATGGTCCCTCTCACCTCCCCGACCGGCACCTCCCCATGCGAGAAAGGTTTTGTTTCGCGTTTTGTGTCACACACATGTAATACGCTTGACGTAACTACACCCCTGTGATTAACATCGCGGGTCCGGCCCAAGATGATGTGGTAGCTCGCCAACCGCACCACTACATCTTGTGGTTAGGGGAAAAACGGTGGTCAAACGCCCCGAGCCCCGACCGGCCGACAGAGACACTGGTACGACGACCGAGGAGCGTTAGATGACAGATGCGGCACTCAGGAACGGCATGAAGATCCCCCGGCGTTTCAGCCGCCCCGGCGAGGATCCTTTCGACACCATCGAGTGGGAGCGCCGCGACTCTCGCATCACCAATCCCGACGGTTCGGTCGTGTTCGAAATGATCGGCGCCGAGGTGCCGGCTTCCTGGTCGCAGGTGGCCACCGACATCATCATCTCCAAGTACTTCCGCAAAGCCGGTGTCCCCCAACTCGACGATGAAGGCAACACCATCCTCGACGATGATGGCAACCCGGTCCTGGGGCCGGAGCGCTCCGCTCGCCAGACCATCGGGCGCCTGGCGGCCACCTGGCGCGCCTGGGGTGAGGACAATGGCTACTTCGCATCGGCCGACGACGCCCAGGTCTTCCAGGACGAGATCGCCTACATGCTCGTCCACCAGATTGCATCCCCCAACTCACCTCAGTGGTTCAATACCGGCCTCAACCTCGCTTACGGTCTCACCGGCCCTGCCCAGGGCTTCTGGTTCGTCGACTCCGCTACCGGTGAGTCGGTGTTGGCGGAGGACTCCTATACCCGCCCCGCCCCCCACGCCTGCTTCATACAGGCGGTCGAGGACGACCTGGTCAACGAGGGCGGCATCATGGATCTGTGGCTACGGGAGGCCCGCCTCTTCAAGTTCGGGTCGGGCACCGGCACCAACTTCTCGAAGATTCGGGGCGAAGGCGAGCGCCTCTCGGGCGGGGGCCGCTCGTCGGGCATCATGTCCTTCCTCAAGATCGGCGACCGGGCGGCCGGCGCCATCAAGTCGGGCGGTACTACCCGCCGGGCCGCCAAGATGGTCATCCTCGACCTCGACCACCCCGACATCGAGGAGTTCATCAGCTGGAAGATGGAAGAGGAGAACAAGGTGCGGGCCCTCATCGCCGCCGGGTACGCCTCCGACTTCAACGGCGACGCCTACCAGACGGTCTCGGGCCAGAACTCGAACAACTCGGTGCGAGTCCCCACCGACTTCATCCAGGCGGTCATCAATGACGAGATGTGGGCACTGACCTCGCGCAAGGAAGGCGAGGTCATGAAGAAGCTGAAGGCCCGCCACCTGTGGCGTCAGATCGCCGAGGCCGCCTGGTCGTGTGCCGACCCAGGTGTCCAGTTCGACACCACCATCAACGAGTGGCACACCTCGCCGGCCGAAGGCCGTATCCGGGCCTCCAATCCATGCAGCGAGTACATGTTCCTCGACAACACCGCCTGCAACCTGGCCAGCCTCAACCTGGTCAAGTTCTACGACGACGAGGAGCAGGCGTTCGATATCGACGCCTACCTGCACGCCATCCGGTTGTGGACCATAGTCCTGGAGATCTCGGTCACGATGGCGCAGTTCCCGTCGCGGGAGATCGCCGAAGGCTCGTACAACTACCGGACCCTGGGGCTGGGGTACGCCAACCTCGGCTCGCTCCTCATGCGCTCCGGCATCCCCTACGACTCCGACGAGGGCCGGGCCATCGCCGGCACGCTCACTGCCATTCTCACCGGCCACTCGTATGCGACGTCAGCCGAGATGGCCTCGGTGCTGGGGCCATTCGCCAAGTACGAGATGAACCGGGACTCGATGCTGCGAGTCATCCGCAACCATCGCCAGGCCACCTACAACACCGACCGGGAGGAATACGAGGGCATCAGCCACTACGTCATGGGCATCGATCCCGAGCTGGCGCCGGCCGATCTGCTGCAGACCGCCCAGCTGGTGTGGGACAACGCTCTCAATCTCGGTGAGCAGCATGGCTTCCGCAATGCCCAGGCAACCGTGCTGGCCCCCACCGGCACCATCGGGCTGCAGATGGATTGCGACACGACCGGGGTCGAGCCGGACTTCGCGCTGGTGAAGTTCAAGAAGCTGGCCGGCGGCGGCTACTTCAAGATCGCCAACCAGTCGATCGCCCCGGCGCTGCGCCATCTCGGTTACACCGGCGATCAGATCGACGAGATCGTCGACTACGTGGTCGGGACCATGACCCTGCTGGGGGCCCCCGGCGTCAACCGGGCCAGCCTCACCTCGAAGGGCTTCACCACCGACGACCTTCGTCGTGTCGAAGAGACCCTCCCCGGTGTCTTCGAGCTCAAGCACGCCTTCAACGTATTCGTGCTCGGCGAGGAGACGATGGGGCGGCTCGGCTTCTCAGAGGAGCAGTACACGTCGTTTGAGTTCGACATGCTGCGCGAGCTCGGCTTCTCAGCCGACGACATCCGCACCGCCAACGACATCATCTGTGGCCGCCAGACCATCGAAGGAGCCCCATACCTGCGCGACGAGCATCTCCCGGTGTTCGACACCGCCAACCGCAACGGCAAGTACGGCGAGCGGTTCATCCACCACAACGGGCACATAAAGATGATGGCGGCCGCCCAGCCGTTCATCTCCGGTGCGATCTCCAAGACCATCAATATGCCGAATGAGGTCACGGTCGAAGACATCGAGGCCAGCTACATGCTGTCGGCCGAGCTCGGCCTCAAGGCGATGGCTCTGTACCGCGACGGCTCCAAGGCGTCGCAGCCGCTGTCTGCTACCAGCGACGAGGGGGAACACCCCGACGACGAGTTGGAGGGATTGCCCGAGGCACTGGAAGACGAGGCTCGCATCGTGAAAGGTGCCGCGCCGGCCGTCCACTTCGCTCCCGGCGTGTCGCCGACCATGGCCTACCAGGGCATGAGCCGGCCGCGCTTCCTGCTGCCGGCCCGTCGCAGCGGGTTCACCCAGGAGGCGCGAGTGGGCGGTCACAAGCTTTTCGTCCGCACCGGCGAGTACGAGGACGGCACCCTCGGCGAGTTGTTCATCGACCTGGCCAAGGAAGGCGCTACCTTGCGAGGCGTGCTGTCGTGCTTCGCAATTGCGGTGAGCAAGGGGCTCCAATACGGCGTGCCCCTCGAAGAGTTCGTAGACACGTTCACGTTCCAGACCTTCGAGCCGCGCGGCATGGTGGAGGGGCATCCCAACATCAAGATGGCCAACTCCATCGTCGACTACGTGTTCCGGGCACTCGGCATGGACTACCTGGGCCGCACCGACCTGGTGCAGGTCCCACCAACCGAGACCCGGGCACTCCCTGAGCCACCCAAGGGCGTCGCCACCCAGACCGGCCAACAGCTTGGACTGGAGGAGGCCAAGATGGAGGACGACATCGACGCCCAGTCACGGGCGGCCGCCTTCGTCGACGCAGAAGTGGTGGACATCACCGACTCCTCCCCGAGCGCGGCGGCCAATGCAGCGGCTGCCCGGATGAAACCGCCCTCTCCAAACAGTTCAACCAATGGCACCAGCGCTGGCGCCACCAGGCAGCCCGCGGCCCAAGCCACCACCGTGATTGCCGCCGATGCGCAAACCAGCTCCGTGCAAGCTGCGCTCGCATCCAACATGGGTGACGCACCTCTGTGCGACACCTGTGGCCACATCACGGTCCGTAACGGATCGTGCTACCGCTGCATGAACTGCGGCGACAGCAAGGGCTGCAGCTAGGCGAACGAGTGCCCTCTCCAAAAGGGCACCGGAAACGAAGAGGGGCCCCGGCAACGGGGCCTCTTTCGTGCAAGGCGGTTCCAGACGGTCCACCGTCCATCGAAAAACCGGGTCATCATGCGCCGCAAGCTGACAGGTGAGGGATAGACTCGGCCCGCGTGAGGAGGGTGATTCTGAAGAAGCTCGGCTGGTTGGCAGTGATGGTCCTGGTACTGACTGCATGCCGAGGGGCGACTGCCCTTCCGTCAACGACGACCAGCTTCGCCGCCAACACGTCCATCAGCCTGGCCGGAGTCGCTTTCGAGGTTCACCAGGAACCGGGTTGAGGGTGCTGCACTGGGTGGGTCGGGTACCTGCAAGAACTCGGAGCCAGCATCGATCTCACAGAGGATCAGCAACTGGCCGCCTTCAAAGCCGAGCATGGCGTTCCTGAGGGTGCAAACTCGTGCCACACCGCCCTCGTCGACGGCTATGTGATCGAAGGGCACGTTCCCGCGGGCGCGATTGTGAAGCTGCTCGACGAGCGCCCGGACGCGACGGGGCTCGCCTTGGGGGGTATGCCGGCCGACTCCCCCGGCATGGGCGGCGACCCCACCACCTGGGAAGCCCAGCCGGTGGAGCTGATCACCTCCGACGGAGAACTCGTTCCCTTCGATTTCTAGAACGAGAGCGGCCGCAGGTTCCGAATCTCCGAGGTTGCAGGCGTGGGCAATGAGAGCCGGCGGGATGGGCCGGCACTCACTTCGGCACTATTTCGTATGACAGCGATTCGGGCACGGCCCTGCGCTTCAGCAGGCGCATCGGAAACGATGTCCAATACGCCTCGGCATCTTCCACGGAGTCCCACTCGTAGACACCCCCGAAGCGGCCCGATTCTGCGCCGTGGATCCAGGACTTGGACCGGAACCCGGGCTGGGCGGCGATAAAGGGTGCCGGCATCACCGACAGCCCCTTGTTCATCCGATCCGACAGCTTGGCAAAGCGAAAGCTGACGCTGAACTCGGCTCCCGGCCGCGCGGGTTGTCCCTCATTCGGATCGAGAACCATTGTGCGGAAGATGACGAACTCGTCACGGGGGCCATTTACGACCTCGCCGATGCGGTCCTTCGGGAAGTGAATCCGGCCGCCCAATCGATTTCTGGTGGCACGAGCCAACAACGCTGGCGGCAACTGGTCAAGCGACATCCGAAACCCTCCTCCTCCGGGTTGCCCCGGCACTGCTCTCAGGCTGATCGCAGGGTGCTGCCTTCACTCCACCTTGCGCGGCACCGCCCCCGTGAGCTTGAAGATGCCCCGCATGCAGCGGTGGCCGAAGTCGGCGGTGGGGCCGAACATGAGCGGGCAGCCACCGTCGATGACCGTCATGCCGTGGTCCCGGCCGTAGACGGCGGCGTCCGGTGACACGCTCCCCTTTCCTGGTCCCCGGTGCATCCACACATGACGGATGCCGAGCTCGGCGCACTCCCGCATGGTGGCATCAGCCAGCTCCGGGCGGGTAGCGATCACGACGGCCTCCACCCCATCGGGAATGGATTTCAAATCGTGGTAGCACACGTCACCCTCGACTTGGTCGGCGTTCGGGTTGACGGCGAACACTTCGTATCCCCGGTCACGCAACCTCTGATAGACGAGGTTGCTGCCGTGTCCCTTCGGGTTACGCGAGACACCGGTAACGGCAATGCGCCGCTTCGCCAGGAACTCCGTGGTGGCCTGGTTGATGGTCTGCATGGCCTTTCCTCCTTCCTTACCGAAGCTTGCATGCCGGGACGGATTCCTGCCAGGGCCAAAGGTCTTCGAGTTGTCAGGGACCTTGACCGTTGAGCAGCACTGCGATGTTGTTGGTTGCCCGGCTCATCACTTGCTTGTGGCCCACCCGGAAGAACAGCCAGCGGCGGAGCGAGGGCCGGGGCCCGCTCAACGGTTCGCTCGCCACCTCGAATGCCCTCTCGGTGTTGATCTCTTCGTCGAGCACCGTGCCGTCACCCTCGTCGACGACCCTCCACACCAGGTCTCCCTGCAAGTAGGGCGCCTTGCGGTCGGGCTGCGAGAACCGCACCAGGAACACCCCGTCGTCCTGTTGCGCCAGGTCGACGTCGAATCTGAAGCCGGGCGCCGGCGAAAACCCTCGCAGCGTCCTGGAGGAGTCTCCTCGTGGTCCCTCATTTCCCGGACGGTTGCCAAAGACCGAATCGTCACCTGTCAGCGGTGCGGTGAGGAGAATGCCGACGATGGCGGCTGGATTGGCACCGTCGCCCTCAAAGCGGAAGCGCTGCTCCAGGGTCGTGAGGCCCTGCCGGCTGCCAATCACGTGATGGGTGCGCACGACCGTTGTCATTGGCTGAGGGTACCTGAGTCAAGACACTCGTCACGCTCGCCGCCATTGCCGTGGTCACGGTTGCCGTACGGTCGCGTGAGCTCTCGTGGATAGTAGAGCCGAACCGAGCCGTCCAGTGGTGGTTGTACGGCGTAACGGCTCTTCTGATTACGGCCGCGGCCTCGGCCGTTGCAGTGCAGGCTGTCAGGAAACAGCCGCGTCATCAACTCGAGACGCGGTAGTAGGGGATTCGCACATCCACGATTGGCCTTCTGCCCCTACTAGCTGAGATTGGGGGAAGGCACGCTGACACCCCCTGAGCAGAGCCGTCATGGTGATCGGAGACCGTCGAATGCGCCGCGAACGGATGGAGGCATGAAGAACCTCCTGTGGCTCTCCATCATCGTGCTGGGAGTGACCGCCTGTGGCGGGACCACGGCCGATACTCCGTCGACAACGCTGCCGGAGGCACCGTCGACCACGGCATCCACTGCAGTCCAGGTCACCGGAGTCGACCTGTCCGGGATCAGCTTCGACGTCCATCAGGAACCCGGTTGAGGGTGCTGCACAGGGTGGGTCGGGTACCTGCAAGATCTCGGAGCCCAGGTCGACACTACCGAGGATCCACAGCTGGCTGAGTTCAAAGCGGAGCACGGTGTTCCCGCCGGTGCCGCTTCGTGCCACACGGCGCTGGTCGACGGCTACGTGATCGAAGGACACGTGCCGGCCGGCGCCGTCCTCCAACTGCTGGACGAGCGCCCCGACGCGGTTGGATTGGCGCTGCCGGGAATGCCGGCGGACTCGCCAGGAATGGGGGGCGACAGCTCGACGTGGGAGTCTCAACCCGTTGTGCTGATCGCAAACGACGGTGGGCTGGTTCCCTTCGACTTCTGACCCGGGGCCGTGCCCACCATCGACCACGGCACCACCTTCTACGGAGCCCGTGCTTTGCGCTCGAGCAACTTGCCTTCGTGCTCCATCCGGTGGTGCCGCCGGCACAGGAGCTCGAGGTTGTCCAGGCTGGTCGGACCACCGTCTAGCCAGTGTTCTCGATGATGGGCATCGCACCAGCGAGCCGGCCGCTCACATCCGTTGATGACGCACCCGCCGTCTCGCAAGATCAACGCCCGCCGGATGGCCGGTGGGATGGTTCGGGTGCGGCGGCCAACGTCGAGGGGTTCGGAGGCTCCGTTGGTGATGATCCGGCTGATTCCGGCGTCGCAGGCGATGCGGCGGGCGGCCTCGCCGGAGATGACACCGGCCTCCTCCAGCTCACATGGCTTTCCGATTCGAGATTCCAGGCTGTCCAGTGACACGAGGAGGCTGATGTGGGGCTTCTCCCCACCCCGGACCGGTGTGTCACCGTGGTCCAGATAGTCACGGCACAACTCGACGAGCGCGTCGGCCCGGCGTTGAGTGGGCGACCGGTCGTCGGTTTCGTCCGTCGTTTCCGACAACGCCCGCAGGGCCGCAACGACCGCTTCACCGCCTTCCGGGTCGAGCTCGAACTCGCCGTACACCGTCCCCTCGAAGGTGGAGGCGATGCTCAACCGCCGGCGGCGGTGCTGGGCCTCGCCATCAACGTTGTGATGGTCGAGCGCCTGTCGCCAATAGGCGATCAGCCGAGACGCATCGCGCGGGCCGAGGACCCGAAGCTCTTCCACCAGGGAGGCCTCGTGCTCCGAGAAGGTGTCGGGATGCCGTCTGCGGGCCGAGGTGAGCAGGTCGACCACCGGAGTGATCAGGTCGGCGTCTTGGTAGGCGGCGGCGGTCGCAGGCATGGCGGCGAGAGATCGGGCCCGGTTGACCCGTTTGGCGGCCTCCCGCGCCGAGATCCGGCATCGGTCGCGTACCCAGGACGTGGTCGAGAGGTACCCCTGGTCCTCGTAGGTTCCCCGGCCATCGACCTCGGCCAGCCGCCGTGATCGCTGCGCACTGAGCCGAACGATCTGCCGATCCAGCTCGACCAGATCATCTTCGAGCTGTCGATCCTCCACCACGCCGAGGTCCTCGACGGCCAGCTCATCGACCACCGAACGCAACCAACTCACTGTGTTAGCCCCTATCTGAACGCTGATTCCGTTATATCACCCGCCTGTGACACGAGCCGACCCCATACCGGAAAGAAGGATTCACGCGGTCGGGAGGCACGCTCAAAGGCGCGATGTGGATAACTTGCTACCGGTAGAACACCTGATGCTCGCCGGGCAACGAGGCCGGGCACACGCCGTCGCCGAACGCCACCGCCAGTTCGGAGTCCGAGAGCAGTGTGACGTAGGCGTAGCGGTCCGGTCGTTTGTAATCCTGAAAACAGTGCTCATCGGTGACCGTCTTCGGATCGGCGAAGGTGACGGCGTCGGGCAGGGTTCTGATCGAGGTCCCCGGACCGTTGAGGTCGACCGAGCCGTCGGCGGCGATCTTGGTCACGAAACCCCAGTCCGCCGGGGCGAATTCACCTGTCGACTCGAAGGGAGTGAGGAACCATCCACCGGCGATGGTCCCGACGACATCTGGCGAGAAGTCGCAGTTGAATCCGGCAGCACTTCCTTGCCATGAGCCAAACCGCTGCCGATACTCCGACTGGAGCGGCTCGTCGAAATAGTCAAACGGGCAATCCCCGTGCAAGAGATGGCCGAGATCTCCGGTTTGCTCATACCGCGCCTGATTGGCGAACTGGTTTGTCTTCATTGAGTTGGTGAGCACGAAATCCCAGGTGTGGGCGGGCTCGGTTCCGCTGGTGTAACCGATGAGATCGCCGGCTTCGACGTCGACCTGGATTGATACCTGGGCGTCGCGAGTGTCGCGGACGGGAACCGGGGCTGCCAACGAGGCGAACGGTTCCACTAAGTCGCTGATGTGATCGAACCAGAAGGCGACTTCACACGAGGCTTCGAACCGCACGTCGAATTGGGGAATCTCAAACACCTGTCCGTCCCACGCTTGCATCGTTCCCAGATAGTGCGTGATACCGACGGCAGTGGCCGCCGTTGGAGCGTAAACGGGAACCGGGACCGCCTGGTTGTCGGCATCGGTGACCACCTTGTGGTATTGGCGGTTCTTCAACCAGTTGCCGCTGACAACGATGGTCGGGTTGATGAACTCGATCTGCTCGAGATCGGTGTAGGGGTGGGTGAAACGAGGACTCGGGTCAGAAACGCAAGCGCCGTTGTCCGCAATCACCTCAGGTCCAGCACCGCTATCCGGCGGGATCAAGGAAGAGGTGGTGGTCACATCTGGGACGTCGGGCAGGTCGACTCGGCCCGTGCCCCCGTCGGTGTGACCATCGCCGGTGGCCGGTTGCTCTCCCGCATCGGGTACATGGCCTTCCGGATTTGGCGTGGCGGCATCTCTCCCGCAGGCGCCGGCCAGCAGAAGCACCGTGGCGGCGGCGATGAGGGCAGCGCGAACCGGCATAGGGTCATCTTCGACATATCGAATTCGTTGCTTGAACAGCACCGGTTTTAGAACAACCGCGACTGGCCGCCCGAGTCGGGCCAGCGCCAGCTGGGGCCCGGTCGCCCCGACGTAGGCTTCAGGGCGGAACGCCCCGCATAGGAAGGCTCGCATGATTCTCTTCCACCCCCAGAAGCAGGACCGCACCTATCACGACGATCGCTCCCGCCGGGTGATGCTCGATCTGGTCGAATTCTTCGAGTCGAAAGGCAAACGGCGCCTCAAGGAGGACGATCACGCCGCCGTTTGGTACTCGGACTTCCTGGAGTTCGTGGGCCGCCAGCGGATCTTCGCCACCATGTGCACGCCGTCGGGTTACGGCGCCCCCGACGCCCGGTGGGATACCTGGCGGATCTGTGAGTTCGCCGAGATCCTCGGGTTCTACGGGCTGCCCTACTGGTACACGTGGCAGGTCTCCGTCCTGGGACTCGGCCCCATCTGGATGAGCGACAACGAGCCGGTCAAGCAGCGCACCGCCCAACTGCTCGAGGAGGGCGCCATCTTTGCCTTCGGACTCTCCGAGAAGGAACACGGCGCCGACCTCTACTCGAGCGAGATGACGCTCACCCCGCAGCCGGACGGGACCTACCTCGCCAACGGCCGCAAGTACTACATCGGAAATGGAAATGCCGCCGCCCTCGTCTCCGTCTTCGGCAAGATCGCCGGCACCGACGAGTACGTCTTCTTCGCGGCCGACACCAGCCGTCCCGAATACGCCTGTCTCCAGAACGTCTGCCACTCCCAGAACTACGTCTCCGAATTCGAACTGAACGACTATCCCCTCGGTGACGGCGACATCCTGGCCCGGGGGGACCAGGCGTGGAACGCCGCCCTCAACACCGTCAACATCGGCAAGTTCAACCTCGGGTGGGCCTCGATCGGCATATGCACTCACGCCTTTTACGAGGCCATCCACCATGCCGCTCATCGCACCCTCTATGGCATGCGGGTGACCGACTTCCCGCACGCCAAGGCGCTGTTTACCGATGCCTACGCCCGCCTGACGGCGATGAAGCTGGTGGCGCTGCGGGCCGCCGACTACATGCGCTCGGCGTCACCCGACGACCGCCGCTACCTCCTCTACAACCCGGTGGTGAAGATGAAGGTCACCACCCAGGGCGAGGATGTCATCAACCACATGTGGGATGTCATCGCCGCCAAAGGGTTCGAGAAAGATATGTATTTCGAGATGGCCGCTCGCGACATCCGGGCCCTCCCCAAGCTGGAGGGCACGGTGCACGTCAACATCGCCCTCATCGTCTAGTTCATGGCCAACTACTTCTTCAACCCGGCCGATATGCCGGAAATCCCCCGCCGCGACGACCCCGTCAACGACGACTTCCTATTCGACCAGGGACCGACCAGAGGCCTGAGCAAGATCCGGTTCCATGACTACGCGGCAGTTTTCGCCCGTTTCGACCTGGCGAATGTGAACGTGTTCGTTGAGCAAATCGAGACCTTCAAGGCCATGCTGTTCCAGGCACGGCCCGATGAGACCCAAACGAGCGATATCGACTTCCTGCTCGGGCTGGGCGAGATCTTCACTTTGATCGTCTATGCCCAGCTCTTTCTCGAGAACGCCGAGATCTACGACGTCGATCGCGACCTGGTCGAGCAGGTATTCGACGTGTTCGTCCGGGATCTGTCCCGCTTTGCGGTTCAGCTCCACGGCAAACCGAGCACCACCGCCGAGCAGATGGAGTTCTGCCTGCAGATGATTCGCAAGCCGGTGGTCGATGCCACCCGGGCCGAGCGGGTGTGGAACGAGCAGGTGCTCTCATTGAGCGACGCCTATGAGATGAGTCCGTGAACCGGCCGGGTCCGAAGCTCGATACCGGTGGCTGATGCGGACCGCGACGCTCAGGATCCACGGCTGCGCCCGTGAACTGGTACCACGGCCGCGCCTGAGGGAACCGATAACGGTCGAGTTTGAACTCCCGAGTGGGCTGCGGGACATCATCCAATCCACGGGTGTTCCGCATGTGGAGCTCGGTCAAGTCCGGCTGAACGGCCGACCGGTCGGCTACTCGGCACGGGTCGACGATGGAGACGAGATCGAGGCGTGGTCCCGCTACCCGCTTTCGAAGCCGCCTTCGAATCCCGCCTTCCTCCTCGACGTGCATCTCGGCCGGCTCGCCCACTACCTCAGGTTGTTCGGTTTCGACGCCGAGCATCACCCCGGGGCCACCGATCCAGATCTCGCCGAGCAGTCGGCGGCAGGCCGACGGATTCTGCTCACCCGGGACCGGGGATTGCTCATGCGACGCGAGCTGTGGCGGGCCAGCTTCGTTCGAACCACCGATCCAAGGGAGCAGATTGTCGAGGTGCTGCACCGGTTCGCCCTCACCACGCTGGTTCGCCCGCTCACCCGCTGCCTCGAGTGCAACGGATCACTGCAGGTGATTGCTGCCTCAGAGGCGATCTCCCAGGTGCCGGTATCGGTGAGCGAGGCGCATGACGACTTCAGCCGGTGTCCCTCCTGCCAGAGGATCTACTGGAAGGGCTCGCACTACCGCCGGATGCTGAAGCTGGTCGAGCAGACGCTCGCCGACCCGGCACTGACGCGGTGACCGAAGATCGCTCACGGCCTGGTCTCGAAGGCACACCGGAATCCAATCCAGGCACTCTGGTCGACGTGTGACGCATCCCGGGCGGTACAACTGGCCAGAACATACGCCCAGAATCTCCTCGACAAGCGCGCTCCCACTCGGCCTCGGTGGGGAGTCGACCCCCAACCCAATCGCAGTAGGTAACAGCTTCCTCCCAGTCCACACCCACCACCGGCAGCGCCACCACGTCGTCGAAGCTGTCTGCCACCTCCCAATGCGGCGGGAGGCGTGCCCCGGTCATCTCCACAAATCGGCGGTATTGCCCATTGGTCACCTCGTAGCGTCCGAGGCAAAACGGGTCGACCGTGACGAGATGAGCAGGGCCCTCGTCCGATTCTCCGGCGTCGGTTCCCATGACTGCCGTTCCGCCGGGTAGGCAGGCCACGTCGAAATCGAGGACGGCGGCCGGTTCCCCCGGGGCACAGCCAATGGCGATCACGTGGTGGGGGCCCTAGGTGTCCTTCCCACAGAGGTGGTTGACAAGGACGGTCATGGGTGACTGGCCTTTGAGTTCTGAGTGGGGTCGGTGGTGATTGTATTTGTGTAGGAAGGCCTCGAGGGCGTGGCGGCGGTGTTGGTTGGTTTCGTA
>CAMYMH010000056.1:25255-30553 GCA_947259275.1 uncultured Acidimicrobiaceae bacterium | reverse complement strand
ACCGACCCGGATCGGCGCCACCTTCCCCTCGAAGGGGAAGGAAAAAAGGGCTGCTGGCATCTGGCCCTCCCCCCATCCGTCACCGACCCTTCGGGTCGGCGCCACCTTCCCCTCGAAAGGGAAGGAAAAAAGGCTGCCTACTCGACTCCGGCGTAGGTCCCGGCCGTCTCCGGGAAGAGCGCCTTGGCGATCTTGAAATTGTGAATGTCGGCGGTGCCGTCCATGTGAAGAAACATGGCCGCGTCGCGGAAATGCTTCTCGATCCCCGTATCCCGCATCACACCGCTCCCGCCGTGCAGCTCCATCGCGGTCCGGCACACCTCGAAGATGTTGTTTCCGGCGTACACCTTGGCCATCCAGGTGAGCAGGGAAGCATCGTCGGCCCCGGCGTCGACCGCCCGGGCCGCCAACCGGGTCATGGCTCGTACGGCCTCGACCTTGGTGGCCATCTCGGCCATCGCCTTGGCCACCACCTGATGTTTGATGAGTAGCTTGCCTCCCTGCACGAACTCCTGCACGTAGCGGGAGGTCTCCTCCAGGGCGGCCACCCCCACGCCCAGGTTCTTGGCGGCCTGCAGGATCTTGCCCGGCTGGAAATACACGCCGGCCTTTCCGAGGGCCTCGTTTTCGACCAGCAGGTGGTCGGCCGGGAGGCGGCAATCCTCGAATATGAGCTCACCCTGGTTCATGAATCGGGCACCGAACTTCTCATGGGCGCGGCCGATGGTGAACCCGGGGGTGTCGCGGGGAACCAGGAAACTGCTGGTCCCGCTCCGCATGCCCTGCGACGGGTCGGTGTTGGCATAGATGACGTAGAGCTTGGCGTCGTATCCGTTGGTGATGAAGTGCTTGCGTCCGTTCAGCACCCACTCATCGCCCTCCCGCGTGGCCTTGGTATGCATGGCGGCTTCCGGCACGTCGTAGGGCAACCACCGGTCCGAGGCGCCGCGGGGCTCGGTGAGGGCGTGAGCGAGGAGGAAGCCACTGTCGGCCACGATCTTGGGAAACCACTCATCCTGGAGGTGCTCGGGCGCGCAGTTGCTCAGCAGCACGGATACCTTCCAGACCTGGGCGAGGGTGTCCATGAAGCCGGAGTCGCCGCGGGCAAGCTCCTCGGCCAGGATGGCGAAGGTGACCGCCTGGTGTTCGAGTTGCACTCCCCCGTACTTCTCCGGCACGCCGAGGGTACGGAGACCGAGCGCGTCGATCGCCTCGAGCAGCTCGTAGGGAACCCGCTCCTCGGGCGGGGCCAACCACTCACGGTCCCGATTGTCCTGAACCCAGGGAATGACGACCTCGTCGGTGAACCGCCGGGCCGTGTCGGCCAGCAGTCGCTGTTCCTCGGTCAGCTCCATCGTCGACATGCGCATGTCGCCTCCTTTCCCTGTGCGATGAGACTATGACCCGCCTGCCCCGGCCGGACAGGGGACAAAGGCCCTGAACCGACCGGGCCGGCTAGGTGAACGGGCGCCAGATGCGGTATGGATTCAGGTAGCCGGGCTCGCCGGGATCCTTCAGGTACCCCTCAATCTCACTGTTCTGGAAGAGAGTCACCTCCTCGATCGGTGGGGTCACACCGGGAGGAAAGGTTTCGAGGATCTGGTCGATCAGCAGACTCAGGTAGCGGAGGGCGGCGGCTACCGGACGCCCGGCCTTCGCCGCCGAGGCCCGGGTCGCCCTCCCCACCACTCCGACCGGAGTGGCAACCACCTCGAGGGGCGTGTTGTTGCGAACGCTCCACCACAGATTGGGGCGGCTGCGCTGGTTGGCCGACTTGTTGAAGTGCTCGTCGGGCAGGTAGCCGTGGGGCTCGGTATCGACCGCCCGCTCCATATCGACCGTCTCGGGAGCCAGCAGCAGGGCCAGAGACGTTTCCGCCTCGTCGGCGTGCACGAAGTCATCGTCGAACGGCCCGCCCCGATCGGTGGTCCGGAAGAACTCGTTCATGGCCGCGCACCAATCGAAGGCGACGGCCAAGAAGGGAAGCTCCGGGTAGCGAAGCGCGAACATGTCGATGGCGCTGGCAATCACCCAGTGCTGGGCATGGTTGTTGACGAAGATCATCTTGCGGTAACCCTGCGACCACAGGCCGAACATCACATCTACGAGGAGTTTCTCCAGCACACTCTGGCTGATCGGGATGGTGCCGATGAGGCCGATGTGATGCTTCGGATGGTTGCCGTACATCCATGGTGACATGGCCAGTGCCACCTCGCGGCCCTGCCCGGCCGTGGCCCGCCGCACCGCCTCCGCCAGCCGCGTCACCTGGAGCGTGTCCTGGGCGCTGACCGAGTGGGGCCCGTGCAGTTCGGTCGACCCGAGGGGAACCAGGACGATGTCGTTGCGGGTTCGCTTCTCGGCCAGTTCGCCAGGATGAGTGTTCTGGATGTAGGTGCCCGGCGTCTCCATTTCACCGGGGGACGGGACGGCATAGTCGGCGAGGATCCGGTCGATTTCTTCGTCCGATGCCTCCCAGATCTCCTGCTTGAGCCTTCCGACGGCTGTGTCTTCGAATTCCGGTGCATGGATCAGGCTCATAGCTGCTCCCTTTCTTGGGTGGTATTTCGAACCGACTCGCTCTGCTGGGCGAGGATGGCTGCGACGGTGGCTGCGGATACCCCTGCAACGCACCCCACCGCAGTGGCGGCCGACGCCCCAACCGCCTGGGCATGGAGAAGCATCTCGGTGAGCTGATCCGGCCGGAGTTGGTTGATGCGGGGTAAGTCGTACTCTTCGAGATAGTCGATCACGCCGGCACAGAAAGCATCTCCGCATCCGGTTGCGTCGATGGCATCGACCCGGAATCCGGATTGGGTGATCTCCTGCGTGGCCGTGAAGGCCCGCGCTCCCCTTTCACCGTCGGTCACCAGCGTCAGGCCGACGCCTGCGGAGAGGAGGACCTCGACCGCCTCCTCCAGCGTCTCCGCTCTCGTGTTGATCAACACTTCCCGTTCGTTGCCATGGACGATGTCGACGTGGCAAAACACGTCGAGCAGGTAACCGGCGGGCCGGTCGGGATGCGGCTGCATGATGTCGAGCATCACGATGGTGTCATCGAGCGGGGCAAGGATGTCCCCGAGCGCCAGGTCGATCCCCGTGTAGCCCGGCCGCACGGTCAACAGGTTGGGTTGCCACTCATTGATGGCGGCACCGACGTGGTCGGCATCGAGCAGGCGGTTGGCGCCGGGATCGAGGTGAAAGCGGCGATCCTCGCCCGCCACCTCCAGCACGAGATTTCTCCCCGTGTCCTCGCCATCGACAGCCTGCAAGAACGTCCGGATGCGGTAGTCGGCGATGACCTCCCGGACGAACGATCCGAACGGCCCGCTCCCCACCGCCGCCACCACTGCTACCGAGTCGGGCGAACGGCCCAGCTCGACGAGGTCGATGGCCACGTCGATGGGATGGCCGCCGATGTGAGTCTCGACCGTTGTGTAGACCACCTCACCGGGAGCAGCCACCGACGGCAGGCCTACCGCCATGACGTCCACCATGACGGTGCCGATAGCGAGCACCCGCATCGGCTAGCCGCCTTCCGCCAACAACAGCTGATACTCCTCGACCAGCGAGCCGCTCTCGTCGACGGATCCGCCCCAGGCGACTATGCCGTGGTCGACCAGCACGAAGTAGCGAGCGTCGGCATGGTCTTCGAGGAAGCGCCCGATCTCCTCCATCGACTCCCGCGTCCCGGCCGGGTAATAGGTGGCCGTGGCGGGCACCCCGAGCCGGTCGGTGAGGTCGTCGAGCCGGCCGACATGCAGGTGGAACACCGCGGTGGCATCCGCCCGCCGGCCATACAGCGTGGCATGCACGGCCGCGTCCCGCGATGGCTCATGGGGCCCGCGCGAGGTCACGACCACCAAACCGTCGGCAGCGTCTTCTACCCCCGAAACCAGCACCCAATCATCACGCTCGACGGCACCAAGCGGAACTCCGGTGCGGGTGATGAGAAAACCCTCCCCGATGCGGCAGCTCAGGTTTCCCGACTCGCCGGGCGACAAGCCAGACTCGGCCAACCGCCTCCCCCAGTCGGCCAGTGAGGTCAGCCTGGGGTCATCCAGCAGCTCTTCGGGAACCGGCCGATCGTCGTGCCGATGTCCTACCTTCATCGGGTATTCGGCTGGATCAGGACCTTGAGGGCCCCGTCGAGGCGCTGGGTGAAGGTCTCATAGGCGGCCGCGAATTCGCTGAGCGGGAAGGTGTGGGTCGTGACGGTGTCGACGTCCATCTTGCCTTCGGAAATGAGCGGGATCACCTCCTCACACGTGCCCGGGTTCGCTCGTACGCCGAAGAGGTCCATCTCCTCGAACACGATCCTCTGCAGGGGTAGAACGCACGGTTCCAAGGGGACACCGATGAGGGCCACCCGTCCACCCTTTCGGGTCATCGCGACCGCGTCGGCCGGCGTTGTACCCCGAGCCGCCGTGTCGATGGCGAAGTGGGCTCCCTTGCCATCGGTGAGCTCACGCACACCCTCGGGGCCGTCCGCTTCAGAGTTGTCGATCACGTCGAAACCCATGGCCTCCGCGGTCTTGAGGCGCTCACCCCTCCCGACCATGATGACTCGCGATGCGCCCAGCAGGAAGGCAGCCTGGCCTGCCAGCAGGCCCTGGGCTCCCGGCCCGATCACCGCGCCGACATCCCCCGGCTGCACCCCCGCCCGTTTCACCGCGTGGAGCGCGATCGAGCTGGCGTCAACCAGCGCAGCCTGCTCGAGGGTCATCGAGTCGGGAATCTTGAACACGCTCTTGATGGACGTGTTGTGATACTGGCGCATGGCCCCGGTCGAGTAGTGGCCGTAGTGATGGTGTCCGAGCTCCTCGTGGCCGTAGTTCTCGCACAGGTTGTAGCGGCCGATGGCACACATCCGGCAGTAGCCGCAGCCGTCGTGGGCAGTCCCGGCCACCCGGTCGCCCGGGTGGAAGCCGAGCTCGGCGGCACCCTCTCCGGCCGCAACGATCACTCCGGACCATTCGTGCCCCGGGGTGTAGGGATATCCCCGTGGCCATCCCTTCTTGAGGAAATTGCCTGAGATGATCTCCTTGTCGGTGCCACAGATGGCGACCGAATGCACCTCACACAGGACTTCGTGCCTACCCGCCTCCGGAACGGTTACCTCGTTCACCTCGAAGTCGTTTGGCCCGAGCAAGACCAGGGCGTTCATGGTGGAGGAGATGGCCCTCGCGGGAGAATAGTGCGTCATCGGGGCTCCTTCTGCGCGTCTTTCCTCGATCGTACCGAGCCAACGCCGGGCCGTCCCGGGCCTTTCGGCCTCAAAGCCGCCGGGTAGGGCCGGTA
>CAMYMH010000056.1:0-25244 GCA_947259275.1 uncultured Acidimicrobiaceae bacterium | reverse complement strand
GGAGACGGCGGCAGCGCCGAGGAGATAGTTGCCGTGGCCGGCACCGCCGAGGTGATTCTGGCCGGATCGCGCCCCCGGTTCACCGCCCCGGTGTTGGAACAACTGTCATGCAAGGTGCTGGTTCGATACGGAGTCGGAGTCGACTCGGTGGACGTGCGGGCGGCCGGCCGGCTGGGCATTCTGGTCGCCGCGGTCCCGGATTACGGCACCGAAGCCGTGGCGGTGCACACGGTTGCCCTCTCACTGGCAGCCCTCCGCCGGATACCCGGTGCCGACCGAAGTCTCAAGTCGGGTGAGTGGAGCTTTGATGACCTGCGCCCGCTGCATCTTCCCTCGGCGCTCACCGCCGGCGTCGTGGGATACGGTCGCATCGGCCGGGCGGTGGCGAACATGCTCGAGGCAATCGGCTTTGAGGTCCTGGTGCACGATCCGCTCATCTCGGCCGGCGACCGGCCGCTGGTATCCCTCGATGAGCTGCTCGAGGCCAGCGATCTGGTCACGCTGCACGCGCCCGGGGCACCGGACGGAAGCCCGCTCCTCGACCGCGCCGCTCTGCAGCGGATCGCGCCGGGCAGCATCCTGGTCAACACCGCCCGAGGGTCCCTGATCGATTTCGACGCCCTCATCGACGGCCTCCGGGGGAACCGCCCCACCATCGCCGCCCTCGATGTCTTCCCCGAGGAGCCACCCGACCTGGACCGTTTGCACGAAGTGTCCGCGCGCGTCATTCTCACTCCCCACATGGCCTGGTATACCGAGGAGTCGCAGCTGGAACTGCGCCAAAAAGCCGCCCAGGAAGCCGCCCGCGCTCTCCGGGGTGAGCCGCTGCTCAACCCGGTCGGGGAGCAGGCAGCGCAAGGAGGACTCACGTGAGCCGTTCCATCTTCCAACTCACGAGCCCCGAGGTCGCACACGTCATCGGGCGATCGGGCGTCGCCGTGCTTCCCTTCGGAAGCACCGAGCAGCACGGGCCCCACTTGCCGTGCGGGACCGACACCATGGCCGCCGAATTGATCGCCGCCGAGATCGCCCAGCAGACCGATGGCCTGTACGTGCCGTTCGGACCGTATGGGGTGACCCCGATTCACGCCGGTCACCCGGGCACCATCTCGCTGCAGCGATCGACGTTCGAATCACTCGTGACCGACACCTGCAGTGAGTTGATCGACATGGGGGTGTCCAGCTTCGTGTTCGTCAACTGGCACGAAGGCAACATCGCCTCCCTCGATGCGGTGGCCACCGACCTGCAATCGAGTCGCCAAGCCATGTTCATCGTCGCCAATGCGTGCTACGTCGCCCAGCGGGTGTATCGGGACGAGGGGGGAGAACTCACCCACGGGGGCGGAATCGAAACCCTGGCGGTGCTGGCCTACAACCCGAGCCTCGCCAAGGTAGCTGAGGCGGGCGCACCGAACCGACCCCCGAGAGCCGACGCACTGGATGAGATGCGGCGTTCTCGGGAGGTGTACGGGTTCGTCACCGACGTGACCGAGATCGACCCTGGCGGCTGGTACGGCAATCCGCAGTGGGCCAGCGAGGCGCGCGCCCCCGGCTTCGTAAAGACGGTGGCCGACGCAATCATGGAGCGGCTGGCCGGGATTCTCGAACTGCGCCGCCGATCGTGAGCGTGGTGCGGGCTTCGGATCTCGACTTCAGAGACCTCCCCGGCCGCGCTGCTGCCGATCCCTTCGAGTGGTTCGATGCCGATGGGGTTTCGATGCGAGTGGTAATCGTCGAGGACACACCAACCAGGAACCTCCATCGACACCCGCTCAGCCCCGAGGTGATCTTCGTCGCCGAAGGGCACGGGGTGACCTGGCAGGACGGCACCGCCACCAGAGTCGGTCCCGGCGACATCGTCTTCATACCAACGAATGCTCGCCACGCCACCATCCCCGACCGGGGATCACGGCTCAAGTTGGTCTGCTTTTTCCCGCACGGCGATCTCGGCACCAATTTGATAGAGCTCGAAGGAACCATATCCGCAGAGGGGTGATGGGAATGGACAGAGTGCGATTGGCTCCGGTGGGGCTCGGCCGCTGGGCTCGGGTACTGGCTCGCGCCGCCCAGCGCGGCGACATCATCGAACTCACCAGTTGCTTCAGCCGCAGCGAGGAGAAGCGGGCGGCATTTCAGGCCGAATTCGACGTTCCCCGGGCAGCCGCTCGCTACGAGGAGCTGCTGGCCGATCCCGAGATCGAGGGAATCCTGATCACCACCCCAAACGACACCCACCTGCCGCTGATCGCACAGGCTGCCGCCGCCGGCAAGGCCGTGTATGTAGACAAGCCAATCGCCCACTCGCTGGAAGACGCGGTGGCAATCGCCGACGCCGTCTCGCAGGCGGGTGTTGTGTTCTCAGTCGGACATAGCGCCCGCCGGCTTTCCGGGCACCGCATGATGAAACGCTGGATCGACGACGGCCGGATGGGAGACATCTCACTCGCCGAAGCCAACTTCTCAAACGAACGCGGTTTGGAGCTGACCCCGGAGACCTGGCGGTGGTACGCAGCCAAGAGCCCGGGCGGGGCCTTCATTCAGCTCGGGGTTCACCACGCCGACACCCTGCAATATCTGCTGGGCCCGATCCGGTCGGTAACGGCGCATGCCCGCAAGCTCTACACCAAATCAGAGGTGCCGGATGCGGTAATGGCCATCCTCGAATTCGAATCCGGGCCGCTCGCCTATCTGGGGACCGGCTGGGCGTCACCCGGCGTGTATCGCATGAACCTGCTCGGCACCAAAGCCAACCTCATGTACGACCTCGACTTCACCCGCTGGTCGGAATCGCATCTCGCCGACGAATACAGCAGCCTGCACGCGCAGGCGTACGGAGAAATCGAGCGTCGAGAGGTCGAACTCCCCGCCACCGACATGTTCCGGGAGCAGCTCGAGGAATTCGCCCTGGCGATTGGCGGAAGTGGCCGGGTCGAAGTCGGCGCCGCCGACGCCATCCGCGCCCTGGCCGTGGTGCGGGCGGCGCTCGAGTCCTCGGACCGGGGCGGACTGGCCGTGGACCTCGGTGAAGTCATCGAGCAGGCGGGAGCCGGATCCGTCACCGGAAGTAGGTAGCCGTTAAGGATCCAACGGCTCGTCACCCGGGCCAAGCTCGAGCGGATCCGGCAGGTCCAGGATCTCGATGTCTGTCCGGGCCAGCCTCTCCGCCTCGAATGTCTCGATGAGGCGGGTGGCGCTCCGGTTGACCAGGAGCCGAAACACGTCGCCCCGGTTGTAGTGGCCGGCGAAGTCGTGGCGGAGCTTCATCCTGATTCCCACATCGAAATCCATGTCGGCGTAGATGATCTCCTCCCGGTCACCGGGAACCGGACCGGCCAGGATGCGGGTGTCCGGCCCGACGATGACCGATCCACCGGAGATTTCGGACCTTGACAGGAACTCGGCGTCCCCGGCGTCGGCGGCAATGGCTTCCCGGATCCGGTGGTCGACCATCCCTGCCGCACTGATGACGAACGCTTTTGACATCTGGGCGAACCCCTTGGCCATGGTCAACGCGATGTCCGCCATCGGCACGCTGATCTTGGGGAAGTGATTGGGCCAGGCCATGACATGAACCCGGGTGTACTCGGCGGTAAGGGCGAAGATGGCGAGCGGATTGGAGTTCTCCCCGCACATCAGCCCGCTGATCGGACCGAATTCGGTATCGAAAGCTCCGAAGGTGTCGGGGCCGCCCGGACGGTGCACCAAACGCTCCCCCACCGTCGGAACCAGCTTCTGGTGCTTGCCGAGCAGCGACCCGTCCGGTCCCAGAAACAGCTGGGTGTTGTACATGGTGCCGAAGGTCCCGGGATCCCTCTCACATACACCCATGACCACATAGGCTTCGGCATCCCGGGCCGCCGACGCCAGCGCATCGACTTCGGGGCCGGGGATCTCAACACTGTTCTTGAAGAGCTCGGTGCTCAGCCGGGTAGCAGTTGCATCGGTCCCGGAATGGAAATGGAACCAGACCGGGTGGGCAGGAATGAACCCCTCCGGAAACCCGATCACCCGGGCCCCATTTGCCCCCGCTTCTCTAATCAGTCCGCAGGCCTTCTCGGTGGTGGCTTCCCGGTCCAAGAAGACGGATGCCGCTTGCACGGCCGCCGCTCTGACCACCGGTGACTTGTCACCCATGCCGCCCTCCGAGTAGCGATACTCGCCGAGTTGGTGACGCAGCCTACCCGCAGGCTGCTGCCACCGGTCGGGATGGCGAGGTACCGTGGGTGGACCCGAAAGCGATGGGTGCACCGAAGATCGAAAGGCGCGACTCATGAAACTTGGTTGGATCGGCCTGGGAGACATGGGGCAGGTAATCGTCCCCCGCCTCATCCAGGCCGGCCACGAGGTCGGCGGGTGGAACCGAACCCGGTCGAAGGCCGGGCCGCTCGTCGAACAGGGCATGGTATGGGCCGACTCGCCGCGCCACCTCGCTGCCGGCTCCGACGTCGTCTTCTCGATGGTCACCGACGCCCCGGCCGTCTCGGCGGTAGCGCTCGGCCCCGACGGGGTCATTGCGGGACTATCGCCCGAGGGGATCTACCTCGACATGAGTACCATCGATCCCGAGGTGAGCCGCGCCATCGCGGCCGCCTTCTCCGAGGACGGGCTCACCATGCTCGATGCTCCCCTGTCCGGCAGTCCGGTGACGATCCGTGCCGGCTCGGCCTCGACCATGGTGGGAGGGGACCGGACCGCCTACGAAAGGGTTGAGCCGGTGTTGTACGACATCGGGTCGAAGGTCAGCTACATCGGCCCTTCCGGCACCGCGGTTCAGATGAAGGTGGCGGTCAACCTCAGCTTGATCGTGCAGATGGTTGCGTTCTGTGAGTCGATAGCCCTGGCGGAGAAGGGCGGCGTCGACCGGGCGGTAGCGGTTGATGCAATGCTCAAGAGCGTCGTCGCCTCCCCGGTGATGGGATACCGGGGCCCGTTCATCCTCGAGATGCCGGACACGCCGCTGGCCGACGTCACCCTCCAGCAGAAGGACATGGTGCTGGCGCTGGAGGTGGCCCGCCGCCAGGGATCGCCGGCCCCGCTGGGAGCGGTGGCCAACGAACTGCTCAACGCCTGCCGCGGACTGGGGATCGACCACCGTGATTTTGTGACGGTGTTCGACGTCTATCACCTGCTGGCGGGTGGACCATGACCGACCGCTTCCACATCAATCGGTCACAGGTTCCGTACGTAGGCGGCCTGCGGGAAGAGGAGGGATGGGTCGACATGCAAGTCCAGTTCCTCATCGACAAGGCCACGGCGGGAACCGAAGATTTCCTGCTCGGCTGGACGGTGCTCCCACCGGGGGCCCGCCACGACCGCCACCTCCATCGCAACGCCGACGAGTTCTTCATCGTGTTGCAAGGGTCGGGCCGCATCTACACCGACGAGGGCACCGAGCCGGCCGGTCGGGGCGACGTGATCTGGACGCCCCGGGGGCGCTGGCACGGCTTCGACAACACCGGTGACGAGGACGTGGTGCTGGTGTGGGGGTGGAGCGGGTGCGGATCGCTCGAGGAGTCCGGCTACGAGGTGGATGAAGAGGCCGTCACGTGAAGGCACCGTGGGAGGATCCCCGGGTGGTGGCCGGCCTGGAACGCCAGCTGGCGCGGCGCCGGCAGATGCTCGACCGCGGGGCCAAGCCGCTGGGATGGAAGGTCGGGTTTGGCGCCCCGGCGGCGCTCGAGCTCATGCAGATCACTGCTCCCCTCCTCGGGTTCATGACCGATGCGACGCGGCTCGAGTCGGGATCCGTCGTCGAGACGGCCGACTGGGAGCGAGGCATCGTCGAGTTCGAGGTGGCCGTCTATCTCGGTCGCGATCTTGGGCCCGGGTCGTCCCCCAATGAAGCGCGTGCTGCCGTTTCAGCCGTGGGGCCGGCCATCGAACTCGCCAACATCGACCTCCCACTCGAGGCGTCCGGAGTCGAGGAGATAGTGGCGGGCGACATCTTCCACCAGTCGGTCATCTTGGGTGATCCCGACCCGGGCCGGGCCGGCCTCGACACCAGCGGACTGACCGCCCGAATCCTCATCGACGGCACCGAGCGAGCGGCGACCGCCGACCTGGAAGCCATCACCGGGGCCTACCCGTGGATCGTCTCAACAGTGGCGGACACCCTGGCCGCCAATGGCGAGTGTCTGCGGGCCGATGATGTGATCATCACCGGCTCGGTCGTCCCTCCCATCCCGGTCACCGAAGGCAGGGACTTCGCGCTGGTGCTCGACCCCTTCGACCCAATTTCGGTGCGGGTGGGTTGAGGTCGGGGCCTTCAGCACCCCGGCACAAACCTCCGGGCATCGGACTTGGGCTGGAGGTCTGTGCGGAGAGCGCCAGATATTGTCGAATCCATGCCGGCCCGGTCGCCCGCCGGGTCAAAGAGGCGGACCTTCTCGTCCATACCCCCAACGCCTGGCGCCTACCTATCCAGAACCGATCGACGTCGTGTAGAGGCTTTCCCACAGCGTGCTGATCGCGTCGGTCTCGGCAGCAAGCGTGCTCCAGTCAACGTCGAGCTCGGTGATCGTGTCCAGAGATGGCGCCCCCACGGGCGGAGCGACGTCGGTTCGTACCGGGTAGAAATTGCCGATTTGGACCATGATCTTCTGGCCGGGCTGGGACAGAATGAAATCAACGACGGCTCTCGCGGCAGCCGGGTTTGGCGCACTCGCGGTTATCGCGATCGGGCTTGGCATTACCACCGTCCCACTGGCCGGAAACGCGAAGTCGATGGCGGCTCCGGCTGTCCTAGCTGCGCGCGCCATGTAGTCGAGCACAGCGACCGCCTCGAATTCGCCGCTGGTCACTCCATCTCGGGCAGCTCCGTTGCTCGCAACGGAAACCCCTCCAACGCCGGCGAGGGTCGTGAAGAACTCCGGACCGTACTTGTCAGTTAGAGCCTTGATCGTGGCCCGAGCGGCGCCCGATTCCGGTGCCGGAAAAGCGTTCAACTCCACCTCCTGGAGGTCCGGCCAATCGGCAAGTCCCTCCGGCCGCAACGAAGTGTTCCAAGCGACCACCATGCTGATAACGCGACCCGCCACGTAGAAGCCATCCTCGTCGATATAGCTTGGGAGGATCGGCGCATCCGAAGGGACTTCATACCGAGCAAGCAGTCCCATGTCCTTATAGGCCTGATAGGGCGACGGCTCGGCCAGCCAAATCAGGTCGGGCTGGATACCGCCGCTGTCGATTTCTCGGGCGATGCGCTCCTGAATGTCAGCGGTACGGCCGCGCACGACTTCTAGCGAGATGCCGCTGCCCATGGTGATCCAAGGGTTGCCGTCGAGATCCGGAAACCTACCTTCGATCACGCCCTTGAGCCGCTCGACCACGGGGTCGGGCATCGATGTATAAAGCACGACCTCGCCTTCAGCTGGCCCCTCGCCACTACAAGCCGCCACCAGGCTGCCGGCGAGGAGCAGACTCACCGCCATCGCGCTCGCCGGAGTGGGTCGCCTTGCGGATCGCGGTGTCAACCGTCCCTGAAGGCTCATGACGCAGACTACCTCCGATGTCCCAGCGCATACCTACCCGGCCTCAAGTTCAGGCAGGAGACTGCGTAGAGATCGTCAGGTATTGCCGCAGTTTGTGCGGTCGTGCTACTGGCGTTCGGGTGCCCTAGCGCAACGCCTTGCCAACCAGACCGCGACCACGCCTGCGGAAACGTGTTACCCGGGTCGACTGGTGGGCATAGTTCGGGTAGGGGCCCAAAGCCGTGGACCCTGAACCGCTCATCGCGGTTGGAGCTTCGGGAGGAGGCACCATTTTGAGACGAGTTCTTCCAATAGGGGTCACGGTGACGGGGGTTGTGTGGGAGGGAGTGGGCAGTGGACAAAGGGCGTAACTGGTTCGGGCCGATCAGTGGCCTTCTCTTTGTCGTCGCAGTCGTAGCACGTGGTGCTATCCGCGGGGAGCTCGATTCCGAACCTACCGATTCGGCGGCCACTGTGCTTGCTGAACTTCGCGACACCGCCGATGACATCGAGTTGGGGGTATGCATTTCGATGGTCGGAGTCGGCTTTCTCATCTTCTTCCTGGCGTATCTTCGGACCAGGTTCCTAGACGCGGGAGCCGGTTGGGCGGCGGACGCCTTCTTAGCCGGAGGAGTCCTCCTGGCTAGCGGGCTGATCATCTCTGGGGCCATTGAACTGGCCGGAGCAGTAGCTGGAGATGGTTGCCCAGTTCGTTGTTGACTTCTCGTGGACTTGGGTCCTCATCCTCTCTCCCGGCCTGTTGGCAGTCGGAGTAGCTGCTGCGATGGTGAGCTTCACCCACCGGACGCTGCCGCGCTGGCTCGGCGGCCTGGCGATAGTTGTAGCACTGGGTGCACTGGCTCCGTGGCTCGGCATCTTCGTTTTCGTGGTGTGGGTACTGGCAGCGAGCATCGTCGAGATCATCCAAGTGTCCCGCGTTACCTCGTTACCGGCAGCATCCCGGAAACCGATGATGCGTCCGCGGCGGTGGGAGCCTCCTATGTCATTCTCACGGTCGGGATTGTCGCTTCCTTGGTAGCGCTCGGGATCGTGATCGCCAAGAATCGGGTATTGCGTGGGCGGTGGCGATGGCTTCCGCTCGGTCTCCTCGCCGCCCAGTTCCCGATCTTCATCGTGGCGGGGGCAATTGGGGACGGAATCGGCTCAGAAAACATCACCGATGGCCTCGGTCTTGCCCTCACCGGCGTTGGCTGGACGCTCCTCGGCTACGCAATCGCCCGGACGCCGCGGAACACGCTTGCCACGCGATGAGTCCATATCGGCTGCGGTCCCTTGAGAGTCTCCATTCATGCCACAATCGAGTCCTCGGACAATGTCCGCCAAAATCGCCACCTCCCTGCCTCACGCCGGGGACGTGTCTGCAGGGGAGCTTCACGGCCGGAGAAAGAGTCCTAGCCTGTAACCACGATGCCGGAATTCGCCGTGAAGACCCCGCCCCAGAACACCAGCTGGTCCGACATGCTCGACATCTGGCGAGCGGCCGACAACATCGACGTGTTCTCGGAAGCGTGGAATTTCGATCACTTCTACCCCCTGCACCCTCCGATGGACGGTCCATGTCTCGAGGCCTGGACCACACTGGCCGCTCTCGCCCAGGCGACGAAACGGCTGCGGGTGGGGTCGATGGTAAATGGCATGCACTACCGGCATCCGGCCGTCACCGCCAACATGGCGGCCAGCCTCGACATCATCTCCGGTGGACGGTTCAACCTCGGCCTGGGCGCCGGGTGGTTCGAGCCCGAGTCGATTGCCTATGGGATTCCCCTCGGAACCATGACCGAACGGATGGACCGTTTCGAAGAAGGAGTCGAGGTCATCCACCGGCTGCTCACGCAGGAACACACAACCTTCAGTGGGACTTACTACCAGCTGGCCGATGCCC
This sequence comes from uncultured Acidimicrobiaceae bacterium, assembly GCA_947259275.1. Taxonomy (GTDB): domain Bacteria; phylum Actinomycetota; class Acidimicrobiia; order Spongiisociales; family SHLN01; genus SHLN01. The sequence goes on along the minus strand of CAMYMH010000056.1, from coordinate 15,872 downwards.
GCTGCGAGCCCAAGCCGGTTCAGCAGCCGCGGCCGCCGATCGTCATCGGCGGCAAGGGAGAGAAGCGCACCCTGCGGGTGGTGGCCAGATTCGCCGACTACTGGGATGCCATGTTTCACGAGGACACCGCCTCCTGGCTACGGCTCAACGAAATCCTGCTGGCCCACTGCGAGGAAGTCGGCCGAGATCCGTCACAGATCCGCCGCTCGGTCCACCTCCGGTGGGGCGCGGACGACGATCCGGGCCAATTGGCGGAAGCGGCGATGAGCTTCGTCGACGCCGGGGTCGACGTCATCGTGTTCTCGATGCGGTCACCACAGTCGGTGTCGGCGGTCGAGCCGCTGGCGAACGCCCTGGCGGCAGCCGTCTAGCTCGACCCCGCGTCTAGCTGCCGCGCCCTTGTCATGACCGGCAGATGGTGAATCAGGTTCGTCGACAGGGACTTATCTCTAGCCGCATCAACCGAGTGAAAACTCTAGGGCTGACCGGCGAGCGCTACGAACAGGTTGCAAGCGTGTGCGGGCTCGACTAACAGCGCGCTCTCCCCACTGAGTCGTGTTCCCCGTGTCGGTGGCGGCACCCCATTCTCAACCATCAATGCTGCGGCCCGGTCCAGGTGCTCGGCACGGAAGAGAACCTGGAATACGCCTGGCCCGTTGGCACTCAACGCGTTCGCAGTCGGACCGGGACCTCTCGGCTCCGCCACGGCTACGCCGACATCACCGACGTAGAACACGCTCATCATTGACATGATGACGGTGCCCATCTCCGGACCAGGAGCGGGCATGCCCAGCAGTCGTTCGAACATCTCTAACTCTCGGTCAATCGACTCCACAGCCAGGTAGGTTCGCTCGAGGACGGTGGCGGTATTGGGATGGGCGGTGGCACCACCAACGGATGTCGACCGTTCAGCCGTGTGATGATGCTCGACAAGACCAACCGGTATGTATGAGTCCACTGCAGCTGTACGCCGAGGCAGCGAGCCTCCGCGCCGGTCGATGGGATCGTCGACGGGATTCGATACCTGGAAGCCATTTGATTTCAGCCGGGCTACCTCAGCATCGAGATTGTCACTCCTGAAAACGATTCCGTGGATTCCTTCGGCTTCACCGAACTCACGCCCTGACGTGGCCCCCGCAAGCACCCGCGGAGAATCCTCCATTGCCCGGAACTCGATATAGAAGTCGCCAACCACCACGTAGGCGGCCTGATGGCCCGCATCCTCCGCGTCAACGGCATGGGTGACTGTGAAGCCAAGATTCCGATAGGTTTCGACGGCCTCAGCTACGTCCGCAACGCTGGTGACGAGGTGGTCAACAGCCGTCAACACGTGGCAATGCCGAAGCGGAATCGATGCAGCGCTGAGCCTGGTTGGCGGCCCGGTCGCCCGCAGTTGGGTGTGGCTCGCGAAGCTGCTCTACCGGCGAGCTGGTTGATTGGAATTCCATCCTGCGATTGTTGCAGCTCACTTGCCTGGGCGTGGAAGCCGGTTGATCCCACAGAGAGCTAGCCGACCTTCTCCCTGATCCACCGGAACGAGGCGGGTCCCCACTCCGGCTGGTACTTGAAAGCACAGTGGCCTGCATCGGCGTACACGCGAGCTTCCCGCCCGGTGGGGGGACCATTCTCGAGCATGAAGTAGATGTTGCCGATGGGCGCCAGGTGGTCCAGCTTGCCGTTGATCATGAGGACCGGCTGGGTGATGTTATCCAGGATCCCGAGCTCCGAGAGGGCCCAGCGTGAGAAGATCTCCTGTTCCTTCTCACGTGACCAGGTCGGGAACGAGGGCGGGCCCCCCGGCTCGCCGAAGACGAACTCCGAACGGCGGTTGTGCGCCTCCACCAGGGCGTCGAGCTCCTCGTCCGGCATCCGGTAGCCGAACGGATGTCCGGCAATCGCCACCACCGCCCCCACCTTCTCCGGGTACGCCCCGGCCAGCTGCATCACGGAGTAGCCGCCCCGGCTGATCCCGAAGGCGGCGATGCGGTCGGCGTCGACTTCGGGCCGGGCGGCCAGGTAGTCGACCGCTGCCATCCACGCCTTGACCGACGACGGATCCCACGGGAACGGGTTCTCACCGGTGCCCGGGCCATCCATGACCAGCGACGCCAGGCCGTGTTCGAGAGCCAGCTCCCCGGCCCAGCCGCGGTCTTCCTTGAACACGTCGGCCCCGCACATGATGAGCACGGCCGGGCCGGGGTTGCCGGCGTCTGAGCCCGCCGGTGCCCGGAAGTGGGTTCGGATCGTCTGTCCGTCGCACTCGACCTCAGCCACCTCGAGCGGCGGGTCGAGGTATTGACAGGCCTTGCGGTAGGCCTCGGCACACTCGGCGCTGACCGCAGCCTTGACGGGAGTGATCTCTCCGGGAAAGCGGCCGATGGCGTAGAAGGTCTTGGCCTGCAGGTAGGCACGGCGGGCACTCTCGAATTCTCCGGCTTGGGCAAGGCGATCTCCCTCCTCCTCGTACCGCCGGCCGACTCCTCGCCACACCGGCACCCAAGCATCTTCTGTGGTGGCTGTCAGCGAGGCAACGGTCGTTTCAAGCACTTCGAGGTCGTCGATCATCGAGAACCAGCGGCGGTAAAAGCCGCCGTGTTGGATCACGAAGGGGTCTTCGCTCGGTACGAGAGGAAGGTCGGTTGGAGTCGGCATCGGGTACCTCTTCGGGCTGGCGGTAACCTGCATCTCAGGCTAGACGGGTGGACCGTAAGAGACGGAACCTAGGAGGCTGACCCTTGTGAACAGACCGGCCGATATCGATGGTTTGCGAGTCGTTGGGCATTCGGATTTGAACGGCTTCGGTGACGGGATGCAGGTTATGCGGGAAGGCGATGCTCTCTACGTGGGCCATCTCGGTTCGAGCGGGATGGGCACCAGCATCCTGGACGTCAGCGATCCATCTGATCCGAATCTGGTTGCTCAATGGGAGGCCCCGGCGGGTAGCCACTCCCACAAGGTGCAAGTGGCCGAAGGTTTGCTGTTGGTCAATGAGGAACAGTTTCGCGGAGGCGAGCCCTTCACCGCGGGGATGGCGGTTTACAGTCTCGATGACCCCTTTGCTCCGGCGCGGATCGGGCATTTCGACTCGGGGGGAATCGGCGTCCATCGCATCTGGTGGACCGGCGGCGACTATGCATACCTATCGGCCACCCCCGACGGCTTCCTCGGTCGGATCCTCGTGATAGTAGATATGGCCGACCCGGAAAGGCCGGTGGAAGCGGGTCGCTGGTGGACACCTCGTCCCGGGGTGGAAGGGACCGCCGGGCCGGCCGACGCCCGGCCCATTCACCATGCGTTGGTTCACGGATCGCGCGCCTACGTTGGCATGTGGGACCGTGGCATGTCGATCGTCGACATCTCGGATGTTGCCAATCCACGAACGGTTTCGACGCTGGATTGGACCCCGGGCGGCGAGAGCCACACGTGCTTACCACTGCCCGGCCGCAACCTGGTGGTGACCACCGACGAGGCAATCATGAACCGTTGTGAGGGCGGGCCCCACCTGGTCAGGGTGGTTGACGTGTCAGATGAGCTCGACCCGCGGGTGGTGGCCATCTGCCCGGCCCCGGAAGGTGATTTCTGTGAGCGGGGCCTGCGCTTCGGTGCCCATTGTCTGCACGAGAATCGACCGGGTAGCTACGTGAGCGAAGAGATTGTGTTTGTCACCTACTTCAATGCCGGGCTGCGGGTCTACGACCTGGCCGACCCCGTACATCCGGTCGAAATCGCCCACTGGATCCCGGAGACTCCACTCGGGCAGGAGGATGTCCAGATCAACGATGTGTTCGTCGACGCCGCCGGCATGGTGTATGCCACCGACCGGGTACTGGGAGGTGTCTACCTGCTGGAGCCAGACGAGCGTCTAATGGAGCGGATGCGAGAGGCTGCGATCTGAGCTGCTGAGTACCAACTCAGACACACGATGGGGTGCACGCAGGGCGATAATGGAGTGATCCACCCCGGCCTCGCTGGCCCGGTCGAGCCGTTCGGGCAGGGAAGCGGGATCGCCCGCATTGAATTGGATCGACTTTTCGATGGCGTCGGATGGGCGGCCGACAGTATCACACCACGAGGCCAGCACCCCCGCCTTGTGGCGGAACGATTCGAGGTCGAAGTCCATGCCGGGAGCGTTCCAGTGGTCCGCCCAACGTGCAGTGGTCTGCAGGGTTCGCTTCTCCCCTCCCGCGCCGATGACGAGTGGGGGGCGTGGCCGCTGCACCGGCTTCGGTTCGCAGCGGGCCGACTGCAGCCGGTAGTGGTCGCTCTCGAAGTCGGCGGTGTCCTCCGTCAGCAGGAGGTGGATCACCTCGACCGCCTCGTCGAAGCGGTCGCATCGCTCCTTGAGGGACGGAAGCTCGATGCCATAGGCCTCGTGCTCGGGGGCGAACCAGCCGGCTCCGATTCCCAGGTCGAGCCGACCATCGGAGACGACGTCCAGCGTCGCCGCCATGTTGGCCAGCACCGCCGGGTGCCGGTAGGTGTTGCCGGTGACCATCACCCCGAGCCGCAAACTGGAGGTGATCGATGCCAGCGCCGACAGCAGCACCCAGCCCTCGAGGCATGGTCCGCCTGATATCACCCCGAATCGGCATGAAGTGATCGAACGTCCACTCGTGCGTGAGACCAAAGGTTGGCAGATCGCGGCGACCGCTGGGGACTCGGCGGTGGGCTGCCACGGGCAGCGATGGGGCCCGGTCGCTTCGCCTCTAGTCTGCAAGCGTGATGGTATCGAAAGGGTCGATGGACCAGCCGGAGGTGGAGGCGCGCACTGAGGTAGCGGATGGGATGCGCATCACGTGGCACCAGCCGATCCCGATGGACGACGGAACGGTTTTGCGAGCCGATGTCTTCCGCCCCGTCGAAGACGGCCGGTACCCGGTGATTCTGACCTATGGCATCTACGCCAAAGGGATCGCCTACCAGGAGGGTTACCCCCACCAGTGGGGGAAGATGGTGGCGGATCATCCCGAGATCCTCGAAGGATCGACCAACAAGTACCAGAACTGGGAGGTGACCGACCCGGAGCGCTGGATCCCCCACGGATACGTGTGCGTGCGGGTGGATTCGCGCGGCGCCGGCTGGTCCCCCGGCCTCATGGACCCGAACTCGCCTCGGGAAATCGAGGACATCTACCAGTGCATCGAATGGGCGGGCACCGCCGACTGGAGTAACGGCAAGGTGGGGATGCTCGGCATCTCCTACTACGCCAGGAACCAGTGGCGGGTCGCCGGCCTGCACCCCCCGCATCTCGCCGCCATCATCCCCTGGGAAGGAGCCAACGACACTTACCGGGACTCCGGCTACCACGGCGGCATCCTCAGCCAGTTTCAAGAGCTGTGGTCGAAGGTCCAGGTGGTCAACGTTCAATACGGTCGCGGCGACAAAGCGCGCCAGAACCCGAACACCGGAGAGTCGGCGGCCGGCCCGATCACACTGTCGGATGAGGAGCTTGCTGCCAACCGGCTAAATGCCTATGAGGAGCTGAAGAAGCATCCACTCGACGACCAGTGGCACCGCTCACGATCCGCCGACCTCTCGCTCGTGACAGTTCCGCTGCTGTCATGCGCCAACTGGGGCGGCCAGGGTATTCACCCGCGAGGCAACTTCAACGGGTTCGACGAGGCCGCCTCCCAACAGAAGTGGCTGGAGGTCCACGGCGACTCCCATTGGTCATTGTTCTCCAGCGGCTACGGCCTCGACCTGCAGAAGCGATTCTTCGACCACTTCCTCAAGGACATCGACAACGGCTGGGATGCCACCGCGCCGGTCATGCTCAATGTCCGCTACCCAGGAGAGAAGTTCCTCCTCCGATACGAGAACGAATGGCCGCTGGCCCGCACCGAGTGGACGAGGCTGTACCTTCACCCGTCCGATCGGACGCTCTCATACGAGCCGCCCACCCGGGAAACTGCAGTTGAATACGAGGCGCTCGGCGAAGGCGTCACCTTCTGGCTGCCCCCATTCCAAGCGGAGACCGAGATCACCGGCCCGATGGCAGCCAAGTTGTTCGTCTCCTCGGGGACCGAGGACGCCGACCTGTTTCTCATCGTGCGGGTCTTCGACCCGGACGGCGCCGAAGTCACTTTCATGGGCTCAACCGACCCCAACACCCCGATCGCCAACGGGTGGCTGCGCGCTTCACACCGCGCCCTCGACCCGGACCGGAGCCTGCCTTACCGGCCGTACCACGCCCACGACCGGGTCGAGCCGCTGACACCCGGCGAGGTGTACGAATGCGAAGTCGAGATCGTGCCTTCGTGCATCGTGATCCCGGCCGGTTGGCGTCTGGCGCTGACGGTCCGCGGCAAGGACTACGAATACGAAGGTGAACTGGGGGAGTTTGCTCAGCGGTTCCACTACGCCACCCGCGGCACGGGCGGCATGACCCACAACGACCCGGACAACCGGCCAATGGATCTCTTCGGGGGCCGGGTAACGTTGCACGCCGGTGGCGGCCATGAGCCCTACCTCCTGGTGCCCGTCATCCCGCCCCAGAGGTAGCTGACGATCCAACATCCCAAGCCATCGGCATTTCCGCGAAGATGACAGATACGCCATCAGAAGGTTGGGGGATGCAAGATCACGAGCACATCTCACTGTTTGGACCGGTCACATGCACCTGCACCGAGCAGGAGGCGGCCAATCTCGACCTGGTGACCCGCTACCGGGCCGCCCGAGTGTCGGAGCGAGGCCCCTTCCTGGCACCCGACTTCGTGCGGCACCGGGCCGGCTTCAGCCACATTGGCGAGCTGTTCGGCATGGAGGGCGCCGCCGGGATGGACGACGAGTCGATTGCCGATCGGAAGAACATCCTCATCGAGCTGACCGCCAAGGACGACAAGGTGTGGGGCATCTTCCGCATTGTCGGGACCCACACCGGCACAATCTACGGGATCCCACCCACCGGCAAGCCAATCGACACCATCGAGGCGGCGCTGTGGAGGGTCGAGGGGGACCTCATCACTGAAGCCTGGTATTTCGGCGACGAGCTCGGATTGCTCCGCCAGCTGGATGTGGCGCCGACCGTCGGCTGAGACGGCGGCGCGACCGAGAACCGCTCCGGTCCGTTCCGAGCGTGTTGACAGCCAGCCGCGAGCGGTCTAATTTCCTCCCAACGTGTCGCAAACGATTGCATGGCTGTGGCAGTTGCACACAGCCAAGGCCTGGGAGGACCAGTATGAGGACCCGAACCAACCGATTTAGCCGCTTTCACCTTCTGTTGATCGTCGCAGTGGTGCTGTCGCTGGTGGCGGCCGCCTGCTCGAGCGACGACTCAACCGAGACCTCGGCACCCAGTGCAACTACGGCACCGAGCAGTGACACGACGGCGCCATCGACCGATACCACGGCGCCATCGACCGACACCACCGCGCCCCCGGACGACGACGTCAACAATCCAGGTGTCTACGTCCACGCCGCCGACGACGACCCGCTCAGCCTCGACCCGGCGGGAGTTGCGGCTGGTGAAGCCGGGGAGACGATCATCCTGCAGACCTACGATCGTCTGGTGGAAATCGGGCCAGGTGGGCCGGATCTCATTCCCGGGCTTTCGACAGCAGTTCCCACCGTGGAGAACGGAGGCATCTCCGCCGATGGGCTCACTTACACCTTCCCGATTCGTGAGGGTGTGACGTTCCACGACGGCAGCACCCTGACCGCCGACGTGGTCAAGTTCTCCTGGGATCGTGCATTGGAGATGGACTTGCCCGAGGGCAACAGCAGCATCCTCGCCGATCTCGTCGACAGCACCAGCGTCGACGGCAACAACTTCGTGGTGACCCTCAAGGACCGCAACGCCGCCTTCCTCAACTCGGTCGTCACGGCTGCAGTGGCCTCGATCGTGAGTCAAGAAGGGGTCGAGGCCAACGGTGGCGTAGTCGCCGGTCAGCCGAACGAGTTCTTCTCGAGCGACGTCATCGGGAGCGGTCCCTACACCCTCGGCGCCTGGAACCGGGGCGAGAACATCCAACTCGATGTGTTCGACGACTACTGGGGCGAACCCGCCAAGCTCGACGTGCGCATCGAGCAGGTTCCGGACGACGACGTGCGAACGCTCGGACTGCGGGCCGGTGACTTCGACTCGATTGAGACCGACCCGACCTTCGTGACCGATATCGAAGGTGCCGAGGGCGTGACCATCTTCGCGGAGGGATGGTTGCTCGAGCCGGTTCACATCGGTCTCAACCTCGACATCCGGGAAGACCTGCTGCCGGACGGGGACACGGTCCCGGCCGACTTCTTCCACGACCCCAGGGTCCGGCGGGCGTTCAACTACGCCTTCAACTACGACAACTTCGTCGAGGGAGGCCTCAGTGGTCAGGGCGGTGTCGTTCCCCACTATCTGCCGCAGGGCATGCTTGCTTACGACGACTCGCTGCCCCGGTTCGAGACCGACCTGGCAGAGGCCGAGCGGCTGTTCACCGAGGCCGGATGGTGGGATGACGGGTTCGAGATGACGGTGCTGGTCGAGGAGGGCGGCATCTTTGAGGTGGCCGGCCTCGTCCTCAAGGACTCGCTGGAAAGCCTCAACCCCAACTTCCGTATCAACGTGGCGGCGGTGGTGGAGGTGCAGTTCGACGATGCCCACGCCGCGGTCCCATTCGAGTACGCGACCTGGATCAAGAATGCCGATCCCTTCGCCGACCCGGCTGCGCTGTTCGCGGCCTACATCCATCCGGATGGTGAGTGGGGCGACGTTCACAAGTTCCGCAACGGCTATCAGGACGCCGACGGCATCGCCGCCCTCATCGAGGAGGCCGCCGTGTCGGTGGACACCGACCGGCGGGTCGAGATCTACCAGGAGCTCACCCAGCTGCTGTTCGACGACCCGATGTGGGTGATTCCCGGCAACGAGAAAGCCCTCATGGCCCACCGGAGTTGGGTGCAGAACTTCACGATGAATCCGCTGTGGCCGCGGCCCAGCCTGAAGTTCGCGCTCTTCGACAAGTAGCCAACGACCACCTGGTGTGCGCCCGGCCGGTAAGGTCGGGCGCACACATATAGGGAACAGCAATGAACGACGGAGCGGGGTAGAGCCCGGCCATGCAGATTCGTGAGTACATCATCCGGCGGGTGATGATCCTCCCGCTCATCCTGGTGGGGACTTCGCTCATCGTCTTCACCCTCGGTCGGGTGGGCGGCAATCCCATCGCCATCTACCTCGAGCACGAGATGACGCCCGACGAGGTAGCGCAGATCGAGGAGCGCTACGGTCTCAACGACTCGCTTCCAGAGCAGTACTTCGCCTGGGCGGGAGGGGTGCTGCGGGGTGATCTGGGATACTCCGGCGTCTTGGCGGCTCCGGTAATGGACGTCCTGCCCAAGCGCCTGGCCGCCACCCTCGAGTTGTCGGTGGCGTCGGCGATCGTGGCAGTATCGCTCGGAATCGCCCTCGGCACCTTCGCGGGAGCGAGGCGCAACCGCCTCCCCGACCACCTCACCCGTGTGTTCGCCATCAGCGGGGCAGCCACGCCCATCTTCTGGTTTGCCATAGTGCTCCTCATCATCTTCTGGGTGAACCTTGGTTGGTTCCCGGTGGGCCGCTCCGAACCCGAGATCTTCGAATCGATCTCCCATCCCACCGGGGTCTACACGCTCGATGCGCTGTTGGCCGGTAGTTTCACTGCGTTCCGCGACGCGATCTGGCACCTGATATTGCCGGCGGTCACGCTGGGCTACGGGGCGACCGCCATCATCACCCGTATGATGCGCTCGTCATTGGCCGAGGAGCTCAACGAGGACTACGTGGATGCTGCCCGGGCCAAGGGACTGCCGGAGCGCCTGGTTCTTCGCCGCCACGCTCGACGCAACGCTCTCATCCCCACCGTGACCGTCATCGGGCTCGGTTTCGGCTTCTTGCTCCAAGGCAGCGTTGTGGTCGAGATCATCTTCATCTGGCCGGGAATGGGCCGCTGGATGGCCGATGCGGTGCTGCGCGGTGACCAGGCGACGATCATGGCCTACGTCCTGTTCACGAGCATTCTCTTCCTCGTCGTCAACCTGGTCGTCGATGTCGTCTACGCCTATCTCGACCGCCGCGTCGTCCTGGGAAGCTGACCCATGGTCGAAGCCGCCGCCCGCCGCCCTCCTGCCTCCTCCCCTTCCGGGCCACTGGCGATCCGCGTCCGCCGTTTCGGCGAGATCACCAAGGAGGTTCTCCGCAACCCCACCACCACGATAGGTCTGGTGATCATCGCCAGCCTGCTGCTGATGGCCTTGATGGCGCCGATCATCACCGAGGCCAACACTCCCGACGCCTATCAGATGCCGAGGGACTGGGGAGCCATCAACGAACCGCCGGGAACCCCCGGCCATCTTCTCGGCACCACGTCGACGGGTGGCGACGTGCTGTACGGAGTGGTGTGGGGAGCCCGCACTTCCCTCCGACTGTCGGTGATCGTGGTGGGGATCACGATGGTGGTAGGCACCATCATGGGCAGCATCGCCGGGTTCATAGGCGGCAAGGTAGACGAGATCATCATGCGCCTCGTCGATGTGTTGCTCGCCATTCCCGAGTTGATCTTTGCCCTCGCCATCGCCGCCGTGCTGGGACCATCGTTTGGCAACATCATCTTCGCTCTCACGGTGGTGTTCTGGGTGAAGTACGCCCGGATCATTCGGGGCCAGATCATCCACGTGAAGCACAATGAATACGTCGATTCCGCCCGGGTGATTGGCGACTCGAAGCTCAACATCTACCGGAAAGACGTCCTCCCCAATTCCGTTACGCCGGTGGTGGTGCAAGCCACCCTCGATATGGGCAACATCGTCCTCGTTGCCGCCACCCTCAGCTTCATCGGTCTCGCCGAAGCAGGTCTGGCCGAGTGGGGCGTATTGGTGAGCGAGGGGCAGGCGGGCATCTCCGCCGGCCGCTGGTGGGCATCAACCATACCCGGCGCCATGGTGTTCTTGTGGGCCCTGGCGTTCAACCTGTTCGGCGACGGTCTGCGTGACGTCCTCGATCCTCGAACTGAGGGTCGGTGACGGCTCCGGCGGCTGCGCCCCTGAGCGATAAGACCGCCTCCCGGGTTGCCTCGGTCGAGGAGCTGCGGATTCATTTTGACACGAAAGCCGGGAGACTCCATGCCGTCGATGGCGTCTCGTTCGACATCTTCGACGGAGAAAGCCTCGGTCTGGTCGGAGAGACGGGTTGCGGCAAGAGTGTCACCGCCCGCTCCTTTCTCCGGCTCATACCAGTGCCGCCCGGCACCTACGCCGGTGGCCGCATCCATTTTTGGTCAAAGGAAGCCAGACAGACCGGTGGCTCTCCGGTCGACCTGCTCCAGGTGCCGGCGTCGCAGATGCGGGACATTCGTGGAAACCGCATCGCCATGATCTTTCAGGACCCCGGCAAGGCCCTCAACCCGGCCCTCTCGATCCGCGAGCAAGTCGCCGAGGTCTTTTACCAACACCGCAGCGAGGACCTGCTCGACGGCTGGAACGGAACACCACCGCGGCCGATCCGCCGGGCCGCCGGGCAACGCTCCGGCAAGCTCGAGTGGCTGGCGTTCAAGGTTCCCCCCCTCCGCTCGCCGGCTAGACGTCTCCGGAAGAGAGTCGACGACCTGGTGGGCGATGCGCTGGCCGAAACCCAGATCCCCAATCCTCGCAAGATCATGACCAGCTATCCGCACGAGCTCTCCGGGGGAATGAAGCAGCGGGTCATGATCGCCCAGGCGTTGGCCTGCAACCCGGATCTCCTCATCGCCGACGAGCCCACTACGGCACTCGACGTCACCATCCAAGCGCGGATCATGGAGCTGATCCGTGAGCTACAGCTCCGTCATCAGACTTCAGTTCTGTACATAAGCCACGATCTCTCGCTCGTGCGGCGAATCTGTGACCGGATCGCAGTGATGTACGCCGGCCGCATCGCCGAGATAGGCCAAACACGGCATGTGTTCCACGATCCGCTCCACCCCTACACCCGGGGCCTCCTGGCGGCCATCCCCTCCCTCGCCCACCAGCGGGGAGAACTGGCGGTCATAGATGGGACCGTCCCGGAGCTGATCGATCCCCAACCCGCCTGCCGCTTCCACACCCGTTGCTCCTATGCCACCGATCTCTGCGGCCGTCTCGATCCTCCCCTGGTTGCCCGCCCCGGCCTGCGGCCGGTTGCCTGTCACGGCTACGCCTCTCCCGACGAGCTCGGGGTGGCTGCCGACCAGCTTCCCCGTCTCGACCGGGATGCCCCATGACGAATCTACGTGACGACCCGGTCGGAGCCGCCACCCGGGCTGAGGAGCGCCCCGTCATCACGCTGCGGGGAGTCAAGAAGTACTTCCCGGTTCGGGAAGGCGTCCTCCAGCAGATCGTGGGCCATGTTCGGGCTGTCGACGGCGTGAGTTTCGAGATTAGACAGGGGCAGACGCTCGGCCTGGTCGGTGAGAGCGGATGCGGCAAGACCACGCTGGGGCGGTGCATTGCCGGGCTCACCGATACCACCGGGGGCGGTATCTACTTCCGGCTCTCTGAGGCGGACCGCATGTTCCTGGATGAGATGGACGCCGTTGGCCAAGACCGCCAGACCTCGGAGCAGCAAGCCAAGGTCGAGAGCATTGAACGCGCCCATCGCATCGACCGGCTGAAGGGTGAGACGTGGCGCACCTACCGCCGCAACTGCCAGTTCGTGTTTCAGGACGCGTTCAGTTCGCTCAACCCGCGTCACTTGGTCAAGGACATCGTTGGCCGGCCGTTACGCGTCTACAAAGAGGCGTCGGGAACGGACTTGACGGAACGGGTGGTTGAGCTGCTCGAGAGTGTCGGGCTGGGAAGACAGCACCTCTACCGGTATCCGCACCAATTCTCCGGTGGGCAGCGTCAGCGGATCTCGATCGCTCGAGCGCTGGCGCTCGATCCCGAGTTCATCGTGCTCGACGAGCCCACCAGTGCCCTCGACGTTTCTGTGCAATCCCAGATCCTCAACCTTCTCCATAAGCTCCAGCAAGATCGGGGACTGACCTACCTCTTCATTACCCACGACCTGGGAGTGGTCCGGCTGATGAGCGACGAGATCGTCGTCATGTACGTGGGCGAGGTGATGGAGCGGGCGGGAGCCCAAGAGCTCTTCGCTTCGCCCCGCCATCCCTACACCGAAGCGCTCTTGGCAGCTAATCCCGACCTCCTGGAGGGCGACGAGGAGGCGGAGATGCGGGGTTTGGAAGGAACCGTGCCCGATCCCGCCCGGCCTCCCCGCGGCTGCAAATTCCACACCCGGTGCCCGGTGGCCACCCCCCGCTGCGGTTGGGAGGTGGATGACGCGGTCGCCTGGTTGTCCGACAACTCAACGATCCTGGAAGGCTTGGGCGGCGTGGAGCGGTCATCAGACTTCGAAAGCGTGCTGCGCTTCGCGGAGCCTGGCACAGCCGCCGAGGCAGAGTCGCTCCTCGCGAGTGCTGCCATTCCGGATGCGATGAGGGCGGCGCTGGTCGAACTGGACCAGGATGGGCCCGAGCTGAGGATTCGGTTCGAGGAGGTCGATCGGGTCCGGCTGGAGGACGTCGACGTAGGCCACATGACCTCGTGCATCCTGCACACTTCCCAGGCGGACCTCGATAGCCGACCCTGAGCGGGGCTTGCCCGGCTGAACCGGCGGGCTTGACCTGCTGGATCGGCCACTGCTGTGGTGGCCGGCATGGACACCGGGAACGTCGACACCGTTCTCATCAATGGGCGAGTGATGAAGCGTCACGGCCAGCTCCTTCATGTCGACTGGCCGGCCGTGCGGCGGATGGCGGCCGAGGCGCGCGACTTCGTCGTCGACAAGTCGGGATTCAAGCTCCCCAAGATCTAAACGTGTTGGTCGAACAGGATCACGTTGCCGTCGGGGTCGGTGAGCATGAAGCTGGCAGGCCCGCTCGGGGTCTCGGCAGACGTGTCGTCGCTTGGCTCCAGACCGAGCGCGGTCAGCTGGGCGCTGAGCTCTCTGACGTCGGTGAACTCATCCGCCGGCCGGCCGAGGCCGGTCCAGCCCGGGTTGAACGTCAGGATGTTGGCATCGAACATGCCGTAGAACAGACCAATGGCCACCGTTCCGTTGGCGACGATGGTCCAGGTCGTACCGTCGCCGGCAACCATGCTGAACCCGAGTTTCTCGTAGAACTCGCGTGAGGCGGCCATGTCCTTGACGGCGAGACTGACCGAGAATGCTCCTAGTTCCACTGTGCTCCTTCATCGCGGCGCTCGTCCGACCACCCTACGGCACCCTCTCGATCGGCGCTCCGGGAGCTCCTTCGCAAGATCAGCTGGTGATGTACTGCTCGAGCTGAATGATGAGCGCCTCTTGCTCGCCGATAACGCCTTTCACCACGTCGCCGATGGAGACAATCCCGCCCAGCGCTCCATCCACGATGACGGGCAGGTGACGGATGTGATGTTGGGTCATCAGCTCCATGCACTCGACCACCGTGTGGGTCGGCGTCACCGAGATGAGGTCGCGGGTCATGATCTCGCCGATCTTGGTCTCCCGCGACCCGCGGTCGAGCAGAATCACCTTGCGGGCGTAGTCGCGTTCCGACACGATCCCGGCCAGCTCCCCGTCCTCCAGAACGACCAGCGCTCCCAGGTCCTTTTCGGCCATGAGTTGGAGAGCCTCGTACACGCTGGCATCGGCATCGATTGAGGAGACATCGGTGCCCTTAGCGGCCAGGAGGTTGGAAACTGTCTTTCCCATCGGCCAACCGTACCAGTCGCCGGACCGCCGGCAGGTCAATCACTCACTTCAGGCCGTGCCGACCGGCGCGGCCGCTCAGCTGCTACCGAGCCCGGGTTCGGGGGCACCGACCAGCGCCACCCGGTTCCCGAACCCACCGAGGCCTGCCTCCATCTGGTGGTGCGCCTCGCCGATATCCTCGAACGAGAACACATCGCCGACACAGGGGTCGAGCTTGCCGTCGATCACCAGCTGGTTGTACGCCAGGGCCTGTTCGTCGTTGGTTCCATGCGAACCCTGCAGGCGCTTCTGCCGCACCCAGTGGTAGCGCAGGTCGGCGACCGCGGTGTACCCGGTCGTCCCCGCACAGATGACGACCATTCCGCCCGGCTCGCACAAGAAGATACTGGTCGGAACGGTCGCCTCACCCGGATGCTCGAAAACGATGTCGGGATTGCGCCGCTCCCCCAGTTGCTCCCACACCGCCTTGCCGAAGGCCCGGCACCCGGTCATCCACTCACGCTGGCCGGCGGCGTCGGTCCAGTGTGGAGGTACGCCCCAATGGTCGAAGTCCTTGCGGTTGACATAGCCGACGGCTCCGAGCTGCTGGCAGTACTCACCCCGCTCGTCGCTCGAGACCACCGCCACTGCCCGACCGCCGTGAGCAACCGTGAGCTGGATGGCCTGGGTACCGAGGCCGCCGGACCCGCCCCAGACGAGAACCACATCGCCGTCCTGGAGGCGGTTGCCTTCCCATCCGAACAACATCCGGTACGCAGTAGTGCCGACCAGGGTGGGGGCGGCGGCCTCCTCCCACGTCAGCTGGGGAGCCTTCGCCATCACCTGATGGGATTGGGCAACGCAGAATTGACCGAAGGAACCGAAGTTGGTGTTGTATCCCCAGATGGCGGCCGACGGCGCAATCATCGGGTCCTTACCGGCCGCGATGGCCGGGTCCGCCGGATCCCACCATCCGGGATGGGTCACCACCTCGTCCCCCACCGAGATGCCTTTGACGTCGCGGCCGATGGCATAGACGACCCCCGAGGTATCGCTCCCGCCGATGTGAAAGTCGTATGGTTCACCCGACTTCTGGCGGACTGCGATCACGTCGATGGGGAGCCCGCGCGCAGCCCACACGTTGTTGAAGTTGATACCCGCGGCCATCACCCCGATGAGGACCTCATCCGGACCCGGGTCCGGGACGTCGACGACCTCGGGC
>CAMYMH010000055.1 GCA_947259275.1 uncultured Acidimicrobiaceae bacterium | reverse complement strand
CAACGCGTTAGCCGGCGTATCCGGATCAGAAGCCGTCGCACCAAACGTCAAACTCACCAACTCATCAACACTCCGATCCCCCACCGGATCCAACACCGGAGCCAGATTCACCTCACCAACCGTCACCGTGATGGTCTCCGAATCGTTGAGGACGGGAGTCCCATCATCGGTCACCACCACATCAAAGGTGTAACCACCCGGACCCTGCGCCTCAGAAGGCGTCCAAGAGAACGCACCCCCCGGAGTAATCGACGCCCCCACCGGAACAACCCCCGCCAAAGAAAAAACCAACGTGTTCCCCACATCGGGATCGCTCGCGGTGGCCGTGAACGACAACAACGCCAACTCATCCACCGACTTGTCACCCACCGGATCCAACACGGGGGGCTGATTGCACGCGCTCAGATCATCAGCGTCCGTATTGGTGATCTCAACGAGGCGATAGCCGGGACCGAGGCTGTTTGGGATCACCGACTTCTCCACTACCTCTCCGGTGACAAACGTGACACGCAGCACGTAGGGAACGGCCGATCCGTTGACGAGACCGAGGTGGAGATAGGCGGGAGACTGAGTGCCGTGGCCCCGGCCGCCGTTGATCTCCCTAATTCCTCCCACGAGGGCCGCGCTGCAGTCGTTGACGCGAACTGTCGCCCCGATGGCGTCGCGTTGACTTCCTCCCAGGTCGTGAAGTGCACGCACGACCAGGTAGTCGACATCGCCGGTCTGCGTCGCGTCGTTTCGCCACAGCTCATTGGCAGCCCCCTTGCGACTGATGAGCAAGTCGACGTCACCGTCGCGGTCGTAATCACCGAAGGCCGCGGCCTCGCCATCTCCGGCTCCGACGTCGATGCTGGCGCCGAATGAAATGACACCTGGTCCCGTCGAGGTATTGGGGTAGAGCAGGTCCGCACCGGCGTCGGTGGTCAGGAACAGGTCGACCCGGCCGTCGTTGTCGTAGTCGCCACAGACCACATCGTCTACGCCCGACGCGGGAGCACCTGCCGGCTCTCCGGTCGGTGCCAGCGTGCCGCCGTCGTTGCGCCACACCTGGTTCGGATCGTTGTCCGTCCAGAAGAGATCGAAATCACCATCGTTGTCGAAGTCGCAGAATGCTGCCCCACCCTTGTTGCCGTTGGCCGCGTCCTGGTCGAAAGCGTTTGCACTGAATGTGCCCCCATCGTTGACCCACAGATCAGCCAAACCTTCCTTCCGGGCTAGGAGGTCGACATCCCCATCGCCGTCGTAGTCCGTGGCGGCCGAGTAGTCGCCCGAAAGAGCGGCTTCGGGGAGCCCGATAGAGAAGGGGTCTCCGTTTGGCGTGACGTGGGTGAAACCGCCGGTTCCGTCGTTCTGCAGGATGTCGATGCCAAAGGCGTGGTTATCGACCATGACGTCGAGATCACCATCAGCGTCGTAGTCGATGATCGCCAGGCCCTCGACATTCATGCCTCCGCCCAGACTCGTCACCGACACATTGGGCGCTCCTGCCGTACCGAACGAGTAGCCCGAGCCAGATCCGTTGTTGAAGTACATCTCGATCAGGGAGTCGCCGTTGACCAGGATGTCGAGCAGGCCGTCGTTGTTGAGATCACCCCACAATGAGCTGCGCTCGGTCTGGTTGGCCTGGAGACCGTTAGCGAGAGCCGGGGTGACATCGGAAAACGTTGGGTCTACCGGATCGCAGTCACTCCGATAGAGCCGGGTCCACTGGTCCGGCGCGGAGGCATTGAGCGTGTTCACCAACGCGTCGAGGCATCCGTCCTCGTTGAAATCGCCCCAGGCAAGGCCCCCATCCTTGTTTCCGCTCGTTTCGAGGCCCACGGCGACTTGCGTGAAGTCGGTCTCGTTGACGGTCACAGTGATGGTCTCTGAATCCGACAACGGCCCCGCCCCGTCGTCGGTCACCACCACATCAAAGGTGTAACCACCCGGACCCTGCGCCTCGGTCGGAGTCCACGAGAAGGCTCCACCCGCAGTAATGCTTGCTCCCGCCGGCACCACCCCCGCCAAACTAAACGTCAACGTGTCGCCGACGTTTGGATCCGAAGCAGTCGCCGTAAAACTCAGCAGGGTGAGCTCATCCACCACCTGGTCACCCACCGGATCCAATACCGGCGGCTGGTTTGCGTCCACCACCGTCACATTGGGGCCGAATTCGGAAGTGTTATTGGCGGCGTCGATGTTGGTAGCGGTCACCTCGTCACCAACGATCACTCCGGTGACGACAATGGAGAAGTCGCCAAGCGCATCGGCCACGCCGCTGCCCAGGAAGGCAACGCCCTCTCCGTAGTCGACACCCGTGCCAGCGATCGGGTCGGTGTTGTCGGAGAAGTCCCCGTCGGCCACCGCCTGGTAGACCTCAACCGTGCAGTCGGCGCAGGCAGTCCCGGTGACGGTGGTGCTGCCGGCGTTTTCGCCTGCCAGCGAGATGAGCGGATGATCGAGGCCAAGGTTGCCGGCGGTGGGGTTTGGCCCGTCGTTGGGAGTATTGATGCCGTCGCCGGTGTGCAACCCGGTGGCGGTCAGGAGCAGATCGATGGCGATCCCGCCGTTGCCGCCGAACTGGTTTTGGGAGATGAGGTTGCCGGTGGCAGAGTTGGAACTTCCACCGAACATGTACACGAGGACACCGGGGCCAGCGTTGCTTTGCACCACGTTGAGTCGAGCGGTGTTCTGGTCGTTGCCGAACCGAATTCCGGCCGTTTGGGTGCCGGTCTGTCCGGACGCAGTGATGGTGTTGTTCTCGATGAGGTTGCCGCCAACATCTCTTGAGTTGACATCGACTCCGATGGCATTGTTGGCGTCGACCAGATTGCCGGAGATGGTGGCATTGGCACCCCAAACGAGAATGCCGTCCCAGTTGTCCAGGGTTCTGCCGGTGTTGCGCACCTCGTTGCCAGAGACGGTATAGGAATCGGTTGCAGTCTCCACGGTGATGCCGGCCTGGTTGACGAATCCGATCAGGTTGTCGGCAATGGTCCCGTTGCTGCCGCTGTTCTGAACCCGAACGCCGAAGTTGGCCGTAGCGGCCCCCGGGTCGGCGAAAGCATCCGGCGGGGAGCCGATGACGTTGCGGCGGATCATCACGTCATCAATGGCGCCGGCCGCCACCCAGATCCCGTCGGCCGCCCCCCATGCGCTCAGGTCCTCGACCTTCAGCCGATGAGGGACCAGGGCGCCGGCCACCGACGCCTGAATCCTCCCATTCTTGACCTCTAGCTCCGGCTTGGCGGTCTGGGGAAGCCCGACCGGGGTGGTGCCGACCTGCAGGCCACCGGCGGCGTTGGCGCCGAGGAAGCCAGGGTTCTGGTCCCGAACCAAGACGCCCGACCCGAGTTGATAGGCGGTCCCGTCGACGGTGGTATCTGCATCGTGGATCGGCTCCGGGCTGAGGCCGGCGTAGTCGATCTGCCACCACAAACCGGAGCCGTCATTGGCCGGCACCGCCGGCACGAAGCGCATCGGATTGGCCCCGGCCACGGCATTGGCGTTGGCCAGGAACTGATCGAGTGAGCCCTGGGCGGACCGCACGTCGTCGACGGCCTGCGTAGTGGCGGAGGAGTTGGCGACCACGTTGAAGCTGTACCCGGAGTGGATACCCGTGGCCGCGGCGCCACTCAGCGTCAGAGCCGTGACGTGTTCGGAGCCGGTGGGGGCGGCGGCGGGAGCGGCGTCGGAGGTGCCGGCGCGTCGGCCGCCGTAGCAGGGTCCGGGACCGTCGCCACCGGTGCGCCGGTAGCTTCCACCCACCCCGTCGGCACACCAGGCGCCGACCACGCCGTAGGTCTGCTCGGCCCAGGCATGGGATGAGGCATAGGGTGCGTTGACTCCGGCGTCGGGCACCACCGTCTGGGAGTCGACCACCACCAGATAGTCACCGTCGGGGACGCCGGTGAAGGAGTAATTCCCTCCCGCGTCGCTGGTGACCGGATTGGCGCTGACCGGTGAGGCCAGGGTGTCGCCGGCATCGGGGGCTCCGTCACCGTTGACATCGTTGTAGAGGTAGACACTCACCCCGGCCGCCCCCGGGTTGTTGGGGTCGCCGATGGCTCCCACCGCTAGCTGATCTCCGTCGATGTCCTCGAAGACGGTACCGGTGATCGATCCCGGCGGACTCGTCACCGTGAAGTTCTCACCGAACTCCGAGGTGTTGTTTGAAGCGTCGATGGCGAGGGTCGAGATGACGGTCCCGGCCGAGAGCGAAGCATCCACGTAGCTCCAGTTGCCGGTGCCATCCGCCACTGTGGAACCGAGATAGGCGATGCCTTCACCGTGATCGACCCCGGTCCCACCTATCGGATCGGTGTTATCGGAGAAGTCGGGATCGGCGGCGGCCTGATAAACCTCGATCGTGCACCCGGCGCAGGCAGTACCGTCCACCGTGGTTGACGGACCGGTGTCGAGCGCCGACGTTATAACCGGGTAGTCCAGCCCGATGTTGGCCCAGGTGGGATCGGTGCCGCCGTCGTTTGGTGTGATTCCCACGAACGGCGGCGCCGTCGTGCGGAGCTCGATGGCGATCTCGTCGTTGCCGCCGAAGATGTTCTGCGAGATGAGCACGCCCGTACCTACCTCGGACACCCACACCCCCGATTCACCGCTGTTCTCTACGCGGTTGAAACGGATGGTGGCGTTGTCGCCGGAGGCGGCGATGCCGCGCCGCCCCGCGAACCGGACCGTGTTGTTCTCCAGAGTCACCGGGCTACCGCCGGCGACGATTCCACTGTTGAGCGTATTCTCGACCAGGTTGTTGGTGGCGGTCCCGTTGGGTCCCCCCATGGAAAGGGCCATATTGGTGGTGGTGGTCTGGCCGGTTCCCGTGAAGTAGTTGGCGTTAGCCACCCATGAGTCTGCGTTGGCCTCGATGTAGGCCCCCCATCCGTCCGTGAAGCCCATCACGTTGTTCTGAAACACGCCGTCGGAAGACGTCCAAGCCCGAAAACCAAACGTGGTTCGGATGCCGTCGGCCGGGTCGGCCACGAGTACCGGGGTGACTCCGATCATCGTGTTCTCGATGAGCGGGCGGGCAGGCTGCGGTACGCCGCCGCCAACCTGGATTCCACGGTTGAATCCTCGAACCCCTACCGAGCGAATAGTCACGTCATCGGCATCGATCAGCAGCCCCGATGTGATAGCGGGATTGCCGAGCAATTCCAGCTCCGGTCGATTGATCGAAGCGATGGCCCCCGCGGTCCCGACCGGCCCGTCGTGGCCAATGGTTCCCGGTGTGGGGTCGCCGCCGGTTCCCTCCAGCACCGTCCCATCTACCCGACTATGCGCTGCGCCGTCGATGATTGTGAAGTCATTAGACAGGGAGGGAAGCAGAGCCGTCACATCCACCCGCCACCAGTTGTTGAGGACGGCGAGATCGTCCAACCCGCTGGCGTTGGTGGGCTCGGCCGGCACAAAGCGCATGCCGTTGGCGCCACCAATGGCGTTGGCGTTTTCAATGAATTGCCCGAGAGAGCCCTGCACAGTTTGGGCACCGGTTGCCCCCGGGTCGGCCACCCCATCGCCTCCCCGGGTGTTGGTGACGGCATTGAAGGAGAACCCGAAGTCGACATCGGCCACGCTGCCGCCGGTGGTGTCTACCCCTGCGATGTGTTCGGCTCCGGTGTACCAGGTGGCCAGATCGTCTGAGGTGTTGGCTCGCCGACCACCGAAGCAGCCGTTGGCGGCCGTGGGCCCCCCGGTGCCGCCCAGGCCATCGGCACACAACGAGCCGGCCGGTCCATAGGTCTGCTCTGCCCACGCGGGAGCCGAGCCCAGCGATTGTGAATCCACCACCACCCAGTAGGGGCCCGCCGTCAAGTTGCCGGTAGCGAACGCACCGGCCCCATCGGTGGTGAACGGGCTGCCCGCCACCGGGGTGTCGGCCGCATCGGGAGTGCCCACCGTCCCGGCATCCGTGTAGACATGAACGGTCGCTCCGCTCGTCCAGGGGTTGTCAAGATCGCCTTTCGTCTCTCCTGGCAGAAGATCCCCTGCGATGTCCTCGAACACATGACCGGAGATGGTACGGACCACCCCGGGCCAATGAACGACCGACCAGCCGACGTCGGCGGCGTCGGCGGTGTTGGCGCGGGTGAGCTGGAGATTGGTCCCGCTGGTCAGGTCGTGCGTGAACCAGCCAACGCCGGGATTGCCGGCGCCGGTGTAGGGGGATTTGCCGCCGGTCATGGCGTATCCGCCGACCGGGAAGGCAACCGTCGGGTCGACGGCTGCGATGGGGATGTCTCGCTGACCCTCTCCCCCGGCGAAGGCGGCGGAGTTGTGTTGTACAGCCGCCGAGTCTGTGAACTCCACCAGGTACCAGGTGAGGTCGATCGTCTGCCCAGTCTGATCGCGATCGAAGGTCAGCTGGGTGGGACTGGTGACCACCCCCCGAACCAGCTTCTGCCCGATATTGGTGGTGGAGCCGACGGCAGATTGATACGAGTAGATCAGCCACGACTTAGCGGTGTCGACGGAGGTGAGCGCCGGAGTCTTGCTGGGGTCGCCGGCCGCGAAGGAGACATTGCCGGACTGGACCGCCGAGTCGTTGTACTGGACGACCTGCCACTCGGCCGTCTGACTGGCCGTGAAGTTCCCGACGTTGAGCTGGAGATTGGAGGCCTTAGTCAATTCTGCCCGCACGAAGTCGTCGTCGGAGAAGACGGATCCGTCGACTCGCTGGGTCACTATCGGAAAGCTCGTCGCGTCATTGATGGCAGCGATCGGGACGTCGGTTGTGGTGCTCGCAATCGGAACCGAGCCCCGTTGAACCGTGACTCCGCTCGAGAATTCGACCACGGACCATTCAATAATCACATCGCCCCCCGTCCCGATCCGATCGAACGTCAAGCTGGTGGGACTCGTGATCTGCCCCGAAACCGTGCCGTCCTGGGGCTGGACATTGTCGTGCCGAACGCTGAAGACCAGGAAAGACTTCGCAGTGTCGACGGCGGTTATGGCGACCGGGACGTTCGTCGAACCGGAAGCCAGCGTCACGGTGTTCGACTGGATCGCCTCGAGCACTACCGATTCGGCGACGGCTCCGGACGGCCGCAAAGCCACCAGCGCAGCTGCGTAATGCCCCACGTCCGAGCTTGTAGCATCGCGGTCGCCAGTTACTCCGGGAACGACAAACACCTCATCGGCGCCCTCGCTGGTGCTGTTGTTTTGGTCGGGGTTACCGCCGGCCGTGTTGAGGTCCCACCTCTCAACCATTGAACCCGGAGGAGTCACGGTATTTTGGCCGCGCACACCATAGAACGCCACGAGTACGGCGTCGGCAACGGTGGTGGCAACCGCGGGGGCCGTGATCGTCGTCGAGCCGGTGTTGACGCCCTGGCCGTTGTGCGCATCGATCGGGAACGAGTTGTCGACGCCGCTGTAGGCGACGATGGCCCCGCTGGCCATGAAATCCGAGCTGAGCGTGAAGTCGTAGGAAGGGGGTTCGCTGCCCGAATGGACCTTCCAGTAGATGCCCTGGGTCATACCTCCACTCGTGGTGTCGACCCGAATGGTCGCCCAGCTTCCTGGCGGTGTGATCGTCGGACCGAAGGCGTTATAGGAGACCTGTGCCAGCATCACATCACCGGCGACGGCCCCGGCTGGGACCGGCAAAGTTAGCGTCGTTCCCGAGGTGGTCACGCCGGTCGCCACATCGCGAAACACCGGTGCGGCTGCCAATGCCGGTGTGACGCTGGTGCTGGTCACCACCGTCAAGGCCACCATCGCATAAGCGCCAAGCAGGGCCCAGATTCTGTTCCTGGACCCTCCTTCTACCCATGCGGTTTCGCGTAATCGGTTCAAGCGGCCCCCTCGACCGGTTCGGTCGCCCAACCTCCGGTTTCGAGAATGTCGGGCTGCTCGACGGCCAACGGAACCCGGACGATGAAACGCACCTCGGCGGCAGTCTTCTGGTAAGTGACCGATCCCCCCATGCCCTCCGCCAGCGACTTCACAATCGAAAGGCCAAGGCCGACACCGCCGGCCACCGCCTGCTGGAAGCTGTGCTGGTGAATGAAGCGTTGGAACAGGCGCTCCTCTAGCTCGGGCGGTACCCCGTCGCCATCGTCGGCCACCGTCCACTCGTACCACTGCCCATCGACCCGGCCGCGCAGGCGAATGCGCGGTCCTCCGTACTTGGTGGCGTTCGAGACCAGGTTTCGAAGTACCTGCTGCTGGCGGAGGCGGTCGACATTGACGACGGCCTGCTCGACGTCGGCGGTCACGTCGGCGCCGCTGCGTTGGAAGGGGCCAATGATCTTGTCGACCTCGCCTTCGGTCTCGACATGCTCCGGCTCGAAGCGGAGCTGCCCGGCGGCCAGGCGAGCAGTGGTCAGCAAGTCTTCGACCATCCGGTTGAGATCGGTCGCCTCGTTGTTGATGATGTCGATCATCTCCTCGGCGGGAATGGGCATTCCTGGTTCCTCGCGCAGCAGCTGGGCGATGCCGTAGATGCTGGTGAGCGGTGTGCGCAGCTCGTGAGAGGCGTTGGCGATGAAGTCCTCACGGGCCTTGCTCAGCTGGCGCTCGGCGTCGAGCCGAATCTCCAGCTCGGCCTGGCGTTGCTGACGTCGGACGATCTCGCGATAGAGCACGATGATGAGGAGTGGTATGACGGCCGCCAACAAGAAGCGGGTCACGTTCCCCCAAAGGGCCGTCGACCGATCCGATTCGTTGACGGTGTCGAGTTGGACTTCCCGCTCGGCGATGAGTCCGGCTGCCAGTTCCTCGAAAGCTGCAGGCAGCTCGGATTCCACCAGCTGTTGGGCGTCCCGCGAGTCACCGGACTCGAGGGCCGTCAGAATCGCTTCGGCGGTGGTGGCATAGCGGAGGGCGGCGTCTTGTATGGCCATTTCGGCGCCGAGTCGTTCCAGGTCGGCGAGCCCGACCTGGATTTGGTCGAGGGCCGCGGCCGCCTCTCCCACCGACTGCCGGCGGACCTCCGAGAAGTCACTGCCGAATTCCCGGTCGAGACCGGCCAGGTGAGCCGCGAACCCGAGCTGGAATCGTGCCACGGTGGCGACTCGGAGGGTGTCATCGGCCTGGTGGAGCGATAGGGCACTCTCCGTAACCTCACGGGTGCCGCGTGAAAAGGCGAAGATCGCCGCCGTCACCACTACGGCAACAACCGCCAGCACCGTTGTGATCAATAGGGCCCGCCTAGACCGGTGGGCGCGCGTCGGTGCTGCGGCTGAGTCTTTCCTTGCCATGCCTTTTGTATCGGTACAAAGGGCGGGCAGCTTAGACGAAAAACCACCCCGGGTGAGCTAGCTACGTAGCCTCAGTGAATTCGTCGAAAGCTGCCAAGGCGCGCGGTCCGTAAACCGAGGCCGGCCCGCCATCCATGAGCAGAGTCACACCGAGCGCCTCCGCCACCTGCTGGCGAGTCGCACCCCTCCGGGCCGCCCCGCGGGCATGGGAGGCGATGCATCCGTCGCACCCCTCCACCACTGAAATGGCGAGGGCGATGAGCTCCTTGGTGGCCGAGTCGAGCTCACCCGACGCCAGCGCGCTCTGGTGGAGCTGGGCGAATCCCGACCACACATCCGGGATAAGTTCCCGCAGGGCCGCCACCTGCGGCCGAAGCGTCGCCTGGAGTTCGTGATTGTGTTCCATACCGGGAGCCTACGACGGCCCCTCAGGGCCCAAACCGGCTCCGGGCCTCTTCCATGGTTTCCGCCGATGACACCCGGAACCAGGACCTCCCATCCTCGCCCCACCCTCGCCATGTGTCCGGCCCGATCTTTCGCACCTTGACCGTATGCAGGAGATCCTCGATTGACAGATCGTCATCGTCCATCCGCTGCGCCCGATCCAGCCAGCTCGAGGGATAGACGGCACACGTCACCTGGAGGCTGCCGGATTCGTCCACCGGCACCACCGCTTCGTTTGCCCCCGCGAACGCGAGCAGAAACCGCAGGGTGTCGACCCTCACGTACGGCTGGTCAACTCCAATCACCAACACGAGTGGCTTGGTGCCGGGCGGGGCGAGATCGAGAGCCGCCCGCATACCGGTCACGAGACCGGTCAGGGAGGTATGGGAGTCGCGGCGATAGAAGGGCACGGCCGCCACCCCGGCCAAGGTTCCTGGCCGCCCCACCACGAGCACATCGCCGAGTTGGGATACCGCGAAGCTGACCCGGGCGGCCATCGACACGCCGCCCGCGTCCATGAGGGCTACGTCGCCTTCAAGCTGGCCGGTGCCACCGCGGGCGAGAATCACGCTGAGCAGAGGGCGCGAAACCAGCGGCGCCAGCTCCCCGAGATCTGCATCCTGCTTGGCACGCGGCGAGGTCGGGGCCGGATCTGACCGGCCCCGGCGTCGAAAGCGGCCCAGGAACCCACTCATGATCGACCGGTCCGTGCCTGGTTGGCGAGGTCGTAGATCTCCTGGCGCCAGACCGCGGTTGGTTCAATCTGATTCGACGTCTCGAGACGCAGGCCGTCGATGTCGAGGCGGTCGACGGCAGGCAATCCGGCGAGTTGTGCCACGAACTGGGTCGGGTCGTACCACTCGGTGCCTCGCCTCCGGGAGTAGGGGGTACCGGCTGCTTGCTGGCGTAGCTCGTCCATTCGGACCACGCCCGGGAGACCGACTTCGATCGGAACCTCGAGACCTCTCACCCGCATCTCGGCAATCCACCGGAGTACCCGCTCGGGGCTGAGCGACACTGCGGTGGACACGTAGGTGGCATGGGAAGCGAGGTCAAGCAGCAGACCGGCAAGGTGCTCCCGATCCAAATCGCCGAATCCCTCCGGATAGCCGGCGATCCCAACCACGGTCGGAGCATCGGGGTGCTGCCGAATCGCTTCCAGCAGCTGACGAGTGGTGGGGAAGGAACCGGGCTGCCCGGCCCGGCCCCGGATGACAAATACGCGGTCGATGGCTCGGCGGGCAAGTCGCCGGAGGATCTCATCGAGATAGCGGGACGTGCGGGTCTGTCGGGCCGTCAGATGCGGCGTCACCTCGTATCCCCGCGCCGCCAACACTTCCGACACTGCGATGGTTTGGTCGAGGCCGAGACCGTCGGTGCACCTAACCGCCACCGCCACGGTCCCGGGAGCGAACCTCGATTCCACCAAACTGATGACCTCACTGGTTGGCATGACCACCAGCCGGGAACTCTGAACGAGTCGTTGCAGCCGGGCGCGGCCGGCCGCATCGAGATCATCGATCGATCTCCGGTTCCGCCGCTGCGCTCTGCGCTCGCTGCCGATGACCATCAGGCGATCGCCCGCCAGACCGGGACTATGACCGGCAGGCTCATGAGCAGCACCAGAATCCCGGCCAGCAGCGCCGCGATCGACGTCACCCAGCGGGGCGCTCGATATTCCGTCCCGGGGTCGGGTGGCTCGAGGATCCTCAGCGCCAGCGCCACAAAGGGCGCCCGGACCAGGAGCCGCACCCCGTTGGTCAGGCCGAGCTGGGGCTCGTATCCCCCGGCATCATCGGACTGCACCCGGGCCTCGACGCCTTCGGACTCGAGGCGGGCCCGGCTGACCTCCGCCTCCGGGCGGCTGCCGAACATTCCGACGGTGATGAAATCGGTGGCCTGCATGTGCCTGTTCTACCCGAACCCGGGGCTCATGCGCTCGAGAGTGCGCTGGCGAGGGCGGATCCGACCGGGGTTGGCAGCGTGCGAAGTGGCGGCCGGACCGCCGCCCACCCGGGATCGCCGAGCCGCTCGGCCACGATCGATTTGAGAGCAGGTATCAACGCTTGAGCGCTCAGCCGGGCCCGGGCCTCGACCAGTATTTCCATGTCGGCCGGGGCGCGAGATTCAAATGCCCGCCGGATATCGACGGCGTTGACATTGGCGGCGGCGCTGATGGTCCCGACCGCTCCTTCATCCAGTCCCGGCACCAACAGGAGCTCGGTGCCGGCGAACACTGCTGCCCCCGGCATGGCGGCGAGGAACCCCCGCAAGCTCTGCAAATCCCCTGAACTGTCCTTGATTCCGGCCACCACATCCGGGTGGTCACCGAACAGCCGACCGGCCAGGTTGGCGCTCACCCGGACCCCCGACACTTGAGGGATGTTGTAGAGGAGAACCGGCGGAGCCTCGGGACCGATCTGCCCGAATATCCATCCGTAGGCCTCGGCCAGGTCGTCGTCGGTCACTGCCTTGTAATAGAAGGGTGGGAGCATGAGGACCGCCGCCACGCCGTGCGCGTCAGCCGACCGGGTCAGCTCGACGGTGTCGACGGCGGCGGCGCAACCGACGCCGACGATGACCCGTCCCGGGTCGATCCCGCCTGCCATGAGGCCGTCGAGCAGGGCGATCCGCTCCCCGACCGAGAACGACGTGGCCTCGCCGGTCGTCCCGAACAGCACGATTCCATCGCAACCGTCCAAGAAGAGGCGGCCGACGTGCTCGACCAGACGGCCGGGGTCGGGCGTGAGGTCGGAGGTGAGGGGGGTGAGCGAAGCCGCCCACACGCCCGAGAGTGAAGTCATGCCGGGAGGATACCGGTTGCGGAGGGGCTCGCCGCTAGTTCAACCAGAGAAACACGAGATAGGCAGCGACCACGGCGCCGGCCAGCGCAGCCACCAGATTGAGCATTCCGCGTCGACCCTGCTCTGCCATCGATGCCTCCTCAGTCTGGACAGGATAGGACTCCCCACCCGGGCCCCGGCGGTATCCTTCCCGCCCTCGGTGTTCCTTGCGACTTGCCCCGCAAGTCGACACTATGAACTGGACAAGGGCGTTTAGCTCAGTTGGGAGAGCGCTTCCCTTACAAGGAAGAGGTCGGCGGTTCGAGCCCGTCAACGCCCACCATCGAAGGATCCCGCAACGACGGGACCGTTTCGCATGATGTCGTACCTCGTCTCTACGATGCCGGAAGCTTGAAGGCAACACCGAGGCAACTTCACGACAAACGCGGAGACCATGGCGACGATCCACAAACGCATCACGAAGGCCGGTAAACCCACCTACCGGGTGATCTGGCGAGATCCGGCCACCGCCGATGAGCGTCACCCCCACGGGTATCAAATCTCGAAGACGTTCACCGCTCACGCCGACGCCCGCGCTTACGCCGCCACGGTCGAGAGCAAGATCAGCCGGGGGGAGCCGGTCGGGATCTCCGGCGGTCGGACGTTGTTGTTGGCGAACCTTCTTTCTCTACGCACTCTGCGCGTATCTCCGCGACCGCGATTTCGGCAAAGAGCGCGTCCTGTTGGCTCACTCGCGTCGGAAAGACGAGCCGCCGGAGGAAAGACCAGAGCCGGCGAGTACGCGGCGCCGATGCTGAGTCCGAGTTGCTACTACCAGCCACTTGCAGCGGGCGGGTGCCAAGCCTACGGCCCGTCCGGGCCCTATTGATCGAGCCGGCAGCTAGAGTCGCTCGAGGGCAAACAAGCAGGAGGGAGCTCATGGGCAAGAAGGTTCTGTTAACCGCGTTCGTCGCGATCGTCTTGACGGCCGGTACGGCAGTCGCCACCGAAAGCTACCCGTGGCGCGACCACGCCGAACCGTTCGCATACGAGTTCGGCAA
>CAMYMH010000054.1 GCA_947259275.1 uncultured Acidimicrobiaceae bacterium | reverse complement strand
CTGGATGGGCGAGATTTCGGCGTGCTGGTGGCAACGACCCGGGCCGGCGACCAGCTAGACGACACCGACCAGCAACTGCTCCAAGCGGTTGCCCGCGAGATGGGCGTCGCCCTCGACAATGTCCGGCTGCAGGCCGCCGAACGCAAGGGTCTGCAAGATTACGTGCTGGCCGTTACCGCCGCCCAGGAGGATGAACGCAAGCGCATCGCTCGCGACTTGCACGACGATGCAGCTCAATCGTTGGTTCTGCTCTCGCGGGGTCTGGGTCGGCTGGCTTCCGACAACGGACTGCCAGAACCTCAGGCGGCGGAGGCCGAGTATCTCCGCGAGATGGTACGCGGCACTCTCGAAAGTGTCCGGCGTGCCAGCCGGGATCTCCGGCCGGCCGTTCTCGACGACCTGGGCCTGGCCCCGGCGCTGGAATGGCTGGTGGGCCGGATGGCGGAACTCAAGACCATCGAGGCGGAATTTGTCGTCGCGGGGGAACGGCGGCGCTTGCAGCCCGACCAGGAGGTGGCGGCCTTTCGCATCGCCCAGGAGGCATTGAAGAACGTCGAGAAGCACTCAGGCGCCGATGCCGTGACCGTCACCCTCTCCTTCAGTGACCGGTCTCTGGTGCTCGAGGTCATCGACAACGGGCGTGGTTTCGAACCAACTGCCGCCACCGGTCATGCCAAGCTCGGTCTGCTGGGCATGCGCGAGCGAGCCGAGCTCGTCACCGGGCGCCTCAACATCGCCTCACGTCCCGGCGACGGCACCACCGTTGCCTTTGAGTTGACTCTGGACGAACCTTTCGAGAGATAGCCGGCTAGCGACTAGCCCTCCGCCAGAATCTCACCATGGGCGTTCGTCCAGTCGCGGGTCCGTCGCCGCACAGTCACCGGGGCCACCGATTGCTCCCCCCGGAGGGTGATCTGTCGCGGTTTGTCGACATCTTCGAGCATTCTCGCTCGCGTTCTTGCTCCTTCCCCTGAGGGGAAGGTGGACTCGGAGCGAAGCTCCGAGGACGGATGGGGGGAGACACTCAAGCCTGCAAACCCAGTGAACTAGCTGGGTTCCTGGCTACCCCCCACCCCGTCTCCGCCTATCGGCGGAGCCACCCCGCCCTCAGGGCGGGGAAGGAAAGCGACCGGCTCGGAACCGGCGATGGCCTCTCGTCGTGTCGCGCCTATCGCGAAATGCGACACCTGAGGGGAAGGAGAGGAGGGTGAGCGGACCGAGACGGAATCCGTCGTCGAGCGTGACCACCGGGTCAAGGCCGAGTTCTTCGGCGGTGGGAAATGTTTCGGCCACCTTGTTGATCGGAGCGAGCTTCGTGGCGGATGGCCGGCGCCCGGCCCAAGGATTCACCATGACGGCGAAGAATCCTTACGGCGGGTCGCAGTGGGCGCGTCGATTGGGTATTACTCCTCTACTGCGGGCCTGTTTCCTGCGCGACACATGGCTGGACGAAACAGGAGCTCACTAATGCCGTTTGCGAGGATCCTCATCGGGGTGGATGGCTCGCACGGTGGACTGTCGGCCACCCGGCTAGGAGGTGAAATGGCCGAGGGGCGTGACGCCGAGGTGCTCCTCGTCCACGCGGTCCCGCTTCCTCCCATCGTTCCCGGCGTCGACCAAACCATTTCCGAGGAGAGCCTGAACTATCTGGAGGAGAGGGCAGACACCGCCCTGGCCGACTCGGAGGATGTGCTGGCGGAGATGAACGTCAAGCCCGAACGCGTAGTCCGGGCGGGCTCTCCGGCCGAGGTCATTCTCAACGTCGCCGAGGACCGGGACGCCGATCTCATCGTCGTCGGCCACCGCGGCTTTGGGGCAATGAAGCGATTCATCCTCGGATCGGTTTCCTCCAAGCTCGCCCACCATGTCCGCTGCGCGCTGCTGCTGGCTCCGGTCGAGCAGGAATAGCGTGCGCGCCGGGCGAGCTACGCTCGGGTGGTGACTACCGACAAATTCCTTGCTGCTGCCATCGACGAAGCCCGCGCCGGCCTGGCCGAAGGCGGGATACCCATCGGATCGGTCCTGGTCATCGACGGCGAGATCGTGGGTCGGGGCCACAACCGGCGGGTACAGCGGGGGAGTTCCATCCTTCATGCCGAGATGGACTGCCTCGAGAACGCCGGTCGCTTATCGGCCCGCGAGTACCGGCGCTCGATCCTCTACTCGACGCTTTCGCCGTGTGACATGTGCAGCGGGGCCGCACTCCTGTACGAGATCCCCCACATCGTGGTCGGCGAGCACCGCAACTTTCACGGGCCGGAGGGATACGTTCGCGCCCGGGGAGTGAGGGTGGACGTTATCGACGATGAGGAGTGCGTCGCCCTCATGACCGAGTTCATCGGCGATCACCCCGAATTGTGGAAGGAAGACATCGGGGTGTGAGCCTCCTCAGGCGGACAGCTCCCGCTCCAGTGGGGTGCGGAAGCGGGGAAGGACGACGGTGCCGTCCAGCCAGGCGGTGAGGTTTCCGGCTTCGGCCTCTACGAGCAGTGTCGCTTCCCGGCCGATGTCTTCGAGCAAGCGCCAGGCTACGTCGCCGTCCGGCCGCAGACCCCAGCCGCCGACGATGCGCCCGTCGAGCCATACGGTTGGCCCGACGTTTCCGTTCCGATCGAAGAGCGGTCCGGCGTGGTCGCCGAGGTACCACGACCGCTCCTTCCATCCCATCGGCGTTGAGTCCAGGCCCGGGAGCAGCGCGACCACCGGGCGGGCAGGGGCCGGTGATTCGCCGTCCCCGATGGCAACAAAGCCTTCTGTGCTCGCATCAAGGTCTGCTCGCTCGGCCGCACCAGCCTCGAGGGCGGCGTGTGCCTCCCGGGCGGTCCAACCCGTCCACCAGCGGATGTCGGTCAGGGTCACCGGGCCGTAGCTCGCCAGGTAACGGCTCAGCAACTCGGCCCGGCCCCGCTCGGACTCGATGGCGACCGGAGCCTCACCGAACCACGTCTCGGCTAACGCCCAGTGATACTGGCTGGACCGCCAGCTCCCGGCGGGTCGCGCCCGCACGATCTTGCGCTCCATCGCCAGGATGTAGAGCAGTCGGGAGGACATCGGGACTCGCCCGGCCCATTTGCCGGCCCCGACGGTGATCTCGGTGCGGAGGTCCGGAACGGCCTCCGCCAGATCCGCGGTGCGGTGATCGACACCGTCGGCGAGTAACTCGAGGACCGCGTCTTCGAGCTTCTCTACCAACTTCGAGGCTTTGGAGTCACTCATGTCGGCCGTCAGCCATTGACTGAGGCGGGTCCGTTCCCTGGCGGCGATGGCTCGCCCGGCGCCGGCGTCGAAGACCGCGGCGTCGGTGGCAGGCACCACGAACAGGGTGCGCCGCATGGCGTGCAGCCTCCAGAGCGTTCGCCGCTCATAGAGGGCGCGGTCGAGGTCATCGAGAGTGAAACCGCCGACTCGGGCCCAACCTGCCAGGTAGGGCGAGGCCGGGTCGCTGGAATGCATCGCCACCACCCCGGTGGCAGCTTGATCCACGGTGGAAGCGGTGCGGGCCAGGTGATGGCGCGTTACCAGACGCTCTCTTCGATCGTGATCTGTGATGCGGATCGACATCAGCCCGAACGCTACCTGCAAGGTCATTGACCGGAGGATTAGGGACCTTCGGAGGATTACCGCCGGCTCGAGCGCGGTGCGAGAATTGCCTCGAGTTAACCAGGAGATCGAATTGGCCGAATATCCCGCAGACCTCGAATTCGACGTCGCCCTCAAGGACGGCAGCACCGCTCGGCTTCGACCTATCAAGCCGTCTGATTCGGAGGCACTCGACCAGATGTTTCAGCGGCTGAGTGCCGAGGCTGTTTATCAGCGTTTCTTCCGGGCCAAGACCCGCCTCACGCCCGAAGAGCTCGAGTACTTCACCCACGTCGATTACGAAGATCGCATGGCGTTCGTATTCACCCACGCAGACGACATCATCGGCGTCGGCCGCTACGACCGAACCAAGGAAGAGGACGAGGCGGTGGCGGAGGTGGCCTTCGCGGTCGACGATCAGCACCATGGCCGCGGGATCGGAACCCAGCTGCTCCAGCACCTCACCTACTACGCCCGCAATCACGGGATCACCGGCTTCAGTGCCTGGGTGCTTCCCGACAACTACCCGATGATGCGGGTGTTCCGCAACTCCGGCTACACGCTCAAGCGCCACGTGAGTGAGGGCGTTTATCTGGTCGAGTTCCCCACCGAGCAGACGGAGGAGTCGCTTACGGCCGAAGGCGAGCGCGAAAAGCGGGCTATCGCCACGTCATTGCTTCCCATCTTCTACCCGCGGTCGGTGGCGGTGATCGGGGCGAGCCGGAACCCGGCCTCGATCGGTGGACGGTTGTTTCACAACCTCCTCGGGAAGTCCTTCGCCGGGGCCATATTTCCGGTCAATCCTACGGCGCCGGCAGTCAACGGAGTGCGGGCCTACGCCTCGGTGCTCGATATTCCCGACCCGGTTGATCTGGCCTTCATCGTGGTCCCCAAGCAGTACGTGATGGAGGCGGTGGACGATTGTGCCCAGAAGGGGGTGCGCGGGCTGGTCGTCATCACCGCCGGCTTCTCCGAGGTGGGCGGCGACGGCGAGGACCTCGAGGCCGAGCTGCTGGCCAAGGTGAGGAAGGCCGATATGCGGATGGTGGGCCCCAACTGCATGGGGGTGCTGAATACCGACTCCTCGGTCAATCTGAACGGGACCTTTGCCCCCCTCTATCCGCCGGCAGGCAATGTGGCCATGTCCAGCCAGAGCGGCGCTCTCGGCATCGCCATCCTCGACTACGCAACCGACCTCAACATCGGGATCTCAACCTTCGTCTCGGTCGGCAACAAGTCGGATGTGTCGGGTAACGATCTGCTGCTGTATTGGGAGGATGACCCATCGACCGACGTGATCCTCCTCTACCTCGAGTCCTTCGGCAATCCCCGGCGGTTTTCGCGCCTGGCTCGCCGCATCGGCCGTAAGAAGCCCATCGTGGCCGTGAAGTCGGGCCGGACCTCGGCGGGAACCCGAGCCGCCAGCAGCCACACCGGGGCGCTCGCCAGCGCCGACACCGCCGTCGAGGCCTTGTTCCGCCAGGCCGGTGTCATCCGCACTCACGACCTCGACGAGCTGTTCGACATCACCGCTCTGCTGGCCAATCAGCCGGTGCCGCGCGGCCGCCGGGTGGCGGTGCTCACCAACGCCGGCGGTCCCGGCATCCTGCTGGCCGACGCCCTCGAGTCGATTGGCCTGATGCTGCCCGAGTTCTCCGAGGACCTGCAAAAGAAGCTGCGGGGCCATTTGAGCGCAGAGGCGACCGTTCGCAACCCGGTTGACATGGTGGCCTCGGCCGGTCCCGACGAATACCAGGCCTGCCTGGCCGATCTGCTGGATAGCGAGGAGGTCGACGCCGTCATCGTCATCCATATACCGGCCGCCCCCACCGGCACCCCCGAGACCGCGGCCGCCATTCGCGACGCCAGCATCGCCAACGCCGGGCAGAAGACACTGCTGTCGGTTTTCATGCGCTCCGAAGGGCCGCCGGCAGAGCTCCACAGCGAGGAGTACCGGGTTCCGGCCTATCGGTTCCCCGAATCGGCTGCTCGCGCGCTGGCGCGGGCCGCCACCTATGGAGAGTGGCTCGAGCGTCCGGTGGGGACGGTGCCGCAGTTCTCCGGCCTCCAAGTCGAGCGGGCCCGGGCCGCCATCGATCAGTTCCTCGGCCAGGCCGGTGAGGAGGGCGGGTGGCTCGAACCCGATGAGGTGGCGGAGGTCCTGAGCGCCTTCGGTCTGGCGCTTCCCCGCTCGAAGGTGGCAGTCAACGAGGACGAGGCGGTTGCCATTGCCGAAGCGTTCGGCGGTCCGGTGGTGCTGAAGGTGGTTTCGGAGTCGGCGCTGCACAAATCCGATATCGGGGGTGTGGCATTGGACCTGAGGTCTGAGGAGGAAATTCGCCGGGGCTACCAGCGGGTCACTTCGGTCGTCGACGACGCCGACGGCGCGCTGGTCCAGGAGTTCATTGCCGGCGGCCATGAGGTCATCGTCGGCATGACCGAGGACCCGTCGTTTGGCCCGCTCATCCTGTTCGGGCTGGGCGGGATCTTCGTTGAGTTGATCGGGGACGCCAGTTTCCGGATTCACCCCATCACCGACCTCGACGCCCGCGAGATGATCCGGGAGGTAAAGGCGTCGAAGCTACTCGACGGGTATCGGGGCGAGCCGCCCGGCGACGTTGCCGCCCTCGAGGAGACCATCCTGCGGGTCTCGGCGCTCATCGAGGAGCTTCCGGAAATCATCGAAATGGATCTCAACCCCGTCAAGGTGCTCGAGCCGGGATCCGGGATCCGGGCGGTCGACGCTCGCATCAAGGTACGACCGGTTTCAACCGCGTTCATTCCCGGCCGGGTGGATATCCCTGCCTCCGAGTCGACCCGCCCTTAGGCGGTTCTGATCGCTCCCCCCGTAGGGGGGAGTCCGGCGCAGCCGGGATGGGGGGTGTTGTCTTCTCCCCCCGGAGGGGGGAGTCCGGCGGAGCCGGGAGGGGGGCGCTCCCCAAGCAATCCGAGGTGGCGCCCCCTCCGACCCTCCGCCTTCCTCCCCTCCGGGGGAGGACACCACGTTCCCGCCCCTTCCGACCCTCCGGGCCACCGACATCTCCCCCCGGAGGGGGGAGTCCGGCGGAGCCGGGAGGGGGGCGCTCTCCAAGAACCCGAAGCTGCGCCCCCTCCGACCCTCCGGGCCTTCCTCCCCTCCGGGGGAGGACACCACGTTCCCGCCCCCTCCGACCCTCCGGGCCTTCCTCCCCTCCGGGGGAGGGAACAACCCACACCCCACCGCTTGTAGGCTTGGGCGAAAGGAGTTGACATGCGAGTTGTCGACCTGATGGCAAGTGACGTCATCAGCGTCCGGAAGGAAACGACGCTGCGTGACGCGGCCCGTTTGATGGTTGAGAAGGGCATCAGCGGCCTTCCGGTGACCGATGTAGACGGGACGCTGGTTGGCGTGATCAGCGAGGGTGACTTTCTGCGCAAAGAGGTGGATCGCGGCGACCTGATGGGGCGCGGCTTGCTCGGGGTCCTATTCGACAATCGTGACTCCCTTGCCGAAGCCGAGACCGTCGCCGAAGTGATGGCGGAGAACGTGTTCACGGTCAGCCCCGATGCGACCCTGGTCGAAGCTGCCCGCACCATGACGACGCACGGAGTCAAGCGGCTTCCGGTGGTAACCCGCGAGGGCAAACTGGTCGGCGTGATCAGCCGCCGCGATGTGGTGGCTGCTTTCACCCGCCCCGATGAGCTGATCGAGGATGAAATCCGCGAGGACATCCTCCGTCGTCTGCTGTTCCTCGATCCTGCGTTGCTCGACATCTCGGTCAAGGGAGGAGTGGTTCTGATTTCCGGAGAGCTGCCCACCCGAACCGACACCCGGCTACTCGAGGCCATGGTGCAGCGGACCGATGGGGTGATCCGTGCTGAGATCAATGTGACCTGGAAAGTCGACGACACTCAGGTGGGAAACGAGCCATCCAACCTGCCGTAAGCCACGTCGAATCCCATGGGGTGCAGATCGCGACTGAATACCGCCCCGGCAACTCCGGACCGCGACTGGCATTGGCCCATGCCACCGGGTTTTGCCGTGCCATCTGGGAGCCGGTGATCGACGAGGCTCGCCGCCGCGGGATCGATGGTTCGATGGTGTTGTGGGATCACCGGGCCCACGGCGAATCTACCCGGCCGCCACTGCCCCTCGATTGGTGGGATACCGGTAGAGATGCGCTGGCGGTCCTCGACGGCCTCCCCGGGCCGACGATCGGTGTCGGCCACTCGATGGGTGCGGCGTCGCTATTGATGGCAGAGATACTGACTCCGGGGACATTCGCCGCCATCGTGGCGATCGAGCCAATCGTCCTCCCGCCGCCCTTCCACCCGATCGCCAATCATCCGCTGGAGGAATCCGCCAAACGGAGGCGATCGTCGTTTGCGAGTCGCCAGGCGGCGCTCGACAACTTCGCTTCCAAGGCCGTGTTCAGCGCCTGGGACCGTCGTTGTCTCGAGGCATATGTCAACTGCGGCCTGCGTCCGGCGGATGACGAGTGGGTGCTGGCCTGCCCGCCCGAATATGAAGCCGCCTTTTTCGCCGCTGCCCCGCGGCACGGCGCCTGGGACCGACTCGGCGAGGTCGGGCCCCCGGTGCACGTCGTGGCCGGTGGCGACTCCGATTCCCATCCGGTCGAATTCGTAGCCGAACAGGCGGCCCAACTGACCAGCGGCACGTATGAGATTGTGGAAGGGACCGGACACTTTCTGCCGATGGAACAGCCCGCCCGGGTAGCAGAGATCATCGGTCACACCATCGAGTCGATCACCTCGTCATAGCGAGGAGCAACCTGCCGCCAGTCGAATCGCCCCCCGGCCGCGATGGCCGCCGGTCGAAGCGCGGCCAGGCGGGCGGGATCTGACAGCATCGATCGGAGACGCTCCGCAATAGTCCCCGGCTTGTACAAGCATCGGGCCAGTTTCGGGCCTAGCAACTCCGGATAGGCGAGACGGTTGGGAACCAGCGGCACTGCGCCGCATGCCATCGCCTCGGCGATGGACAGGCCGAAGAACTCCTGCAGGGCCGTGCTCACCACCAGGTCGGCCCGCTCGAGCAGAGACGAATACAGGTGGGCCGGAGCAAACCCGGCGTGGAGCACCCGGTCGCCCATCCGGTCGACGATGGGAGCGGTGTAGGTCTCCGCGTTGTGGCCTTCGCCCGCCAGGATCAGCCGGAAGGGAAGGTCGGCGATTCTCAGGATGGCCTCGACAAAGGTGCCGGGGTCCTTGTCGTGCTCCCAGCGGTGATTCCACAGCACCACCGGCTGGTCGTCTTCGCGGCCGTCCGGGCCGGCCGAGAGGTCCGGGTCGATGCCGACGGGAAGGACCAGTGATCGTTGGCGAGCCTCGGCCAGTGCCGGTGCGCTCATGCCCAGGACCGGGAGGGCGCTCAAGAGGTCCTCGAGATGAAACGCAGAGTTGAACGCAATCCGGTCGGCCGCGCCCATCGACCGCCAATTGATGGCGCCGCGACCCAGGTCGGGTCTCGATCGGTCGTAGGTGAGCTGATTCTCGTGCAGATACAGCAGCGTGGGGACGTCACGAAAACCGCTCCGGTCCTTGAAGGCAGCCAGATCCATCATGCTCGAGGCGATCAGCACATCGGAGACGGAGTCAACCCTCGCGGCTAGATCCGCCGCCGAGCGGTCGATGGTGGCCCTCCAGCCACTCGACTCACCGGTCAGCAGCTCGACATCATGACGGGAATACCGGCGGAAGCCTTCGGCCCAGGCGCGATGCGAACCCGTGAACCAGGGCTCGACCAGCAGGACCTTGGCGGCTCTCCCGGGTCGGCTGCTAGGCCGAGGAGATGCCACCGTCGACGACCAGTTCGGCCCCGGTCATGAACTGCGAGGCAGACGATGCCAAGAACACCGCCGGGCCCTCGAAATCTTCGGCGGTTCCCCACCGGCGTAGAGGGGTGCGGGCCATGAAGAAACCGGCCGACCGCTCGTCTGAGATGACGCCCTCGGCCATCTCGGTTTCCACCCAGCCGGGCGACAAGACGTTGACGCGAATCCCGTGCCGGCCGAGGCGATTGGCCAGCGCCCGTCCCAGGCTCAGGACCGCTCCCTTGGAGGCCGTGTAGTGAGGGGCGAGGCCCAGCGACATGCGCGCCACCACGCTTCCGGTGAGAACAATCGAGCCACCCTGGCCGCGTTCTATCAGATGGTCGGCCGCCGCCCGGGTGGTCAGAAACACGCCGGTCAGGTTCACATCCACCACCCGGTGCCATTCGTCGAGATCGAAGTCGGAGGGGAACTTGGCCACGCCGCTGGTTCCGGCATTTGCGAACAGCGAGTCGACGTGTCCGAAGGCCGCCAGCGTCTCCTCCATGGCGTCGGTCACCGATGCCTCATCCGTCACGTCGCACGAGACCGCCAGCGCCGGCCCTCCGACATCTTCGATCTCGGCGACGGCCGCCTGATTACGGTTCGCGGCCCGTGACCAAATTGCCACCTGGGCTCCTGCCCTGGCTAACCCGCGGGCAATTCCGAGCCCGATGCCGCGGTTGCCACCCGTCACAACCGATACCTGTCCGGAGAGGTCAAAAGCTTCCATGGAGCCACGCTAATCGGTGTCCTGGCGTGTGGCTCGAGTTCTTCTTGTACCCCGGAGGGGGAGGTGGCCGGGAACGCTTCGCGTTTCTTGCGAGTTGGTTCCCAACTCCAGCCCGCGGTTGCAACCGACCGGGACGGCGGGCAGCGCCCCCCTCCCCGGCTACGCCGGGACTCCCCCCTCCGGGGGGAGCAAGAAAACCCGCCCGCGCAGACTCCTCCCCGGAGGGGGAGGTGGCCCGCAGGGTCGGAGGGGGCGTTCGCTTGTGGTAGGGGAGCGCCCCCCGCCCGGCTGCGCCGGGAGTCCCCCCTCAGGGGAACAATCCCTTCTTACCTGTTTCTCAGCTAGGTCGCCCATACTGTCGGGCATGAGAGTCATGGTTGTCGACGACGATGCCGCGGTTCGTAATTCCCTCGACCGGGCGTTGCGCCTGAACGGTTATGAGGTGGACCTGGCCGTCGACGGCGTCGACGCCCTCAGTCAGGTCTCCGCCGCCCCGCCCGACGCCATGGTGCTCGACGTGCTCATGCCCAACATCGATGGGCTTGAGGTATGCCGGCGGCTGCGTGCAGTAGGTGATCAGACACCGATCCTCATGCTGACTGCCCAGGACGGAGTGACCGAACGGGTCGCCGGGCTCGATGCCGGTGCCGACGACTACCTGCCGAAGCCCTTCGCCCTCGACGAACTGCTGGCGCGGCTGCGAGCCCTGCTCCGTCGTGCCGGCACCGAGGGTCAGGCCGGTGACCTCTTGACGTTCGATGATCTGACAATGGATCTGAACACCTTCGAGGTCGAGCGCGGCGAGCGCAAGATCGACCTCACCCGCACCGAATTCAGCCTGCTCGAACTGTTCATGCGCAATCCCCGCCAGGTGCTTACCCGCGACGTCATCAATGAGCGGGTGTGGGGTTACGACTTCCCAACCTCATCCAATTCGCTCGAGGTGTATGTCGGATACCTCCGCCGCAAGCTCGAAGCCGATGGCGAGCCGCGGCTGATTCAGACCATGCGCGGCTTCGGATACGCGCTGCGGGCGTCGTGAGGCGGCGGTCACCATGAGCTTTCGGGCCCGGATCGCGGCTACTGCAGCGGGAGCGGTCGCCGTTGCCGTGCTGCTGGTGTCGGTGGCGGCCTATGCCGCCTCGTCCCGCTCTCTGCGCGACGAAGTCGATCGCGATCTTGCCGAGGCAGCATCTGAGCTGATCGATCGACCGGAGCAAGTCGTGTTCGGCATCATTCAACGGATCGAAGGCGATTTGCTGACCGACTCGCGCTTCGACAAGTTCCGGGGCCGGGGTGACCGGAACCTGTTCGGTCCGCTCCCGGCGGGTCGGTTCGGAGGGGCCAGCGGATTCGTGCAGGTGGTGAATGTGAGCGGCGAGCCGATCAGCATCGGCGGCGATCTCGAAGTGCCCGCCGACTATGACTACCTCCCGGTAGACGACCAGGTCCAGGCGGTGGCGGCGGGAATGGTGCAGGGAAGCTACTACGAAACCGTGGAGGTCGACGGAGCGCCGGTCCGCATTCTTACTCAGCAATTCACCCCCGGCATCGCCCTCCAGGTGGCACGGCCGCTCGATGAGGTCGAGGATTCCCTCAACCGGCTGGCAGTGTTCCTCGGGGTGGGGAGCCTGGCCGGTGTTGCCCTGGCGGCGGGTCTTGGCTTGCTGGTGGCCCGGTTCGCCATGCACCCGGTGGAGGCGTTGACGGCCTCTGCGGAACATGTGGCCGAAACCAGGGATCTGAGTCATCGAATCGAGCGCGAATCACCGGATGAACTCGGACGGCTCGGCCGATCGTTCAACACGATGCTCGAGGCCCTGGAGATCTCCGAGGAGGCCCGTCGCCAGCTGGTGGCCGATGCCTCCCACGAGCTGCGGACACCGCTCACCAGCTTGCGAACCAACATCGAGGTCCTGGCCGATGCCGACGCTCTATCCGTCGAGGATCGTTCAGGGCTGGTGCGCGACGTCATTGGCCAGCTCGACGAGCTGAACCTGCTCATCAGCGATCTAATCGACGCGGCCCGGGAAGCCGAGCCGGCCGAATCGCTGGTCCCCGTCGACTTCGACGTCCTGGTGAAAGACGCCGTCGAGCGCGCCCAGCGAAACTACCCGGAGGTTCGCTTCCAACTGGAGGCGAAACCCTTCGTGACCCGCGGCGTCCCGCGCCGGTTGGGTCGGGCGGTAGGCAACTTGCTCGACAATGCTGCCAAGTGGAGCTCCGAGGGTGGGCGCGTGGAAGTGAAGCTCGACGATGGTGCCCTCCGGGTTCGCGATCATGGCCCGGGAATCGCCGAAGCAGACCTCGCTCACGTGTTTGACCGCTTCTACCGCTCAGCCGAAGCTCGCTCGATGCCGGGATCCGGCCTCGGCCTCGCCATCGTCAAGCAAGTGGCAACCACCCACGGGGGCTCGGCCAGCGCGGAGAATCACCCGGACGGCGGTGCTCTACTTTCGCTCAGCCTGCCGGCAATCTCACCGGATTCTTAGGTTCCATTCATGAGGGTTTCAGCCCGGTGCCGGAAGGTGAGCACAAAGGAAACGAAAGGGATCAGACCATGAAACAACTGGTGGCGGCAGTGTTCACTCTGTCCGCAATCGTGGCCGGCATCGTGCTGGCCACATCGCTCAGCTCATCGGCCCAGGAGGATGGGGGCACTGGAGACACCACGACAACCACGGTGGCCGACGAACCCGGGTATTCCGGTAGGTTCGGCTTCCGGTTTGGTGGCGAGTTCCCACCCGAGATCGATGAGCTCCTGGCATGCCTGAGCGACCAGGGCCTCGACGTTCCCGAAGATCCCGACGGCTCGTTCATGTTCGACCTTCGCCGCGGGGACATCGATGGTCTCGCCGCGGCTTTGGAAGCCTGTGGATTGCCGAGTCTTGGAGACCGATTCCTCGATCGTCTCCCATTCGGCGGCGACCTCCCCGAGGGCTTCCCGTTTGGTGATGAGCTCCCGGAGGGCTTCCCGTTCGGTGACGAGTTCCCGGAGGGCCCCTCGTTTGGTGATGAGTTCCCTGAGGGTTTCCCATTCGGTGGCAAGGGCTTCGGGTTCCACTTCCGAGATCCCGGTCTCGACCTCGACGAACTCGCCGGTTGCCTGGCTGAGCTGGAGAGCTTCGACAGCGTGGATCAGGTGCGGGGGAAGCTCGATGAGTGTCTCCCCAAGCCGGCCGAATGGGATGAGCTGGACCCGGACGACTTTGACGGCTTCCATTTCCGTCGACACCACGGGTTCCCCTTCGGCGGGCCTTTCGGATTCGGCTTCGAATTCGACGCTCCCGACCCGGACGACACCTCGGCCTGACGCGGCAACTCTTCGAGCTGTGGCAACTCTGCGAGTCGCTGGGCCTTTGCATGCCTTGGCCTCCGCAGCGGTGTCCTGTCGCGGTTGGTGTGCGACGCATTCTTCTTCCTTCCCCTTGGGGGAAGGTGGGACGGGAACCCTTCGTCCGCCTCGCTCCGCCTTCACCTTTGCCATGCCCACATCTGTCGCGAAATGCGACGCCGCGCCTCGGTGGGCGGTGGGCGGTGGGCGGTAGGGCCTGCTGAGAGAATCGCGGCCTTTCGATAGACTTTCGTGGCAATGCCCCGGCTGATTGATCCCTCTCATA
>CAMYMH010000053.1:6650-22093 GCA_947259275.1 uncultured Acidimicrobiaceae bacterium | reverse complement strand
TCTGGTGTCTTCTTGGGTAACGATCTGCCTTCGCCGCCGCCGCCGCCTCCGCCGCCTGGTCTGGGTGAGTGGGTTGGCACTTACGGGGCTGATGGTTATCTACTCGGCGGCTGGGATCGGCGTAGCGATCTCGCTTCCTCAGGCTTTCCCGCTTTCGATTTGCAGCAGGGTCGCCGTCACACGTGGGAGGCGCCGTCGTCTGATACTCGGGCGTTGGAGTCGCCTGACGAGTCCGCCCGGCGGGCAGCGACCTGGTACCACAAGGACGAACTCCGTCTCGCGCTCACGCTGACAGATGCCTACGTCGGCGAGCTTCACCTGTACATGGTTGATTGGGATGCGCGGGGTCGTCGCCAGACGGTGACGGTTGATGACGGCAATGGGCCACAAGTAGTCGACCTCGCGGAGTCGTTTGCTGACGGTGTGTGGCTTCACTTCCCGGTTGATGTGGCGGCGGGCGGCACCTTGACCATTTCCGCGACCAAGACCGGCGCGGTCAATGCGGTGTTGTCCGGAATGTTCCTC
Source organism: uncultured Acidimicrobiaceae bacterium (assembly GCA_947259275.1). GTDB lineage: Bacteria > Actinomycetota > Acidimicrobiia > Spongiisociales > SHLN01 > SHLN01. The sequence continues at coordinate 21,568 of CAMYMH010000053.1, read as the reverse complement.
GGCAACTGATCGCACCGGGAGGTGAAGATCGGCTCCTGGTACTCCCGCTCGTGACAGCTGTCCACCCGACGCCAAGGTCGATTGGCCCACCGCGCCAGGATCGAGACCGCCGCCACACTCAGACAACCGGACCACGTAGAGCATTTCGCCCCGGCGTCGGATCCGCAGATCACCGAGGGATGCTGCGACGGGAGGGATCGCTCCAAGCCCCGTCACAGATTGAGCTCGCCTGAGTGCGAACATCGGCGGTCAAGTGTCTCAAGCCGACGCCACCAAACGCCGGCAAGCACCCAGGCGAGCCGCCGAGGGTTTTTGAGGTCGGGACGGCCGGATTCGAACCGGCGACCTCATCGTCCCGAACGATGCGCGCTACCAAGCTGCGCCACGTCCCGAGCGCGAGATTGTAGCCAGGCTGTTCGGGCTGACTAGTGGTACCGGGTCGGGATTGCCCGGGGAGTCGCCTCCCAGCTGAGCGCCCGATCGTGCACCAGGGCTGCCCGTTCCTCAGGTTCCTGGGTCAGTCCGCCGTCAATGACCTTCAGAACCACCGGATTGACCACCAGCCCCTCGCGGTCGCCGGCGCCTTCGGTCAGGCGACCGAGCCGCGAGAAGATTCGCCGGCTTCTCCAGGATTCGACCGCCAATTCCTCAACCAGCGGACCCGCGCCCGGGTACAGCAACTCGAGGCATCGAACCAGGCCCCGGACCGCCGCCGCCTGCCAGCGGCGGGCATCGACGCTGGTGAGCGAGCGGGCAACCGACTCGGGGTGCAGCTCGACGAGATGCGAGCGGCGCAAGCCCTCCTCGTACTCATGTGATCCCAGCTGCTCAGCCCCCACGCTGGTCTGCCCGATCACCATGATGACATCGCGCTGCTTGTCGAGGGAGGTGTCGGTCCCCCATCCGACCACCACCACGTCGGCGAGCGCGAGCCCGGTCTCGGCGAGCGAGAGTCGCTGGGCTTCCAGGTAAGGATCGCAGGCCCCCGGTACCAGGCCGACCGCGGTGGCCGTCACCGATGGGACCGCATCTCCATACCGGTCCTGGACCAGCGTCCACGGCTGGCCGGTTCCGTCGGTGGCCACGATCCACAAGACCATTTCGACAACCTGACCCGGTCGGTAGCGGGCCGCCAGCCGGTCGGCGATCTCGCGCGGCTTGCGATCGAGTACCTCGCTGACCGACCGGAAGGCAATCCGCTCGCCGGCAAACGCCCAGGCGTCATCGCGAAGCGTCGAAATCTCTTCGGGGGCCGGTTTCCGAAATTTCGGAACCGCCACCGCCACCACTGCGGCTCCGGCCGCCATCGAGGCGGCCCCCCAGTTCCACAGCCCGATCACGCCGAGGACGGCAACTCCCAGCGCAATTCCGGCAATCGTTCGCACTCGAACACGCCGGACTCCCCATATCCTGTACCCCGTTAAAAGGCTGTCCCTCAGCATGTGGTGCTCCCCTCGCTCTGGCTACCCGTCCTAGCCAGAAGCCACACACCGTGAACTTCCTGTCGTCAACATATCACTACGGGTGGTGGTGCGTACGCGCAAAGTAACTAGTCATGGGGGCGCCTGTCGGCGTCCCCGTTAACCGTTGCCCGTTGCCCGTCAGACCGCCTTCGGCTTGCTTTGTGAGTCGCTTCCCAACTCGTGGCTACCGATCAGACGAGATACAGGAGCTCGTGGCGTTCTTGGTCGGCTGCGGAGGGCCAGGCGAGGCCGAGGCCGGTGAGTGAGAACCCTGCCCCGACGACCGCCAGCCACCAGGGGCCGACGGCGATCGCCAGCGCGAAACCAATCAGGCCGGTCGCTTCCATCAGGGCGAGCTTGGTGATGGCGGTGGTTCGATAGGCGGCCTCGTCTCCGGGGGCGATGGGTCGTTGTCGGAGCCAGGCAATGACCCCGAGGCTGACGGAGCCAAGGACACCGACGATGATCGTGCCGAGCACCGGCCAGCCGTCTTCCATGTCGATCAGGGCAGCCATCACGACCAGAGTGAGGAGCACCGGCACCCATATCCAAGCCAGCATTCGGAGCATTCTCAGGTCCATGGGCGTGAGCGTAGAGGCGGTGGCGGGAGCCGCCAACGATCAGAAGGGAGCGACGAGCGTCCGCCCGGTGACCCGTTCCGTTCCCCGTTCGACGCGGGCGAACATGCCCTTCTCGTGCCAGCGGGGGGCGATGCGCCGCTCGAGGGTCGCCCACGCTCCCGGCTGGAAGATCTCCAGCAGCTCGAGCAGCCCCAGCGCCGACCCGCCCCGCCAGTTCTCGGGGTGTCCCCATCCGAGGGCCTTGGCAACACCATCGAGAGTGACGGGGATGAGATGGGCCGTCCGTTCCTGCGGGTCTTCGGGATACTCGAACCCGGTCAGCTGTTCGACCCCGATCGATGTGCGAGCAAACGTGACCATGGTGGCGCGGGTGCCGGTTGCGTGGTGCTCTCTCCCCCAGGCGAACACTTCGGTATCGACCAGCGGGACATCGAACTCCTCTTTGACCAGGCGATGGACGGCCCGGAACGGGTTGGGGCGGCCGGTGTTGTCGAAATCTGCAATCGTCAGGCCGCCGTCTACCGAGCTGGTCCAGGCCACCCTCCCCGCCCGGGTCGGGTGTACCTCTTGCACGATCGTCCACGCCTGACCGAGCTCGTCGCTCGCCACCATCCACAGCTCCAGGCTGATCTCGCCGCTGGAGAATCGCCCGCCGGCGTTTGAGACGTGGTCCACCAGCTCCCGCGGATCGAGTTCCCCGGCGAAGGCCTCCACCGTGAAACCGAGGTCGGTGTCGGCGAACTCGAGCGGCCCCGGCTCAGCGCGCCAGGGAGCAGTCCGCAAGAAGAGCCGCTTGGCGAGCATTGCGAGTGGACGTGCCAGCACGATTCCGGCCACCAGCGCGGCCACAACACCCACCGCGGCAGCAGCCCGCCCGCCGTAGAGCCAGCCACCCACCGCCGCCAGGCCGCCGACCAGGACAAACGCCATGAATCGCTTGCCTCGCAGGCGACGAATCCACCAGCCGACATGCCTGAGTCGCTGTCTCACGCCTCGCTCCCTTACTGCTAGCCCGCCACGGAGGGTAGTCAGGCTTGTCGCGCAGTGCCAGAGAATTCGCGATCTAGGCCTGGGGAGGGACCGGTGGGAGGGTTATTACCTCACCCGGGTAGATGAGATCGGGATCACCAGAGCGGATGGTGGCACGGTTGGCCTCGATGACCTGAACCCAATAGCGGGCGATCTGGTGTTCACCGAGCGAGGTCCGGTTCCAAGCCCGCTCCAGATGGTGCTCGGAGAGACTCCACAGATGGTCGCCCCGCCGGACCGTCACCGTATGAGCGACGGAGCCTTCCACGCTGGCCGGCGGCGGCGCGCTCTCCTCAGCCGCATCGCCGGGATCGGGAGTCGATGGCACCTGCAGGTGCGGCGGAACAATGATGTTGGCTGGGTCGGGCTCTTCGTCGGGAGCCTCAGACATCCCCGGAGGATGCAACCGTCCCTCGCCGTCGACCTCGACGACGACCTCCGCCCCGCTCCCATCGGCCAGGTTGGCCACCGCCGGCGCCAGGGGGCTGACTAACGCCGAAGCAGCAATCGACAGGGCGGCGGCGCGGCTGACCAGGCGGCGTATCGGAGGCAGCGTGAGCCACCGCACCGCCCCCACCGCCGCCGAGCGCCCGGAAAGCGACGCCGCCAGGTAGGCGAGCGTGGACAAAAGCAGCCAATGGGCAAGCACAAGCGCCATCACCAACACCACCGACCCGATGGCATCGTCGTAGGGCGTGGCACTGAGCCAGCCAGAAAGGTCGGACCACTCGATTGAGAACGTTTCGAGGCGAGCGAGAGCATGGAGGCCGACCACCACCAGCAGCTCGGCGAGGATGAGGCCGGCCAGCCGGGCCCGATCCTTCACGGTGCCCGGCAGGCTCTCGGAATCGAAGGGAGTCCCATGCCGGGGAATGGTAGGTCGGAGGGGATCGCCGGTCACGGGCGGGTAAATGGAAGGTCAGGGCCGTTCACTCGTTCGTCCGATCCGAGCGCCCGGCTCCCCAGGTAGGTAGTGAACTGCGGGGCCACCGCCTGATAGGTCTCATAGTCGACGAACGGATTGCTGTTCCACCAGTCGAGCCAGACCTCATCCCAGCGCCCTGGATCGATGCAGTAGCCGTGGGTGGATCCGTACGGATCGACCCAGCGGCCGTTCGCCACGACTTCGGGAGGGATGCGGTCGGCATCGAACAGCTCGGGCGAGCTCTCGAATAGCAAGCGGGTGATGAACTGCACGTAGGCACGGCCGGCATCGACATCCACCACGTCGTGGAAACGGGCCTCGAGCGCCTGGTGCTGGTTGTCAGTCGGGAACACCCGGTCGAGCGCGAACGAGGTTGCCGTGGCGCGACCGCGCCCGATCACCTGTTTGAGAATGGTGGCGGAAACGCCGCCCACGATGAAGTGACCGGCCAGGAGTGAACCGGCCACCGCCACGGTGGTTCCCACCAGCCATTGGTTGAGACGGTTGGCTGAGTCCCGCGCGGCACCATTCTGCTGGGCAATCCCGCCGGCTACGTCCGCGAAACGGCCGATGAGGGCGCCGAGCTCGTCGGCCGCGGCCCGAGCAGAGGACGGATCGGTGATGTGATCCTGGCCGAGCCGGCGAATCGTGGCGGCGACGGATCCGAACAGCATCTCCTGCGCCTGTGGATCCCGCATGACGACCTCGAGGAACATGATCTTGTGCTTCTCGAATGCCGTCTGGCCATCCGAATCGGTCGGACCGTAGTCGAAGAGCTGGAGATCCTGCGAAGTCGGATGAGAGAAGATGGGCTGATCGAACTCTCCGGTGACCGGGTTGAACCACCGCTCGGGAGCAAACAACGGGATGTGGGCGTCCACCATGGCGGCCGCACCCACCGCGGTGAAGTGCTGGAGGGTTCCCCCCGCTTGGGCGACGTGGCTCACAATGGCGGCCACCCGATTGCGAACCCCGGGCAGGTCCGGCGCCATCGCCCCCAGCGTCAACAGCGATTTCATGGCCGAGAACCCATCGTCAACGTAGCCGTCGTCGAATAGCTCGGAGATTCGCTCGGGTGTGAAGAAGGCGACCGCATTGAACTGGCTGTTCTCGGTCAGCCGATCGAGCAAAGCCGCCCGGGCGTCGAACTTCAACTCGTAGCCGGTGTGAACATAGTCGCGGTTATCGAACTGATATTCGCTCTCGTCGTAGGCGGCGAGCAGGAACGCATAGTCGAAGCTGCCCTCCATAAACAGCTGCCCGACGCCCGGTTCAAATCCATAGGGAACCGCACCGGCGGCACGCATGATGTCTCTGGCGTAGCCGTCGGAAAGGAAGTAGCTGGCGTCGGCGAGCGCCTGCGAGAAGCGACGCATCGGCGACTGATCGGCTTGGCGGCGGAAGTGCATGTCCAACCGGGCAGCTTGATCGGGGCCGAGGCGGGTGAAGAAAGCGGCCGCCAGCTCGGCATCTCCCCGATCGAGCGCAGCCGCCGCCACCTCGAGCTCAGCGACGACTGGATCGAACCACGGCTCGGCCAAATCCTGCGCTTCGATGTCATCCACCAGCACGTCGGCGTAGAGGGCGTGCCGCTCCCCGACCGTGTCGAGGACCGGTGTTGAGTAGATGAAGTCGTGGATGAAATCCAGATCGACCGGCGACCGAAGCCGATCCGCCTCGTCGAGCAGTTCCCTGATGTCAGATTCCAAGGTCGTCGCCCGGCCGCCGATGTACACCTCGACCGCCAGTGCACTGGCTTGCGCCCTCAGCTGCTGGCTGCGGGTGATGGCTGCCATGTATTCAGGTGGAAAGAGGGATGGCTCGATTCCGGCCTCCTGCGGGGTTTGTCCGGTCCGCATGGCTGCGATGACGCGGCGCAGGATCGCCGAATAGAGCAGCTGGCGGAACTGTGACTCCCCGCCGCCCGATCCGAACACACCGAAGGCTCGCAGTGCAGCCCGCCAGGCCGGCCCGAGCTCGACTTCGGCTAGATGATCGTTGATGCGGCCCTTCCAGGCGACCGCGAAATCTTCGGCGGTTCGGAGCTTGACCAGGATGCCGACCTCTTGGCCGGCTCCGCTGGCAGTCATAACCGACGCCGCCCGGTCCCGAACCGATCGAAGCTCTGCTTGGGCGGCCTCCAGCCGGGCCCTCCGCTCGCGCAGACCCCTGGCGTCGATGTACGCGTAGCTCATATCAGAACCCGGCGACGGGCATTGGGAGCGCATCGGTGAACCAGCCGCCGCTCTCGCGTACCGTCACCCGGTAATACTCAACGGTCGATTCCCCGTAGCCACCGTCGACCCGTCGCAGGGTTTGGGCAGCCACCGACACCACCCAGCCATCGGGTGCCGGCTCGATGCCGACGGTCGCCAGGTTCTGGACGTAGCGGCGCCCCGGCGAGAGCCCGGGCAGTTGCACCGGCTCATCCAGGTAAGGCTCGAGCAAGTGCTCGGTGCCCTCACCGGCCTGACCCAAGTAGACGGCGACATACATTTCGGCGAAGCCGGGCACACCCACCGGGGGAACCTCCACCAGGGCCGAGGTGGAGGGTGCCGCCTCGGCTGTGGGTGGAAGCTGGTTGTGGTCGCCGGTCACTGCCGTCAGCGAGGCCCAGCCGATGATGGCGGCGAGCAGTCCGCCGCCCACCCACGCCAGCACTCGCAGCGGAATCGGCGGCGGACGCCACCCACGCCGGGACCCGGCACCCGGCTCGATGTCATCGTCGAGGAGTGATCGCAGCCGGTTGACGGCATCTTCGGCGCTGATGCCGGCTTCACGGCTCAGCCGACCGTAGTCGAGCAGCGAGGCGTCGAGCCGGGCGTCGACGGCGTCGTGATCGAGCTGCCGGACCACTCGGATCGGTCGCTTCCGTGCCGGCACCTCACTCATTGCCCCTCCTTGAAGCCACTATATGCTAAATCTACAGCTTTATATAATGTTGTCAAGCGTTATTTAAGTTTGACAGACCTTAAATAATTCTATACAGTGCAAAAAGTCGGTCACGGAACCGCCGTGACTCGAGGAAAGGGAAGTGAACATGAGCATCATGGTGGGAGCCAATCTCGAGCAGATGGCCAGCATGGAGGCGCAGTTCGGCACCGAGGCGGGCGCGGTCAACGACCTGATCGGCCGCATCAACAGCGTTGTCGGCAACACCACGTGGGTCGGCCGGTACGCCGAGGAGTTCCGCGGCAAGTGGGAAGGCGAGTTCAAGACCGCGTTGAACAATCTGAGCCTGGCTCTCAACGAGGCCCGGGACGTGGTTGGTGCCAACAAGCGCAACATCGCCGCCGCCACCGGGCAAGGCGCCTGACTCCTGGAAGGAGGGTCCCGTGTCGGGTTGGTCTCAGACGCTTCGCGCCAACGCAGGGACCCTCCGCGGCCTGGCGGAGCGGCTCGAGTCCGAGCCGCTCCGCTCCGTTTACACGGCCCTCGACGAGGTCTGGATCGGACCGGCAGCCACCGAGCTAGCCAGCGGAGGACAGGCTCATGATCGAGCCGCCGCCAGCGTCGGCCAGGAACTTCGACGCATCGCCGGCAGCCTCGACCAAAGGGCATACCAAATCGAGGCTGCCGAGAGGGCTGCGGCCGAGGCAGCATCCCTGGCGGAGCCGGCGATGGCGCCCGATACTGCCGCCCCGGCCTCGCCGCCGGCAACCACCCCAAGCCGGCTCCCGCCCTCCTGGCACTAGTCCTCATGCAGATCGTCGTTCGCAGCCCGGGACACGAGTGGGATCTGGCGATACCCGATTGGCGCGCAACCACCTTCCGGCAGCTGGCAGGAAGGCTCGGCATCCAGCCGGGAGACGAAGCGGCGATGGACGGACGGCTATTCAAGGTGGACATCAAGCTGGGAGACTGTCCACTCCACCTCGGGTCGGTTGTCGAGTTCGGCGACCCTCTCCCGGCCGGACCGCCGCCGGTGGTCGATCTCGGCATCGTTGCCGGTCGTGGTTCGGGGATCCGGCTCCCGCTTGCCGCCGGTGAGTACGCCATCGGAGGATCAGCCGCCGCCAACGTCGTGATCGCCGGAGCCGGCCTCTCTACCGTCGAACTCCTGCTGAGGGTGTCGAAGCATGGCCTGGCTGAGGTGCGGCCTCTCGACACCCCCACCCCCAAGACCGTCGACGGCGCCACGCTGCGGGGCCCCACCATCGTCGAAGCCGAGGCGATTGTGACGGTCGGTCGGTGCGCTTTTCGCGTACTCCCCCACCAGCGTCAATCGCCAACTCCCACCGAGCACCCTCGTCGGCGCGGGACTAGCGCCTTCAATCGTCCCCCGCGCACGCTGGCGGCGCCCACCGTGCCATCGGTCACCATCCCGCCCCGGCCCCCGCCTCCCACCCCGCCGCCGCGATTCCGCTGGGCGACCGCGCTGGCGCCCTTGGCCGCCGGAATCGCCATGGCCTTCCTGTTCAGTCCGTTCATGCTCATCTTCGCCCTCCTGAGCCCGGTCATGGTCACCGCCAACTGGTTCGAAGACCGTGCCCGTCGTCGCCGGGAGAGTCGTGATCAACAACGGGACCTGGAAGCCTCCCTGTCCACGCTGGAACACGAGCTGACCGCCCTTTCCACCATGGAACGAAACCGCAGCTTGCGGAACAACCCCGACATGGCCGAAACGGCCTCGAGGTCGCTCAACCGGGGCGACCGCCTGTGGGAACGGCGTCGGCCGCACCCCGACTTTCTCCACCTGCTGGCGGGATATGCCGCGGTGCCGTGGGAGCCGCCGATCCAGATGTCGAACGGGGCCCCCGCCGCCGAGGCCGAGTCGATCCTGGCGGGGTTCTCGGAGCTTCCCATGTGCCCGGTGACGGTGGACTTGCGGGCCGGCCGGGTCGTGGGCGTCACCGGTAACCGGGAACAAGCCGTGGGCCTGGCGGCTGCGCTCCTGGTCCAGGCGGCCGTCCACCACGGGCCAGCAGACATCCGCATCGCCGTCATCACCCAGCCGGACCGCCGGGGGGCGTGGGACTGGGCGAAATGGCTCCCGCATGCAGTACTCGATCGCTCGGCCGAGCAGCGCTGGCTGGCATCGAAACCGTCCGAGACCGACAACCTGATTCGCCTGCTGGCCGAAGCGCCCGAGCCGAGGCCGTACGGTGAACCGGCCGAGCTGGAACCGACCACCGTGCTGGTTGTCGATCTCGACCAGCTCGCCGATGAAGACCACGCGCCCCTGCGCGATGTGCTGGCCGGCATGGGCAAGCCGGTATCCGGCATTGTGGTCGGCGACCAGCTGCCGTCGTCTTGCACGACTGTGCTCGAGGCCGCCAGCCGGGGAACGACCCTCCGGCTCCCCGGAGAAGATATCCGGATCGAGCAGGTCCTCCCATTGCAGGTGGGACGGGACGTGGCCGGCTCGATTTCGGCCGCGCTGGCGCGTTTCGAGGATCCCGACCTCCGCCAGGCCGGCACCGACCTACCAGCCGATTCCCGGCTCGCCGGGTTGCTGGGTCTCGAGGAGATCAGTCCGAGCCGAATCCTCGCCCGATGGCGTGATCAGGCGCCCGGATCGTTGTCGGCCCCGGTCGGCGAGGTCGCCACCGGGCCGCTGCTGATCGACCTGGTCACCGACGGCCCGCACGGGCTAGTCGCCGGAACCACCGGATCCGGGAAGAGCGAGCTCCTGCGAACGATGGTGGCCTCGATGGCCGCCAGCGTCGACCCGGGCGGCCTCAACTTCGTACTCATTGATTACAAGGGTGGGAGCGCGTTCGACGCCTGCGCCCAGCTGCCTCATACCGTCGGCCTGGTGACCGACCTCGACGCCCATCTCGGAGAGCGGGCCCTGGTGTCTTTGGAGGCGGAGCTGCGCTATCGGGAAGGCCGGCTCCGGCAGGAAGAGGTGACCGACATCGGGGAATATCAGCGGGCTTCCCCGGTCGAGCCGCTCCCTCGTCTGGTCGTGATCATCGACGAGTTCGCCGCCCTTGCCAAGGAGCTCCCCGCCTTCGTCGCTTCGCTGGTGGATATTGCCCAACGCGGGCGCAGCCTCGGGGTTCACATGCTGCTCGCTACCCAGCGGCCAAGCGGGGTGGTCAGCGAGAACATCCGTGCCAACACCAACCTCCGGATCGCCCTGCGGGTGCAGGACGGGGCTGATTCCACCGACGTTGTCGGAGACCAGCGGGCGGCATCCATCGGCCGCCGCTTGCCCGGGCGGGCCTTTCTGCGGCTCGGCCCCGCCGAGACGTTCCCGTTTCAGGCCGCACTCGTCACCGGATGTGGGGCAACCGACCCGGCGCCGGCCCAGATCCAGGCCTTCGAATTCGCCAACGAGCCGGACGGCGAACCGATCGAAGCGGTGACCGAAGGACCGACCGACCTCGAGAACCTGGTCGCAGCCATCGGCGAGGCGGCGGCCGCGGCCGGTTACCCGCCGGCTCGGCGACCATGGCTGGAGGCGCTCCCACCCGAACTCGGGCCGGCGGCGGTCCCCGTCGTCCCCGCCAACGACGGCGTGGGCGTGACCGTCGGACTGCTCGATGACCCGTATCGTCAGGCGCAGGTACCGTTCAGCTGGAGTGCCGGCCGGGGGAACCTGCTCATATTTGGTGCGGCGGGTGCAGGAACATCCACTGCGCTCCTCACCGTCGCCACCCGCCTGGCGTCTGCTTACCCGCCCGACCTGCTCCACCTGTATGGAATCGACTACGACGCTCAGACGCTCCTGAGCCTCCGGCCACTCCCCCATACCGGGGCGATGGTGGCGGCCGATGATTTCGAACGCCAGCAACGGCTCATCCGGATGCTGCGAGCCACCGTCGAGGAGCGGCGACGGCGGGTCGCCACCCGCTCACAACCCGACACGCCTGCCATCATCCTGCTCCTCGACGAGTACGCCGGGTTGCGGGCGGCCTTCGACGAGGCGGGCGATCATCACCTCCTCGAAGCCCTCAATCGGGTTATCGCCGACGGTCCCGGCCTCGGCGTGTACACCGTCGCCACGGCCAAACGAGCTTCGGCCTTTCCGAGCTCGGTCGGTTCGGTGGTGGCGGAGAAACTCATCATGAACCTGGCAGACCCCACCGAGTTGAGCGGCTTTGGCCTGTACGGGAGCTCGGTGCCGGCGTTCGTTCCTGGGCGGGCAATCAACCTGGCCACCGGCCACGAGGTGCAGCTAGCCCGGCCTCTTCCGATCGCGGAAATCGGAGGGCCACCCGCCACCCACCCACCGGCACCGATCGCAGTGCTGCCGACCCAGCTGAAGGTGTCGGAAATCATCGACCAGACGCAGCTGTCCGACGATATGTGGCACCTACCCGTCGGAGTCGGAGACTCAGACCTGGCGGTGGTCGGCTGGCAGCTGGGTGAGGGCGAAGGGGCACTCGTCACCGGCAGCAGCCGATCGGGCAGAAGCACCACCCTGGTTTCGATCGCAGCCATCGTTGCTCGCCATCGACCCGACGTCCAGATCCTGGCGTTCGCGCCGCGTTCTTCACCGCTGCGCGACCTCCCGGAGGTCACCGTCTCAGAAGATGATCCCGGTCCCGTGCTCCAGGGCCTGGCGGCCGACGGCCGCTTCCTCGTGCTGATCGACGATGCCGAGTTCGTCGACGACGCATCCGGAAGCCTGCAGCGCTTTCTGGCGGGCCGGCCCCGCCATGTCCGCCTGATTGCGGCCGGTCGCTCCGACGTGCTGCGCACGACCTACGGGCATTGGACGCAGGAGGTGCGGCGAGGGCGCAGCGGCCTGATTCTCGATCCATCGCCGCTCACCGACGGTGACCTGTTCGCAGTCCAGCTGCCCCGCCCCCGCGACATCCGGTTTCCGACCGGACGCGGTTACCTGGTTTCGGGCGGCGAGATCGAATTGACACAGGCGGCCCGACCCTAGACCCGGGTACGCTGGCCGCCATGACAGGCGCGATCAAGCGATGCGGGTGGGCGGGCGACGACCCGCTGTATGTCGCCTACCACGACGACGAGTGGGGAACGCCGGAGCGGAGCGACCACAAGCTGTTCGAGTTCGTGGTGCTGGAGGGCGCCCAGGCCGGACTGAGCTGGATCACCATCCTCCGCAAGCGGGAGAACTACCGCAAGGCGTTCGCCGGCTTCGACCCGGACCAGGTCGCCCGGTTCACGCCCGCCCGGGTGGACAAGCTGCTCGGCAACGCCGGCATCGTGCGCAACCGGCAGAAGATCGAGGCGGCGATCGGGAACGCCCAGGCCGCCCTGGCGGTCCGCGATGAGTTCGGAAGCCTCGCCGGGTACTTCTGGGATTTCGTCGACGGCTCCCCGAAGATCAACCGATTCAAGACCATGGCCGACATTCCGGCTAGGACCCCCACTTCAGAGGCCATGGCCGAGGACATGAAGGCCCGGGGTTTCCGGTTCTTCGGGCCCACCATCGCCTACGCCCACATGCAGGCCATGGGACTGGTCAACGACCATGTGATGAGCTGCTTCCGCTGGCGCCAGGTACAGGAGTAGGGACCCGCTACTCGGCCAGGAACTTCTCGAACTTGGTGCCGCGGTAGCGCTCGGCCAGCGCCTCATAGTTGACCACCGCCGCCGCCAGGCTGTCCGGGGTCGCCTTCTTGAAGATCGAGGCGGTGTAGGACAGGCCGTCGATGTCGAGGAAGGCGGCCAGCCGCTCCATGGTTTCGACCTTGCCCGCCTCATCGATGAACTCCTCGTAGTTGGCACGCGCCAGCGCCTCGGGCCCGAGGATGTCGAGGGCCTCCGTCCAGAAGGCCTCCGATTGCTTGTGGAGGGCCACCGATTCCTTGACCCAGCGGTGGAACACCTCCAGGTCCAGGTGGCTGGGGGGGCGAACCCCGCTCTTGTCGAACTGGCTCTTGCCCTCCTCGTGGTAGCGGTAGAGGGAAAGCGCGTGCTTGATGCGGTTGGTGCGCTGCAGCAGGATCACCTGGGAGTTGAGATCGAGCAGGGTCTTGAGCAGGGCGGTGTGGTCGTCGATGGTGTGGGAGTGCATCTTGAACCCGACCACCGAGAACCCGGGGTTCTTGGGGGTGCCGAAGTGCGGGTTCTTTCTAACCTCCTCGAGCCAGGCGTCGTACTCGGCGCCGGTCCGATCGTCCGGCGGTGAGAACACGACCCGCATCCAGTCGAGGCGCTCCGCCTCGGTGACCTCCCATGCCCACTTCTCGAGCGGCTCGAAGGCGGGAATGTAGACGCGGCGCGGGCTCCCGATGGTCTGGATCAGCCAGGAGCTGCCGGTATTGCCGTAGAAGACGAGGAGGAACGATCGCATCCGGACAATGGTAGACCGGGTCCAGCTTTGCCCTCGGCAGAGCTAGGCGGGGAGTGCGGTCCCCCAACCGTCAAACTGGGATTGGCACCGGCGGGCAATATCGACCATCCGGCGAGTCCACTCGTCGATCTCCGACCTCGTGAGCGTCATCGGCGGAGTCGAACCGGTGACGGCCCAGAGGCGATTGCGAAAGGTACCGCTCCGTTCCGAAGTTGCCTGGTAGCCAAGCGCAGACAACTCCATCTGCAGACTCTCGCCCCCCACCTTCGAGTCGGCATAGAAGAAGAAGTCGAGATTGAAGGCAACTCCGGCGGCGGCGTGAGATGCGAGCATCTCCCACAGCTCGGTGTTCCTGGCCAGCTTGTCGGCCAAATCGGCTTCGTAATCGATGTTCATCTGGGAACCTGGTGCCGGCTCATCGACGGTGCCCGTAGCTCAACCGCGAGACCCGTCTGCGTCGTCGAAACGGTAACAGAGCCGGTCATAATCACCGCCCACAACGCCCGATCCACTCGCCGACGTGGTTCCAACAACGCCGGGAAGAACGACCCGACCCGCAGCTTCGGGATCCGCAACTGGACATCACCCGCCGGCGTCGACAACATCCGGGGGCGGCCCCCGTTGCGATAGTTGGACCGGGACTCGGACCGTTCATGACGACCAGCCCCGATCTGGGTGGTCAACTCGGCGTCGATCAGCTCCTGGAGCGCCTGCTCCAACAACCTTCGAAACAGCTCTCGGGCGCCGTTATCGCCGAGACGTGCCAGCAAATCAGCAAACTGTGATGCATCATCTTGATGGGCCATCGTGTGGTCTCCTCTACGAGCTCGTGGATGAACTCGCCGAGAGTCACACGGTGGCCCCTCACCTCGAAGGACCCACCCCCAATTTCCACCACTTCACGGGACACGTACGGCGAAGCCCGGCCCTCCCCCCATCCGTCACCGACCCTACGGGTCGGCGCCACCTTCCCCTCGAGGGGAAGGAACCAACCGGTCTTCCCCGCCCTNNNGGCGGGGTGGCTCCGCCGGAGGCGGAGTCGGGGTGGGGGAGGCGGTGAATCAACGACGGTGGCTTGGTTCCCGGTCTCCCCCCATCCGTCACCGACCCTGCGGGTCGGCGCCACCTTCCCCTCGAGGGGAAGGAGGTCTTGCGTTTGCCCCCCTGGTGCCAGATAGTTCCCCTGGTGCCGAACCAACCCCGACGGACCTACTCCAAGCGGCTATCGCGGCAGTTGCGCAGCAAAATGACCGAGCCTGAGGTCTTGCTGTGGTCATATCTCAAGAACCATCAGATGGGCGTCAAGTTCCGCCGCCAGTTGCCCATTGGCCCCTTCATCGTGGATTTCGCATGCTTCGAGTGCCGCTTAGTGATCGAGGTGGACGGGAACCACCATCAGCTAGCTGCTGATGTCCGGCGAGACGAGTGGATTGCTTCGCGGGGTTGGCGGATTGAGCGATTCTGGGCCGACGATGTGTACCGGGATCTCGACATGGTGCTCGACGTGATCCGACATCTAGTCGCCAACACTCCCCGCCCTTGAGGGCGGGGTGGCTCCGACGAAGGAGGAGTCGGGGTGGGGAGGCGGTGGATCAACGACGGTTTCTGTTCCCCGCCCTTGAGGGCGGGGTGGCTCCGCCGGAGGCGGAGTCGGGGTGGGGGAGGCGGTGAATCAACGACGGTGGCTTGGTTCCCGG
>CAMYMH010000053.1:0-6644 GCA_947259275.1 uncultured Acidimicrobiaceae bacterium | reverse complement strand
ACGGTTTCTGTTCCCCGCCCTTGAGGGCGGGGTGGCTCCGCCGGAGGCGGAGTCGGGGTGGGGGAGGCGGTGAATCAACGACGGTGGCTTGGTTCCCGGCCTCCCCCCATCCGTCACCGACCCTACGGGTCGGCGCCACCTTCCCCTCGAGGGGAAGGAACCAACCGGTCTTCCCCGCCCAGGAGTCGGGGTGGAGGGCAACCCGGCGGGTTGCCGTGAACGCTGCCCAACTGCATACCTGAGGGAGTTACGAAGTAACTCCTTAGCCGGGCGAAGCCCGACCCTCCCCCCATCCGTCACCGACCCTGCGGGTCGGCGCCACCTTCCCCTCGAGGGGAAGGAACCAGCGGGTGGCTCACCTCTTTCTTAAGGCGCCCTCGCCACGAGAACGAAGCTAGGCGCCTGAACCTCAGACACCAACAGCCGCGGATCCAGGCTGCAGGGGGAGGAAAAACCTCAGTGCCTGGGCCGCATCACCCGAAGGCGGAGTCCCGGTCGACGATACCTTCGGCGGCACGCCCCCAGAATCCATAGGTACCCGATTCGAGGAACTCGCGGGCGGCCTCGGCCACCGCCCCGATCCCAACCAGACTGAAGGCGCCGCCCACGGAAATCCGGGCGACTCCCAGCTCAGCTAACTCGGCAACCGGTGGAGCTCCGGGGAGCGCAAGTACGTTCACGGGCAGATCAACCGACTCAACCAGACGTCGTATGTCCCGCGCCTCGGTGAGGCCGGGGGCGTAAAGCACATCGGCGCCCGCTTCCTGAAACGCTTGCAGGCGCCCGATCATGTCGTCCAGGTCGGGCCTGCCATGCAGGTAATTCTCGGCGCGGGCCGTCAACACCAGCCTGACCGGGCCTGCGTGAGCGGTCTCCGCTGCGGCTGCCACCCGCTCGGCAGCCGCTCCGATCGGGTAGATCGGGTCATCCTCTCGTCCTGTGAAGTCCTCGACCGAGCACCCGGCCAATCCCACGGCGACGGCCAGCCGGACGGTCTCGGCCACCCCGGCCGGATCATCGGCGAAGCAAT
This sequence comes from uncultured Acidimicrobiaceae bacterium, assembly GCA_947259275.1. Classification (GTDB taxonomy): domain Bacteria; phylum Actinomycetota; class Acidimicrobiia; order Spongiisociales; family SHLN01; genus SHLN01. The sequence continues at coordinate 5,614 of CAMYMH010000053.1, read as the reverse complement.
TCTCGAGGTCGGCGCTCACCGGCAGGTCGGTGGCCGACACAATGGTGGCCGCGTGCTCCAGCGCCTCGTCCCGGGTGACTCCGCCGTCGAGCCGGCCCAGCGTGGCGGCATGCCCCGAACTGGTGGTGGCGAGCGCCTGGAACCCGATCGAGGCTAGGAGTCGGGCCGATCCCGCATCCCACGGGTTGGGAAGCAGCAAGGGTGAGCCACTGACGTGGAGCCGGTGGAATGACTGTGCGAGGGCGGCCTGATCGGTCATCGTTGCACCCTAGAGGCTGATCGGCCGCTTGGTTGAAACTTCTCCCCCGGGACGGGTTGGTTTACCTTGGTGTCGATGATCAATACTCCCGAACCGGGTGAGCCCGGTGCTCGCTTCCGTCGTCTCCGCCATCAGATAAGTGATCTGCTGAGCCACGACCACGATCACGGGTCGGCGGCGAGTGGGCTGATGGATTCGGGTGCGGTGGGGATTCGAGCCACCAAGGTGTCTCTGATCGGCCTCGGGATCACCGCCGCCATCCAGGCAGTGATCTTCGTGTTCAGCGGTTCGGTGGCATTGTTATCGGACACGTTGCACAACCTGACCGACGCGTTGACTGCCATCCCCTTGTGGATTGCCTTCGCGCTGGGGCGGCGCCGGCCGACCCGCCGGTATACCTACGGGTTCAATCGGGCCGAAGATGCCGCCGGGCTGCTGATCGTCGGTGCCATCGGCGCATCGGCGATTCTGGTGATCTGGGAGTCGATCCGGCGCCTGATCGACCCCCGCCTGATGGATCACATCCCCTGGGTGATCGCGGCCGGAATCGTCGGGGCATTGGGCAACGAATTGGTCGCCCGCTACCGCATCCGGGTCGGTGAGGAGATCGGCTCCGAGGCCCTGATCACCGATGGCCGCCATGCCAGGACCGATGCGCTGACTTCGCTGGCAGTGGTCGCAGCCGGCATCGGCGCCGCGCTGGAAGCAGAGTGGGTCGATCCGGTGGCAGGTCTGGTGGTAGCCGGAGTCATCTTGTGGCTGCTGGTGAGCTCGGCGCGGCGCATGTCCCGCCGGGTACTCGATGGGATCGAACCCGAGATTCTCGATGAAGTCGAGGCAACCATCCGGACGGTGGCCGGGGTCCGGGATGTCACCGATCTGCGAGTCCGCTGGCACGGTCACCAGCTCCGCATCGCCGCCTCGATCGCAGTCGACCCGGAGCTGACCGTCATGGCAGGCCATACCACCGCCACGGAAGTCGAGCACGCGCTCCATCATCAGATGAGCGCCCCCCTGACGGCTGTGATTCACGTCGACCCCTACGGCCACTCCGACGCCCACGACATCACCGCCCACCATCGGCCCTAGCGTCCCGGCGAAACGTCTCGGATCCGCCATGTGGAATACCTGCCAAGCCCGGTTGCGACGCCTCTCGGCCGCAACCTGAGATCGATGACGCCGCCCCTACCCGACCCGCCCCCGGCCACCGAGTCGGAGCCTGACGGCATCGAACCGATTCACCAACGCTAACCGTGGTCAGTATGGTGGCCGGGTTCGCGCTCCTTGTGGTGGTTCTTAGGGTCTTTTGTCACATGCTGGGAGAACGCGAATTCCTTCCCAGATAGTGGATCGTTCCATTGGTTTCCATGGTTTAGCTTCCCAGACTAGTAGGACGGTTTCGACAGGTGTCTGGGATCGGTCCCAGGAGAGCGAGGTTGTTGTGGAGTGGTCCAGAGTGACGGTGGATGGCTCTGGTTCTCCCAGGTTGACGGATAGACAGAGAGGGAGAGGGATGCGACGGTTGTTGGCGGTGCTGGTTGGTTTGTGTTTGGTGTTCTCGGTAGTTCCAGTGGTGGGCGATGGTCTGATCACTCCTGCACAAGCGGCCCAGCCGGCTGATGATGAGGTACCCCCTCCTCCCGATGAGCGTGAGACACCGGTTTTTGACCCCGAGGATGGGGTTCCGAGTCGCATGGTTGAGCATGTGAAGGCTCCGGATTCTGATGTGGTGAAGAAGGAGAAGGACAAGCCGGGCTTGAAGGCCAAGGTTGAGAAGATCAAGGAGAAGAAGGAGAAGGACAAGGACGACAAGGAGAAGGTCAAGTTCGACAAGGCCGGGATCCCGGTAGCGGTGGAGGCGGATGCGGAGGCGTTCGGGGTGGAGGTGGATGCGGAGATTGAGATCCTCGATCCGGCGTTGGTGGGGGCGTTGAGTGCGTTTGGTGCCGTGTTCGACTTGCGTTTCTTGGACTCGGATGGCAAGAAGGTGAAACCGGGTAAGGACGTGACGGTGACGGTGGATTTCACCGATGTGGGGATCACGGCGGGTGGGGGCGCTCAGGAGCGGCTCCGTTTGGCGCTGTTCACCGGGTGTTCGTTGTCTGATGGGGTGTGGTCGTGTCTGCGGTCCGACCCGGTGGAGACCAGTCTGGGTCGGCAGGGTCGGTTCTTGACGGTGACCTTGTCACCCGACCAGGTGGAGGCCTTGCAGGGTGCGAACGTTGAAACGTTCTCGGATGGGTTCCGGTCGACGGCAGGGGGCGGTTCGGGGATGTTTGGGATCGTGACGTCTCCGTATGGTCCGAATGGGAACTTCGCGGCTTCGGTGAGCGCAGGGCCTGCCAGCTTTGAGGTGGGTTTGCAGGCGGGCACGGCGCAGGCGAGTTATCCGATCGCTTTGCCGCCGGCGGCGGTGGGTCCGATGCCATCAGTCTCTTTGGGGTACTCGTCGGCGGTGGCCGATGGGATGTCGGCGGCGGAAAACACTCAGGCGAGTTGGGTGGGGTTGGGCTGGTCGTTGGCGGCGGGTTCGATTACCCGTCATTACGAGACGTGTGAGGACACCGCTCATGACGAAGACCTGTGTGATGCGGGTGATTTCTACTCGATCACCCTCGATGGGGTGAGCTCTGCACTGATTCAGGAGTCCCCGGGTGGGAACTCGTTTCGGTTGGCGTCTGATCCGCACTGGCGGGTGGAGCGCAGGCTGGTGGTTGAGGGGTTGAATCCGGATGATCAGGGGGAGTATTGGGTGGTGACTACCACCGACGGCACCGTGCATGAGTTTGGGCACAACCGGACCATTGCTGGCTGGTATGCGATGAACAGTGTGCAGTACGTGTGGGTGCACAGCCCCGACGCCGGTGGGGCGTGTGATGAGTTTGCGGGGGATTCGTGTGAGAAGGGGTGGCGGTGGGATCTGTCCACTACCCGTGATACGAACGGCAATGAGGTCACCTATCACTACACGCAGGAAACCAACCAGTTCCAAAGTGGCAACGGTGGGGCGCTGAAAACTTATGTGCGGGCCGCCAACCTGTATTCGATCAAGTACGGGCCGGCCCGGGTGGACTTTGAGACCGATCTGCGCTGCGCTGAGGGGGAGGTCCCGTGCACCGAGACCAGTGATCGCCCGGATGTGCCGTACGATCTGCAATGCCCACAAGAGAATTGTCAGGATGCCCCCACGTTTTGGACCGGGCAGCGCCTCACGGCCATCGCCACCGGTGTATGGGACTCGGGATGGCAGGATGCTGGGCGTTGGGAGTTGGATTACTCATTCCCCGACCCTCCCCAGGATCCCAATGATCAGGGCTATGAGGCGCGGTCCTATCCGAAGTTGTGGCTGGATTCGATCGACCGTATCGACGTGATCGACGGTGCGGTGGATGTGCCTCCAACTACGTTTAATTTCACCTGGTTGGACAACCGGGTCAATCATCCGGCCGGGGTGGCGGCGATGACGATGGCTCGCCTCGCTGCTTTGACTAATGAGTTGGGTGGGAAGACGACGTTCACTTATGGGCAGTCTCACCCGTGCGTGGTCGGGCAGGTTTACACCTCCCAGCAACATCAGAACCTGGATTGTTTCCGCGCCTGGGACCTTACCCAGGACCCGGTGCCGATCCCGGGGATGGTGATGTGGCACAAGTACAAGGTCACCTCGGTCACCTCGGATCCGATGCTGCCCCTCGGTACTTGGGGTCGGGCTAATCAGGTCACCACCACTTACACCTATGGGCCGCCGCAGTGGGTGGCCGAGACCGGTCCGTTGCCACCACGGGACAGTTTCGACGCCGTGTTATGGACTGAGTGGAGGGGTCATGAAAACGTCACCGTCACCAGTGCCTCGGGTGCGCATTCGAAGTATCGGTTCCACCGTGGGTTGGGCGGCGGTTATAGCTTGTCGAATGGGTACTGGATCACCGACCTTGCCCAGTTCAACGGCCGGCTGGTAGAAGTGTCGGCGCACGCACCGGGTGGGGTGATGACCGACCGCACCATCACTCAGCACACGTGGAATCAGACCGCCAGTATGCCGTCGGATAACGGCACCCAGAAGGCCTGGTGGGTGGCGCCGAGTGTGGTCGAGCCGACCGTGATCGGAGCCACCCGGTCAGACACCAATCGGACTGAGTATGACTATGACTCCTATGGGAACGTGACCTTCGAGCGTCAACTGGGTGACCCGGCCACTCTGGATCGCACCGTCCAATACGAATACGCGCTCAATTCGGCTGCCCATATTGTGAGCTTGCCGAAGGTGGTGAGCTTGGGATATGGATGGCGCAATGCCACTAACGCGGCCCCGTTCGCCGAGCAGCTGGCCCGCACTGAGATCCTCTATGACAACAACACCTATTACTGGGATGCACCCTCGGTGGGGAATCCGACTGAGAACCGGGCCTATTACCAGGACTTGGATGCCTCGTTGGAGCAGTACTACTACCACCACGCTGACACGGCCTATGACTCGTCTGGGCGGGTGACGTCGTTCACCGACGCCGAGTCCAATGAGACCGTGTACGGGTTCGACGCCTATGGGCATGTCAATGCGGTGACCAACCCACTCAACCAGACCACCACCTACGTGACTGATCCGAAACTGGGAGTGACAGAATCGGTCACCGACCCGAACGGAGAAGTGACGACGGCTTCCTATGACGGGATCGGCCGCCTGACTGGGGTGCACTCCCCGACTGATCCGGCGGGGGTGAATGGTGTCGAGTATGAGTATCGGTTCCCAGTCACCGGGGATCCTGCTCAGGATGACACCATGCGGCTGACCACCACCACCAAGTTGGCGGCTGGGGTCGAGGTGAGTTCGTTCACTCACTATGACGGGTTGGGTCGGGTGGTCCAGACCGACGCGCCCCGGGCTGAATTCCCCACCTATGAGGTCGTCACCATGATGGACTATGACTCCGATGGGCGTTCGTTCCGCCAGGGGGTGCCCTTCACTTACGGGGTGACCCCTGGATCGTGGTATATCGCCGCTGACGCTTACGCCGGTTGGGGGATCATCAATGACGAGGCCACCTTTGCGGGGAATACCACCACGGTGACCCGCAAGCAGGGTGCGACCAGTTTGTGGTCATCTCAGTCGATCCGTGACGGGTGGGAAACCGAGACCATTGATCCCGAAGGTGCCACCAGTCGCCATGTGACCGACGCGTTCGGTCAACTACTCAGAGTTGAGGAAGACAACGGTGCCGCCACCTATGTCACCCAATACCGCTTCGACATGTTGGGGAACTTGACCGGCGTCTGGGACAACGTCGGGACTTTTACGTTTATGACCTATGACCGACTGGGGCAGAAACGCACCATGGTCGACCCTGACAGTGGTTCCTG
>CAMYMH010000052.1 GCA_947259275.1 uncultured Acidimicrobiaceae bacterium | reverse complement strand
GGTGAGCCGGCAATGGTGATGTCGGTTGGATCAACCGACACGTCCTCGAAGCCCACACCCGTTCGGAGTCTCGGGACCTGCCGCTCGAGGTCCTGGTCATTGTCGGCGACGTAGGCGAACGTGAACGACGCCAGCTTGGGGTCCCGGCCTACTTTGTCGCCCTCCTCCCGCAGCCGCGGCACCCACAGCTCTCGTGCCTCGTTCTCACTGGGCCAGAACGCCAGAAGGTAGTCGGCGTAGCGGGCGGTCCGGGCCACCGACTTGATACCGCCTCCGATCCAAATTGGCGGGTAGGGCTGCTGGAGCGGCTTGGGCTCCAGGGTCATGCTCTCGAGCTGATAGTGCTCGCCGTCGAGGGTCGTCGAGGGCTCGGTCCAGAGCCGGGTGATCACCTCGAGCTGCTCATCGAACAGCTTGCCGCGCTTGGTGCGAGGCACGCCCACCGCCTCGAAGTCCTCTTCCCACCACCCCATGGCCGCCCCAACGATCAGGCGACCACCCGACATCACGTCAAGCGTGGCCAGATATTTCGCCCACGCATAGGGAGGGAGCAGCGGCGGCAGGATCGAGTTGAAGCCGATGCGAATAGTGCTGGTGGCTGCCGCGATGGCGGGCACCACCACCATGGCGTCGAGAACGTCGCGGTTCGGGAAGTCGGCGAAGAACCATCCGGCCGGCAGGGTCATGTGGGTGGGAAGCGTTACGGAATGAAATCCGAGCTCCTCGGCCAGCTTGGCTGCCTCGACGATCTCGTTGGCATTCGGGCTGGCCGCCCCCCATGGAAACAGCATGATGCTGATATCAGAGATACTCGCCAAAACCGCCACCTCCGAGAGAAACCAGGTCTCTGGAACCTAGTCGACGGTCCTCATCGGAACTGCAGCGACGTCGGTGCGTAGGATGCGAATCGGCGATTGGAGGCGTGATGAGTGAAGAACGGCAGGCACTCGAGAATCTGCTGGAAGAGAACCGGGTCTTTGAGCCATCGGCCGATTTCACGGCCGCGGCCAACGCGGGGCCGGACATCTATGCCGAGGCCGAGGAGGACTGGCTCGGTTTCTGGAGGAACCAGGCGCTGAACCGCGTCAGCTGGTTCAGAGAACCGACCGAGGTCCTCGATGACTCCAACCCGCCCTTCTACAAGTGGTTCTCCGACGGTGAGCTGAACCTCGCCTACAACTGCCTGGACCGGCACCTCGAAACCCAAGGTGAGAAGGTCGCCTACCACTGGGTCGGCGAGCCGGGTGATACCCGCACCATCACCTATCGCCAGCTATACGAGGATGTTTGCCGATTCGCCAACGCCCTCAGCGGGCTCGGCGTTGAGCGGGGTGACCGGGTAGCCATCTACCTCGGCATGATCCCGGAGCTCCCGGTCGCAATGCTCGCCTGTGCCCGCATCGGGGCCGTCCACTCAGTCGTGTTCGCTGGCTTCTCGGCCGACGCCCTCGCCGACCGGATCGACGACGCCGAGGCCAAGGTCATCATCACCTCAGACGGCGGGTGGCGGCGGGGCTCGGTCGTTCCCCTCAAGGCGGCCGCCGATGTCGCTGCCAGCCGCTGCCCAACCATCGAGCACATCGTCACGGTCAAGCGCACTGATTCCGAGGTCGTCATGGCCGAGGGACGAGACGTCTGGTACCACGACATCGTCGCCGACCAACCCGCTTCGTCCGACCCGGCCGTGCTCGGTGCCGAGGACCTCCTCTACATCCTCTACACCTCGGGCACCACCGGGAAACCGAAGGGCATCGTTCACACGCAGGGCGGGTATCTGACCGGGGCAACCACCACCCATCACTACGTCTTCGACCTCAAACCCGACGACATCTACTGGTGTGCGGCCGACATCGGGTGGGTGACCGGCCACTCCTACATCGTGTACGGGCCCCTCGCCAACGGGGCAACCGGCGTCATGTACGAGGGCGCCCCCAACTACCCCGACTTCGACCGGCTGTGGCAGATCATCGACGAGTACAACGTGACCATCTTCTATACCGCTCCGACTGCCATCCGGGCGTTCATGAAGTGGGGCGATCAGTACCCGGCCGGCCACGACCTCAGCTCGCTCCGACTGCTCGGCACCGTCGGCGAGCCCATCAACCCCGAGGCATGGATGTGGTACCACCAGCACATCGGGGGCGAACGCTGCCCGATCGTCGACACCTGGTGGCAAACCGAGACCGGCGGCATCATGATCACGCCGCTTCCCGGCGCGGTAGCAACCAAGCCGGGATCCGCCACCCACCCCTTCCCGGGGCTTAAGGCCAACGTTGTCGACGAGGACGGCAAGGAGGTGCCCCTCGGTGGTGGCGGCTACCTGGTGCTGGAGCGTCCCTGGCCAGCCATGTTGCGCACCATCTACGGTGATGATCAGCGTTACATCGACACCTACTGGTCACGCTTCCCGGGCAGTTACTTCCCGGGCGACGGCTGCAAGCGGGACGACGACGGCTACTACTGGCTGTTGGGTCGGGTGGACGACATCATGCTGGTGAGCGGCCACAACATCTCGACCACCGAGGTGGAGTCGGCGCTGGTTTCCCATCTCTCCGTTGCGGAGGCCGCGGTGGTTGGACGAACCGACGCGGTGACCGGACAGGCAATCGCCGCGTTCGTGACCCTGCGGTCCGGGATTGACGGCAACGAGGATCTAATCGCCGAGTTGCGGAACACCGTGGCCGAGAAGATCGGGCCGATTGCCAAACCGGCCAGCATCGTGTTCACCGACGATCTGCCCAAAACCCGGAGCGGCAAGATCATGCGGCGACTGCTGCGCGACATCTCCGAGCAACGCAACCTCGGGGATGTGACGACGCTCGCCAACGCCGACGTCGTGCAAGAGATCGCCGCCCAGGCAGGCGGCGAGTAGCACGGGTGGTCGACCTACTCGGGTTTGCGAGCCCGGAGGGGTAGCCCCAGGTTGGTCTCTCAACCGGCCAGGTACGCCCCCACCTTCTCGAGCTCACTGGCGAACTGGTCGTAATCCTGACGGGTCCCGTTGAGATAAGTACTCCACCCGGCGGAGTGCTTGGCAAAATGGACCGCTTCCTGGATCTCCTCGTCGGTCGCCCCATTCAGCTTGGCGGCGGCGGCGTGGAACAGCGAGCAATAATGGCAATGCGTGTACGAGTGCAACGCCACACCCATCAGCTGCTTGTACTTGGGGGGAATGTGGGTTTCCTCGAACTCGAAACGCTTGAAGAGCGTCCATTCAGCCTCCAGCAGCTCATCGGGAATCCCATCGAAGAAACTCGGTACCAACCCGAGAGTCTGCTCAATGTCGTTTTCGATGTCGGCGCGAGCTGGGCTCATTCGACCTCCTTGCAGCCCCTCGCTACCGCTCGTGTACGACAGCCCCGGAGCCGATCGCAATGTCTCAAGGTGTACACCCCACCGGCAGTCGAGTCCAGGCATAACCTGGGACCTGCTCCTTGCGGTTTGCACTGCCCGCGGTCGCGAGCAGAGGAATGGTCGCTTCGGTAGGGTCGATGCACGCGACACGAGAGGGTTACAGGACGTGTCCACCGAAGACAACAAGGCAGTGGCAAATCGTATCTACCGCGAGGCCATCAATGAGGCAAACCTGGCGGTATTCGATGAGCTGGTTGCAGAGGACTCCATCGAGCATGATGATTTCCCGGGCATGCCAAAACGAGGACCCGACGCACCCAAGGCTCTCTTCACCGTATTCGGCGGGGCGTTTCCGGACTTACACATGACGGTGGAGGACATGATCGCCGAAGGGGACAAGGTCGTGGCACGGGTGACGGTATCCGGAACCCACCAGGGTGAGTTCATGGGCATCCCACCAACCGCCAAGAGCTTCAACGTGCGGGGCATCGACATCCTCGAGCTTCGAGACGGCCAGGTCATCGCCCACTGGGGAGTGATGAATGAGAGGGCAATGATGGAGCAGCTCGGGCTCGCCCCCGAGATGTAACCGATTCCGAGAACGAGACCGAGTGAGGGCCGCCTGTTGGGGCAGCCCTCTAGCCGATCGCATGGGTCGCTCGACGATGCAAGAGTGCGATGTCGGTCAATCAGCGAGGGTATCCATATTTCGAAATCCGTAGTGCTTTGGTAAGCAGTGCGCCAAAAAGCGGGACGTAGCTTGAGAACCTGAGAGCCGCGACCTCGAATTCGGATCGAGATGCCGTACCGAGAAACAGATGGCTGAGAAGGAAGAATTGCGACGGCGGCTGCACCATCGGTGGATGTGGCCAGGGAGGCACCCACGACGAGGAAAATCTCACCACCCTCTGCTGGTGGCACCACCACGTGGCGGTCCATGGACGAGGTCACCGCGTCGATCCGGACAGCCCACCGCTGCGCCGACGGATCATTCCGACCAGCGGTGATCCCCCGTGACTGCCCATCGCCTCGGGGCGAGCATCTGGGATTGCCGGTAATCTGATCGCGTGGACCCGATCAGCGCGTTCGATCTAATGTGGCGGGACGTGGTCGAGCTCACGCGCCACGGATGGCTCGGTACCGTCGCCCTCATGCTGTTCGTCCTGCTGCCGGTGGCGGCGCTGGCGATCATCCGTCTCGGCCACCGATCGGCGTGGATCTCGCTGCTGCTGGCGCTCGGGCTCATCGGGGGCTGGCTGCTCTACTACACGACCGGTTGGTGGGAGACGGCGGGGGCCGGACGGGTGTTCACCGCGGGAGGCATGACGGTGGCGGCCGGGTGGCTCATCCTCGGATGGCCACTGGTCGGTGGCCCGAAGACCGGCAGCGAGGCCGAGTCAGGCGTCGGCCGGCTCTAGTTCTGAATCGTCCACCCCCTCGTGGCCCGCCTCCAGGTCCTGCGACGGACCGGCGGCGCCTTCGAGGATCCAGAAGTTCTCTTTCTCTCGTTCCCATTCCTTGAGAATCTGGGCTGCGCGGGTACTGCCGGTTTCAGCATGATGTTCCTCGATGAGCGAATGGAGCACCCGGCGTTCGGCCTCCACTAACCGCCGGGCAAACGGGGCAGTGTCGGCCAGTGACCGGATGGCGATCCAGTCGGGATCCCACATGAACAGCGTCCCGCCCGTCATGCCGGCCGCCAGGTTGCGGCCGGTGGGGCCCAGCACCACCGCCATGCCTCCCGTCATGTACTCACACCCGTGGTCGCTGCAGCCTTCGACCACTGCCACCGCCCCGCTGTTGCGGACCGCAAAGCGCTGACCGACCGGGCCGGCGATGAACAGCTTGCCGCCGGTGGCGCCGTACAGAACCGCGTTGCCTGCCCCGTGGGCGGGTCCGACCGGTTCTCGCAGACTCGGTACCACCGTGATGGTTCCGCCGCCCTGGCCCTTTCCGACGTAGTCATTGGCGGTGCCGTCCAGTCGGATGCTGATCCCGGGCGCCAGAAACGCTCCCAGGCTCTGACCGGATGTTCCGGCGAGCCGGACTCGTATGGTGCCGCCCGGGAGGCCTTCGGGATGGCGGGCAATCACTTCACCCGAGAGCCGGGTTCCGACGGTGCGGTCACGGTTGGTCACCGGGTACGCGATCTCGACTTGTTCAATGCCGGCATCGGCCGAGGCCACCCAATCAGCCAACAAGGCGTCACCGACGGCCGAGCGCTCGACCTCCCGAAATCCGGGATGGCTTTGCCGCGAACGCGCGTCCACCAGCAAGCGCCCCAAGCCTTTGGCCAGGGTCAGGTTCGACGAGATCGGCTCTAGTAAGTCGGCCCGTCCGACGATTTCCTCGAGGCTGCGGGCACCGAGGCTCGCCAGATGTCGCCGCACCTCCTCCGACAGCAGCCGAAACATCTGCACCACCTGATCGGCCGAGCCGGTGTATTTGGCCCGCAGATCCTCGCGCTGGGTGGCGATGCCCACCGGGCAGGTGTTCTCGTGGCACTGTCGCACCATCTTGCAGCCGAGTGCAAGCAATGGCAGTGTGCCAAAACCGAAACGCTCGGCTCCGAGCAGTGCGGCAACTACCACGTCACGCCCGGTCCGCATGCCACCATCGGCTTCGAGCGCCACCCGGCTCCGCAAGCCGTTCGCCACCAGCGCGTGGTGAGCCTCGGCGAGCCCGATCTCCCAGGGTGAGCCGGCGTGCTTGATGGAAACCAGTGGCGAGGCGCCGGTGCCGCCATCGGACCCGCTGATGAGCACAACGTCGGCCTGGGCCTTGGCCACCCCAACCGCGATGGTCCCCACGCCCGGCTCAGACACCAGCTTGACCGAGACGCGGGCGCTCGGTTTGAAGGTCTTGAGGTCGAAGATGAGCTGGGCCAGGTCCTCGATCGAGTAGATGTCGTGGTGGGGGGGCGGCGAGATGAGGGTGACCCCTGGCTTGGTATGGCGCAGCCTCGCGATCTGTTCGGTGACCTTGTGGCCGGGCAACTGTCCGCCCTCCCCCGGCTTTGAGCCCTGCGCCATCTTGATCTGGAACTCCTCGGCCGATTCCAGATAGGCAGGGGTAACTCCGAAGCGCCCGCTGGCAATTTGCTTGATGGCCGAATTGCGAGGAGTCCCGAACCGGGCGGCGTCCTCTCCCCCCTCGCCCGAGTTGGACAGGCCCCCGATCGCCGACATCGCCTCCGCCAGGGCCTCATGGGCCTCGGGAGATAGCGCGCCCAGCGACATGGCAGCCGTGCTGAAGCGCCGCATGATGGCCTCAACCGGCTCGACTTCAGCCAGCGGGATCGGGTCGACTGATTTGAAAGTGAGGAGATCGCGGATCACCGCCGGCTCACGATCGGTGATCTCCGCCAGGTACGTCTCCCATGCCTCGTAATCGCCCGACCGGACGGCCTTCTGGAGGTTGAGGACCACCTTGGGAGACGTTATGTGAGGGACCCCGCCCCGCCGGTGTTTGTAGAAACCGCCCGGGTCATCTTCTCCGCCGCCGTACAGGGCATGGCGCGCCAGCGTCGCCTCCCCGAGCTCTAGAAAGCCGAGGCCGTCGACCCGGCGGTGGGCGAACCCGAATGCCTGGACCGTGACCTCCTCATCGAGGCCGATGATCTCAAACAGCTCACTGCCGCGATAAGCGCTGATCGTGCAGATCCCCATCTTCGAAAAGATCTTCAGCAAGCCCTTCTCGACGGTCGAGCGGTAGTTCTCCTGGGCCATCACGGGGGCTTCGTCGACCTGGCCAGCCTCGGCCAGCGCCCGGACCTCGTCGATAGCCATGTAAGGGTTGACCGCCGAGGCCCCGCAGGCGATGAGGCAGGCGAGGTCGTGCGAATCACGCGGCTCCCCGGAGACCACAACAATAGAAGCGTGGAGGCGCCGTCCGGTGCGGATGAGATGGTGATGCACCGCCCCGGTTGCCAGCAGGATGGGTATGGGCGCGAGATCGGCGTCGATCTCACGGTCCGATAACACCACGATGGTGGCTCCGGCGTCGACGGCCCGTCCTATCCGATCGCATAGCTCACCGAGGGCCGTCCGCATTCCGGCTGACCCTTCCGAAGCTGAGAACACCGCCGGGACCCAGACGGACTGGAACGCCGGGTCCTTCGAGCTGGTGATCCGGTCAACGTCGGCGGCGCTCAGGATGGGTGACGGCAGCTCCATGAGGTGGGCCTGCTGCGGAGTTTCCTCCAGCAGCGACCCGCGCCGGCCAACATAGGTGCGGAGTGACATGACCAGCCGCTCCCGGATCGGGTCCATCGGTGGGTTGGTCACCTGGGCAAACATCTGGTGGAAGAAGCGCGAGAGCCGCGGCAGGGGATCGGTGAGGACTGCCAGCGGCGTGTCGTTGCCCATCGAACCGACTGGCAGCCGCCCCTGCGCCAGTTCGGCGAGGACCAGGCGGCGCTCCTCGGCGGTATATCCGAACACCCTGGCAAGGGCGGCGGTGTCTACCCCTTCGTCGGGATACGGATCGAACGGGTCCTGGACGTACGCCGTCTGAGTGTTGATCCACTCCCCATACGCCCGGCGCCGTGCCAGCGAGTATCGCACCGCATCCGTGAACCGAATATCGCCGGACTCGAGATCAAAGACCACCATCTCGCCGGGGCCGAGCTGCCCGGTGGAGGTGGCGTTTCCCTCTTCGATCGGATTCACCCCAGCTTCCGACGCAACCACGATGGTCTCGGGAGTAATGGTCCAGCGGGCAGGGCGCAGGCCGTTGCGGTCCAGCGACGCCATCAGCGTTACGCCGTCGGTGGCCGCGATGGCGGCCGGACCGTCCCACGGCTCGGAAAGGAAGGCGTGGTACTCATAGAACGCCTGCACCGCCGGGTCGAGGTCGGCGACGTTCTCCCACGCCGACGGTATGAGCATCTCCTTGACGTGGACCAGCGACCGTCCGCTGCGCACCAAAACCTCAACTGCGTTATCGAGATGACCGGAGTCGCTCTGCTCGGGTTGCAGTAGCGGGACCAGCTCCGGGGTGCGGTCGCCCCACAACTGCGAGCGAAGGTCTACCTGCCGGGCAGCCATCCAAGCCCGGTTGGAGTTGATGGTATTGATCTCGCCGTTGTGACCGAGCATGCGGAAGGGCTGGGCTCGCTCCCAGGCGGGAACCGTGTTCGTCGAGTACCTCTGATGGAAGATTGCATAGGCGGTCTCAAAGGAGGGATCTACGAAATCCCGATAGAAGTCTTCGATGTGCCGGGCGGTGAACAGGCCCTTGTAGACGATGGTCCGGGCCGAGCTGGACGGGATCGAAAACCCGTCGAGGGAGGCGGCGCGGGCCATGCGCTCTGCCGCCCTGCGGGCCAAGAACAGCCGTCGCTCGAGATCGTCGACATCAGATACCTCGGGACCGGCATCGACCAGCACCTGCTCGATGCGGGGCATGGATTGCCGGGCGGCGGTTCCGAGGACGGCCGGGTCGATGGGAACCGTTCTCCAGTGGAGCACCGCGAGTCCCTCGTGTTCGAGGGCGGCATCCAGCAGCGAGCGAGCAGACTCCGGTTCGTGGGCGGGAAGGAACGCCACCACCACGCCCAGCCAGCCCGGGGATGGGGCGGGGATCCCCCGGGTTTCGAGCTCGCGAGCCAGCAAGCGATACGGAACCTGGGCGAGCAGCCCGGCCCCGTCGCCGGTCCCGTCGGCAGAAATAGCTCCGCGGTGGTCGAGATTGACGAGGCAGCGCACTGCATATCGCAGCATCCGATGGCTGGCTCGGAGCGATCGATCCGCGATGAATCCGACCCCACAAGCATCGCGCTCGGCGGCCGGGTCATAGAGCGGGTACGTCGTTTTGCCCAGAGAGACCTCCCCAGCGGAGTCGCCATTGTAGGGAGCGACGCCCCAGCAAGAAAGGGGTGAGCCAGATTGCGGGGCACAGGCAACGGGTGACGGGCAACGATGGTGACTCAATGCCGCGTTCGCATCAATCCAACTACCCTCCCCCAATGCCCGTCATCGTGATTGGTGCAGACACTGAATACGGCCTGGCGGTCGCCGAGGCCCTGACTGCCCGCCGGGGGGAGGTGCGGGCGTTCGTGACCGATCCGGCATCGGCCCCGCAGCTGCGCGAGCTGGGCATCAAGGTGGCGGTTGGCGACGTCTCCGATGCCTCCCACATCGAAGGGGCCGCTCACCGGGCGTTCTCGGCGGTGGTGATCGCCGAAGCCGGTCTCGACCGTCGGGAGCGGTCGTTTGCTGCATCGCACGACGATCTCCTCGAGGCATGGGCCCGGGGGCTGCAAGATGCCGGAGTCACCCGCATCATCTGGATGGGAGCGGACGACCGGCCTCCCGCCGCCTTGCTAGGAGCAGAATGCGTGGCCATTGATATTCGCAGCCAAAGCCCTCGCGAGGCAGCCGCCGAGGCGGTCCGGATCGACGATCTCGCCGAGATCTAGGGCCGGGTAACCGATGGGTGGTGCACGGCCGGCATTTCGCCGGTTTCTCGATACCGCCAGGCACTCGTCACAACGGCCGCACCAATGATGGTCGCCAGCGCTCCGACATAGAGCCACAGGAGGGCGAACGCGACGCCTCCCAGGGCGCCGATGGTGGTGCCGAGGGCATCGGCGTTGCTCAGGTACAGCCCAAACAGCAGACTGGCCCCCACCGTGCCGGCGGTTCCGACCAGGGCGGCGGTGCCGGCGGCCGGCAGCGGTTCGGGCGGCCCCCAGTGATAGAACACCCGCAGGAAAGCAAACAGGCCGAGCGACGCCAGGGGAATTCTGAGCAATCCGAACAGGAAGGCCAGCAGCCCGATGCCGGTCTGGTCTTCGATGAACTCCGAAAACGCCCCGCCGATTATCAAGAGCAGCGTGGTCCCCACCAGGGCGACCCCGGCGACGACGGTCAGGGCAATCCCGGTCAGCCGCACCTCCCAGCGTGGCCGGTGCTCGGGCTGGCCTTCCACCCGGGCCAGGGCCCGCTGCATTGCGATCACGGCTCGGGAGCCGATGAACAACGAGCCGAGCACTCCGATCACAACCAGCAGTGTTTGCCTGCCGTTGAGTTGTTGGTCGACGTCGATGATGATGTCGCGAATGACGTCGGTGACGGCGGCTGGGGCAAACAGCTCGACCGATTCGAGGGTCGAATCGAGTGAATCCAGGTCGCGCCCGAGAAACGAGGCGGCGGCCACCGCAATCAGCAGCAGTGGCACCATTGCGAAGAAGCTGTTGAACGCCACCGCCGCCGCGTACAGCATGACATCAGCACGCCGGAGACGTCTCCAAAAGGCAGCCGGCCAGGCGACTGCCCGGCGGAATTGGGCCAGAACCACGGTGAGCAAGCCTAAACCCTGCAAACTCGCGAAATCGGTACCATCACCCCGGTGAAGCGACTCCTCATCGGGCTCGGCCTCGTGCTCACCGCCTGCTCTCCCCTCTCAACCTCCGTCGATGGCACCGTGCCGCCGCTACCCGCCACGACCTCGACCACCACGACGACGGTGGCCCCGACCACCATCACCACCACCAGCACGACCACGACCACGACCACTCTCCCGCTGGCGCGTTTCGTCGACGCCCGCACCGTCCAGGAGCCCCGCCAGGGCCCGGTCGAAGGCCTGCTCCAGTTCCGCGGCAACCCGAGCCGCACCTGGTACGGCACCGGCCCCGTGCCGAGCGATCCATCGATCGCCTGGTCGTTCGACGTCGGGTGCGGTCTCTCGACCGTCGGCGGCGAAACAACCTCGTGGTGCGGATCCGGCTGGACCGGTCAACCGGTGGTGTGGGAGCGTCCCGATGGAGTGACGGAGCTCATCTTCGGCGCCTACGACCGCGCGGTTCACTTCCTGGATGCGGCCACCGGCCGGCCCACCCGGCCTGAGTTTCCAACCCAGGACATCAACAAGGGCTCGGTGACGCTCGACCCCGACGGCTTTCCGCTCGTCTACTTCGGATCCCGCGACGACCGCCTCCGCATCGTGGCCCTCGACCGCCCCGTGCCAACCGAGCTGTGGGCGTTTGTCACGCCACCCAACTCCATCTGGAACAACGACTGGGACGGCAACCCGACCGTCATCGACGACTTGCTGTTTGAGGGCGGCGAGAACGGCATCTTCTATGTGTGGAAGCTCAATCGGACCTATGACGGTGCCGGTTTGGCAGCGGTGGAGCCCGAGCTGATCTTCTCGATCCCGTCCTACGACGATGAGCTGATATCACGGGTGGGCCGCAACGTGAGCATCGAGAACTCGGTTGCCATCTACGAAGGCACGGTCTACTTCTCCAATTCTGGCGGCCGGGTTCTCGGCCTCGATCTCACCAACATCGACGCCGGCCAGGCACCGATCGTCTTCGACTACTGGGTGGGCGACGACGTCGACGCCAGCATCGTCATCGATGCCGATGGCATGCTGTACGTGTCGGTCGAGCTGGAGAAGTTTCGGGCCCGCAGCAACGAGCTGGGGCAGCTGATCAAACTCGATCCGAGCGCCGAAGACCCCTTCGTGTGGGGCGTGCCGGTGCCCCCGCGGTTGTCCGGGAGTGACGGCGGGCTGTGGGCGACTCCGGCGATCGGCCGGGGGGTCCTCTACGCCGCCACCCATCCGGGCGAGCTGCTGGCGGTCGACATGGAAACCGGCGAGGTGGTGTGGCGGGACGACATCGGATTCCACGCCTGGTCTTCCCCGGTGCTGGTCGACGACACGCTGGTGGTGTCGGTCAACTGCGAGGAAGGCGGTGGTCTGCGCGGCTATGACGTTTCCGATCCGGGCTCGGGCACCCGGCTGTGGCAAATCGACCTGCTGACCGGCTGCATCGAAAGCACCCCGGCTATCTGGAAGGGCGGGATCTACGTGGCTTCTCGCGACGGCAACTTCTACGCCTTCAAATAGGACCCCGTCCTTTGGTGTCGTATCTCGCGACTGGTGCGACACGACGGGAGGCCATCGCCGCTTCGTGGGCGGTGCGACAGATCACCTTTGGGACGGGTCGGGGTGGGGTGGGCAACCCGAAGGGTTGCCAGGCGCGTTCCCGTGCTCTCGCGGCCCGTTACCCGTTACCCGTTGCGTTCTTCACCCCTCCCTTCGGGAGGGGGGCAACCCTTCGGGTTGCTGAGGGGTGGGGTGGGCAACCCGAAGGGTTGCTACGCGCGTTCCTGTGTTCTCACCATGCGGGAGTGCCAGCGCCAGCTCGACCAGAGCCTGCCGGTCCAGCTTGCCGGTTGGGCCGAGCGGGAGTTCGGCGAGAACATGCCAGCGCTTGGGGATCTTGAAGCCGGCGAGCTGGTCCCGCAGATTTGCTTCGACCGCAGCCGGCGACGCGCTTGTGTCGGCGAGCACCACTGCGGCCTCGACTCTCTCGCCCCATTCTTCGTCGGCGACTCCAAACACACCGGCCGCATCGACTGCCGGCATCGATTCGAGAGCCGCTTCGACCTCGGCGGGATGGACGTTCTCGCCACCCGAGATGATGACGTCGTCGATGCGACCGATGACGTGGAGTCTCCCGGCCTCATCGAGATAACCAACGTCGCGGGTCTCGAACGCTCCTCCTCGGTCTGGCTCTCCCCAGTAGCCCGGACTCACCATCGGCCCCTCAATGCTGATGGCCTCGCCGGCTCCGGCCGATCCGGCTGAGATCTCGGCTCCCTCGAGCGGGAGCGCTCCACTCCCCGGCGGATCGGTAGGCAGGGCAGTGGCAACCTGCGATGCGGTCTCGGTCATGCCATAGGTCGGAGCCACCGGTAGGCCGGCGGTCCGGGCGGCCTGTTGCAGCCCGACCGGGATCCGAGCACCACCCACCAGGACCGCCTCGAGGGACCCGGTGAACCCGGCCGGACGCTCCTCGAGTAGCGCCCGCAGCATGGTGGGAACCAGCGAGGCATACGTGGCTGAGTCGAGGTGACCGGCAGCACGTCCCGGGTCGAACTCAGGCTCGAGGACGACGGAACCGCCTGCCCGGAACATGCGGTACGAAATGGCAAAGCCGCCGAGGTGAAACAACGGCAGTACGGCCAGCCAGCGATCCTCCGGCCCCACCGGCTGGCGCCGCCGGGCGGCAGCGGCCGAGGCCTCGTGATTCCCCCAGGTGAGGCGAACCCCCTTCGGTTGACCGGCCGAGCCGGAAGTGAAGAACACCGAATGCAGGGCATCGGGAGCGTGCGGATGTGGAATGGTGGGCCGCCCGTCGAATAGCGACTCGGTGGCGACCGTTTCCCGGCCCGTAAGCGCGTCGCTCCCCAGCACGAGAGCCGGGTCAACCAGATCGAGCTGGGCTACCACCTGGGCATGGCTGAGCCGTGAGCTCACCGGCACCACCACCGCCCCCATGCGCGGCACCGCCCATAACGCCACCAGCGACGCAAGGTCATTCTTCACCCACACGGCGACCCGGTCTCCCGGCCTGACTCCGTATCCGGCGAGCGCCCCCGAGCCGCGGCTAACAAGTGTCGAGAGCTCCCGATAGCTCAGGCTGGCATCCGGCAACTCGAGCGCGACCTGATCGGGCTCGAGGATGTTCCAGCGGTCGATGTGGTCCAATGCTTCCTCCCGCACGTCCCAGGCTACGCATGCGTGAATGCGTGGAGTCGCAAAGCAACTCCATAGGAATGCCGCAGGCATTCCCGAACGCCGCAGGCATTCCCGGCATCCGGGGATTGTTAGCCTTCTTCGCCTGGAGGAACCATGACAGTGAACTGGCAGGCAGCCGGCGAGTACGAGGACATCATCTACCAGAAGGCGCCGGGCATAGCCAAGGTGACGATCAATCGCCCAGAGGTCCGCAACGCCTTCCGGCCGACAACTCTCTCCGAACTCTCAGAGGCGTTCGACGATGCCCGGGATGACCCCGACATCGGTGTCATCATCCTGACCGGGGCTGGTGACCAGGCGTTTTGCTCAGGAGGCGACCAGAAGATCCGCGGCCACGCGGGCTATGTCGACAATGAGGGCACTCCCCGCCTCAACGTGCTCGACCTTCAGATCCAGATGCGGCGGACCCCCAAACCCTTCATCGCCATGGTGGCCGGATACGCCATCGGCGGCGGGCACATCCTGCACCTCGTATGCGACCTCACCATTGCGGCCGACAATGCAGTCTTCGGCCAGACCGGACCGAAGGTGGGCTCATTCGACGCCGGCTACGGTGCGAGTTTGCTGGCACGGATGGTCGGCGACAAGCGCGCTCGAGAGATCTGGTACTTGTGCCGGCAGTACTCGGCCGATGAGGCATACGAGATGGGCATGGTCAACAAGGTCGTGCCACTCGCTCAGCTCGAAGACGAAACGGTCGCCTGGGCACAAGAGATTCTCAGCAAGTCACCGATCGCCATCCGCTTCATGAAGGCGGCCATCAACGCCGCCGCCGACGGTGCTGCCGGTCAACAGCAGCTGGCTGGTGACGCCACCATGCTGTTCTACATGACCGAGGAGGGCGCTGAGGGCCGCGACGCCTTCAACGAGAAGCGGCCGCCCGATTTCGGGAAGTATCCGCGCCTGCCGTGAACCCGGCTCGCGCCTGGCTGCTTGCCACCCGGCCCGCCACCCTGTGGGCTGCGGTGGTTCCCGTTCTGGTTGGTGCTGGGCTGGCGTGGGGCAAAGGAAGCGAAGAGATCGCCTGCGTCACCGCCCCCTGCCCGACCGGCGACCGCTTTTTCCGCTGGGACGTGTTTGTCGTGACCCTCGTCGCCGCGCTCGCCATTCAGGTCGCGGCCAATTTCGCCAATGACGCCTCCGACGCCAAGCGGGGTGCCGACGATGACCGCCGCATCGGCCCGACGCGGGCGGTCGCCTCGGGCCTCATCCCGGCCCGCAACATGTGGGTGGCCGTATGGACGATGTTGGCCGTTGCTTCGGCCGGTGGCGTATACCTGGCGATGATCGCCGGCCCCGTCGTCATCGTCATCGGAGTCGCTTCCGTGCTGGCCACGCTCGGCTATGTCGGCGGACCCAAGCCATACGGCTATATCGGACTCGGCGAGCTGTTCGTCTTCGTGTTCTTCGGAGTCATCGCAACGGTCGGCAGCCGATACGTTCATGATTCCAGTGCACCCGCCGCCGCCTGGCTGCTGTCGGTTCCGGTCGGATTCCTGGTTACCGCCATCCTCGTGGCCAACAACATCCGCGACATCGAGACCGACGAAGCCACCGGCAAGCGCACCCTGGCCGTCATGCTGGGGCGAGCGGCGACCATCCGCCTGTTCGATGGCCTCGTCTACGGCGCCTTCGTGCTCATCGCGGTGTTCGCTGCCGCCGGCTGGACTCCGCGCCCAACCGCGTTGGCGCTCCTCGCCGCGCCCCTGGTGCTGCCGCTATCGCGACTCGTGCATACCGCCACAGAAGGTCCGCCCCTCATCAGAGCATTGAAAGCAACCGCCCGCCTCCATCTGGTGGTTGGCGGGCTACTGGCCGTCGGGGCTGCGATCTCCTAGCACGGAGCGCTGGCGTTGCATGGCGGGCGTCTGCCACGCATCCTTGGGGAAGAGAGGGAGTCCGGTTCCGTCACACAGCCATTTAGGAGGGCGCCAGGTCGGCAGCATCACGGCCAACAATGTGAGTGCCGCGAGTCCCGCCCAAAGCCCGATAAAGCCGACAACCGTCAAAACCGCCCCCAATCTCCCTGTAGCCCGTCGTGCCAATGGTACACCACACTAGGTGGTTCCGCCGCAGGATACTCGCCGGGGTAACCTCCCGGCCGATGGCCGAAACCTACGAAACTGCTGCCGCATTCGCAGATGAGTTGGCCGCTCATGGGCTCCGTCATGTGTGCATCAGTCCAGGGTCTAGATCGACGCCACTGGCACTGACCTTCGCTCGCCATCCGGCCATCCAGCATTGGATACATCACGACGAGCGTTCGGCCGCCTTCTTTGCGCTCGGTATCGCCAGGACTACGGGCGTGCCGGTGGCCATCATCACGACCTCGGGCACTGCCGCGGTCGAACTGCACCCGGCGCTGGTCGAGGCCCGCTTCGGTCGAGTACCGCTGCTGGCGCTGACTGCCGACCGTCCCCCCTGGCTGCGAGGAACCGGCGCCAACCAGACCATCGACCAGGTCAACTTGTATGGGACGAACGTCAAGTGGTTCGAGGATGCACCGCTGGCCGCAGTGACTGATGAGCCCCGCACGAGGGCCATGGCCGCCCGGGCGTGGGCAGAAGCACTCACGGTTCCCGCCGGACCGGTGCATGTCAACTTTCCTTTCGATGAGCCTTTGATGCCCCCGGCCGACCTTCCCGCCCCAGGTGAGTCGACCCGGACGACGACCTGGACTCCCCCATCTCATGTCCCCGGCGAGGCGTCGCTTCGGAGTCTCGCCGAGCTGGTGGAGGGAAGGCGCGGCATCCTCGTCGCCGGACCAGTCTCCAGTCATGGATTCCAACCCGCCATCACTGATCTCGCGCGAGCCGCCGGGCTCCCCATCCTGGCCGATCCTCTCTCGGGTGTCCGCGCCGGACCCCACGATCTCAGTCAGGTCGTAGCCCACCACGACGCCCTCGCCCAGGCCGGGTTCTTCGACCGCGAACCCCCGGAGGTTGCGGTGCGGTTCGGTGCGGTCCCCACTTCCAAGGCGTTGAATTCCTGGCTGGCTTCCCACCGTTCGCGGCCCTATGCCGTTGTCGATGTCACCGGCTGGCGGGACCCGGGTGGGACCGCCCAGGCCATCCTCACCGCCGATCCGGCGGTGGCAGCAGGTGAGCTCGCCAAGATCATCACCCGGCCTGCTCCGGCCGAGTGGCGTCGGGCCTGGCTCGAAGCCGATGCTGCCGCCAGTGCCGCCCTGGCCGAGCCGCAGCCCGGGTTCACCGAGCTGGACGCCATCGGAGCTGTACTGCGAGCAGTTCCCGATCCGGCCACCGTTTGGGTGGGGTCATCCATGCCGATCAGGCAGGTCGACCTGTTGATGGACCGCTCTCCTAAACGACTGAGACTGCTCGCCAACCGGGGAGCGAGTGGGATCGACGGGTTCCTTTCATCGGGAATCGGATCGGCCGTCGCCGGCACCGAACCGACCTACGTGGTGGCCGGAGACCTGTCTACGCTCCACGACCTCACGGCCCTGGGATGGGCGGGACGCCACCGGGCGGATGTCACCATCGTGGTGATCAACAACGACGGAGGCGGCATCTTTCATCTGCTTCCCCAGGCTTCACTTCCCGAATTCGAGGAGCTATTTGGGACTCCGCATGGTCTCGACTTCAAAGCCGCCGCCGACCTGTTCGGGCTTGGTTACACCCGGGCCGCCGATAGCGCCGCGCTGACAGCGGCGGTGTCGGCCACGCCGGCCGGCCCACGTTTGGTCGAGGTGCGTTTCGAGCGGAGCGCCGGCGCCCAGGCATACATCGAGGCCGTTGACCGGGTTCGCCGGCGGCTGGCCACCGAGTCATAGAAGCCGACACCCTAGGTGGCAGAGAGCAGGTCCAGCATCGGCCGGAATTTGAGCCGGGTCTCGAATAGCTCAGCGTCCGGATCTGAGTCGGCGACAATGCCGGCGCCGGCATACAGGTAGGCGGTGGTTCCTCGAATCAGGCCGCAACGGAGCGACACGGCCACCTCCCCGTCGCCGGTTGGGTCACACCAGCCGATCCCACCCGCATACCAGCCGCGGTCGATCTCCTCGATCTTGTCGAGAAACAACAGCGAGTCGTCGCGGGGGGTGCCCCCCACCGCCGGCGTTGGATGGAGTACGTCGGCCAGTTCAATCACCGATTGTGACCCCGCCAGGCGTCCGGTGATCTCGGTCGACAGATGCTGGACGGTCGGGAACTTGCGCAGCACCGGCTCGGAGGGAACGCGGAGCTCGTCGGTGAGCGGATCGAGGCGGGCCTGGATGTCCTCGACCACGAACACGTGCTCGCGTTGATCCTTGCGGCTGGCGGCCAGCGCGTGCCCGAGCCGGATGTCCTCTTGATCATCCGACCCCCGGGCGGTGGAGCCCGCTAGCGGATTTGCCGTGATGTTCCGACCCGAGCGGGCCACCAGAAGTTCCGGACTGGCGCCCACGAACGTCGAGTCCCCTTCTTGCCAGCCGAAGGTAAAGGAGTACGGATAGCCGTCCCGAAGCTGAGAGACCAGATCGAACGGTCGGGCGGGGACGTCGGTCCGCACGCTCACCGATCGTGCCAGCACCGCCTTCTCGAGCGAGCCGGCCCGAATGGCGCTCACCGCTTCAGAGACGGCCTCCCGCCACGCCGCCGGCGCCGGGCGGGACTCAACCACATGGTCGGCCGCCTCGAAGGCTCGTCGCGGGGGGGCGGCCGTCAAGCCGAGCAGAATCTCGAGCACGTCGCGGACTGCCCGACCCGCAGGGACTGCAACTAGCAGACGGCTCTCACGGCCACGACGAACAACAGAAACCACCGGCAACACGGCGGTGGCTGGAGCGAAACCCGTCCACTCGGCGATGCGGGGACCCGACGATGCGAACGAGAAACCGACCAGGAGCGGAAGGTCGACACTGTGGCTGCCGATGGCGGCGTCGAGGTCGAGTAGGCGATTGGGGCCGGAGGCGGCCATCCGCCATGCCACTCCGAGGCCGCCGATCTCGGTTCCGGTGGGAGAGCCGAAGTAGCCCGCCCAGCTCGAGGTGGCAGCCCCGGCCCTGACCAGTGCCAAGGGATCGAGATCTGTTGGGACGGACGCCATCTGCAGCTGATCGGCGCGCTCGATCAGCGCGGCGGCGAGCGAATCGATATGAGAGGGATCAATCAGCCGGGGCATTGCCACGAAAGTCTATCGAAAGGCCGCGATTCTCTCAGCAGGCCCTACCGCCCACCGCCCACCGCCCACCG
>CAMYMH010000051.1:5174-21228 GCA_947259275.1 uncultured Acidimicrobiaceae bacterium | reverse complement strand
ACGCTGTTTCGGCGCGCCCTCACCGACACTCACACCCACAAAAACGCGAAAACTCTCCTCAAAAACCGCTTGACAAGCTCCACCCATTCAGGGATGCCGTTCTCGCGCACCATGGGTGTGTGGGTGTTATAGCCCGTATTTGGTGATCGGGGTGGCTGCGTGTTGCTGTATCGAGGTTTGAGTCCTTGCTCTTTTACTCCAGCAGTCCCGAGTTCATAGCTCGGCTGAGACGACGAGCGTGCCGGGAGCAGGTGAAATGCGTATGATCTTCTGGCAAGTGGCGTCGACGTGGGAGGAAGACGATGACCTGGCAACTGACCGGTACCTATTTGGAGGCATGCAACTGCGAGGCTGCGTGTCCTTGCGTCTTCCTGGGGCCACCTACCGATGGCGACTGCACGGCGCTCTTGGGGTGGCACATCGATGAGGGAGCTCTCGACGGTGTGACCCTCGATGGTCTCAACGTCGCGATGGCGGCCTACTCGCCTGGCCACATGGCGGAGACGCCCTGGCAGGTGGCGCTCTACATCGATGATCGGGCCAGTGAGGAACAGTTGGGCGCTCTCGGCCAGATCTTTGGTGGTCAGCTCGGCGGGGTCCCGGCCGCGCTCGGAAACTTCATTGGGGAAGTCCTTGGAGCGGGGCCTGCACCCATGACGTTCGAGATGAACGGCACGGATGGATCGCTCACAATCGGCGAGGTGGCTTCGATGGCGACGAAGGCAATGGAGGGTCAGGACGGCGGCCCGGTCGAGATCAGTGGGCATCCGCTGGCCGTCGCCCCCGGGAACCCCGCCCTGGCCGGTAGGTCGGAGCACATGAGGTTCAACGACCACGGCTTCTCGTGGGAGCTCGCCGGTAAGAACGCTTTTACGTCTTCCTTCCAGTACTCCGGGTAGGCGCAGGGATGCTGACGGTCAGGGCGGCTCCCAGTGTTGATCGCGCCATCGTCGTTGCCGTCCTATTTGCCGTTGTCGGGGTGGCGTGGGTCTACCTCTTTGTCCTCGCCGCAGCGATGGGCGAGATGGGCTCGTCGTTGGCGATGCCGATGACCGCCGGGTGTTCATGTCGGCAATGTGGGCCGTGATGATGATCGGCATGATGCTGCCATCGGCCAGTCCGATGATCGTGTCGTACCGCTCCTTCACCCGCAACGGGTCTCTGGTCGGATCAACATCCGTGTTTGCCACGGGCTATCTCGTGGCCTGGGTAGGCCTCGCATTGGTGGCGGCGGCCGCCCAGTGGGCGCTGCATAACGGTGCCTTCGTGTCGCCGATGGGTGTCGCCACCACCCCGGTTGCCGGAGCTTTTCTTGTCGGGGCGGGGACATTCCAGTTCACGAAGCTCAAGCGGGCGTGTCTCGGACAGTGCCGCACGCCGATGGGGTTTCTTATGACACAGTGGCGTGACGGTCGCCGTGGAGCCCTCGTGATGGGGATCCGCCACGGCGTGTACTGCGTGGCATGCTGCTGGGCGCTGATGGCGCTGTTGTTCGTGCTCGGCGTGATGAATGTGGCATGGGTAGCTGTCCTGGCGGCGGTCGTCCTGATCGAGAAAGTGGTACCTCGCGCAGATGTCCTGACCCCCGTCCTCGGAGCCGTACTGATCGCATGGGGTGCCTGGTTGATCGTCGTGTGAAGGCTCTTGACCAGCTAGGGGATGCGCCAATAGCCATTGGGAATCCAGCAATCAGCAGCACATTTGCTCGCCACAACACGGCAATTAGCCCTCTACCCTTCCGACTGCCCCCGAAAAGCACGCATAATCACGGCCACCTCAAACTCGTCAACGACCTCAAGACCGAGAGATAACCGGCACTAGGAGCGGCCAGCCGCGCCACGGCCTTGGCAGCTGCAACGCACTCCGACGTGACGCGATGAGCGGGTGTTATCACTCCAGTGATCACGACGGATATCCGCTGAGCGGGTGCTTACGCGAGCCCGACGGGACATGAACAACGCAGCCCCTGTCAGCGTGCGCAGACAGCGGCTGCGTTGTCACGTGGAACGATCGTCTAGTTGATTCGCAGGCTCTGTTCTGCCTGGAACGGTGGGTTGGATGGGATATCGGCAAGGGTGAAGTTGGTGTAGCCCATGCCGTGGGTCCGGGCACCGATCAGGTCGTCGAAGTTAATCGTTCTATAGGTTTCTATGACCATGCCGTCAGGGTCAATTCGGTCGAGAGAATCGACGACTTGCCCATTCGTCCGGTACTCGTAGCACTCGCCGTATCCGTCAGGGCAGACCTTGCCCGACCGTGACTTGAGAAAGTTCCAGACGCCCTTCTCCTCGACCACAATCATGCCGCCGGTAACGGGTTCGATGACCGTGCCCCCAATCCAGTGTTCGGTGCTACCGGGAAAACGGGCCTCGTTCACAAAACTCACCGCTGTTCCTTCGTACGGACACCCGGTGACGTCGCCTACGTAAAGGCCTAGACCCAGGTCAAGCTCCCAGTCAATGTCACAGGTGACCGGCTTGTTGGCCTCTCCTGGAGCGGCCGCCAGCGGTGCGACCGACACCAACAGGAGCGTCACCACCATCAGCAAGACACCGATTGCTCGCCGTCTCATTGCATCCCCTTTCTGTCGTGGTCTCGGGTCGGCATTTGTGTCGCACTCACCCCCTCCCAACGCCGACCACGCCCAAATCCCAATCATGACAAGCCGGCCTCCCGCCCCAGTAGAGGCGCACGTCACAATCAAAGGGCCTTCCCCATGGGTGGGACCGGTCCGAACACGAGGACGAATCGCCGCAACCCGAGACAACACTGATGAGCAGCATTACGCCCAGCACCATCACCGTCGCTCGGACGCGGATCTGCGCCTGTTCCACGCCGGGACGCAAGTCGCTCAACGATTTCTCGAATCTACGGATCGCTGAGGCGGGAGCGGCCACTATGAAGCCAGTCAACACAGTGTTCGGCATGGTCAACAGGGCCTGAGTGCCCAACATCTAGCACCGTCCCGCAAGCACACAACCGGCGAAGCGGAGATTCTTGGCGCTATCTGAAGGATGGCCAGCTAGGACCCGCGAAGGCACGCATAATCACGCAGACCACAGCCCTTCAACGACTTCACAAGCGAGAGATATCCGGCAGTAGGCGCTAGCCCTTCCGTTATCTGTGAGATCGGCCATCCAGTCCCGGGAGTCGCACATCCTCATATGGAGTCCAACGATTTCGGGGGGTCAACAGTGTCATCACCGGCTGCTCGGTGGCACCAGCTTCAGCACGTCGGTGGCGATCGATTGGCCGATGGCGAGCGAGGCGGTGGCACCGGGCGAGGGTGCGTTCAGCACATGGACCGCGTTCTCGGCGGTGACAATGACGAAATCGTCTGCCAGGGCCCCTTCCGGTGTCAACGCTTGGGCCCGCACCCCGGTGTGTCGACCTTCGAAATCCTCGGTCTTGAGGTCGGGGACGAGCCGCTGCACGTCCTGCACGAACAGTCGCTTGCGAGCCGAACGAGCTACTTCGGCCAGCCCGCTCCGCCAGTGGGTGCGGGCGAGGCGCCGGGTACCCACATAGGAGATGGCATCCCACAGCTCGGAAGGTCGGGCCGTCGACCATCCGTAGCCCTCGCGGGCAAAGGCCAGCACCGCGTTTGGACCCGCCTCGACCGTCCCATCGGGCCGGCGGGTCAGGTGAACCCCGAGGAAGGGGAGATCGGGATCGGGTACCGGGTAGATCGAGCTTTTCACGAAGTGGCGGGCTTCGGTCCGCAGGGTGAGGTACTCGCCGCGGAACGGGACGATCCGGATCGGCGGATCTACGCCCATCAGCCGCGCCACTCGATCGCTGTAAAGCCCGGCGCAGTTGACGATCACTCGCCCGGCGGCATCACCTGTCCCATGCCGGACCAGCCACCCTCCCTGCTGGCGTATGACCGAGCTCACGGCGGCGTTGAGGGTCACCTCGGCTCCGGCTCGCGACAAGCCAGCGGCCAGGGCCTGCGTGACTGCCTCGAAGTCGACCGCACCCGTGCTGGGAACGTGCAGGGCGTCGCTACCGGCGGCATGGGGCTCTATCTCTGCCAGCTCAGCCGACCCGATGCGCCGCAGCCCCTTCAGGCCGTTGGCACGACCGCGTCGTTCGAGCTCATCGAGGCGGCGCCGCTCGACTTCGGTGGAGGCAATCACCACCTTGCCGTCCCGGGTGAACGGAACCCGGTGCTCCCGGCAGAAGTCGATCATCATCTCGGCACCCCGCACACATAGCCCCGCCTTGAGCGACCCAGGCCGGTAGTAGAGGCCGGAATGGAGCACGCCGCTGTTGCGACCGCTCTGGTGCTGCCCCACCCTGGCTTCCTTCTCGACCACGAGAAGATCGAGATCCGGGCGGCTGTCGATCAGGGCCCGGCCGGTAGCGAGGCCGATTATGCCGCCGCCGATGATGATGACGTCGTGTGCCATGGGTAGCAGGCCGGAGTTCCCAGCACCTTCCTTTCATTCTGGCGGGCAGGTCAGGCGAGAGTCTTGCGGACTGTCTCGTAGATCCGGTCCACGCTGGGGAGGCTCATGTCTTCCAGGGCTTCGGCTGCCGGCAATGGGATGTGCGGGGTGGTGATCCGGATCACCGGCCCGTCGAGATCCCAGAACGCCTCATCGGCCACTATCGACGCCAACTCCGCCCCCCACCCGCACAGGCGGGGGTTCTCTTCCACCGTGTAAAAGTGGCTGGTCTTGCCGACCGAGCCGAGCAAGGCCTGGGTGTCGAGCGGCACGAGGGAACGGACGTCGATGACCTCAGCCGAGATGCCGTCCCCGGCCAGCCGTTCGGCGGCCTCCAGGGCGCGGGGCACCATCAGCGCCAGGGCCGCGATCGTGCAATCGGTGCCTTCCCGCACCACCCGGGCGGTCCCCAGCTCATCGACGAGCTCACCATCGGGGACTTCTGCTTTGCCGGCCAGCAGCGACTTGTGCTCGAAGAAGACGACCGGATCGGGATCGCGCACCGACGCCGCCATCAGACCCACGACGTCGGCGGGGGTTGAGGGAGCAACCACCTTGAGTCCGGGGATCATCATGCACCAGTTCTCCACACTCTGGCTGTGCTGGGCTCCGAAACGGGAGCCCCCTCCGTTGAGCGTGCGAATCACGACGGGGATGCTGACCTGGCCGCCCGTCATGTACCGGCTCTTGGCCATCTGGTTGGCGACGATGTCCCAACACACGGCCAGGAAGTCGGAGAACATGATCTCGGCAATCACCGGGATCCCCGTCATCGCCGCCCCCATGGCGGCACCCAGGATGGCCTGCTCGGAGATCGGTGTGTCACGGATGCGGTCGGGCCCGAACTCATCGAGCAGTCCGACCGTGGTCTTGAACACCCCTCCGGCGGCGCCGATGTCCTCGCCCAGCATCACGAGGTGCGGGTCGCGCCGCATCTCCTGTGCGATGCCGTAGGCGACCGCGTCGCGATAGCTCAGTTCCGCCATGCCGAACCTCCCGCCGCCCAGACATCGGTGAAGAGATGCTCCTCCCCGGGCGGCGAACCGCCCTTGGCGAACTCGGTTGCATCTTCGACTCTTCCCGCTACCGACTGTTGGATCGCAGCCAGGTCACCCTCGGGGACGCCCAGCTCGAGGAGCCGCTGGTGGTACATGGGGATGGGATCACGCTCGAGCCATGCTTCGACCTCGTCGGCCGGCCGGTATTTGCCGGGATCGGCGCGGCTGTGCCCGCCGTGCCGGTAGGTGACCGCTTCGATGAGCGAGGGCCCGTCACCGGCCCGGGCTCTGGCTACCGCCTGGGAGGCGACATGGAAGACCGCGTCGGCGTCGTTGCCGTCGACCACGATGCCATCCAGCCCATAGGCCGGGCCCCGGTCGGCGGCCGGGTTTGGTACCGCCGAGACCACGTCGATGGGCGTGTACTCCATGTAGAGATTGTTCTCGCAGACGAACACGACCGGCAAATCCCAGATAGCTGCGAAATTGAGGGCCTCGTGGAAGGCACCGATGTTGGTGGTTCCGTCACCGAAGAAGGCGACCGCTACTTGATCGGTTCCGCGCAGCTGGGCCGCCCAGGCGGCTCCGTTGGCGATGGTCAGGTGGGCGCCGATGATGGCATAGCTACCCATCATGCCGTGCTCGACCGAGGTCAGATGCATCGACCCGCCCTTGCCTTTGAGGATCCCGTTCTCCCGGCCGAGCAGCTCGGCCATCACCGGGCCGAGGGCTGCGCCCCGGGCGATGGTGTGGGCATGGCCCCGATAGGTGGCGAAGCTGTAGTCATCGGGCCGCAGCGCGAGGCCGAAGCCGGCTGCCACCGCCTCCATCCCCAGCGAGAGGTGGCTGGTTCCCTTCACCAGGTTCTGCATGAAGAGGTCGTAGGCGCGTTTCTCGAACTGCCGCAGGACCTGCTGGAGCTCGTACATCTCCACCCGGTCCTGGAGGGGAATCGCCAGGTCCTTGTTCGAGTGGTCGACGTCGACCGGGAGCCGGGCCGGCCGCTGCGAGTAGTCGTAGGCGCCGGGGTCGTGAACCTCAGTACTCATTGGCGACGAGCAGCTCCTCGCAAGGGAACAGCGTGGTGACCTGGGGGCCGTCGGCAGTGACCACCATCATCTCCTCGATGCGGGCGGCCGAGTGTCCGTCATCGGCCGGAGCGTAGGTCTCGAGCGCGAAGTACATGCCTTCCTTGATCTCGATCGGATCGTCGAGCGAGTTGAGACGCGAAATGATCGGCCGCTCGTGCAGGCCCACCCCGACGCCGTGGCCGAACTGGAGCCCGAAGGCGTCCATCTCGTCGACGAACCCGAAGTCTTTGGCCTCGGGCCACACCTTGGCGATCATGTCGGTGGTGTTGCCGGGCCGCACCAGCTCGATGGCGTCGTCCATCCACTCCCGGGCTTGCTTGAACGCGTCCCGCTGCGACTGGGTCGCCCGCCCGACCACGAAGGTCCGGTAGTAGCAGGTCCGGTACCCGTTGAAGGCATGGATGATGTCGAAATAGGCCTGATCCCCGGGACGGATCATCCGGTCGGAGAACACGTGCGGATGGGGGGAACAGCGTTCCCCTGCGATCGAATTGATCGCCTCAACGAACTCGGAGCCCATCTCGAACAGGCGGGCGTGGGCCAGGCCGACGATGTCGCTCTCCCGGACCCCCGGCTTGAGTGCTTCGAAGATGTCCTGGTAGACGCCGTCGACCATGGCGCTGGCCTGGCTCAGCAGCATGATCTCGTCTTCGTTCTTGATCTCCCTGGCCAGCATCATCGCCTGTTGGCCATCGACGACCGTGAGCCCTTCCGCTTGCAGGGCCAGGAACACCGACGTCTCGGCCATGTCGACGCCGAGTGGCTCCCCGGCAATGCCTTCGTCCCGCAACACGGCTGCGATCTCGGCGGCGGCCCGGGCATGCAGACCCGCTTCAGGCCCGATCGCCCCCTGCAATCCGGTGTTGCCGCCGATCGAGTTCTCCTCGTCGAACGAGTTGGGGAGCTGGAGCCGGTGGGCTTTGGCGGCCGACCCGAAGTCCCAAATGCGGGGCCGCCCGCTGCGAGTTACGAGCGCCCAGCGCTCGCCCTTGTTGAAGGCCCAGTATCCGATCTGGGTGGCGGTGGCGTAGCGGATGTTGGAGGTTTCGAACAGCAGCAAAGCGCCGAGGCCGTGGTTCTCGAGCTGTTCACGAACCCGGCCAATGCGGTACTCGCGTAGCCGGGCGAAGTCGACCCGGTCTTCCCAGTCGACTCCCATGATGCCGGGTGCCCGGGTCGTAGCGACAGGAAACTCACTCATGACTCATCATCTCCCACGTCGTTCGGCAAACGTTTGCATTGTGGCCACTCCGGTGGGCAAATGTCAAGCTAGAAGAGCGTCAGGTTTCGAGTGCCAGCCAGTCGGCTTCGAAGATGGTGCCGTGCGCAGGAGGCGGAGCCGGAGCCTGGGCCTCGATCCACCGCACCGGGACGTCTCCCTCATTCGTGTACCCGTGTGAGGTGTTGACCCCGGCAAAGACGAGGTCGCCTGCCGTCACCGAGACCGATTCGCCGCCGATGAGCCCCTCGGCCGCTCCGGCGGTGAAGAAGTAGGTCTCCTCGAACGGGTGGAAGTGCTCCTTGGCCGACATACCCGGCACGGTGCTGGGAATGAACTCGACGATGAACAGCGTGTGGTGCTGGGCACCGAGCAGTTCGTCAACCATCATGCGAACCGACACGTTGCGGATGTTGTAGCCGTGGTAACCGGGCATCGAGAGTGGGCCGGGGGGTGGGACCTGGGAGTCGTCGAAGTGGCCGACGAACCGTTGGCCCACCGACTCGACATCGATGGCCCGGCCGGACGATGGCGGTGCCAGCTCGGAGAACGCAAAGCTTCCCTGGTTCTCGCCGATGGGCCGCGGCTGCGGTGACCGGGTCCGGAGCCACCTGAGCGGCTCATCAAACGGGTTGCTCCAGGCATGGGGATGGGCGAGGGGAGCGAACCCGAAGTCTCCGGTGCGCAGCTGGTAGCTGGTGTCCGCGATGGTGATGAAGCCCCGCCCTTGGAGCACATAGAACGACTCCTCGAACGGATGGATGTGCCCACCGATGGTTCCCCCCGGGGCCAGGGTGGCGACGGCGCTCTCGAGATGGATCGCCCCCTGTTCCCGACCTGCGTATACCGCGACTTCCAGCCGGTCGGCGATGCCGTCGTCCACCGCGACCGACATCACGTCTTCCGGTCGGACCAACGCATAGGAGGTGCCGGTTGCGGTGCGTCGTTCCATGGTTCCTCCCGTTGTTCTACCGCCGGGGCGGGCCGGTGGCGCAAGTATGATCGGTCCCGCGCCCATGCGTCCAGTGAGGGAAGCCATGATCGAGCATTACGTCCTGTTCAAGGCGATGGTCGGCCGCGACGATGAACTCGAAGCCGCCCTGACCGAGTTCGATGCCGGCATGCGCGGTGTCCCCTGGTTGATCGAGCTCACCTACGGCCCCAATATCAACCCCCGTTCCCGGGACCTCGGCTGGACCCACGGCATGCTGAGCCGCCTCCCCGATATTGAGACCGTCCAGAACGAATACTGGAACCATGCGGCCCATGTGCAATTCTTGGAACGTCTCGACGAATGCTGTGAATCCAGATTTGCGCTCGACTATGAGGTTCCCCAACCCGAGGAGGCCCATCCATGACCAGCGAAAAACCATTGCGACATGTGGTCCATCGGGCGGCCGACGCCAGTTTCGCCCCGCCCGGTCTCCTGCGTGATCGGAGCCGCGGGTTCACCCGCTGGTCGGCGGTAGACCATGAAACCCCCGGAGCGGTTCACACCGGCTTTGGCGTATGCGTATTGGAGCCGGGCGGCTCGGTCGACGCCCACCTGCACTCGTTTGAGGAGTCCGTCCACATCCTCGAGGGCGAACTCGTCTGCCACACGGGCGAGGGCTCGGTGCTGCTCGTGCCGGGTGATTACGGTGTCATCCCGGTGGCGGCGCCGCATTCGTGGAGCAACGTCGGCGACATTCCCGCCCGGTGGGCGGTGATGACCGCTCCCCAGCCCCAACCCGGGTTCGAAGGCGACACCTTCTTCGTCGACCCGCTGCCATCCTCGGTCGCTCCAGAGCCGGTAGATCCGCGGGATCCTCGATGGCGATCATTCGGACACATTTCGTCGGAGAACATGGATCCGGAGATGCAGAGCCAGGAGATGCTTGCCGTATCGGCCAGCATGCGGACAGCATTGCTGGTTTACAGCGGAATCACCGTCAAGATGATGGTGGATTCCGACCTGGGCGCCCAGCTGCAGACCATGTTCATGGTGCAGTACGAGGAGCGGGGTGTGGCCGGAGCCCACGACCATCCGTTCGAAGAGACCTACATGATCCTGGAGGGTCGGACCGATGCCAAATTCGACGGTGTTCCCTACCGGCTCGAGGTCGGCGACATCGCGTTTGCCGGCGTCGGATGCGTCCATGAGTTCTCCAACCCGGGACCGGGCATCGTTCGCTGGCTGGAGACCCAGGCGCCGCAGCCGCCTGCCCGCCACTCGTATCGCTTCGCCCGCGACTGGATCTATTTGGGCGAAGCCCTCGGCTGATTCGGCAACCGGCCGGTACCGCAGAAGGGTGGTTGGCGCGATCGCTGGAGTTACGAAGTAACTCCTAAGGAACGCGTAAGCGTTCCCGTTCCCTACATCCCGAAGTAGGCCTTCTGGAGGCTCTCGTCGTTCAGCAGTTCCGTCGCATCACCCTGGCGGACGATGCGGCCGTTCTCCAGGACGTAGGCCCGCGACGCCAGCTCGAGCGCTTCGACGACGTTTTGTTCCACGATGAGGACCGATGTTCCCGTCTGATTGATCTCACGGATCACGTCGAAGATTTGTTCCACGATCACCGGCGCCAGGCCCAATGACGGCTCGTCGAGCAGCAGCAGCTGCGGGCGGGCCATGAGTGCGCGGCCGATGGCGACCATCTGCTGCTCGCCGCCGCTCAGGTTTCCGGCCCGCTGGTTACGGCGCTCGACCACGATCGGAAAGATCGACGACACCCGCTCGTAGGTCTCGTCCCGTTTGGCGCGGGCGGCCGGGTGGAAGGCCCCGATGTCGAGGTTGTCGGTCACAGTCAAATCGGGGAAGAGCCGTCGCCCCTCGGGCACGATGGCGACGCCTTGTCCGCACACCTGGGCAGGCGGCAGGTCGGTGAGGGCCTGTCCGTCGAGCACCACCGAGCCCGACCAGGCCCGGCTCAAACCCGCGACCACGTTCACGAAGGTGCTCTTCCCAGCACCGTTTGGACCGACGAGGGTGACGATCTCGCCTTCGGCGACATCGATGTCGATATCCCACAGGGCCTGGGCGGTCCCGTAGCCGGCCGAGACGCCACGGACCTCAAGCATGTTCCCACCTCGATCCCAGATAGGCGCGAACAACCTCGGGCTCTTGCATAACGACCTCGGGATCACCGTGGGCGATGACCCGGCCCTGGTTCAGCACGATCAAGCTTGTCGACAGGGCGGTAACCACGCGCACGAGATGCTCGACGATGACCAGCGTCACCCCCTGCGCGTGAATCCGCTGAATCATGCCGATCGATTCCTCCACCTCCGTCGGGTTGAGTCCGGCCAGCACCTCGTCGAGCAGCAACAGCTTCGGCTCAGTCGCCAATGCCCGGGCCAGTTCCAAGAACTTGAGCTGATGAAGCGTGAGTTGATCGATCGGCAGCTCACCGACATTGGCCAGGTCGGTGAACTCGAGCCATTGATCGGCCGCCTGCCGCGCCTGGGCGAGGGAGTGTCGCCGCTGACCGAACATGTAGCTGAGGGCCACATTCTCCCGGGCCGTCATCGTCCGGAACGGGCGGGGGATCTGGAAAGTGCGGGCCAGCCCGGCGGCGGCAATCTCATGTGGACCGAGCCTGAGCAGGTCATCACCGTCGAACACGGTGCGGCCGGCATCGGCTCGGTAATACCCGCTCAGCACGTTGATGAGCGTGGACTTGCCTGAGCCGTTTGGCCCGACGAGGCCGAGAATCTCACCCTCGGTGATGACGATGTCCACCCCGTCGAGCGCCTTGATTCCTCCGAAGTGCTTGGCGATGCCGGTGCCGGTGAGCGAGCTCATGGAGGGCTCCGATCAGAGGCTGCCATCGCTTCGGAGGCAGGCGAAGCGGCAGTGTCGGGTTGCCGTTTCAGCGGGACAAGTGCGACCGCCACGGTGAGCAGGGAGGCGTAGAAGAAGTCCCAGATGAGGGAGCTGCCGAGGTCGAACACCGTCCAGACCCCGATCGCGAGTACGAATACCGCCAGCGCCGGTTTCCAACGGGCCCGAAGTCGCAGGTAGATGCCCTCTCTCACCGCCAGCACCAGGATGATGAGGAGGCCCCCGATGATCACCTGGTTGAGATCCTCCAGGCCGGCACTGTTGAGCCGGTCGGTCAGTGCGTAGATGATGACGGCACCGAAGGCCGGTCCCATCCAGTGTCTCAGTCCACCGAGGACGCTCATGAGGATCACGAAGAGGGGGACCCGGATGTTGAAGACGTCTTCGACGGTGACGAACCCGATCTGAAGCGACCAGACGCCACCCATGAGGCCGCCGAAGAAGGCGTTGGTCCCGAGGGCGAGCATCTTGTATCGGAACACCGGCACTCCGAGGCCGTGGGCGACGGGCTCATCATCGCGAATGGCAAACATCCCCCAGCCGATCCGGGATTCGTAGAGCAGGAAGGCCGTCAGCAGCGTGAGGAACGCCACCACGAAGGTCATGCGAAACATGGCGGTGCGGAAATCGCCGAGGAATGCCGGAAGCGGCGTGCCGGTCATGAAGATGCCGCGTCCGCCGTCGATGAACGAGTAGAGCCGCGCCACGGAGGCGAGCACGAAGGCGACGGCGAGCGTGGTCAGGGCGAATATCTCCCCGCTTTGTTTTCGCAGGCGGAAAACGATCATCCCCAGCAGGAGGCCCCCCAGCCCGGCGAGGACGCCGGCGACCGGCAACGCCAACAGGAACGGCCAGCCGTGCTTCGCCGCCAGGATCCCGGTGGTATAGACCCCAATGCCGAACCAGGCGCCCTGACCGAATGAGAAGTAGCCGGTGTAGCCGGTGAGGATGTTCCAGCTCACCGACTGGGAGATCCAGAAGAAGGCCGTGAACATGAAGGTGACGTAGAAGCTGGGAGCGTCGAGCGACTCGACAACGGTGGGGACCAGGTTCAGCACCACGGCTACCACCCCGAAACCGATCAGGGACTTCGTGCGGCTCGTCATGTCGAACTCTGCCGGGTGAAGAGCCCCTGCGGCCGGAACAGGAGGGCGGCGATGAGGATGAGGAACGTCACCAGCGAAGCGCTCAGTGGGCCCCATTCGGTGGTGGCCACACCGGCGGCCACGCCCACGATGACCCCGGCTCCGAGCGCCCCGACGGTACTGCCGAGGCCGCCGAGGATGACGACCGGGAACACGATCCCGAACCATCCGAAGGACATATTGGGAGAGAGCGACTGGAAGGTGGCGATGAATACTCCGGCCACTGCGGAGAAGGCGGTTGCCAGACCGGACAGCAACACTGCCACTCGCCGGACGTCGATGCCGTAGGCGCGAGCGATTTCCGGGTCTTCCACGATGGCCCGAACCGCTTTGCCGAAGTAGGTCCGGGTGAGCAGCACGGTCATGCCGATGGCGATAGCTACCGCGACTCCGAAGGCGATGAGCGTCGCCACCTGCACTGCGATGTCACCGACGAAGAACGACATCGACTCGTATGGGTTGGTGTCGCCGTCGATACGGCGGAAGTCCGCCGTCCAGATGGTGCGAGTAACGCTCTGAAAGATGATGAAGATGCCGAAGCTGATGATGAGCGACTGGAACTCATCCACCTTGGCCAGTTCGAAGAACACCTGCATGATGACGCCGGCGAGGAAACCACCCGGGATGACGATGACGAGCGCGATGAGCGGATCCCAACCCAGGGTGGTCGAGAGCTGGTAAGTCACATAGGCCCCCAGCAGGATGAACGAGAAGTGGGCCAGGTTGATGATCTTGAGCACTCCCCATGTGAGGGAGATGCCGACCGACATGACCGCGTACAGGCCTCCGATGAGGATGCCCGACACGATGGCCTGGTTGAGAACATCATTCATCGGATGAGCCCGCCCGGTGTCCGGGTGGGAGGGCCGGATTGCCCTCCCACCTCATGGCCGACAATGTTCTACAGAATGGGAGCGGTTCCCGGCTTGGCCACATCTGCGGGATGCACCACGATCCACTCCCCGCCCTGGATCTGCTTCACCACCGAAAGGTCGCCGTAGTAGTTCTGCTCATCCGGATTGAAGTCGATCGTTCCGAGCAGCGTGTCGATCGGGTTGTTGATCAGGTAGTCGCAGATCGCATCGTGCTCGAGGCTTCCGGCACCTTCAACACCCGCCGCCAGCACCTCCCACGCAACCCACGACACGCTGGCCTGGGTCTCGAAGGCGGTGTAGGGCAAGCCGTCGTCGCCGGCGGCGGCGGCAAACTCGGCGCTGATCTCGGCAGCCACCGGATCATCGGTGAATGGAGCGTGCGGCTCGAAGGTCGCCACCGAGAAGGCTCCTTCCGCGTTGGGCGCACCCAGCATGGGGCCGGGGGCCGGCCACTGGTAGAAATGTCCCCGCGGGGCATACCCGATCGCATCCAGCGCCGTCAGCAGGTTGGGGCCGTCGACACCGAGCGCACCCACATAGAGGAAGTCGGGGTCGGCGTCTGCAACCTGGGCGGCAATCGGCGCCCAGTCGGAGGTCACAGTCGGGAAGTTGATTTCCAGCACGACATCCCATCCCCGCTTCTCAGCCTCGCTGATGGCTCCGCCTGCATCTGACCCGGGCGGACCGTATGCGATCAGCTGGGTGCCGGGGAACTCATTCATCACGAAGGCGATCGTCTCGGGTGGGTTGCCCGACGCCTCGAGCGCGTCGTAGACGATATTGGGGTTGCTGATGTTGGTGTTGAGACCGACCGGCCAGGTGGGGAAGTGGCAGGCGTAGGTGTAGGCATATGTGAGGCTGGCCGTGTGATGTGGGAAGACGAAGCCTTCCCGCTCTGCCACCGCCATGGCGGCGGTGATGGTGCCGGTTCCGTAGGGACCGAGGATGAGGTCGACGCCTTCCTCGCTGATGAGTCGCTCGTAAATGGCCGCCGCCTGGTCGGGCACCGACTCGTCGTCGCGCACATCCCACATCACTTCGCGACCGAGCAGTCCACCTGCGGCGTTGAGCCGCTCGACAAATAGGTCACCGGCCACCTTGTGAATGGCCGCGGTCGGTGCCAGGAACCCGGTGAGGGCTAGTGAACCGCCAACCACGATGGGTTCTTCGTCCATCATTTCGGCCGTTGTGGTGGTGGCGTCACCGGCGGTCGTGGCGGTGGTGTCTCCCGCGGTCGTCGCCGTCGGCGCCGCGGTCGTTTCGCTCGTGTCGTCGTCTCCGCAGGCGGCGGCGATGAGTGCCATAACGGCCAGCAGCGCCAGGATCCGGAAAAAGCGACGGGGTGTGCGGGTCATGGTTCCTCCTCCAAGGGTCCCGGTCGGGGTGGATTGTTGCATCGGCCGGGACAAATGGCAAACGCTTGCATTAGGGTGACGTCCTTGGCGTTGCATCCGACTCAGAGCGAACGGAGGGTGAGCATGGCCAGTGGAGGCGCAGTCGTCGTCATCGGAGGGACATCGGGCATCGGCGAGGCGATCGCCAAGCACTATGCCGACCAGGGTCGCCGGGTCTATGTGTCCGGCCGCGACCAGGGCCGGGCCGACGAGGCGGCCGCCCGCATCAGCGGAAACACGCACGGGCTGGCTACGGACCTGTCACAGCCGGCCGGGATTGCCGATGGCCTGGCGCCGATTGAGGGACCGGTTGAGTATCTCGTCGTTCCGGCCGTTTTGCGTGATCAGAACAACGTCAAAGAATTCGATATCGCAGGGGCAACCGCTCTGGCAGTACTCAAGCTGGTCGGCTACCCGGAAACCATCCACCAGCTCCTCGACCGGATGAGCGAAGACGGGGCCATCGTACTGTTCGGCGGTCTGGCCAAGGAGAGGCCCTATCCGGGCTCAACCACCGTTACCAGCGTCAACGGGGGAGTCGAGAAGATGTTGAATACCCTGGCGCTCGAGATCGCACCGATCCGGATCAATGCGGTCCATCCCGGCGTCGTGCTCGATAGCCCCTATTGGGAGGACAACGATGCGGTCCGCCAGGCGATCTTGGAACGTACTCCGACCGGGCAGCCGGTGCTGACCGAGCACGTCGTGGACGCAGTCCGATTCCTCCTGGAGAACCCGGCCGTCAACGGAATCAACCTCGACATCGATGGTGGCAACAAGCTGCGCCGCATTATGGGTTGAGACCGGGCGCGCTCGTAAGGAACGCGAAGCATTCACGTCCCCTCCGACCCTGCGGGCCACCTCCCCCTCTGGTGTCGGGTTGCGCGATAAGGCCGACACCTGGACCGGTGCGGCGTCCTTCCCCGCCCTGAGGGCGGGGTGGCTCCGCCGGAGGCGGGGACGGGGTGGGGGTGAGGGTGGACCTCCAATTCCGTCCTGGTTGCTGGCTTTCGGTCTCCCCCCATCCGTCCTCGGAGCGTTGCTCCGAGGACACCTTC
>CAMYMH010000051.1:0-5040 GCA_947259275.1 uncultured Acidimicrobiaceae bacterium | reverse complement strand
CGGGCCCAAGGCGCGATGTCTTCCCCGCCCTGAGGGCGGGGTGGCTCCGCCGGAGGCGGAGACGGGGTGGGGGTGAGGGTGGACCTCCAATTCCGTCCTGGTTGCTGGCTTTCGGTCTCCCCCCATCCGTCCTCGGAGCTTGGCTCCGAGGACACCTTCCCCTCGAGGGGAAGGAAGAAGGACTCGCATTCCCCTAGTCGGCGAGAACCGCAACGGCCTTCAGCTCGAGAACCAGGCGCGGGTCGGTGGCGAGACGCACGACCTCGACCGTTGTGCTCGCCGGCCGGTGGTCCCCAAACGCCTCTCCCAGAGTGCGATTGATGGCGTCCTGGTTGGTGGCGAGATCGACGATGAAGCGAGTCACCTCAACGATGTCACCCAGGCTGCCCCCGGCCGCTTCGACAACCTGTTCGAGGTTGCGAACGGCCCGTTCGGCCTGATCGGCCGGGTCGAGCGGAATATCGTCGAACTCAGAGGCAACGTGGGGATGGCTGTGGTAGACGGGGGCGGCGGTGACCCCCGCCAGATGCACCGTGGTGCCTCCCCGGGTCTTGATGGCCGGGGTGTATGGCATGTTGAAGCGGGGGTCGGTGTCTCCGGTTTCGACCCGCTCGAGATGTTCCTTCATTCGCTTGCTCCTCTCACCTCCACGTCCGGGTCGGCGTGGACGATGTTTCCGCCGACGACCGTGAGCACGGATCGCAGCGACGGGATGGTGTCTTCTTCTACGGAAAAGTAATCATCGGACAGCACCGCCAGGTCGGCCGCCATACCCGGTGCCAGCGTCCCCCGCGTATTGTCGTCGTGGGAGAACCAGGCGCTGCCTCGGGTGTAAGCGGCCAGGGCCTCGGCGCGGGTCAGGCGATGCTCGGCTCGGCGGGGTGGAGCGCCGTCCACGCTGCGTCCCGAAACCAGCCACCACAGCGAGAACCAGGGGTTGTAGGGACTCACGGCGGTGGCATCGGTACCCGCACCCAGGGGAATACCCAGATCGAGGATGCGGCGCAGCGGTGGCGCTTCCGCCAGCACGTCGTCGCCCCACAGCCGGGCCGAATCGGCTGCCCGGAACGGCATCCGGCTCTGCACGGCGATTCCTGCCCCCAGGCGCCTGACCCGCCGCAAGTTCTCATCACTGATCGGCTCGGCGTGGGCAAGCGCGAACCGGTGGTCGGCAATGGGGACTTCGGCGTCCACCTCCTCCCACACGTCGAGCACATCCCTGATGGTGGAATCGAGGATCGCATGCTGGTGAAGCGGCCACCCATTGCGGGCCAGCAGTGCGACGATTTCCTTCAGGAGTCGCTTGTGATCCGGGGACATCGAGAACGGTCGCACCCCTTCTCCATCCCAGCCGGCGAACAGTGGAATCTCACCGAGGCCGACGAGGCGGAGCATCTCGTCGCCGAAGCGGGGGTTGAGATATCGCACGAAGTCCCGGATCTCGCTGAGTTCGTCGCCGGGGGTGGTCGGCATGATGAACAGCCGCATCCGGAGGGTGAGCCGGTCCTGCCGCCACAGCTCGTACAAGGGCCGGTAGGCCTCCGGCAACATCCCCAGGCCTCCGGTGTCGATTGTTCCTGTCAAGCCCAGCCGATTGAGCCGTCGAAAGAAGGCTTGACTGGATTCCAGTCGCGCTTCGAAATCGGGCTCCGGCGCGTTGCGGAGACAGAAGCCGAAGGCCCCCGGGCCCCGCAGCGACCCGGTAGGAGTGCCGTCGGCCATCCGTTCGAACGAGCCACCGTCGGGGTCGGGTGCTCGAGCGTCGATTCCGAGCGCCACCAGGCCGGCGGCGTTGACCCACGCCTCCTCGTACAACAGCTGTACGTACACCGGATGGTCGGGAGCTGCCCGGCTCAACTCCTGGACTGTGGGGCCGCGTCCCTCCGGGAAGCGCCCAGGATGCCAGCCGCCGACCACCATGATCCAGGACCCCTCCGGAACCCGGTTGGTCGCAGCGGTGATCGATGCGAGCGCGTCGGCCAGGCTGGCTACCTCCGACCAGTCGAGACGCTCGGTCCAGGTGAGGCCGGCCCGCACTACATGGATGTGCGAGTCCACCAACCCGGGAATGACCCGGGCGCCCCTCACATCCACCATCCTCGTTGCCGGCCCGGTGAGCGCCAGGATGTCCTCGTCGGACCCGACGGCGACGACCTTGCCGCCCCCGATCGCCAATGCCGCATGGTCACGATCCTCCGGGATCCCGCTGCTGACCCGGGCGTTTGAGACAACGAGATTCGGTGCGAGAGACGTTCCCATCTCTTTACCCTCCCCGGCTCAGCCGTCTGCCGTCAGCGGCCTCGTTGAGCCGCGCGCAATGAGCTCTGGCTCGAGGTCGTGAGTCTTCACCATCTCTCCGCCCAGCAGCTCGATGATGAGCTCTCCGGCGGCCCGGCCGACCTCGAGGCTGGGGTACAGGATCGTAGTCAAGGGAGGAGTGAGGCGGCCGACCAGCGGGAGGTTGTTATATCCGACCAGCGACACGTCGTCGGGCACGCGTACTCCGCGCGCGCCGAGCGCCGACCTGGCGCCAAGCGCCATCAGGTCGTTGTGGGCGAACACCCCGGTGGGAGGTTCCATCCCGGTCGCCAGCAGGTCTTCCATCAACCGCTCTCCCTCGGCAGCCGTCGGGTTGTTGGCCATGCCCGGCGAGGCGATCTCCACCATGCCGTTCCCGGAGGCGTGCTGGCTGAAGCCGGCGGCGCGTCGGGGGAAGTTGGCGACGTCGGCCGGCCCATGCAATTGGGCGACTCTCCGGTGACCAAGACTGGCGAGGTGGGCGGCAGCAAGCTCCCCGCCCAGCCGGTCGTCGTGCACGACCTGGGGCAGGCTGCTGCCCTCGAGAGGGCGGCCCGCCAGGACCAGGGGCACAATGCGGGCCGCAGACTCGAGTATCTCCCGATCACCGAGGCGGGCGGCCGCCACCACCATTCCGTCCACCCGACGACTCAGCATGTGGTCGAGGATGGCGGCGAAGGTGTCGTGATCGTCCTGCGTCTCCGCGATGACCGGCATCATGCCGTCGTTCTGGATGGCACCGGTCAGGCCGTGAATGATGGGGGTGACGAACGGATTGCTCAGGTCGGCGGCCACGAATGCGATGGTTGCGGTTCGCCCTGTTTGCAGGCCGCGTGCCACGAGATGCGGCCGATATCCGAGCCGATCGGCCACGCCCCGGATCTGTGTCCGCGTAGCTTCCCTGACCCGGTGAGCCTGTGAGGGATCGAGGGCTCGAGAAACAGTCGAAGGGTGGACCCCCGCCTCCTTAGCTATGTCGAGGAGCGTGATGCCGACGCGGGCGGCTGGGGGTCGGGTGGTTTCCTCGGCCATCTCAGCCTCCTGTGAAGTCGGCGGCGATCGTCGTATCAGGTGGGCCCTGCGATTGCCAAACGTTTGCCGCCCGACGGACTGGGTGTGATCATAGCCCTCTCGAAGTAGGGGAGAAATGGTGGCGAATCAAGCGAGGGTGGCGGTAATCGGAACGGGTCGGATGGGTGCGGCGATGGCCGGTACGCTGCGCCGGGCCGAGTTCGAGGTCGTGGTGTACAACCGGACGCGAGCGTCGGCAGAGCAGACGGCTGCCCAGACCGGGGCATCTGTCGCCGACACGGCGCGGGATGCGGCGGCCGAAGCGGATATCGTTATCAGCAGCCTCGCCGACGATGGCGCCCTCCAAGCCGTGTATGCGGGTCTCGACGGTGTGGCCGCCGGATTGAAGCCGGGCAGCGTTGCCGCCG
The DNA here is from genome assembly GCA_947259275.1 of uncultured Acidimicrobiaceae bacterium. Taxonomy (GTDB): domain Bacteria; phylum Actinomycetota; class Acidimicrobiia; order Spongiisociales; family SHLN01; genus SHLN01. The sequence goes on along the minus strand of CAMYMH010000051.1, from coordinate 1,303 downwards.
ACACCAGCACGGTCGACCCGGAGACCATCCGTGCACTCGCCCCGCTCTGCGAGGCGGCAGGCGCCGGGCTTCTCGACGCTCCCGTCTCGGGGAGTGTCCAACTGGTCGAAGCCGGCAAGCTCACCATCATGGTCGGTGGCGACGCCAGGGCCCTCGACATGGCTCGTCCCGCTCTCGAGGCGCTCTCGGCTCAGATCTTTCATGTCGGCGCGCTCGGCACTGGCGCCACCATGAAACTGGCCGTGAATGCCCTCGTCCATGCCACCAACACCGCGCTATCCGAGGCGCTGGTGTTGGCGGAGAAGGCCGGAGTCGACAGAGCACTGGCCTATGAGGTGTTCTCGGCGGGGGCCGGCGGCTCTCCGTTCGTCCACTACAAGAAGGATGCGTATCTCCGCCCGGACGAAACAGCGGTGGCGTTCAGTCTCGACCTGGTCGCCAAGGACCTGAAGCTGATCCTGGCGCTGGCCGACCGGGTAGGCGCCGGCATGTCGCAGGGCGCAGCCAACCTGGCGATTGCCGCCGCCGCCATCGATCGTGGTCTCGGGGACCACGACATGAGCGCGATCGCTGAGTATCTGCGGGGCTGATGTGGCCATCGCCTCGACCGCTCTCATGGATGGGAGTTGTCGAGCGGTCGCGGAGAACGCCTAGGGTTCGACCGGAAGGCGACAAAAGGAACCAGCATGTTGGACGACAAGACGCTCGAACTTGCCCAGGGCAAGAACTTCGGGGTGATTTCCACCGTTTTGGCGAGCGGGCAGCCCCAGACCCAGATGATGTGGGTTGACACAGACGGCGAACACATCATCGTGAACACCGAAGTCCACCGAGCCAAATTCAAGAACCTCAAGCGCAACCCGCGAGTCACGGTGCTGATCGCCGAAGACGGGAACGCGTGGAGTTACTCAGAGATTCGTGGCCACGTCGCCGAGATCGTCAGGGGCCAGGAGGCTCGTGATCACATTGACACGCTCGCCAAGAAGTACCTCGGCGTGGACGACTACCCGAATCCAATCCAGTCTGAGCGGGTCATCGTGAAGATCGCCCCCGATCGCGTCGTGACCTTTCCGCCTTCGCAGGTGTGACGGGCAATCCTTCGGATTGCTAGGAAGGCGAAGCCTTCCCGCCCTTCGGGCCACCTCCCCCTCCGGGTGGCTCCGCCGGAGGCGGAGACGGGGTGGGGGTGAGGGTGGACCTCCAGTCCGTCCTGGTTGCTGGCTTTCGGTCTCCCCCCATCCGTCCTCGGAGCGTTGCTCCGAGGACACCTTCCCCTCGAGGGGAAGGAAGAAGGACTGAGCTC
>CAMYMH010000050.1 GCA_947259275.1 uncultured Acidimicrobiaceae bacterium | reverse complement strand
CGGCTCGGGAGGAGCACCCGCTCCCACCGACGGGTCATACCTGTGGGGCACCGACGGGTGGACCCCGGTCGCCGGCGTCACCGGACTCCCCTAACCAGAGAGCCCACAGCCAACCACCAACCGCCCACCGGAAACGGTGGGCGGTTCGGCATCCAGCTACCAGCTACCAGTCTGAGTTCCTTCCCCTTGAGGGAAGGTGGCCCGACCGAAGGCGGGACGGATGGGGGGGGAACCCCTCACCACACCCGGTTCACCCACTCCCCCACCCCGACTCCACCTCCGGTGGAGCCACCGCCCTCAAGGGCGGGGAAGAAACCCCCGCCCCGGTCGGCCGACGGTTGTTGAGGTTGCGGAGCAACTCCCTAGAAACTCGAAGCGTTCCCGTTCCCGTTCCCGCCCACCCACAGCCGTTGCAGTTCGGCGCTGGTCTCGAGCAGCTCGTCGAGGGTGCCGATCGACTCGACCCGGCCGTCGACCATGACCACGATCTGGTCGGCGCGACGTAGCGCCGGATGGCGATGCGAAACGACCAGGCTCGTGATGGTGGGGTCATCCCGCAGCAGCCCCTCCCACAGGTGCTTCTCGGTCTCGACGTCGAGGGCGCTCGAAAGGTCATCGAACACCAGCAGGTCGGGTTTGCGAACCAGCATGCGGGCGGCAGCCGTGCGCTGAACCTGGCCGCCGGATAGACGCACTCCCTGGGGCCCGACCTGGGTGTCGAGCCCGGCGGCCATGTTGGCAACGTCGGGAGTCATCACCGCCGTGTCGATGGCGGCCAGCAGCTCCTCGTCGCTGACACCCAGACCCATGAGCAGGTTGTCGCGCAGCGACATCGAAAACAGCTTCGGCACCTGCGGCGTGTAGGCGGCGTGGGGTGGCACGAAGAACCGGTCTGGCTCTTCGATCAGCATCCCGTTCCAGCGCAGTTCACCTGCATCGACGGCCACCAGGCCGAGAATCGAACGTACCAGTGTCGTCTTGCCCGCTCCAATCCGGCCGGTGATCACGGTGAACGACCCGTGTTCTATGTCGAAGCCGACGTCGAAGATGCCGTTGACGGTGCCGGGATAGTGGAAGGTCAGGCCGCGGACCTCGAGCCGTTCGAGGCGGCCGGCGGCCGTCCTGGGTGCCTCGGGCAGGGCTGGCAAGTCGCCTCGCAGCTGCAGGTCGACGGGCGCCACCAGCATCGTGGCCGGCGCTCCCCGCAGCACCCCGGCCATGCGCTCGAACGAGACACCCGCCTGTCGAATACGAGCAATGAACAACCCGACGATGTGGACCACATCGGTGGCCATCCCCATCAGGAACACGAACAGCGCGAAGTCGCCGACGGTGAATGAGCCACCGCTCTGAAGCCGTGAAGCCGCCACGATGAGGATGAGGCCGGTGCCGATGTTGACCGTGTTCCAGAACAGCGACTCGAGCACGGCCTGCAGCACCCGATCGCGCACCATGAGATGCCGGCGTTCGTCGTTTAGCTCGGAGAGGTGGGCAATGATCGAGCCTTCGGCGCCTGCCACCTTGATGGACTGGACCGACCCGAACGTCTCGCCCAGCGCCTCGGTCACGCGGCCGGTGGCTTCCCGGGCCGCTTCGCGGTACCTGCGAATCGCGGTACCGGCCCGCTCCGCCAGAAAGATGACGAACACGAGCGGCAGGAACACGAGCACGGTCATGCCGGCATCGATGGTCACGAGGATGCTCAGCGCCACCGCGCTGAACACGACCGCTCCCACCATGTCGACCGTCCAGCTGGTGGTTTCCTCTACATGCTCAACATCCTCCCGAAACCGGGTGATCAGCTCGCCGGGGGCGGCGTCGGTCGCCTGCGCGCCCGGCAGGCTGAGGATGCGGGCGAACATGTTGTGCCGCATGAGCGAGCCAACCCGGAACATGAAGTGCACGTCGTTGTGCATGGCAATCACCATGACGGTGATCCGTCCAAGGCCATAAGCGACCATCAGGACCACGAGCGTCGTGATGGTGAAGCCGATATCCCCTTCGAGGGTGTCGAAGAACTCGCGAGTCACCAGACCGACGAGGATCGGCATGGTCCAGATGGAGGTCCACAGGAATACGTTGGCCAGCCACCGCCACGGGAAGGTTCGGGCCAGGCCGGCGATGAGACGAGGGGTGGGAACCGTCATCGCAGCACCTCCTCCATCCCGGTCGCCAGCAGCTGAGAGAACCGGGACCCAGGATCGGCCTCCAGCGCTGTCCGGGGGGCGAACTCCACGACCCGTCCCTCCTCGAGGATCATGATGTCGTCGGCCCGGTTCACCGTGTCGAGCCGGTGGGCGATGATTACCCCGGTGCGCTCTGCGAGCAGACGGTCCACCGCCGTCTCGATGAGCTGCTCGGTGGCAGGATCGAGCCGCGACGATGCTTCATCGAGCACCACCAGGCCGGAGTCCTCCAGAAAGATGCGCGTGAAAGCCAGCAGCTGGGCTTCACCGGCCGAGAGCCCGCCTCCGGCTGCATCCAGCATGGTGTCGAGCCCGTGCGGCATGTCGTCGACCCAGCCGGTCAACCCAAGCGTCTCGAGAGCCCGGTCGATGTGCTGGTCGGTGATTTCGGCGTCGAAGAACGTGAGGTTGTCACGAATCGAGGCCGCGAACAGCTGGACGTCCTGGGTAACCATCCCGACTCGCCGCCGCAGGCTGTGGATGTCCGCCGCCCGCGTATCAACTCCGCCCAGCCGGACGGCCCCCTCGTCGGGGTCGTAGAGGCGCGTGAGCAGTCGGGCCAGAGTTGTCTTGCCGCTGCCGGTTCGACCGAGCAGCCCGAGCACGCGTCCCGGCGCCAGCGAAAGCGAAACATCATGCAGCACCCGCACCCCGGCACTGGCCGCTCCTCCATCCGAAGCGCCATTCGGATCCTCATCCTCGCGATAGGCGAAACCAACGCCATCGAGCCGAACCGAAAGCGACCCCGTCGGTAGCAGCTGGGTTCCGGTGCGGGGAAGCCGCGTTTGCCGGTCCAGCAGGCTCTGGACCCGGTGGATGCCCGCCGCCGCTTTCTGGAAGTCCTCCATCTGGTTGCGGATGCGGTCGAGCGGGTGCCGCAACATATCGGTGTAATGGAAGATGAGATAGACCGAGCCAATCGTGATGGTTCCGGCGTTGAACAGCCATGAACCGAGCGTGAACACGAGCACGTTCCCGAGGGCGAAGACCGCGATGTTCGTCCCCCACAGCACCGACCACCCGTGGCGGCCCTTGACTTCGGCCGGCAGCCACCGGCGCAGCAACCGGGTGAAGCGTCGCATCATGTAGCGGGCGGCGCCGTTGGCGCGTACATCCTCGGTTCCGCCGACTTGCTCGCCGAGGAAGCCGAACATCTCAGCACGGATCCCTTTGACCTGGGCCCACCAATCGGTGGCGAGCCGTTGGATCCACACCATCACTCCGAGGCCGGCAAGTGCGAACGCGGTCATCGCTCCCCCGACCCAAACGCTTTCTCGAAACAGCAGGACCAATATGCCCAGCAAGAGGGCGAGGTTGCCGACGACATTGATCATGAACTGGCCGAAGAAGTTCGACAGGGCGGTGACATCGCCGTCGACCCGTTCCACCAGTTCACCCGGGGTATGGGTCTTGTGGAAGTCCATGTCGAGGTGAAGCAGGTGGTCGGCCAAGTCCCGGCGCAGGTGGTTGGTCGCCGTCCACCCGATGTTCTCCGCCATCCACGTGGCGGTGACGTTCAGGATCTGATACACCACCGCGATCACCATGAAAGTGACCGCGATCGGGATCAGGTTGTCGGTGTCGTCGCCCTCGGTGGCGCGGTCGATGAAGGTCCTGATGATCTGCGGGTTCAGGACTTGCAGGCCGATACCGGTGAACAGGAGAACGGCCAGCACGATGGTGCGGGCGCGTTGCTGCCGCAGATAAGCGGACAGCAGATTCCAATAGCTTCTGACGGGTATCACGAGACGGTTCCTTGTGTGAGGACGGGTTCAGGGGTCCGAATCGGAACCCGCTCGTGGCGCGAATGGGTGCCGATTCAGGCGGGGTTGGGTGCTGGCCTTGTCATCGACACTCCTTACGTGCGCGGATCCATGTTAGCGGTGCGGATCGGGGAGCCAAGTAGGCGACGGTCAACGGTCAACGGTCGCGTACGAGTGGCGCCGGCCCGCAGGGCCGGCGAAGGAAGGGGGGAGACACCAAGCCCCCAACACAGCATTGGTGAGACTTCACCCTCTCCCCCACCCCGCCCCCACAGGCGGGGAAAAAGAACGACGCTGTCATTGCCGATACCAGTACTCATACTGCTGTTCGAAGCCCTGCGAGCGATAGAAGGCGATGGCGGGAGCGTTGGACGGGTGGACTTGCAGAAACGCTTGGGTGGCGCCCTCACCGGCACCCCAGGAGACCAGCGCGGCCGTGACCGCCCTGGCGAGACCGCGTCGTCTCTGGTCCTCCACGGTTTGCAGCATGAAGAGGGCGACATATTCGTCGGCCACCACCCCCAGCCCGATGGCGCGCATCCGGTCGGCGTGCACGATTGCGGCAAAGCCGGCCGGAAGCTCGATCCGGCCCAGCAGCTCCGCCAGCACAGCTCGTTTGGCGCCACCGCGGCCCGGCTCCCGGGCCATGAGGTCTAGCCACCCCTCAGTGGGGTTGTCCGCGATCGCGACCCGGCTCGCGTCGATCGCCGGAATGCCCGCTATCGGACGGGTCATGATGATGGCTCCGAGATCGCAGGCAGTGAGTCGGAAGATCGGTGGCAGCCCGCGCCGCTCGAACCATTGCTCACAGGCGGAGATCTGATGGTCGAGGTCGAGGTCGAGGTCGTAGACGGGACTGGCGGAGTTAGACCGGCGAGTGGCCCCTCCGCCGGCCCGCAGCAGCCAGCCGTTGAGCCACTCGTCGTCCAAGGACGGCCAGGTGGCGTGGCCGATGAGCTCGAGACGCCGTATGCGTTCGCTCACCGTCCCGAGGCCGAGAAATGCTGATAGTCGAGTACGCCGGTCCAATTGCCGCCCCAGCCCCACCCGATTTCATCGAACGCCCTCACCACTGCGCCGTCGGCACTGATGAGCCCGGGCACCGGCGTCGCCCGGTCGGTGACTGCCTGCGGCGGAAGGACGGTTCCGTCTCGGAGGATGTAAGGGTTCTGCACCGGGTTGATGTCGATGGCGGTGCCGAACGCGTGTTGGCTCCAGACACCGGGTCGGCGTGACACCTCCCGGCAATTGAACGCCGAGGTGTTGTTCGCCGCCATGGAAGCGTCGTCATCACCCGCAAACACGTCAACCAGCTCCATCCGCTGGATGGGGAATTGCTCGGCATACAGGGTGCGCATCACCGCAACGATTCCCTCGGCGTATTCGGCTTTGACGACCAGCTCTCCCTGGTGGGCTCGATCGTCAAACCCCCAAAACGTGAGCGAAAGCAGCCGGAGGTCCTCGAGCGGGACCGGGCACCCTGGTCGCCAGGAATGCGGGACCTGTTCGGGTACGACCGGAGAGATGTCACTGGTGAACTGGACCACACGTACTCCGTCGGGTGTCAAGGCTAGGAGCTCGGATTGTGGAATCAGCAGCCGGCAGCCGGCCAGGAGCGAGAGCACACCGAGAATCCACAGGCGGCGCATGAATCCATGTTGCCACGGGATGTGATTTGTCTCGCTACGGGCTGCCGGCAGCCCCGAGGCCCCCGAGCAGGAAGCGGACCGTTTCGTCGGCAACATCATGGAAGCGTTGCTTGGGGTCCTTCGAGTTGAGCAGGGTGCGTGCACCCGACATCACCACGTCGAGAATGAAGTGCCCGGCCAGGTCGAACGGCATCCGGCGGAACTCGTTTGCATCGATCCCTTCCTGATATAGGCGGGCGAACTCGGTGATGAGGTTCTGGTGGCTGGCCGCGATCCGCCGCTGGGCCGTCTGGCTCAGGCGGGGGACATCTCGGTGGAGGATCAACCCGAATACCGGGTCACTCACCACGAACTCGACCATGGACACCACCAGGGCGGCCAGCTGATCACGGCTCGGAAGTGATCTCGGGATCTCAGCGATCATCTTGTCGAAGACCTCGGGCAGGGACTCCTCAACCAGAGACGCCAGCAGGTCTTCCTTGCCCGTGAAGTAGTCGTAGAAGGTGCTGCGGCCGATGTCGGCATGATCGGCGATGTCGCCCAGCCTGGTCTCGACGTAGCCGTGGCGACCGAAGAGATCATGAGCGCCCTCAAATATGGCCTGCCGGGTGGCTCGGCGGTGCTCGTGAATTGTGGCGGCTTTGATTCGAGGCACGTAATCATCCTATCGGCAGACGAGTTTTTCCGACTTCCTGTCGCTTTCGCGGCCGGATACCTTGTGTCTGTAGCCCTACTGGAGATCATGTAATGCGACGCGTATTCACAGCGATACTGGCCCTGGCCCTGGTGGCGGCCGCCTGCGGAAGCGACGACACCGACGCGGCACAGACCGATACCACTGCTGCCACTACTACCACGACTTCGGCACCCGCTACCACGACTTCGGCACCTGCTACCACCACTTCGGCACCTGCTACCACCACCACAACGACCACGGAGGCAGCCGGGATCGTCCCGGGTGAAGACCCCGAGGTGGACGCCATCGTGACCGCCTACACCACGGCGCTCGACAGTGTCACCCCTTACGAGGAGAAAGCTCCGTTCATCGACGATCCCTCGGGACTCGAAGAAACGGTTGCCAAATACCTGACGACCGGCGAATCGATGGGCGGCATCGGCGTCGCCGTGTCGGCAGTAGCCGTCGACGGAGACGCGGCCGTGGTCACCTACGACCTGCTCTTCGGAGGTAACCCGACCTATCCGGACCTCACCGGGGATGCGGTCAAGACGGCCGACGGCTGGAAGATCACCCGGGCAGGATTCTGCTCGCTGATGTCCTCGGCCAGGGTCGGGTGCCCATAGCCGGGGAGATCGATTGTGCGTGTCAGACTCAGCATCGCGCTCGCCGCGCTTTTGCTGGGTGGCGCCTGCAGCTCAGATGACACCGTCGAACCGCCGGCAGCCAACACTTTTGTGGGAGCGGACGGCGTCGAGTCGGAGATCGAAGATACCAGCCGAATAGTCACCCTGGCCGGCGACCTCACCGAGGCGGTGTGGAAACTCGGATTCGGTGACTCGGTGGTGGCAACCGACGTCACCACCGTCTACCCGCCGGAAGCGGTCGGGCTGCCGGTGGTGGGGGTGGGCCGCTTCTTGCCGGCTGAAGGGGTGCTGGCCCAGGAGCCGACTCTGGTGATCGGCGATACTCAAACCGCGCCGTTGGAGGCGATCGAGCAAATTCGCAGCGCCGGAGTCCCGGTGGTGATCCTCGAGGTGCCGACCACGTTTGAAGGTCTGTATGACAAGATCGGCGACCTGGCCGATGTGCTCGGGGTTCCCGAACGAGGCGACGATCTCACTCAGGAGATACGGTCGGCGATCGAAGCCGCCCTCGGCACCACATCGCCGCTCGACATGCAGCCGGGAATCGCCTTTGTGTACAGCCGGGGCCCAGACGTGATGCTGCTGTTTGGATCCGAGATGACCACCCAGCCCCTCATCGAGGCCGCAGGCGGTATTGACGTCGGAGCCGCGGCCGGGATCATCGGCACCGTCCCGATGACTCCGGAAGCGCTGGTGGCGGCGGCACCCGACGTCATCATCATCACAAGTGAGGGCTTGCAGGCGCTTGGTGGAGAGGCCGGGCTGCTGGCGATTCCGGGATTCGCCGAGACTCCGGCCGGTCGAGAGGGGAGAATCCTCGACTACCCGGAAGGAGATTTCCTCACCTTCGGTCCTCGGATCGCCGAGTCGCTCGAGCTGCTGATCAGCGATCTCCGGTCCCTGCTCGACGGTCAGTGACCGCCCAGGCCGACGGCCCCGACCGGGCCTTCAACCGTCTGACGGCGCTGACCGTCCTCGGGATCGGGCTGCTGACGTTGATGGTGGCTGGTCTCTTGAGCGGGGCGGTGGCGATCGGTCCCACCGACCTCCTCCACATGCTCGGAAGGCGGCTCGGCCTCACCAGCGATCCGGAACGCCTGACCGACTCGGTCCTGTGGGCCATCCGCCTACCCCGGGTCCTCTCCGGAGCAGCAGCCGGTGCTGGTCTGGGAGTGGCCGGAGCTGCCCTGCAGGGGACATTCCGAAATCAGATGGCCGACCCCCACCTGGTGGGGATCTCTCCGGCGGCCGGGCTCGGAGCCGTAGCCGGGATCGCCCTGACTCCCACCGGTGGGACTCCACTGATCATGATGGTGGGCGCCGCGGTCGGTGGCGCCGCGGTTGCGTTGCTGATGCGCAGAATCGCCAAACGGGTGCTCGAGCCCAGCCAATTCATTCTGGTGGGGTTGGCGCTGGGACTAGCCATGCTGGCCTGGTTGGGAGCGATCGTGCTGGCCTGGGACAGCCCCCGGGTCCCTACCTTCACCTTCTGGGTCTTCGGGGGGCTGGCAGGGTCGACCTGGAAGGCGTTGGCCGCCGGAACACCCATCGTGCTCATCGGGACCGCCATGTTGGCTGCTTCCGCCCGTTCTCTGGACCTGCTCGCCCTGGGAGAGAGCGAAGCCCGCCATGTTGGCGTCGACGTCGACCGGGTGATCACCGTGATTCTGGTCGGAGTCGGATTGGCGGTGGGGGGTGCTGTCGGCCTCGGAGGAGCCATCGGGTTTGTCGGCTTGATAGTCCCGCTCTTCATCCGCAGATGGATCGGCCCGGCCCACCGATGGCTCATCCCGGCCTCGGCGCTCGGCGGGGCCGCCATGGTGGTCGCAGTCGACACGCTGGCGCGGACGGTCGCGTCCCCGATCGAGATCCCCGTCGGCTTGTTCACGGCAATCCTGGGCGCACCGGTCTTCGTCTGGTTCCTCATGCGGGCGGGACGGTCGCGCTCATGAAACCGGCAGTGCGAGCCGAGCAGATCACATTCCGACGAGGAAAAGCAGTCCTGGTCGACCAGGTAAGCCTCTCCGCCAGCCCCGGCGAGATCCTGGGCATCGTCGGTCCCAACGGGGCCGGCAAGAGCACCCTCCTGCGAATCTTGGCCGGGGATCTGATCCCCTCGAGCGGGTTGGCCCGCATCCAGGATGCCGATCCGTCCCGGACCACACCGCAGGAGCTGGCGCGACTGCGTGCCTATTTGGCCCCCAGAGGTGTGTCCGAGAACCCATTCGCGGTTCGGGACACGGTCGCCATGGGTCGGCACCCTCACCGGCGCGCCATGATCGACACCGACGGACAGGACGGAATCGTGGAGGCGGTGATGGAACGCACCGACATCCTCCACCTGTCGCGGCGGGCCGTAAGCAGTTTGTCGACGGGGGAGCAGCAGCGGGTGGGACTGGCCCGGGTGATCGTCCAGCAGACACCGGTGTTGCTCTTGGATGAACCCACCTCGGCACTCGATATCGGCCATCAGGAGAAGGTGATGCAGGTGCTGCGGTCGCTTGCCCGAGAGGGCACGACCATCATCGAGATTCTGCATGACGTCAATCTGGCCGCCGCCCACACCGACCGGATCATGTTGCTCGGCGCTAGCAAAGAGATCGCTACCGGACCTCCATCCCATGTATTGACGAGTGAGCGCCTCTCCTCTGTCTACGGCCAACCGATGGAAGTGATCGACCACCCCCATCGGGACTGCCCGCTGGTGCTGACGGTCGATCCCTCGGACCGAGCTCGCTGATCGGACATCTGGGGGAAGTAGCGTCCATTCACGTGGGTTGCACCCGATTCGAGCCCCGCAACCAGACGGAACCAACCGACCGGGGCGAGTCGTCTCAGTAGCGAAGACCGTCAAGGGTTTGCCAATTGCAGCCGATATTCCTTCTGAGAAACGTTGTTTTCTCAGGAGCCGAAAGGGCGCCGAATGGCCAATATCACGTACTTGAACGGGGTACCGGTACAAACCGGAGGCTACTGGTCGGACCGCCACGGTCACATGGTGCTGGTGTGCGAAGGCCAGCTGCTTCCCTCCTGCCCGCAGTATCCGTATGAGAACACCTTCTGGCAGCTGGCCACGCCCATCGCCTGCCCGCACAAACACGAGCCACTCGGACCGAAGGCTGCGTAGACGGAGCGCCGACAAACACGAAGGCCCCGACCGGAGTCGGGGCCTTTTGCGTTGCAGTCGAGCCTCACTGCTCGATGGCGACCTTCACTTTGCGAGGAAGCACCTCGGGACTTCTCGGGATGGTGACCGTGAGGATCCCATCCTTCGATGTGGCCGAGATGGCCTCGACGTCGACGCCCTCCGGGAGCAGGATGGTCCGCTTGAACTCACCCTCGAAGAGCTCTTTGCGTTGATAGCCCTCTTCCTTGACCTCGTCCTCGAACCGGCGGGAACCACTGATGGACAGCGTGTCTCCCTCGACGGTGATGTCGAGTGAATCGGGATCAACCCCCGGCGCTTCTACTCGCACCACGAGCGCACCTTCCTGGTCGATCACGTCGATGCTCGGCACCCACTCGTTGCGGAAGGAACTCTGGCCGAATTCTGCGAACAGTCGGTCGAGGTCCCGGGAGAGACCAAACGGCTCAAAGCGAACAAGTCTCATGTCTACCTCCTGGTTTGTTGGCTTCCCTCATGCCAACACCAGATTACCTGAGTCTATTCCGCGCAGGTTCGGCGCCAGTCGTCAGGTACTTGCCGGAATCGGGGCGCTCTTGGCGATCTTGGCGGCGCACACCTTGTATTCGGCCGTGCGGGTGATGTTGTCGAAGGCGTCGTTGGTGATCCGGTTGGTGGGCTGATCCACGAAATGGAACGGCATCCACAATGCCCCGGGCCGGGTCCGCTCTCCCACTACCGCCTTGACGGTGAGCTCGCCGCGACGAGTGGTGACGGTTACGAGATCATCATTCGCCACTCCCAGCCGTTCGGCATCGCTGGTGTGCATCTCGACGAAGTTCCTTGACTGCTTCTGACGAATGGCGTCGCTCTTCTGGCTCATGTTCCCGATGTTGTAGTTGTAGAGCGTCCGACCGGTTGACAGGATGAACGGGTACTCGTCGTCGGGCAGCTCGTCGGCTTCCCGGAAGTTGATCTCGTGGAAGAGTCCGCGCCCCCTGGTGAACTGGCCCTCGTGCAGGAACCCGGTCCCGGGATGGTCCGGTGTCGGGCACGGCCACTGCAGGCCGACCTGGTCGATCCGGTCAAAGCTCATCCCGCCGTAGCTGGGGGTGAGGCTCGCCATCTCGTCGAACACCTCGCCGGCGTTGTCGTACGACAGCGGGAACCCCATCGCCGTCGACATCAGGCAGATGATCTCCCAGTCCGGCTTCGCCTGGCCGGGGGGATCGATCGCTTTGCGGACCCGCTGCACCCGGCGTTCGGTGTTGGTGAACGTGCCGTCCTTCTCGGCGAAGCTGGAGGCCGGGAGGATGACGTCGGCCAGCTTGGCGGTCTCGGACATGAAGATCTCCTGGCAAACGAGGAACTCCAGGTTCTCGAGGCTCCTGATCACTTTGGCCTGGTTCGGCTCGGACAGGACCGGATCCTCCCCAAACACGTAGAAGCCGCGCAGGATGCCGTCTCCGGCCTGTTCGATGAAGTCGGTGACCCGGCCGCCCTGATTGGTGGGGATGTCGACGCCCCAGGCCTCGGCGAACTTGAACCTCACCGCCTCGTCGGTGACCTTCTGGTAGCCGGGGAAGTCGCCGTGCATGGCGCCCATGTCGCAGCCGCCCTGGACGTTGTTCTGGCCTCGCAGCGGATTGACACCGCTCGACCGTTTGCCGATCTGGCCGCACAACATGGCCAGGTTGGCGAGGTTCTGCACGTTCTCGGTGCCGCTGGTGTGCTCGGTGATCCCCAGGGTGTAGAAGATCGAGGACGGGTCGCCGGCGGCGTACATCTCGGCTGCCCGGCGGATCAGGCCGGCGGGGACGTCACACACCTCGGCCGCTTGTTCAACGCTGAATCCGTCCAGGTTTCCGCGGAAGGCATCGAAGTTCTCGCAGCGGCTATCCACGAATTCCTGATCTTGCAGACCCTGCTCGAGGATGTGGCGCATCATCGCATTGATCAGCATGTTGTCTGTGCCGGGCTTGTGCTGGATATGGATGTCGGCATGCTTGGCCACCCACGTCTTGCGGGGGTCGCACACCACCATCTTGGCCCCCTTGGTCAACGCCTTCTTCATCTCCAGGCCGATGATCGGATGCGCCTCAGTCGGGTTGGAGCCAATGATGAACAGCGTGTCGACGTCTTTGATCTCGTCGATGCCGTTGGTCATCGCCCCGGACCCAAACGTCGCCGCCAACCCGGCCACGGTCGGGGCATGGCAGGTGGTGGCGCATTGGTCGACGTTGTTGGTGGCGCCGGCCGTCCTTGCCACCTTCTGCATGAGGTAGTTCTCCTCATTCGTGCACCGGCACGAGCTGAGGAAGGCGATCGAGTCGGGACCGTGCTCGTCCCGCAGCTCACTCAACCGGCGGCCGGCCAGTTCCAGCGCTTCCTCCCAGGTGGCCTCCTGGAACTCACCGTTCTCCTTGATCAGCGGGGTCGTTAACCGCTCGGCGGAGTGCACGAACTGGAAGCCGAACTGGCCCTTGACGCAGAGGTTGCCGTCGTTGGGAACCGATCCCTCCGGGGCAGTGACCCGCACGATCCTGTTGGTCTGGCGATTCACGTTCAATTCCATCGTGCACCCGACGCCGCAGTAGGGGCACACCGTCCGTACCTTCTCGAGGTCCTTTACCTGGCCCTGGCCCAGCGCCGCCCGGTCGTAGATAGCGCCGGTGGGGCACGTCGAAATGCACAGCCCGCACAGCACACACGACGTCTCATTGAGCGGCATGTCGAATGGGGTGGCCACCTCCACGCTGGAGGCCCGCATCTTGAATGTGAGCGCGCTGGCCATCACTACCTCGTCGCAGATCCGCACGCAGCGGCCACAGGTGATGCACAGTTGAGGATCGAACGCGATCGCCTTGTTCCCGGTTGCGAAGTTGGGCTCGATCGGGCCCGGCTGGTATCCGCCGAAGGCGAACTGGTCGGCCTGGTAGCGGTACGAGTAGTCCTGAAGGGCGCAGTCGCCGTTCTTGTCGCAGGTCGGGCAGGTGACCCGGTGGCCGTCGAGGATGAGTTCGAGGACCGTCTTGCGCTTGGCGGCGAGCCCGTCGGTTTCGGTCTCGACCACCATCCCCTCGGCCACCTCCGTCGTGCAGGAGGTGAGGACGCCGTGTTTGCCCTCAACCTCCACGACGCACAGCCGGCAGGCGCCCACCGGCTTGAGGCGCGGGTCATGACAGAGGCGGGGAATGTCGATGTCAGCACTGAGGGCGGCCCCCAGCACCGTATCCCCCGGGCGGGCGACGATCTCGCGACCATCGATTACCAGGTTCACCGTCTCGAGAGCCGATGCAACAGCCATCTAGGTGTCCTTTCCATCTTCGACGGGCAGCAGCGCCTTGCAGACCCCGGCCGGGCAGGTCTTGTCGACCACGTGGGCCAGGTACTCGTCCCGGAAATGGCGCAGTGTGGACATCACCGGGTTGGGGGCCGTCTGCCCCAGCCCGCACAGCGACATCTCCTTGACGACTTCGCCCAGGCTTTCCAATGTGTCGAGATCATCGAGCGTGCCCCGGCCCTCGGTTATGCGATTGAGGATCTCCTCGAGCTGAGGGGTCCCCAGGCGGCACGGGGCACAGAGCCCGCAGCTCTCCTCTGCGCAGAAGGCGATGAAGTAGCGGGCGATGTCGACGATGCACGTCGTGTTGTCCATCACGATCATGCCGCCCGAGCCCATGATGGCCCCGACCTCCTTGAGCGAGTCGTAGTCGATGGGCAGGTCCAGGTGAGCGGCGGGCACGCAACCGCCGGACGGGCCACCCATTTGAACCGCTTTGAACTCGCGGTTGCGGGGCATGCCGCCACCGATGCCGAAGACGATGTCGCGGATCGTCGCCCCCATCGGCACCTCGACGAGGCCGGTGTTGTTGACCTGACCGGCGAGAGCGAAGATCTTGGTGCCCTTGGAGCCGTCGGTCCCGCGTTCGGCGAAGCCGGCACCGCCCTCGTCGACGATGAGCGGCACATTGGCGAACGTCTCGACGTTGTTGATGACGGTCGGTTCGCCGTAGTACCCGCGCACAGCCGGGTAGGGAGGCTTCGGTCGGGCGATGCCCCTCTGGCCTTCGAGGGAAGCGATCATGGCGGTCTCTTCGCCGCACACGAAGGCCCCGGCCCCCTCGCGGACGTCGATGTCGAAGGAGAATCCGCTGCCGAGAATGTCGGTGCCGAGCAATCCACGCTCCCGCGCCTGGTCGATGGCGATCCGGATGTGACGAACGGCAATCGGGTACTCAGCCCGCACGTAGATGACTCCCCCGGTCGCCTCGACCGCATAGGCGGCGATGATCATGCCTTCCAGCACGCTGTGCGGGTCGCCCTCGAGCAGGGCCCGATCCATGAACGCTCCTGGGTCGCCCTCATCGGCGTTGCAGATCAAGTAGCGGTCCTTCCCCGGATTCTGTTTGCAGATCTCCCACTTGAGCCCCGCCGGGAATCCGCCCCCACCCCGCCCGCGCAGACCGCTGGCCTTGACCTCCTCGACCACCTGGTCGGGCTCCAGCCCGGCCAGGGCCGTGGCGGCGGCACCGTAGACGCCGCGTTGGATGGCATCGTCGATCTCGGTGGGATCGACCCGACCCACGTTGCGGAGCACCCGCTTGGTCTGATGGGCGTAGAAGGGAATGTCGTCGGTGTGAGCCATCGCCTCGTCGCGTCCGTAACAGAACCGCCGGATGACTTCGCCTTTCATGACCGTCTCCGTGATCACGTTCGGGACGTACTTGACCCGGTTCCGCCCGTACACGATGTCGTGGGGCTCAATCACTGCCACAGGTGCCATGGCGCACAGGCCGTGACAGCCGGTCCGAACCACGTCAACCTCGCCCTCCAGTCCCGCTGCCGCCACCTCGCTGCGGAAGGTGGCTTCTACCTCGCGAGCCCCGATCGCCAGGCAGCCGGTCGAGCACACCAGCACCCGGCGACGACCCTCGGCGGCCGCCGCAAGTTGCTCCTGCACCGACGCGAGGTCAGATGGCGAGGAAATCCTGGAGGCCGTGTCGACCATCGCCATCACTCGTACCCAGCCACGATGTCGCCCACCTTCTTGGGATCAACCTTTCCGAAGTAGTCGTTGTCGACCATCACCACCGGCGCCAGGAAGCAGGTCCCGACGCAGGCGACGGTCTCGAGCGAAAACCGCCGGTCCTCGGTCGTTTCCCCCGGCTCAATGCCGAGCTCCTCGTCAATTGCCTCCTGGATGACTTGCCGGCCCCGCACGTGGCAGGCCGTGCCGCGGCATACCCGGACGGTGTGGCGCCCGTGCTCTTCGAGATGGAACTGGGCGTAGAAGGTGGCCAGGCCAAAGAGGTGGGCCGCCGGAATCCCGGTCTCGTCGCTCAGTTCGAGCAGGACTGAGGGCGGCAGGTACCCGTAGGTGTCCTGGATATTCTGCAGCAACGGGATGGCGTGCCCGTGGTCGACCGGAGCCATGCGTTCCAGCACGGCATGAGCTGGTCCGAGATCGACGGCAGCCATTGCATCTCCCATCGGATGGGCGTCCATGACGCTCTCCTCGTGTGCAAAGACTACGCACGACACCCGGCCGCTTCAGAGGGGCAAAGGTCCCCCTTTGGAGGAGTCGATTGTCGAGTGGGAAGCGTCATTCATGACCTGTGAGCCCCCCGCTCTATATGTGCTGTTCTGTGTGCCGCTGAACGTAAGGGGACCCCCTGCCTGAACAGGTGTCTCAGTGTCAGCTGTCAGGGTTGAATCGATCGGATCACGCACCGTCACATTGGATGGCCTCGATCACGGCCTGGGCTGCATCGCGCAGCTCAGCCGCGTCTCCAAGATCGAGTTTCTTGCCCTCCTGAGCGTTTACCTGGCTAATGAACGAAGCAAGTTTCTCGCACGCCCCGTCGGTGTCGCCCTTGTCCAGAGATTTGGAAGCATTGTTGAGCTTCTTCACGAAACTGTTTTCAGTCCCATTCGGTAGCTCAAGACCCTCGACCACGAAGATGATTGGACCGGGATCAATTGTCTGTCCCTCTGAGCAACTTCCCGTCCAGGTGACGTTGCCGCTGGATATTTCCCACCAGATGTCGTAAGCGTCAGTCGCAGGAATCGAGTAACTCAACGTGGCCCCAAAGGCGACCTCACCTGCTTCAAGCCATTCCTCCGCTCCAAACGGACGGACTCTCAGACGAATCGTCGAGCCATCGGGGGGCGTATTCGGTGCAGCAGCATAAATCTCCAACAGGTCACCTATATCAAAGGCGAGACCCTCAGGGAAGGCCTCGCTATCGGTTGAGACCGTTCCAAAGGGCCCCCCTGCAAAGTTGTCAACCCAATCGCAGCCGTCGATCGGGACGGCCATTGCCGATCCTGCTGGTATGACCACCAACGCCGACGCCACAAGAACCAAACTCAGAAAACGTCTCATCCTCCACCCCTTCCCGGTTACACATACCACGGCCCACAAAGTCGCCACCGCATCGCGCTTGGGCGGTCTGTCGCCACCGGGTGAATACTGACCCCTTGTCACCGCCCGAATTCTGACCCCCCTCCTGGTCGGGTCCACCACTGGTAGTGCTGGATGTTCGATCCTGGCTGGATTCTGGTCAGGAGGATTGGAGATTGTTAGACGTGGAAGATTGGGCTGAGATTCGTCGGCTGCATAGGGCTGAGGGGTTGGGGATCAAGACGATCGCTCGCAGGTTGGGGGTGGCTCGCAATACGGTGCGGGCGGTGTTGGGTTCGGAGGCGCCACCCCGGTATGAGCGGTCACCGCAGGGTTCGATAGTGGATGGGGTGGAACCGGAGATCCGGGAGCTGTTGGGCGAGTTCCCCAAGATGCCGGCGACGGTGATCGCCGAGCGGATCGGGTGGACCCGGGGGATGACGGTGCTGCGGGACCGGATCGCGGAACTGCGACCATTGTTTGTGCTGCCGGATCCATCCCAGCGGACCTGGTATCGGCCTGGGGAGTTGGCCCAGTTCGACTTGTGGCAGCCCGATGTCCTGATCCCGGTGGGATTCGGCCAGACCGCCAAGTTGTGGACGGTGGTGGGGGTGGCCGGGTATTCGAGACTGATCGGAGCTCTGATGGTCCCCTCCCGGGCCGCTCATGATGTCCTGGGCGGCATGTCACATGTCATCGGCGAGTTCGGGGCGGTGCCCCGCAAAGCAGTATGGGACCAGGAGGGCTGCATCGGTCGGATACGGCAGGGCAAACAGGTCCTCACCGCCGAGTTCCAAGCCTTCCGTGGGGTTCTGGGGATGGGAGCGACTCTGGTCGGCCCTGCCGATCCGGAGGCCAAAGGTCTGGTGGAACGGGCCAACGGGTATCTCGAGACCAGCTTCCTACCCGGCCGTTCCTTCGAAGACGTCCCCGATTTCAACCGGCAACTATCGGGCTGGCTAAAACGAGCCAATCAGCGGATCCACGGCACCACCCGGGTGAGACCAGCCGAGGCGATCTTTGAAGACCGGGGCGCCATGATGGCCTTCCCGCCAGTCTTGCCTGATCCTTCATCGAGGTTCACCACCCGGCTTCCCCGAGATCATTACGTGCGGGTGGACACCAACGACTATTCGGTCAACCCGCGGTTTGTCGGTCGGAGAGTCGACGTCCAGGTGACCCTCGACGAGGTGACGATGACCTGCGATGGGGCTGAGGTGGCTCGTCACCGCCGTTGCCTGGCTAAACACCAGACCCTGCTGGCCCCAGCCCATGCTCGGATCCTCCGCCAGATGCGAGCCGAGACCGTCGCGGTCAAAGCAGTGGAAGTGACCGTTGAGGAACGTGACCTGGGGATCTACGACCAGCTCGTCGAGGTGGCCTCATGACCCAGACCAGCAAGGCCAGCTCGGATGTTGCCTATCTGTGTCGAGCGCTCAAAGCACCCTCCATGGGCAAAGCGTTCGAACGACTGGCTGAGCGGGCCCGTCAAGAGGAATGGACCCATGTGGAGTTCCTGGCGGCCTGTCTGGAACGAGAAGTGGCCGCTCGTCAAACCAACGGTGGTGAACTCCGAGTGAAAGCGGCCCGGTTCCCGGCCCGCAAGACCATCGAAGAGTTCGACTTTGACCATCAACGCAGCCTGAAACGAGACACCCTCGCCCACCTGGGAGCCCTCGACTTTGTCGCCGCCAGAGAAAACGTCGTGTTCCTCGGACCACCCGGCACCGGCAAAACCCACCTGGCGATCGGCCTGGGAATCAGAGCCTGCCAAGCCGGCCACCGAGTCGCCTTCGCCACCGCTTCTGAATGGGTGGGTCGGCTCGCCCAAGCCCATGCCCAAGGACAACTCCAAGCAGAACTCACCCGATTGGGCCGGACCCCGTTGCTGATCGTCGATGAAGTCGGCTATATCCCCTTCGAAGCCGAAGCCGCCAACCTGTTCTTCCAACTCATCTCCGCCCGCTACGAACGCGCCTCGGTCATCGTCACCAGCAACAAGCCCTTCGGACGCTGGGGCGAAGTATTCGGAGATCCCGTCGTGGCCGCCGCCATGATCGACCGGCTCGTCCACCATGCAGAAGTCGTCTCCCTCAAAGGAGACTCCTACCGACTCAAAGACCGCAACCTAGGGAGAGTGCCAACCGACAACACAGAGTGACCAAGACCCGACCAGGGGGGTCAATTTTCAACCGGTGGAAAGGGGTCAATTTTCAAGCGGTGTTGACACGGTCAAGACTCCAGACCGAACCGGACAACTTCCTCCGCCCTAACCACTGATGCTGTAACGCGGCCGCCCAAGCAACCAGAGGAGGAGTACCTTTTGTGAGTTTGCGATACGAATCACACTCTTTCGGGTTCTCACGAGGTCCGGCATGGTCGGTGTGTCACGCCTCGGGGACGATCAGCCGCCGCGTGAATCCGGTCAGTCAACCACACCAGACCAGAAGCACCCACCCCAACCCGTCAGCATGATTGAAACCGAGGATCGCACATAAGAGCTTCAATATCGGGCGGCCTTGGCCGTCCTCGTGGCAAGGAACGAAACTCTCAATTCAGCTGAGAAGCCCCACATGAGTCCCGACGCCTACGGGACGCCTCCACCTCCGCGCGCTGGTCATCGAGCCACACCGGACGGCCCTGTCGGTTAGCCTCGCCTGCGTGGGGAGGTGATGGAATGACAAACCGCAGACCACGGCTGACGACGCCATACGTGCGCCGCAACGGTGTCCTCGCACCCGCCACATGGGACGAGGCATTGGATGCGGCGGCAGCAGGCCTCGCCGCCAACCGCGGGACCGCCTACGGCATGTTCAGCTGTTCGAAGGCGACCAACGAAGTGAACTATCTGGCACAGAAGTTCGCTCGGGTCGTGATGGGCAGCAACAACATCGACAGCTGTAATCGCACTTGACACGCTCCTAGCGTCGCCGGTCTGGCGGCAGTCCTCGGAGTCGGAGGCGGCACCTCCTCGTATGAAGAGATCGAGACGACCGATCTGATCTTGTTGTGGGGATCAAATGCCCGCGAAGCTCACCCGATCTTCTTCCATCACCTTCTCAAGGGTGTCCGCAACGGCGCCAAGATGTACGCCATCGATCCGCGGCGCACCACCTCGGCGCAGTGGGCCGATGTGTGGCTGGGCATCGACGTCGGGTCCGATATCGCCCTCGCCAACGCCATCGGCCGCGAGATCATCAGCGCCGGGCTGGCGAACAACGACTTCATCTCCCATGCCACCAGCGGCTTCGACGCCTATGCGGCCGCGGTCGATGAGTGGCCCCTCGAGCGAGCCGAGCAGATCACCGGCGTCCCCGCCCAGGT
>CAMYMH010000049.1:36786-37388 GCA_947259275.1 uncultured Acidimicrobiaceae bacterium | reverse complement strand
ACCGTTGCTACCTACGTCCGATACTCCGGCCCCGAACACCCGGTCCGCCACCAGGACGATCCCGAGCAAGGTCATCGCCAGCCCGAAGCCGATCGCACCGGCCGCCAGTGGACGCGGCCGGAACCTCGGGCTCGGGAGGGGTAGGCCTTGCTCGGTGGTTGCCCGGATCCGGACGTCCTCCTCGGTTACCCGTTCGACCGTTTCGTCGAAATAGGTGCGGAGTTGAGCGCCGACCTCAGGCATTGACCGTCACCTCCAGTGCGCTCCGGAGGCGAGCCAGCCCGCGCTCGGCATGGGTTCGCACCGTCCAGCGAGAGATGCCGAGCAGCTCGGCGGCTTCGCGCTCGCTGTAGTCGTAAGCGTGGATGAGCACCGTCGCCACCCGCTGGTTCTTCGACAAGCCTTCGAGCAGCACCGGCAGGGTGGGGTCGACCGATGTTGCCGGCAGGGCCGGGAACAGTTTCGGGGGCCGGAAGTAGCGGCGGGCCTTGCTCTGGCCTACCCGATACAAGTAGCCGGCCGGGTTCTTCATCGCCTGTGCCTTTTCCCAGTTCTCCCACGCCCACACGAGCGCATCGGCCGTCGCTTCGGCACCGATCTCA
>CAMYMH010000049.1:15210-36777 GCA_947259275.1 uncultured Acidimicrobiaceae bacterium | reverse complement strand
CGATACAAGTAGCCGGCCGGGTTCTTCATCGCCTGTGCCTTTTCCCAGTTCTCCCACGCCCACACGAGCGCATCGGCCGTCGCTTCGGCACCGATCTCAGGCCCGAATGCAGCCGCCAAGGCGTGGCTGAGCCGGGGCTCAATTTCCTTGACGAACCGGGTGAAAGCCTGGTTCTCGGAGCTCTCATTCCTCACCGTCTTCTCCGCGACGCTCTCACCCGGTAAGACCATCGACAGGACACAAATGGGCGACATGAGATTCCTCGGCACCAGGGATCTCATAGCTGGTGGTTTGCCGCAAGGGGAGAAGGACCATTCAGTCGCCAGTCGCCAGTCGCCAGTCGCCGGTGGGCGGTGGGCGGTGGGCGGTGGGCGGCGGGCGGTGGACCGCTCTAGTGTTCCCCAATGACCACTATCAGAAGACTCACTGATTCCTGCCTCGTCGTGACTACCGACGAGGGCGCGACGCTGCTCGACCCCGGGTTCCACACCTTCGGCTCCGACGAGGTGGACCTCGCTTCAATTGGCGATATTCAGCGGGTGCTTGTCACCCACGAGCACGGTGACCACGTCAGCCCCGACTTCGTACGCTGGCTGCTCGATCGGGGACCGGACATCACCGTGCACTCCAACCAAGCGGTGGCCGACCTTTTGGCAACCCACGACATCGAGGTGGAAGTGGACGACCCGGCGGGCGTCAGCTCTGAGGATGTATTGCACGAGATGACGCCGATGGGCACTGCGCCTCCCAACCGTGCCTTCACGGTGAATGGGGTGCTAACCCACCCGGGTGACAGCTATCAGCCAACCAGCACGGCGCCGGTGCTGGCTCTGCCGCTCCTCATTCCGTGGGGATCGACCTTCGAGTCGATGGAGTTTGCCCGCCGCCTGGCGCCGCGGCAGGTGGTGTCCATCCACGACTTCTACCTCAGCCAGAGCGGACGTGAGTGGATCGGCAATATTGCCAGGACGGTGCTGGCGAAATCCGATATCGAGCTGGTTGCCCTCGATTGGGGCGACAGCTACACGGTCTGAACCGATGGAAACTCGACTGCTCGAGTTCAGGACTGGATCCAGCCCGCAGACCGTCGATCTCACATCGGAGGTGGGCCAGTTCGTGGCCGACAAGGGTGATGGGATCCTGCAGGTTTTCTGCCCGCACGCCACCGCCGGTGTGGCCCTCATGGAGACCGGCGCCGGCAGCGACGCCGATCTACTCGACATCATCGACCACCTGCTCCCGCCCGACTTCCGCTATCGCCACCAGCACGGTTCACCGGGCCACGGTGCCGATCACCTGCTGCCGGCGATCATTGCCCCGTCCGTCACCATCCCGGTAATCGATGGCCGCCTGCAGCTTGGCACCTGGCAGTCGGTTGTCTTCGTTGATCCCAACCGGGACAACCCGAACCGCCAGGTACGGCTTAGCTTCCTGGCCGGGTAGCGTGACCGGAATGCAGGTGCGGATCACGTTGATCGGCGTCGTCCTACTGGCGGCAGCCTGTTCGTCGACGGAGGACGGCGCGGCTTCCACGGCTCCGACTACCGTCGCGACCACGCTTCCGGTAACCACCACGACCACGATCCAGCCGCAGGCTACGACCACGACGACCTCTGTGCCGGCGTCGACGACCACCACCTCGCTGTTCGTGCCGCCGCCGGAGTGCGCCATCGAGCTGCCGGTTGTCTCGGAAAGCGATGTGACCGAAGCCGAAGTCGCCGTGTTCGCCAACGGGGCCGATGCCGTCGAGGTGTGGAGCCTTCCGCTCGGAGACCGTTCGGTTGAGATGGACACACTGGGAGACCGGGTATACCTGGCAACCTTGGATGGGTTCGTTGCCTCAGTCGATATCGACCCGTGTGGGCTCGACTGGCTCGTTCCCGTCCCGCCGCCGGCTACCAGCCTCATCGCTACGCAGGCAGGTGTCTTCGTGGCCACCGACACGAACCTGGTCGTCCTCGAGCGCCTCGAGGGGACGCAAACCACCTTCCCTCTCGAGAGCAGTCACCACGTGATGGCGGCCGGTCCCGATGTCCTTGCCGTCGGCAACGGTGATGGGTTGCTGCTCTACGACTACATCACCGAGCAAGCTTCGTCACTCGATATAGGAGTGCCGGTCACCGATGTAGCCGCCGCCCCCGACGGCGTGCTGGTGGCCGGGGGCATCACGGTCCAGCTGAGGACGTGGCTGGGAGCTCCGGTGTGGGCTCGTGACATGCCCGATTCGGTGGAAGCGGTGGCGGCAGGTGAATCATCGGTGATCGTGAGTCTCACCACCGGCGATCTGGTCGTGCTGGACATGGTCTCTGGTGAGTTGCAGTGGCAAGAGGCCTTGGGGACGGGCGTCACGCTCGAAATTGGGCCGGTCGATCGCGGTGAGCTTCATGTGTTGGAGTACGACTCGCCGGTAGCCCGTCATCACCATCTTGCAGTTGAAGATGGCTCCTCGGTCTTTGTGAGCGAGTCGCCGGTGTGGCAGACGTTTGCCGAATACGACGACGGCTTGATCCTGGTGGTGGATGACGGTGACGTAACTGCCCGCAGCCTGCTGGAGCAGGACGTGTGGACGATCACCACCGGCGCCAACGGCCTCGATCGTTTCACCGAGGTCGATGTCACCAGCGGCTTCATCGTGGCGATGAGCTACTCGGCCGAGCGCTTCTAGACCGCCACCCGGTGCCCGCTACCCGTTGCCCGTTGTCGGTTGCCGCGACCGGTGCGACCCGACGGGAGGTCCTCGTCGGTTTGAGGTAGGCACTATCTTTCCCCGCCCTCAGGGCGGGGTGGCGAGCGATGGGTCGCGGTTGATTCTGCTCCCCCCTCCGGGTGTCCTGTCGCGGTTTGTGTGCGACGGTTGGGGTGCGTCCGACGGTCTTCTTGCTCCTTCCCCTCGAGGGGAAGGTGGACTCGGAGCGAAGCTCCGAGGACGGATGGGGGGAGGCCCAAAGCTCCACTGGCAGTCAGTCGCTGGGTTCCAGGCGTCCCCCACCCCGTCTCCGCCTCCGGCGGAGCCACCCCGCCCTCAGGGCGGGGAAGATGACAGATCGATCTCGCGTCGGAACGACTTACGTAGGAGCGTCGCAGCTATCGCGAAACAGGACACCCTCCGGGGGGAGCGGTCATGGTGGTGGGTGGTTTCCTCCCCCGGAGGGGGAGGTGGCCCGGAGGGTCGGAGGGGGCGCCACTGTCGGTTCTCGGGCAGCGCCCCCCTCCCGGCTGCGCCGGGACTCCGGGAAGGCTTCGCCTTCCTTGGCAGTTGCGGAGCAACTGCTTGGCAACCCGAAGGGTTGCCCCCCTCCGGGGGGAGCGGCTCTGGACGCTGCTTCCTACACGTCCCGGGCAGAGACGATGACCTCCACCAGGGATGGCTTGCCTTTCACGCCGATGGCGGCGATGAGTGCCGCTTCGAGCTCGTCGGCTGAGTCCACCCGGAAACCGTCGCCGCCACAGATGCGGGCGTACTCGGCGAAATCAGGGTTCACCAGGCTGGTTTGCCAGACCGGGCGGTAAGCGCCGATCTGTTCGCGGCTGATCTTGCCCAGCTCATCGTTGTTGAGCAGCACGTGGGTGATGTCCATCTCGTATTTGACGGCGGTTGTGAAATCGGCGAGGTACTGGCCGAATCCGCCGTCGCCCGAGATGCTCACCACCTTGCGAGTGCCGCGGGTCGCCGCCCAGGCACCAAGGGCGGCGGGGAAGGCGAAACCAATCGATCCCAGGTACCCAGACATGATGACGTCTTGACCCGGCTTGGTCTCGAAGTAGTGGCCGTACGAGTACGTGTTGTTGCCGACGTCGACCGGCATAACCGCGTTCTCGGGAACCACCCGGCTCATGACCTCGAACAGCTTGGCCGGGTGCATCCTGCCCTGCGGGTCGAGCAACTCTCCGCGTCGCGCCTTCTCAGTACGCCACCGGCCCTTTCGGTCGGCGATGTCCCGGCGGATTTCGGGACGGTCACGCGCTATGAGCCGCTCGAACAGCAGACCACAGGTGACTCCAATCTCGCCCCAGACCGGCACGTCGACCGGGTGGAACTTGCCGAGCATCATCCGGTCGAAGTCCACCTGAATCGTCGGCTTCTTCTTGGAGATGCCGGTGTGGTTGGAGAAGGAGGCCCCGAACACCAGCAGTACGTCGGCCAGGCCCATTACGGCTGCCGAGATGGGTGTGCCCGACCGCCCGAGCGGACCGGTCCCGAGCGGATGGTCGTCGGGGATGATGCCTTTGGCCTTGAAGGTCGAGAGCACCGGGGCGTCGATCTTCTCGGCGAGAGCGATGATCTCGTCTCGGTAGGGCCGCGCGCCATTGCCGACCACTATCACCGGCCGTGAAGCTTCCTCGAGCATGCGGACCGCCTCGTCGAGTTCATCCGCCGGTGGTGTGATGGTGACCGTGGATATTCGGCCGGGCATCGGCCGGGGCGGAGGGTCTTCGAGGCCGGGGAGGTCCTGGGTGTCGTCGGGAAAGATCAAGTGGGCGACGTCGCGCTTCACGATGGCGTGCTTGAGCGCCAGCGCCATCAGCTCGGACGCGTTTCCCGGGGCGAGCACGGTCTGGCTCCACTCGGCGACGGCCTCGAAGGCGGCGGCGGTGGGGATCTCCTGAAAGGCGCCGGGGCCGAGCACCTGCGTGTTGACCTGTCCGGTGAGGGCCAGGATGGGAATCCGATCGACTTTGGCATCCCACAGGCCGGTGAGCAGGTTGGTGGCACCAGGGCCCGCAATCGCAAAGCAGGCGGCCGGTTTGCCGGTCAGCTTGGCGTAGCCGCTGGCGGCGAAGGCGGCGGCTCCCTCGTGGCGAATGCCGAAATACCGGAGCCGCCCGTCCTCCTCAGCATGCTGGAGGGCCTCGGCGAGGC
The DNA here is from genome assembly GCA_947259275.1 of uncultured Acidimicrobiaceae bacterium. Lineage (GTDB taxonomy): Bacteria > Actinomycetota > Acidimicrobiia > Spongiisociales > SHLN01 > SHLN01. The sequence goes on along the minus strand of CAMYMH010000049.1, from coordinate 31,916 downwards.
CGAGATTGGAATGCCCAACCATCCCGAACACCGTGTCGACGCCCCAATCGGTCATCACGTCGACCATCTGGTCCATGATCGAGGGCTTCTCCTCCATGACCGGCAGCTGGACGTACAGGCCGTCCGGGCGCTCTTCTATCTTGAAGCAGGAGGCGTTGTCGCCGTACCCCTCAGGGGGTGCCCCGCTGGCGGGATCGTATTCGTAGCCGTGCCAGGGACAGATCACCCACCCGCGGTCGTCGATCTCGCCGTCGCCCAGAGGCCCGCCCTGGTGGGGGCAGTGATTGTCGAGAGCGCCCCATCCGTTCTCGGTTCGGCTGATGGCAAGGGCCCGCCTTCCGGCGACAACGGTGGTGATGTGCCCGACCGCGAGCTCACCGGGATCGATCTTGTGCCACTTCTTGCCCGTCCCTGGCTGGTGCAATGTGTCCTCCCTCGGATGTGAGCAGAACCTAGTCCCCATGGGGGTGCACTTCCCCGGTGCCGGGGCTATTGTTACGCCGTTCCAGGACGTCTGTAGGAGTACCGCCGTGTCCGATACCACTTTGAAAGCAAGCATTCGCACCTCCCGGGGCAGCGCCGAGTCGCGGCGCATGCGCCGGGCCGGTAACGTGCCCGCCATCGTCTATGGACGCGCCTCCGAGGCACAGGCGGTGACGGTCAACGCCCGCGAGCTGTACGCCGTGCTTCACACCGAGGCGGGCCTCAACGCCGTCATCACGCTCGACGTCGACGGGACCGAGATCACGACCCTGGCTCGTGAGGTCCAGCGGCACCCCCTACGAGGAGACGTCACCCATCTCGATTTCATCCGAATCTCTCTCACGGAGACGGTCGCAGCCGAGGTCGGGATCGATTTCGAAGGCGAGCCCGTCGGTGTGCGCGACGATGGCGGCATCGTCGAGACCATCCGGGCCACCGTCAACCTCGAGGCGTTGCCGACCAATATCCCGTCCAGCATCGCCCTCGATATCTCCGAGTTGACCATCGGTGACGTGCTGCGGGTGTCCGACCTTCCGATCATCGAGGGTGTTGAGTACACGGACGATCCGGAAGCCGGACTTGTCACCGTTTCGGTGCCCGCTGCCGTGATTGCCGAAGAGCCCGAAGAAGAGCTGCTCGAAGGCGAGGAAGGCGAAGAGGGTGTCGAGCCTGGTGAAGAGGGTGCTGAAGATGCTGAGGGCGCTGAAGAAGGCGCTGAGGAATCCGACCGCGAGTAGGCCAGACGATGCCGTTCTGTTGATCGGCCTGCGCAACCCGGGTTCGCGCTATGCCGGCACCCGCCACAACATCGGTGCCGACGCGGTTGCCGTGGTGGCCGAGCGGATGGGGGAGGCCTTCCGGTCCGCCCCGCGGGGAATTCCGGCTGAGGTGGCCGACGGGCGTCTCGACGACACCAGGGTGCGCTTGTCGGTGCCAACTACTTTCATGAACGAGTCGGGTCAGGCGGTTGGTCCGCTAATCCGGTATTTCGCACCGGGGTCGTTCATCGTCGCCCACGACGACATCGACCTGGCGTTTGGCACCATGCGCATTCACTTCGGTCGCGGCTCGGGTGGCCACAATGGGATCAAGTCGATTGTCGATACCACCGGCGGGAGCGAGTTCTGGCGACTGCGGATCGGCGTCGGCCGTCCCCCCGGCCGGATGGATCCGGCCGACTTCGTTCTCCAGCGCTTCTCGACCGATGAGGAATCCGAGATCCTCATTCAGGAGGCAGCCGACGTTCTGGAGGCGTTTGTCGCCGGCGGGGAAGAGGCGGCCCGGCAGGCGGCGGGCGACCGAAACCAGCCGTGAAGGCGCTGGTGACCGGCGCCACCGGCTATGTGGGCGGCGCGGTCTTCGACCATCTGGTGGCCGCCGGTCACGACGTGGCCGCCACCGTTCGTTCAGCTGAGGCAGCGCCCCACATTCGGTCGCGCGGCGGACGGCCGGTGGAAGCGGCGGTCGGCGATCTCGATGCCCTGATGCGAGCAATGGCCGGAAGCGACGTGGTGTTCCACGCCGCCGGAATCAACGGATTCTGCCTGCCCGACTCCAGTGAAATGTTCGCCACCAACGTCGACGGCTCGGCCAACGTCATCCGCGCCGCTCTAGGCGCCGGGGTTGGGAAGGTCGTCTACACATCGTCGGCGGCCACGATCGGGGAACCGGCCGGGGCGGTGGGAACCGAGGCGATGACGCATCGCGGCTGGTACCTGTCGGAGTACGAGCGGTCGAAGGTGGAGGCCGAGCAGACGGTTGCCATCGAGGCCGAGGATCTCGGCGTGAACGTCGTCTCGGTGAATCCCGCCTCGGTGCAGGGTCCGGGCCGGGTGACGGGGACTGCCCGGCTGCTGCTGGCGTTTCTCAAGGGCCGCCTCCGGTATCTGCCCGAGACGCGGGCCACGATCGTCGATGTCGACGATTGCGCCCGGGGACATCTGGCCGCGGCCGAGCGCGGTGCCAAAGGGGGCCGCTACCTGCTGGCGGGAGCCACCCTCACCACGGCCGATATGGCCTCCCAACTAGCCTCGGCGGCCGGTATGCAGGCGCCGGTCCGCTCATTGTCGCCCCGGGTGGCCCGGGCGGCCGGCACCATCGTCGGCGGTGCTTACCGGTTGGTGGGCAAACCGGCGCCGATCTGCCCCGAGATGGTCCGAACCATGTTGCACGGGCACGCGTTCGATGGCACTCGTGCCGAACGCGAGTTGGGCGTCCGGTACACCCCGATCGAGGTGACCTTCGGTCGCATGGTGCGGTGGTACCGGCGCCAAGGCCTCCTATGACGTAGGTTCTGAGCCGTGGAAGTCCGTGTCTTCGCCAACGAGTACGCCGCGGTGGCGGCGCTGTACGAAACCACCCCGGATGAGCTCCGGCTACGAGATGAGCGTCAGGGCCAGCCGCTGCAGCGATGGTTTGCCGTCAGCGAGGGCGAGGTGGTCGGGGCGGTGACAACCTGGCTGCGGCCGGACGACCGGCTGTTCCTGTACTACGTGGGTCGTGGCGCTCACGGGCCGCTGGCGGAGGCCGTGGTCGGGGCCCTCGGTCGATCCGTATGCGTGACGGTCGATGCCGATGAGGTCGCGATGGTCACATCACTTCGGGCCGCCGGGTTCGAGAAGGAGCTGGAAGCCGAGCGGTTCCGCATCGGCTTCGACTCGGTCCTTTCCCGCCTCGACCGCGCCTGGGTTCCCACCGGGTTCAGTGTTCATCCGGCTGATGCGGTCGACGAAGACCGTCTGTTTGTGCTCGACAACATCCTGCGCCGGGACGTCCCCGGAACGGATGGGTGGCACGGTGATCGAACCTGGTTTCACGAAGAATTGGCTGAATCGCCACCGTTTGACCGGACTGCCTACCTGGTCGCGATCGACGACCGCACCGGCGAGTACGCCGGCCTGGTGAGAATATGGCGCAACCCGTCTGGCCCCCGGCTTGGTTTCATCGGCGTAGCCCGGCCGTACCGCCATACGACCATCGCTGCCGCCCTCCTCAAAGGCGCTCTCACCGCGGCTTCGAAGTGGGGCCACGACACGTTCACCACCGAAACCAGCTTGTCCAACCACGTCATTCACCCCCGCATGAGCCGCCTGGGAGCACAAAGCCTCGGACGCTTCTTCCAGCTGGTCCGACACCCCTAGGGAGGTAATCCGGAGAGGTGGCCCGGAGGGTCGGAGGGGGTGGGGAACGCTTAGCGTTCCTTGCGAGTTGCTTCGCACCTCGAGCACGAGGAGTGCCCCCCTCCGGGGGAGCGGTAGGGATGGTTCGTCTTCCCCTCCCTCGAGGGAGGGGTGCCTCCGACGAAGGAGGAGGCGGGGTGGGGGGCAACCCTGCGGGTCAGCGGCATCGCGAAGCGTTCCCGCTCTCCCCCCATCCGTCACCGACCCTGCGGGTCGGCGCCACCTTCCCCTCGAGGGGAAGGAAGCAAGTGGTTGCATCTCTCCGGGGGGAGCGAATCCGGGCCAGGATATTTGAGACGTAGGTGCCTCGTAGGTCGTTAACCTCCATTTCTCATGGCCCAGCTTGGCGCCTTTGTCGACCGATGGTCCAATCTCGAGATACCGACACTCCCCGGACGGCTGGTGGTGCCGGGACCTCTGCGCGCCTACTTCATCGCCGGCGTGGCGGCGCGAGCCACCAGGCCCGTGCTGGCCATAGTTCCCGGCGAGCAGGACGCAGAGGAACTGGCCGACGATGTTTCCCTGTTCTGGGACAACACGCTGACCTTGCCGGCGTGGGAGACCCTCCCCTTTGAGCACGTGTCACCCAACGCGGCCACGATGGCCCGCCGAGCCCAGGCCCGCCATCGGCTTGCCGCCGGCAACTCGGGGACGATTGTTGTCGCCTCGGTCCGGGCGGTTATCCAGCGTCTCAGTCCGGCGCCGGTTGATCCCGTAGTTCTGCAGCCTGGCTCGGTGCTGGATCCGCTCGAGTTGGTCGCCCATCTGGCGGAGTTCGGCTACCACCGCACCGACCGGGTCGAGGGTCGCGGTGAGTTTGCAGTGCGGGGTGGCATCGTCGACGTCTATCCGGCCGAGGCGTCCGGCCCGGTGCGGGTGGAGTTCTGGGGCGACGAGGTCGAAACGGTGCGGGCGTTCTCGATTGGAACTCAGCGGTCGGCCGACGAATCGACACTGGTTGCCTATCCAGCCCGCGAGCTGCGGGCCACCGATCGGCGCCGTGGGCAGCCTCCACCTGGGATCGGGTCGGCGAGGGCCTCATGTTCGCCGGCATGGAGTCATGGCTTCCCTGGCTGGCTCCTGAGCGGACCGCAACCCACGAGCTGGCCGGCGGGGCGCCGGTGCTCCTGTTTGACCCGGTCCGATGCCGGGCCCGGGGTGAAGAGCTCCGCACCGAGGAGGCCGATCTGGCCGAGGCACTGGCGCCGACCTGGGGCGAGGCCAGCCCGCCCGCCGGCGAACATCCGGCCTTGTATCTCGATCTGGACGCGGCCCTGGCGGATCTGGCTGTGCTCGACGCGCCCGCGCTGGCCGCCGGCCCCGCCGACATCGGGCTCGAGATTCGGGGCTTCGACGCAACCAGTGGAGATTCGGCCTCGGTAGCAGCCGCCATCACCTGGCTGCGGGGTCGCAACATCGACGTGGTGGTGGCAATGGACGGTGTGGCGGCCGCCGACCGGGTCGGCAAAGTGCTCGCCGAGGAGGGGATCGACCTACCCCGCTCGGAGGTGGCATCCGGCTCGGCTGTGGTCTCGGATGGCATCCACCGGGGCTTCGTCTTTCCGGCCGCCTCCCTGGCGGTGATCGGCGAACAGGAGGTGGCGGGCCGCCGGCGCGCCCACCGGCATGCCACCCGCGGCCGTACCACTGCTGGCGAGCGGTATCGCGACCTCGAAGAGGGCAGCTACGTCATTCATCACCGGCATGGAATCGGCCGGTTCGAAGGCCTCGTGACTCAGGAGATGGCAGGCACCGAGCGCGACTATCTGCTGCTCGCCTACGCGGCAGAAGACAAGCTCTACGTTCCGACCGATCAATTGGCCGCGGTCCGTCCGTACACGGGGGGCGAAGCACCCCGGCTCTCTCGCATGGGTGGAGCCGACTGGTCGGCGACCCGTTCGAAGGTCAGGCACGAACTCGCAGCGATTGCCGAGCGAGTGGTTGCCCTCCACCGTGAGCGGGCATCCGTCAGCGGTCACGCCTATGCACCCGACTCGCCGTGGCAGGGCGAGTTCGAGGCCGCCTTCCCGTTCGAGGAGACCCCCGACCAGCTGACGGCAATCGCCGCCATCAAGGCGGATATGGAGAGTCCCGACCCGATGGATCGCCTCATTTTCGGCGACGTCGGTTTCGGCAAGACCGAAGTGGCCATCCGGGGTGCCTTCAAGACTATTCAGGACGGCCGCCAGGTTGCGATGCTGGTGCCGACCACCCTGCTCGCCCAGCAGCACCACCAGACCATCACCGACCGGTTTGCCCAGTACCCGGTCCGGGTCGAAGTTCTGAGCCGGTTCCTCACCGGCAAGCAACAGAAACAGGTTGTCGCAGGAGTCGCCGATGGAACAGTTGACCTTGTCATCGGAACCCACCGGTTGCTCAGCGAGGACATTGAGTTCAAGGACCTCGGCCTGCTGGTCGTCGACGAAGAGCAGCGGTTTGGCGTTGCGGCCAAAGACCGCATCAAGGAGCTGCAATCCCAGGTCGACGTGCTGACGCTGACCGCCACTCCGATTCCGCGCACGCTCGAGATGGCACTAACCGGCGTGCGAGAGGTGAGCCGCATCCAGACCCCGCCGCAGGATCGCCAGCCGATCCTCACCTACGTCGGGCCCTACGATGTTCCGTCCGTGTCGGCAGCCATCCGGCGGGAGCTGCTGCGGCAGGGCCAGGTGTTCTATGTCCACAATCGCATCCAATCGATCGACCATGCCTTGGCTCGCCTGCGGGACCTGGTGCCAAACGCCCGGTATGCCGTGGCCCATGGGCGGATGAGCGAGGGTCAGCTCGAGCAGGTGATGCTCGACTTCTGGAACCACGAGTACGACGTGCTGGTGGCCACCACCATCATCGAATCCGGCCTCGACTTGCCGATGGTGAACACGCTCATCGTTGAGCGAGCCGACCTGCTCGGGCTGGCCCAGCTCTATCAGCTGCGGGGCCGGGTCGGTCGATCGAGCCAGCGTGCCTACGCCTATTTGTTCCATCCTCCCGAGGAGCGCCTGACCGATGTGGCTTACCGGAGGCTGGAGGCGGTAGGCGAGCACACCGACCTGGGGTCAGGATTTGAGCTCGCCATGCGCGACCTGGAGATCCGAGGCGCCGGCAGCATCCTGGGAGAGGTGCAATCGGGGCATATAGCCGCGGTCGGCTTCGATCTCTATACCGAGCTGGTGGCCGAAGCCGTGCACGAGCTGCGGGGGACCAAGCCCGAGATTGACGAGGTGAAAGAGGTGCGGATCGACCTAGATGTCACTGCCCATCTGCCGGAGAGCTATGTACCAGACCAGCCTGCCCGCCTCGAGGCCTACCGGCGCCTGGCGGCCGCCGGCAGCGAGGCCGAGGTGGAAGACGTGGCCGCCGAATGGCGAGATCGATATGGCCCATTGCCGCCGGAGGCGACCGTCCTGATCGACGTCGCTCGGCTGCGGGTGGAGGCGCTGCGAGTGGGGCTGGAGGACATCGTCAAGATGCGGTCGGAGATCAAGCTGGCGCCGATTTCGCTGAGCGCTTCCCAGGAGGTGCGGTTGCAGCGGCTGGCGAAGCAATCGGTGGTTCGCGGTCGCGTAGTTTTCATCACCGCCCCGGCTGAATTGCCGGGCGGCCTCATCGAATTCGTACGAGCGATGTGGCCCGAGCAGAATGGGAACGCATGAGGAAGACAGTATTGGCCGCGCTGTTTGGCCTGGCGCTCGGCGCCTGCTCGGGGAGTGTCAGCGTGGTCACCGTCGATGGTGTGACTTTCGGTCTCGACGACGTGCCGGTCGAGACCGCTGACTCGACCATGCCAATCGAGGTGTTCCGCGAGGCCCTCCAATGGGTGATTCGTGATCAGGTGTACATGAGTGCGGCCGGTGATGAATTTGGCATCGCGTTTTCCGAGGCCGAGCTGCTCGAGCAGGCATCCTCCGCACTGGATGCGCTGCCGGACGGTCTCAAGTCGGACCCACGCGCCAACCTCGATTACTTCCTGATACACGCTCGGGTTGGTCTTGGTTCGGTGGGTCTGGTCGGCCGGCTGTGGTCGGAACTCGAGACTCGTCTCCCGGATGGTGTCTCACCGAATCAATGGGCGGTCGAACGGCTGACCGCAGCCAATGTCGAGGTGGATCGGCGGTACGGTGAGTGGCGGGTGAGTCCCGATCCCGGCGTCTACGAGCCGTGATCACCATCGTCGGCCTCGGTCCGGCCGGGGCCGATTCCATCACGCGGGCGGGATGGTCGGCAATCGAGTCGGCGGAGCGGCTCATCGTCCGGACGCTGTCGCATCCTGCCGCCGAACAGATCGCCGCCGTACGCGAGATCGAGACGTGTGACGACATCTATGACCAGGCTGAGGACTTCGCCGGCGTGTATGAGCGGATTGCCGATCGCGTGCTCACGGCGGGCTCGGACGGACCGGTGGTTTACGCAGTGCCCGGCCACCCCGCCATCGCCGAGCAGGCGGTGGCCTTGATCCGTGAGCGGGCCGCCGGGGTGGGCGTAGATGTGGAGGTCATCGGTGCGCCATCGTTTCTGGATGTCTTGTTGGCCCGGCTGGGAGTAGATCCACTCGACGGCGGACTCCAACTGCTCGATGCCCGGCTGCTTCCCCGCCCGCTCCTGCTCAACCTGCCGACGGTTTTCGCCCAGGTTGATACCGCCCTCGTGGCGGGCACTCTGAAGGGCCGGCTCCTCGAGGTACTCGACCCCGAGCATCCGGTGTTGATTGCGATGGATGTTGGTATGGAGGGCGAAATGATCGACCCGGTCCCGCTCGCCGAGCTCGATCACGCCGCAGTCGGCCCGCGGACCACCGTGTTCATTGACCCGGGTCAAGTCGGGCTCCCCGGCTTGCTCGCCATCAGCCAGCGTCTGCGCCAGGAATGCCCGTGGGATGCCAGACAAACTCACCACAGTCTCGCCCGGCACCTGATCGAGGAGGCTTACGAGCTCATGGAGGCAGTCGGCCGGCTCCCGGCCGACGCTCCCGGCGGCGAGCCCGACGTGCCCGCCTACCTCGAGGTGGAGGAGGAGCTCGGTGATGTCCTGCTGCAGGTCATCTTCCACTCGATGTTGGCGGCCGAGGCCGGCGTGTTCGACATCGAGTCGGTGGCCGAACATCACCGCCGCAAGCTGATCTCGCGTCATCCGCATGTGTTCGGCGTCGACGGCGGCCCGCCGATTGAGGTGGACGGTGCTCCCGAGGTCACGCGGAACTGGGAGAGGATCAAACAAGTCGAAAAACAGAGGGAATCGTTGATGGACGACGTGCCGGTGGCGATGCCGGCACTGGCCCGCGCCGCCAAGCTGCAGAGGCGGGCCGCCTCGGTGGGTTTCGACTGGGAGCAACCGGTTGAGGTGCTGGCGGTGCTCAAGGAGGAGTTGGGAGAGCTGGCCGATGCGCTCGGCGACACCGAGGCAGTGGAACAGGAGCTCGGCGATGTCCTCTTCAGCCTCGTCAACCTCGCCCGGCATCTCCACATCGACCCCGAAATGTCGCTCCGCCAAGCCGTGGACCGCTTCTCCGGCCGGTTCCGAGCAATGGAGGCAGCCGGGGACCTGCAGGGCCGCTCACTCGACGAGCTGAACGACCTCTGGGAGCAGGCAAAAAGCAGTAGGCAGTAGGCAGCCGGTTCCCTCCCCCGGAGGTGTCGGGTTGCGCGATAGGGCGACGCGAGGGGAGGCCGTCGCCGGTTCGTGGTCGGTCGCATTTCCTCCCCGCCCTCGAGTCCCCGCCCTCGAGGGCGGGGTGGCTCCGCCGATAGGCGGAGACGGGGTGGGGGAGGCCAGGAGCCCCGCCACATCACCGGGTTTGCAGTCATGAGTGTCTCCCCCCATCCGTCCTCGGAGCTCGGCCGGGCTTCGCCCGGCTCAGGAGTTGCAAAGCAACCCGAAGGGTTGCCCAACTCCATAGGAACCCGAAGGGTTCCCGTCCCACCTTCCCCTTAGGGGAAGGTGGGACGGGAGCAGGAATCCTCGAAGGTGTCGCCCACCAAACGCGACAGATCACCCCGGAGGGGGAGGTGGCCCGGAGGGTCGGAGGGGGCGGGAACGCTTGGCGTTCCTTACGAGTTGCTTGGCAACTCGAGCCTGCAACCTGCAGGGTTTCCTGCCCTCCTCCCCGGGCACTAGTCCCTATGTGCGCCACAAATCCCACGCTCTCGTCTTTTGTCAGACGGCCGACAGGTTCCTTATGGATGCCACAACCACCCTTCTGGTTATCGAAGACTCTCCGGTTGTCCAGCATCTCCTGCGGGCAACCTTCACTCCCATGGGCGTCGAGCTGCTCTTTGCCGACGATGGAGAAGCCGGACTGGAGCTGGCCCGGCTACACCGTCCAGACCTCATCACCCTCGATATCGGGCTTCCCGGAATCGATGGTTGGGAAGTTCTCGCCGGTCTCCGGGCAGATTGCGCAACTGCCCATATCGCGGTCGTCGTCTTGACCGCCCATGCCCAGGAGTCGATTGAGCGGGCGGCCGCAGAAAAGGGCGCCGACCTCTTCATGGTTAAGCCCTTCCGACCGGCCGATCTTCGAACCGCCGTCACCGGCCTCCTGATGTCGACCCACGCGGCCATCGCCTAGCCACTGCCGCGCTCTGCGTGAACTCGCGAAAATCGTCACTAACTTCCACGAACTCCGTGCCAAACTAGGGGCGTCTTCAGTCGCTGGGCGGCGTCGAGGGGGCTGCTGAAGCGCGACATCGGAAACGCATATCGGCGCGCAAGGAGACCATGTGAGCAACACCACTATCACGGCTGTGTGGGCGAGGGAGATCCTCGATTCTCGCGCTAACCCAACCCTCGAGGCCGAGGTGCGGCTGCAAGATGGCAGCTTCGGCCGGGCGGCGGTCCCCTCCGGCGCCTCAACCGGGTCCAAGGAAGCCGTCGAGTTGCGTGATGGGGGCGACCGATACCTGGGCAAGGGCGTCACCCTGGCGGTCGCCAATGTCGTCGACACCATCGGACCGGAAGTGGTCGGCCTGGATGCAATCGACCAGGAAGCCCTCGACCAGAAGATGCTCGACCTCGACGCAACCCCCAACAAGGCAGACCTCGGGGCCAACGCCATACTTGGGGTGTCACTGGCAACCGCCCGGGCGGCGGCGGCTTCCCTCGACATCCCTCTTTTCAAGTACCTGGGCGGTCCGGCGGGACGGGTCTTGCCGGTCCCGCTCATGAACGTGCTCAACGGCGGGGCTCACGCGGCCAACTCGGTTGACATTCAGGAGTTCATGCTGGTTCCGGCCGGCGCCCCCAGCTTCTCCGAGGCCCTGCGATGGGGGGTGGAGGTGTACCACACGCTCAAACGGGTGCTGAACGAGCGAGGGCTTGCCACCAACGTCGGCGACGAGGGCGGCTTCGCTCCCGATCTGGCAACCAATCGAGAAGCCCTCGAGCTGCTCACCGAGGCGATTGAGACGGCCGGGTTCGCGCCCGGTGAGGACGTTTCGCTGGCACTCGACGTCGCCGCAAACGAGCTGTACTCCGACGGCTCCTACACCCTGGCGGGGGAAGATCGCACCCTCTCGACCGCGGAGATGGTCGACTATCTCGGCGAGCTCATCGGTGCGTTCCCGCTGGTCTCCGTCGAGGACGGCCTGGACGAGAGCGACTGGGACGGCTGGAAGCTATTCACCGAGCAATACGGCAGCCGCATACAGATCGTCGGTGATGATCTGTTCGTAACTAATGAGGAGATCCTTCAGCAAGGCATTTCAGAGCGGGCCGCCAACGCCATCCTCGTGAAGGTGAACCAGATCGGGTCGTTGTCAGAGACCCTCCACACGATGGCCACCGCAGACTCGGCCGGTTTCAACCGAGTGGTCAGCCACCGCTCGGGCGAGACCGAGGACTCCTTCATCAGCCACCTGGCAGTTGGCACGAATGCCGGCCAGATCAAAACCGGAGCCCCCGCTCGTAGTGACCGGGCCGCCAAGTACAACCAACTGCTCCGGATCGAGGAGCGTCTGGGTGATCAAGCGCGCTACGCCGGCTGGGGGGTCTATCGGTGACCAAGCGTCGGATCCCGGCGGTGGCGACGACGCTCGTCTTCTTCCTCGCCGTCATGCTGGTCGGTCTCGTACCGTTCAAGCAGATTCTCAGCCAGCGGGAAGCGGTTTCCGATGCCGAGGAGCGCTTGACCGCGCTGGTAAACGCCAACCAGCACCTCGAAGCCGAAATCGACGCCCTGGAGACTCCAGTTGAGATCGAACGGCGGGCCCGGGAGGACTTCGGGCTGGTTCGTCCGGGGGAGATTGCCTACATCGTGGTACCGGCGGAACCGGAACCGGCCGCACAGCCCGAAGCCGCCGGAAGATCGGGCAGCTGGTTCGATGCGATCGTCGACTTCTTCACGGGTCGCGACGGCGGGTGAACGACCAGCTCGTCGTTGCCAGCCAGATTGACCGCGCCCTGCGGGCCGAGGTAGAGGTTGTGGCCCGCTGTCATCTCGAGTTGCCGGTGGTGGTCGCAGTACCGCCGATCCTCGATGATGGCACACCTTTCCCAACCCGGTACTGGCTTTCCTGTCCCCTGGCCCACAAGCGGGTGGCTCGTCTCGAGTCGGCTGGAGGCGTTGCACGTCTCGCCTCGTTCATAAGCACCGACGCCCGGCTTGACGCACAGTTGGCGGAGGCCCATCGGCGCTACGCCGACGAACGTGACGCCCTCATCCCTTCCGGGACCTCGCCAATGCCCGAGGGTGGTGTTGGCGGCAACCAGGGTGAGGGCCTCAAATGCCTTCACGCCCATTACGCCGATACCGCCGCCGGCAACCTCAATCCGGTCGGCAGCATCGTCCAGCCCTTTGTCGAGCCTCTCGACTGTGAAGCCCCCTGCGTTAAGGCTCAGTCCGGCACGATTGAGCGCAATCCGCAATGGCAAGAGCCTCGATGAAAGTCGGGGCAGTCGACATCGGCACCAATTCGATGCGGCTCTTGATCGCCGAGGTGGAAGACGGCGGGGTGCAGTGGCTCGATCGGCGCACTACCGTCACCGGCCTGGGGGCCGGCGTTGACGCAAGTGGCCACCTCGGCCGGGAGGCCATGACCCGGACGATCGAGGTCTTGGCCGCCTACGGGGCGGCGCTGACAGAGGCGGATGTCGGACGGGCGCGAGCGATTGCCACCTCCGCCACCAGAGATGCGGCCAACCGGGAGGGGTTCCTCGATCAGGCCGCGATCGCCCTTGGGACGCGCCCGGAGGTGATCTCAGGCGAGGAGGAGGCTGCCCTGGCATTTGCCGGAGCAACCCGAGCGGTCGAGGGGCCGCCGCCCTACGTCGTCATCGACATTGGTGGAGGGTCAACCGAGTTCGTCTTCGGCAGTGATGTCCCCACCTATCGCACCAGCATCGACATCGGGTCCGTCCGTCTCACCGATCGGGTTCTGGCGGATCGCCCGGCCACCCGGGACCAGCTGGCCGCGGCGCAGGATCTCGCTTCCGGCCTGCTCGGGGGAGTGGATCTCCCGTCCGAACCCAACTGCGTCATTGGCGTGGCCGGAACCTTCACGTCCTTGTCGGCGATAAGTCAAGATCTGCCGGTATACGACCCCGGGCGGGTGCATGGAAGCAGTCTTTCGGTGACCCGCCTCGCCGAGCTGGTGGTGTATCTCTCGCTGCTCTCCCTGGAAGAGACAGCAGCCATTCCCAGTCTCGACCCGGCCCGGGCGCCGGTCATTCTCGGGGGTGCCGTGGTAGCCGAGGAGGCGCTCCGCAGGTGCGCCGTCACCGAGCTCCGTGTGTCGGAACACGACTCTCTCGACGGGATTGCGCTCGCGCTCGCCGAGGCCGGGGCCGGGTAAGTCCTCAACTTACGCGGACCATGTGACGAAGAGATGGCATGCTCAAGAACAAGGTTGTCCTCGTTATCGACGACGTCGAGAGCGTGCTCCAGCTCATCCGAGCGGCGCTCATCGACCATCCGGTCGATGTCCTGACTGCCGGCGACGGCCGCTCCGGACTCACTCTCGCCCAGGAGCTCACACCGGATCTGGTTCTGCTGGATCTGGCTTTGCCGGTGTTGGACGGCTGGGACGTCCTCACCGCACTGCGCTCCGACCCGGCCACGGCCGGGGTGCCGGTCGTCATCATCACCGCCCACGGCGACTCGGACAGTGCCTCGCGTGCTCGTGATCTGGGTGCCGAGGGGTTCATCTCGAAGCCGTTCCGCCCGGCCGAACTGCGGCGCATCATTGAGCGGATCTTGGACGAGCCAACCGCGGCAGCTAGCTAACCAGAGCGTCGCGGACTGGTCACACCGGGCCCGCGCAGCTAGTCACTCATTTTCGTCAATCTACTCGGGCTTCTGGCCGATAGATGAGCACTAGGGGGGCATAGGCCCCCTCGCTGTCCGACACCAGCTAGTAGAGCACCATGAGACCGATGAGATCGCGACAACGGGGAGAGGGTGGCTCGTCTCGTCCCCGGTGGGACCGCAACCTCGGTCTGACGATCTTCACGGGTATCGCGACCTTGGTGGTGTTGGGGTTGGTTTTTTCGGTGGCTTATGGGAGTCAGCAGATTACGGGCAGCGCGGCCGCCCTCCATGATGCCGATGAGGGGTTGCGGGCGGCGACGATCGTGCGGGCCCAGTTGGCGCTGGGGGTTCACATGGCGAGCGTGGATCGTGAGTTCGGGACCAATTCGGGTCCGGCCCAGGAGACCTCGACGTTTGAGGCGTCGTTGGCGATGAGTGATCTCACGACGGCGGTTGAGCAGCTGGTGGCGTCCGGGAAGGTGCCGGATCAGCGGTTGGTTGATGCCACCAACCGGCTGGCCGCGACGGGCAACGAGATAGTTGAGTACATCGTCGCCGGCGACTCCCAGCAGGCGCAGCTGGTTTCCGAGACCCGCCTCGACAGTGAATTCCAGGAACTGACGTCGGTGCTGGTTGATCTTCGGGACACGCTGTCCGATCAGGTGTCCTCTTCGGATGCGCTCTTGGGTCGGATTGGCAACTTCGCTCGGTTTCTGGTCGCTTTCCTCATTCCCACCGCCGTCATCATCGTCTACCGCGAGCTCATGAAGCGCCAGCAGCGCCAGGCTGATCTGGAGGCCCGGCTCAACGCGGAACGCCAGCTCAATGCGGCCCGCGAGGAGTTCGTGGCCAACGCTTCCCACGAGCTGCGCACTCCGCTGACGTCCATCATTGGCCTCTCGATGCTGCTGGCGGAAAACGACGTGGTCCAAGCCGAACCGGCGGCCACCGAGCTCCTGTCGATCATCATCAGCGAGTCCGACGATCTCGCCCGCATGGTGGAGGACCTGCTCACCACCGCCCGACTCGATGCCGGAGCGCTTCACTTCGTGTTCGAGGACGTGGATGTCGAAACCGAGATGCCCGAGACCATCGATCCGCTGGTCCGGTCGGGCTCTTCGATCGGCATCAGCGTGGAGCCAGGGGTGGTACGGACCGACCGACTCCGATTCCGCCAGCTCCTTCGGAACCTGCTCTCCAACGCCAAAAAGTACGGCGGCGACAACATCCGAGTGGAAGGCCGGGTCGAGGGCCGCACCTACGTGTGTGCCGTCATCGATGACGGCCCCGGAGTACCCACCGAGATCGAGGACCGTCTCTTCGAACGATTCATCCACCAGGGACACCAAACTGCCACCAAAGACTCGGTCGGTCTCGGGCTGTCGATCGTGCACGCCCTTACCCAGGGTATGGGCGGGAGCATCTCATATGACCGGATCGACGGCGAGACCCACTTCACCATCCGGGTCCCGCTGGCCGGCGCCGCGGATCTTCCCACCCAGCGGGTCGCCTGATGGGCGCGATCCGAAAGCCTCATGCACGGCCGCGTTCGGACCGGAGCCCAGAGGCCGACAGTCCGCAAGCTCTGTGTCTGACTAGTCCCTATGTGCGCCGTAAGAACCCCCACTTGGCGGTCGCAACTGAATCGTCCTCATGGCCGATAACAACACCATGGGTATGCACTTCGAAGACATCGATGTGGCGCAGCTAGGGCCGAGGCTATGATTCTCGCCCACCTGGCTTCCATCACCGAGCCCGTCAAACGACCGCTGGCGCTCTTCGCGGCATTCGCCTTGACGGTGAGTGTTGTTACATTCACCGGCGCTCCCCCCGCTCAAGCGGCCATTACCTTTGTCTCCGCCTCCTCGGCCAGCAGCGGCGGCGGATTCACGATCGACATTCCGCGACCGGCTGGCATTGTCGCCAACGACGTGATGGTGGCCTCCATCGTGCGGCCCAACACCGGAGGGGTCACCCCGCCTGCCGGCTGGGACTGGATCCGGGGTGATTCTTGGGGCGGTTCGGTCAGCCAGGACCTGTACTACAAGGTGGCGACGGGATCTGAACCAGCTTCTTACCTATTCACCACGGCCGCGGCGGAGCAGAGCGTGGGGGCCATCTCGGCCTACCGCGGCGTCGACACCACCAGCCCCGTCGATGCCCACGGCGGGCAGGGCAATGCTTCGTCTGGCAGCTATGTCGCGCCCTCCATCAACACGACGGTGGCCGGAACCACTCTGGTCGGTTTCTTCGCCAGCACGGCGGGCGGCCCCACGAATCCACCGGGAAGCATGGACGAGCGCGCCGACCAAGGCTCGGGCGACGGTGCCACCGAAATCGCCGATGAGATACTCGGTGGACCTGGAGCAACCGGAAGTCGAACTGCAACCGGAGCTAGTAGCGTCAACGTCGGCCAACTCGTGGCATTGCGGCCGGCCGTAGCCAACAACCCGCCGACCGATATCGCTCTTGCTCCCTCTACGGTGGGGGAGAATGTTGCGGTGGGCACGGTGGTGGGAACCTTGTCGACGACTGATCCCGATGTCGGTGATTCTCACACTTACGCTCTCGTCGCCGGTGTGGGTGATGGGGATAACGGGTTGTTCACGATTGTGGGTAATCAGCTCCAGACTGCGGCCGCCTTGAACTATGAGGTGTTGGGGTCGCCGTTGAGTATTCGGGTGGAGACCACCGATTCGGGCACTGGGAACCTGACTTTTGAGGAGGCGATGTCGGTCACGTTGACCGATGTGAATGAGGCCCCGACTGATATTGGGTTGGTGCCTTCGAGTGTGGCGGAGAAT
>CAMYMH010000049.1:0-15158 GCA_947259275.1 uncultured Acidimicrobiaceae bacterium | reverse complement strand
GGGCAGTCCGTTGAGTATTCGGGTGGAGACCACCGATGATGGCACCGGGAACCTGACTTTTGAGGAGGCGATGTCGGTCACGTTGACCGATGTCAACGAGGCGCCGGTGTTGGATCCGATCGGCAATCAGGTGATTGATGAGTTGGCTCTTCTGGCGTTCACGGCGACGGCTTCGGACAACGACTTGCCGGCTAACTCGTTGAGTTTCACTTTGGAGGGTGCTCCTCCGGTCGGAGCCTCAATCACCGCCACCGGTGATTTCACTTGGACGCCGTCTGAGGCGCAGGGTCCGGGGGTGTATGCGGTGACGGTGCGGGTGACTGATGATGGGAGTGGGTTCCTGTGGGATGAGGAGACGTTCAATATCACCGTCAATGAGGTGAACGTCGCTCCGGTGTTGGATCCGGTTGGGAATCAGGTGATTGATGAGTTGGCGCTGTTGTTCGTGGTAGCTACGGCTTCTGATGTGGATGATCCGGTCAACACGCTGAACTTCACCCTGGAGGACGGCGCCGGGAGTATCCCGCCGGGGGCGGCAATCACTGGGGCCGGCGTGTTGACGTGGACACCGTCGGAGCTGCGGGGACCCGGCGCATACAGCTTCGATGTCGTTGTCACCGATAACGGGGCCCCTGGTCTGCAAGATCGTGAGACGATCACCGTCACGGTCAATGAGGTGAACGTGGCTCCGGTCTTGGATCCGGTTGGGAGTCAATCTGGGGATGAGGGGACGCTGGTTGGGTTCGCGGCGACTGCTTCTGATGCCGATGTGCCGGGTAACACCCTGGCGTTCACGCTCGAGGATGGCACTGGCCTGGTTCCCACCGGCGCGGTGATTACCGCCGGTGGAGTGTTCTCCTGGACTCCCAGCGAAGCTCAAGGTCCCGGTGTCTACGCCTTCGACGTGGTCGTCACCGACGATGGCGTTCCCGCTCTCGCCGACCGGGAAACCATTACCGTCTCGGTCAACGAGGTGGATACTCCGCCAACCCTGGACCCGGTTGGCGACCGGGTGGCGGACGAAGGGACGAACGTTGTGTTTGCGGTTTCCTCGTCAGATCCCGATCTTCCGACTAACCGCTCGTACAGTTTGGAGGACGGGGCCGGCGCGGTTCCGGCGGGCGCGGCGATTGATCCGCTCCTCGGATTGTTTGGCTGGACTACGGACGAAGCCGACGGCCCCGGCGTCTACTTGTTCGACGTCGTGGTCACCGACAACACGGGGCTTCAGGATCGCGACACGATCACCATCACCGTGAACGAGGTCAACGTGGATCCGGTGCTGGATCCGGTCGGCGACCGTACGGTCGCCGAACTGGGCTCCCTGACTTTCAATGCCAGCGCCTCTGATGCCGATATTCCGACGAATGCTTTGACCTTCAGCCTCTCGGGGGCTCCGGTCGGAGCCTCGATAACGAGTGCAGGATCCTTTAGCTGGACTCCGACCGAGGCCCAAGGTCCCGGCACCTACACGTTCGACGTTGTGGTCACCGACACTTTGGGCGCATCAGACAGCGAAACCATCGCGGTTTCGGTGGCCGAAGTGAATCAGACCCCGGCCATCGTGGATCCAGGTGATCAGATCAGCGGCGAAGGGCTGCCGGCGACGCTGGTTCTGGTGGGTGGCGATGACGATGACCCGGCCAACGTGTTGACCTGGTCGGCGACCGGGCTCCCCAGCGGCCTCTCGATCGACCCGGCCACCGGTTCGGTCTCGGGTCTGGTGACGGTGGGAGCGGCGGCGGCATCGCCGTTCGCCGTAACCGTTGTCCTCACCGATGATGGCACGCCGCCACTGGTGGGGAGTGTCGAGTTCACGTGGGAAATCACCGCGAGCGCGGCGCCGATTGCTGGTCCGGATTTCTACGAGGTCGGTCCGGGCGCCTCCCTGGTCATCGAAGCACCGGGCGTTCTTGGGAATGACAGCGATCCCGATGGCGATCCCCTCGGAGTCACACTGGTAGTGCCACCGTCGGTTGGAACGCTTGCCCTGACCGCTGACGGAGCCTTTAGCTATGTGCACAACGGTGGCAGCACAGTCGAGGACGTTTTCGTATATCAGGCTGATGACGGTCGGGGTGGATTGAGTCTGGCGACCGTGAAGATCAGCATCGCGGAGCCAAACCTTCCGCCGATCTTGACTGCGGACCTTCTTGAAATTCTCGAGGATGGATTCGGCTCACTTGCGCCGCTGGCCAATGACACCGATCCAAACGGCGACACCCTCGCGCTGCTCGAGGTGGCCCAGCCTGAATTCGGCCTGCTGGTTCTCAACTCGGATGGGACGGTCGCCTTCACCCCGCCGGAGGATTTCTTCGGTGAGGTCACCTCGACATACACGGTGGCCGACGGCAACGGAGGAATCGCCAGCGGGACCATCAACATCGTGGTGACGCCGGTCAACGATCTGCCGATCGGTCAACGCGACGCCGCAACACTGGATGGATATTCACCGTTCGTGCTCGATGTGCTGGCCAACGACCGGGATGTCGACAGTGACTCGCTGCGGGTGACCGGTGTGCTGGGGGCCACGGTTGGGGAGGTGTCGGTGAACCCGGATGGATCGATCACCTACCGGCCGGCGGCGGGCTTTGTCGGCACCGAGACGTTCCAGTATCGGGTGGCTGATGGCCTCGGGGGGGTCGACACCGTTCTGGTCTCGATCACCGTCCCGGAGGAGGTGCTATCGGCAGCCATCGCCCGCGGCGAGGAGATCGGGAGCCCGACCCTCGGATTCCAGGCCCCACCCGCCGATCTGGTCGAGGGTCCCACGACTCCGTTCGCTTTCACCCAGGGCGTGACCTTGCTGACCGATGCCTTCTTCCAGAGTCTCGGCGCTCTCAGGCTTCCGATTCTGTTCCTGGGCCTGGCGCTGGGAACGATTGTTGTGCTGGGTGGCTTCACCGAGTTGCCTTTGTTGTTGGCGCACCGGCGGCGCCGCTACTACTCGGTCGTCCTGCTCGGACGTGAACACCGGCTGGCGGCGAGAGAGGAGCCGGGGCTCGAGTCCCTGGCGGTGTACTACTACGAACCGAACGCGGCCGGGTTCCGATCACTTGATAAACCGCAGCGGAACAAGGGTCAGAGCTGGATCCCGGTCGAATCGCCCAATGGGGCGGGCTGGGTCGAAAGCAGCTACCTGACCGAAACCATCGACCTTCAGTTCTTCCTCGACGACGACCGGCCCGTGGCCATGCTGAACCGGCTGGCGAACGACCTCATCGGCCGCAAGGACCTCGAGCGGCTCTTCAGCGAACGCGGATTCGCGGTAGCGCTCACCAACGATCCGGAGATGATGGCGCCCGAGGCGTTCCGGGATGCGCTCAGGAACCCATACGGGACGCCCGAAAGCTACCGCCTGTGGGGCGAGGTGCTCGAGCCCCTCGGTGCCGCCTTGCGAGCCGCCGACGATCTCGACTCCCGCAGCGGCCACTCGCGCACGGCGCTGATCCCCGTCGAGCTCTGGAACTTCCAATACCTTGCGGTCAATGCCCCCGGACATGCGCCCTGGCTCGTCTACTTCGAGTACGACAACGGCAAGCCCAAGATCGTCGGCGTCGGCCTCGACCTCTAGGCAGCCGCCGGTCGGGCCCGCCCGGCTTGGAGCTGCCATGCAAGCTGGGATACTTCCCTGTCGCCCGGGTGACGGAATTGGCAGACGTGGCGGACTTAAAATCCGCTGCCCTTCGGGGCGTGCAGGTTCAAATCCTGCCCCGGGCACGGCCGAGCTCCGCTCGGCTTGGGAGTTGGCTCCGCCAACTCCTGGCTGGTGGACCTCGGGGAGATATTCGAGTTTGGCTTCGCCAAACTCGTGGCTGGTGGGACTCGGCTTCGCCAGCGCGTTGCGGGATTCGGACACTCCGGCATCTTCCTCCCCTACCCACATCCCTCTGACGGGACTCAGGGACTTTCGGCCCTAGCGCCCGCCCGACGAGTTCCGTAAAACCTGAGTTCAGGACTATGAAACTCGAAATATCGCGAAAAACCGAACTAGCACTTGCCGCGATTCGAGAGCTCCGAGGGCACGAGGGTCCCCTCAAGGCTGCCGACCTGGCAGCCTCGTTGGATACCACCGCCACCTATATCCCCCACGTGCTGCGGCCACTCGTGCAGCGCGATTGGATCGAGTCCGACCGGGGTCCGACCGGTGGATATCGGTTGGCCGCCGATCCGGCCGACATCACCCTCTTCGATCTCATCGAAGCCGTCGAAGGTCCGGTCGATGAGGGTCGCTGTGTGCTGCGCGGCAAGCCGTGTCCGAGCATTGATCTGTGTGTTTTACACGAGCCGTGGTTGCGAGCGCGCGAAGCGCTGTTCTCCGAGCTGCGGCAAACAACTGTTGCCGACGTGCCGTTAGCCGAGGAGGCTGCATGAGCGTCACACGATGGACGGTTGCCGGGGCCGGGCTGATTGGAGTCGCGACCTTGCTGCTGTTGATCGCTCCGGTGGCGGCTCAGGACACGACGGCCGGCGAGCAAGCGTACGTGGCTTCCTGCGCAGGATGCCACGGTGCCGACGGCAGTGGCATCGCCGGGGCCTTCCCGCCCCTCGTCGACAATCCCAGGTCCCTGGATACCGCCTACGTATCCGATGTCATCAAGAACGGCCTGAGCGGGCCGATCACCGTCAACGGCGTTGACTACGACGCCAGCATGCCGCCGTTCGGCAATCTCGGTGACACGGTGGTGGCGGATATCGCTGCCTATCTCGCAACCAACTTCCAGACTGAGCCTCCGGACACTGCCACCTCGACAACGGCACCCGAGCCGACCGACACCGTCACCACGACAACGGCACCCGAGCCGACCGACACCGCCACCACGACAACAGCGCCCGAGCCGACGGACACCGCCACCACAACCACCTCCGTGCCTCCGCCATCAGCAGGTGACGCGGATCGGGGTGAAGACCTCTTCCTCGGCTCAACCAGCTTCGAGAACGGTGGCACGGCCTGCCAGGCCTGCCACTCCGCCGGCGGCCGCGGCAGCCTCGGGGGTCAGAGCATGGGGCCCGATCTGACCAACGTGGTTGACAACTTCGGTGGGGAGTCGGGGCTCGTCGGTGTGCTGGGCGCTCCCGCCTTCCCGGTGATGCGCGAGCTGTATGCCGACAAGCCCTTGACAGACCAGGAACGGGCGGATCTGGCTGCCTACTTCAACCGGGAAAGCACCCGGGAGGACCAGGACTCCGGCGACGCCTTGTTGGTGATGGGTCTGGTGGGAGCCGGCATCTTGTTCGGAGGAATGGTTGTCATCAAACCATTCGCGGGCGCCGGGTATTCGCGTCGTCTGAGGAGGACAGCATGAAGTGGAGCTCAGAGGTGGCAGATCCGGGGGTCCGGAAGTGGGAAGAGTTCTATCGCAACCGCTTTCAACACGACAAGCGGGTTCGCACCACTCACGGCGTCAACTGCACCGGGAGCTGCAGCTGGGAAGTCTTCGTCAAGGACGGCATCGTCACCTGGGAGCTGCAGGCCACCGATTATCCGCAGCTCGAGGACGGGCTCCCGCCCTATGAGCCGCGCGGCTGCCAGCGGGGGATCAGCTTCTCGTGGTATCTCTACAGCCCGCTGCGGGTGAAGTTTCCCTACGGCCGGGGCGCGCTCATCGACCTGTGGCGAGAAGCCAAGCGGATGCACGGCGACTCGGTGGAGGCCTGGGCTTCCATCGTTGACGACCCGGCCAAGCGGGCTCGCTATCAGAAAGCCCGCGGCAAGGGCGGTTTCCGACGGATCAGTTGGGACGAGGCGCTCGAGATCTCGGCCGCCGCCACCGTCCACACCACCAAGACTCGCGGTCCGGACCGGGTGAACGGGTTCTCCCCGATTCCGGCCATGTCTCAGATCAGCTACGCGGCCGGCAGCCGTTTCCTTTCGCTGCTGGGCGGGGTGGTGATGAGCTTCTACGACTGGTATTGCGACCTGCCGCCCGCTTCCCCGGAAATCTGGGGCGAACAGACCGACGTGCACGAGTCGGCCGACTGGTACAACGCCCGCTACGTGGCGGTGATGGGGTCCAATCTCAACATGACCCGCACCCCCGACTGCCACTTCATATCGGAAGTGCGCCATGCCGGCGCCAAGTTGACCGTGTTCAGCCCCGACTTCTCGCAGGTGGCCAAGTACGCCGACTGGTGGATCCCCTCCAATCCCGGCCAGGACACCGCCTTCTGGCTGGCCGCCGACCATGTGATGCTCAAAGAGTGCTACGTCGACCGTCAGATTCCCTACTTCCAGGAGTATCTCAAGCAGTACACGGATATGCCCTTTCTCATCGAAATCGACAGCACCAGGCCGGGTAAGTATCTCCGGGCCGGCCGCCGTCTTCAGTACGCCGACGTCGAGAACTCCGAGTGGAAGCTCCTGGTCTGGGACGAGAAAACGGGGCGGGCCAAGATGCCGAAAGGCTCGATCGGCTACCGATGGGCAGAGGAGGATCCCGGCAAGTGGAACCTGAAGCTAGAGGACGGCCTCACGGGCGAGCCGATCGATCCGGTCCTCACCTTCGTCGACGACCACGAAGCCATCGTGGAGTTGGAGTTTGACAATTTCGGCGATGAGGAGGCCTCTCGTCGCAGCGGGATCCCGGTCCGATACATCGACACCGATGAGGGCCGGGTAGCGGTCGCCACCGTATTCGACCTGGTGATGGCTCAGTTCGGAGTCGACCGCGGCCTGGGGGGCGACGCCGCCGCCGACTATGACGACCAGGACGCCCCCTACACCCCGGCCTGGCAGGAGCGTTTCACCGGGATCCACCGCGACACGGTCATTCGCTTCGCCCGCGAGTGGGCCGGCAACGGCGAGAAGACCCGCGGCAAGAACATGATCATCATCGGGGCCGGCGCCAATCACTGGTACCACAACAACCTGCTCTACCGGGCCGGAATCGTCGGCCTCATGCTGACCGGCTCGGTGGGTATTAACGGCGGCGGGCTCGCCCATTACGTTGGACAGGAGAAGGTCGTCAGCCAGGCCGCCTGGGGAGCCATCGCCTTCGGACAGGACTGGGGCATGGCGCCCCGCCATCAGAACACCCCGTCGTTTCACTACGTGCATTCGGACCAGTGGCGCTACGAGCGGGGCTACTCGGACTACGACACTCTGCCGGAGGCCTCGGGTCTGACCGACCACACCATCGACCATCAGGCCCGGGCGGTGCGGCGCGGCTGGCTGCCGTTCAACCCTCACTTCAACCGCAATTCCCTCGAGTTGGTGGCCGAGGCGCAAGCGGCCGGCGCCGACACCGACGCCGAAATCATCGAGTACGTTGTCGACCGGCTGAAGTCAGGCGAGCTCGAATTCAGCATCGACGACCCCGACGCACCCGAGAACTGGCCCCGCGTGTGGTTCATCTGGCGAGGCAATGCCATCGGAACCAGTGCCAAGGGTCACGAGTTCTTCCTGCGCCACTACCTCGGTACCCACTCGAGCGCCATCGCCCAGGAAGCCGCCGCCGAATCGGTGACCGAGGTCCCGTTCCGGCCGGAGGCTCCCATCGGCAAGATGGACCTCGTCGTCGACCTCAACTTCCGGATGGACACCAGCGCCCTGTATTCGGACATCGTGCTGCCGGCCGCCACCTGGTACGAGAAGGACGATCTCAACACCACCGACATGCACTCGTACATCAACCCGATGCAGGCGGCGGTGCCGCCCGCCTGGGAATCGAAGAGCGATTGGCAGATCTACAAAGACATTGCCAGGCGAGTGAGCGAGATGGCCGAACAGCATCTACCCGAGCCGGTGAAAGACATCGTGATGATCCCCCTCACCCACGACACCCCCGACGAGCTAGCGCAGCCACAGGTGGGGGACTGGCGCAACGGCGACCTCCCGGCGATCCCGGGCAAAACGATGCCCAAGTTCCGGGTGATCGAGCGGGATTACCCGTCCATCTACGACAAGATGGTCACCCTCGGCGACGGCATCGAGAAGAACGGCGTCGCCGCCCACGGCCTCAGAATCCAGGCCGACGACGCCTACCAGGAGCTGGCCATGCGCCAGCCGCGCCAAACCGGCACCTATGCCGACAATGGCCAGCTGCACCCATCGCTGGAGGCAGACCGGGAGGTGTGCGAGGCCATCCTGGCGCTCGACCCGGCCAGCAACGGTGAGCTCGCCCACCGGGCGTTCATTGCCGAGGAGCAGAAAACCGGCCTGTCGCTCACCGATCTCGCCGAAGGGACCCGATCGACTCGCATCAACTTCAGCGACATCGTCGCCCAGCCCCGGCGGGTGCTCACCACCCCAACCTGGAGCGGAGTCGTCAACCAGGGCCGGGCCTATGCCCCGTTCACGCTGAACGTCGAGCGGCTGATTCCCTGGCGGACCCTGACCGGCCGCCAGCACTTCTACCTCGACCACGAGAACTACCTGGCCTGGGGGGAGCACCTCCCCACCTACAAGCCGCGTCCCGACCACAACATGCTGCTCGAAACCGAGCAGAGTCAGGTGGAGGCGCAAGGTCGGATGCTCAACTACATCACCCCGCATGGCAAGTGGTCCATCCACTCCACCTACGGAGACAACTTGCGGATGATGACGCTGTCGCGCGGCAACTATCCCGTGTGGCTCAACGACAAAGACGCCGCCGACATGGGCATCACCGACAACGACTGGGTTGAGGTGTACAACGACAATGGCGTGTTCGTGCAGCGGTGCACCACGTCGGCCCGTATCCCGCGCGGAACCGTGTTCGTGTATCACGCCACCGAGCGCACCATCGGAATCCCCATCTCACCGCTGCGCAAACAGCGGGCCGGCATGAACAATTCGCTCACTCGAGCCCGGCTGAAACCGGTGCTGATGAGCGGGGGGTACGCCCAGTTCACCTACTTCTTTAATTACTGGGGCCCGACCGGGGTGAACCGGGACACATTCGTATTCGTCCGCCGCATCGACAAGCCGGAGTTCTAGGAGGCAGGCCATGCAAGTACGCAGCCAGATGAGCATGCTCTTCCACCTCGACAAATGCATCGGGTGTCACACCTGCAGCGTCGCCTGCAAGAACCTGTGGACCGACCGCAAGGGCGCCGAGTACATGTGGTGGAACAATGTCGAGACCCGTCCCGGGACCGGTTATCCCACCGGCTGGGAAGACCAGGGCCACTACCGCGGAGGCTGGGAACGCACCAGGTCCGGCCAGCTGCGGCTTCGCCTGCAGGGCAAAGCCAAGGCCTTCGCCAACCTCTTCTACAACCGGGCAATGCCCGAGCTCGACGATTACTACGAGCCCTTCACCTTCAAATACGAGGACTTGTTCAACGCGCCGGAAGGCGAGCACCAGCCAACCGCCATTCCGGTTTCGCAGGTGACGGGCGAGCCGATCGACATCGAAACCGGACCGAACTGGGACGATGACCTGTCGGGCTCTGACATCTATGCCAAGGCCGACCCGAGCATGGATGGGGTCCCCGACGAAGTCCGGGCCCAGCTGGATGAGATTGAGCGGGTGGTGTTCAACTACCTGCCCCGCATCTGCAACCACTGCCTCAACCCGTCGTGCGTGGCTTCGTGTCCGAGCGGTGCTCTCTACAAGCGGGGCGAGGACGGCATCGTGCTGGTCAACGAGGACAAGTGCCGGGCATGGCGCATGTGCGTTTCGGCCTGCCCCTACAAGAAGGTGTATTACAACTGGTCGACCGGCAAGTCCGAGAAGTGCATTCTTTGCTTCCCCCGGATGGAGACCGGCCAGGCCCCGGCCTGTGCTCACTCCTGTGTCGGCCGTATCCGCTATATGGGGCTGTTGCTGTACGACGCCGACCGGATCCCGACCGCAGCCCAGGGCGAGGACCCGGCCGAGCTGGTCGACGCCCAGCTCGACATGATCCTCGACCCATTCGATCCCGCCGTCATCGCCGGGGCCAAGGCTGAGGGCATGGATGACGCATGGATCAGGTGCGCTCAGAACTCCCCCCTCTACAAGTTCGTCAAGGACTGGCGGATCGCGCTTCCGCTCCACCCCGAGTACCGGACGATGGCGATGATGTTCTACGTGCCGCCCCTGTCTCCGGTGGTGAGCACCATCGAGAACGGCCTGGTGCGTCTCGATGTTGCCGCTGAGGAGGTGGACTTCGAGATGTTCTACAACCTCGACAAGGCCCGCCTCCCCATCCGGTATCTCGCCAATCTGTTCTCGGGCGGCAACGAAGAGATGATCCGGGCGATTCTCCGCAAGATGCTGGCGGTGCGCATCCTCAAGCGGCGCCAGAGCGTCGAGGGCGAGGTCGACGAGCAGACCGAGCGAATCCTCGCCTTTGCGGGAACCGACCTGGAGGAGGCCGAAGCGATGTACCGGCTGACGACCATCCCGACCCTCGATGAGCGGTTCGTCCTGCCGCCCTACCACCGGGAGATGGCGACCGAAGCCTGGAAGGATCCCCTCGACCACAAGGGGGAAACCGGCCTCGGGTACGTGCAGATCCCGATCCGGGGGGCCTGATGAACCCCTACGATGCCCTCGCTCAGGCCTATAAATACCCCCGGCCGGGTCATCTCGGCGAGCTGCAGGCAGCCGTCGAAGCGATGCCCTCCGGCTCGGCCAAGCGCTCGTACGAGCGGTTCACCAGCCTGCTCGCCCATCTGACGCTGTCCGAGTGGGAGGAACTGCACACCCGCACCCTCGACCTGTCCCCGCTGTTCGCTCCGTATGTGGGCTACATCACCTGGGGAGAGAACTACCACCGGGGGGCGTTTCTGGCGGCGATGAACCGGGCCGAGGCCGAGGCCGGTGTCGACCCGGACGGTGAGCTGCCCGACCACCTCGACCCGGTCCTCCGCTACCTCGGCCGGGCAGCAGAGCCCCTCCCCGAACTGATCGAGGTAATCGGGCCGGCCGTCACCAAGATGCACACGGCCCTCAAGAAGGCCGAACCGCACAACCCGTACGTTCATCTGCTGGTGGCGACCAAACGGGTCCTCGCCGCCGAGCCGGTGCCGGGCGGAGGTAACGAATGAGCTGGCATGAACTCGCCTTCGTCGCCACCCCCTACGCCGTGATATTGCTGGTGGTGGTCGCCACCACCTACCGGGTCCGGCATCGCAAGTTCTCGGTTACCTCGCTGTCGTCCCAGCTGCTGGAAAGAGACAAGCTCTACTGGGGGTCGGTGCCATTCCACTGGGGGATCGTCATCATCCTCCTCGGCCACCTGGTGGCACTCGTCATTCCCGGCAGCTTCACTGCGTGGAACTCGGAGCCGGTCCGTCTGTACGCGCTGGAGATCACCGGCTTGGCGCTGGCGGTGTGGACGCTCGGCGGCTTGTTGGTGCTGCTGTGGCGCCGCCTGCAGTCCAAGCGGGTGCGGGCCGTCACGACCCCGATGGATCTCGTCGTCCTCGGCCTCATCATCGCCCAGGTAGTTACCGGAATGATGGTGGCACTCTTCTATCGGTTCGGCTCGTTCTGGGGACCGGAGGTGTTCGCCCCTTACATCCGCTCGCTGCTGATACTCGATCCGCGTCCTGAGCTGCTGGCGGACCTGGCGATTGTGGTTCGGGTGCACGCCTTCCTGTTCTTCGTGTTCCTGGGTGTCTTCCCGTTCACCCGGCTGGTGCACGTCATCACGGTTCCCCTCCAGTACATCTTTCGCCCCTGGCAGCGCCGCATCTTCGTTGAGCGCAACCGGGTGCGGTCCACGCCCTAGCCGACCAAGGTAATAGATGAGCACGACCGCCGCACCCGAGCCCGAGCCGCGGCTTCTCGACTTCAAACAGGAGCGCATCCGGACGCTCCACTACACGTGGATCGCCTTCTTCATGACCTTCTACGTGTGGTTCAACATGGCACCGCTGACCACCACCATGCTGGACAGCGAGGCCTGGCTGACCGACGAGCACATCAAGGTGCTCCTGATTGCCAATGTGGCGCTCACCATTCCGGCCCGCATCGTGGTGGGCGCCCTCATCGATCGGTACGGCGCCCGGGTCGTGTTCTCCGGACTGATGGTGGTGATGGCGCTCCCCACCGTCGCCTTCGCCCTCGGCACCACATTCGTGCAGCTCCTGATTGCTCGACTGTTCCTGAGCTCGGTCGGCGCAGGGTTCGTCATCGGGATCAAGATGGTGGCCCAGTGGTTCCCACCCAAGTACATCGGGCGGGCCGAGGGCTTCTACGCCGGCTGGGGCAACTTCGGTTCGGCCTTCGCCGCCATGACGCTCCCATGGGTGGCCTTGACGGTGATGGAACGGTGGCTCGATCTCGGCGACAACGCCTGGCGGTGGGCGATGGCCACCAACGGAGTAGTGCTGGCCGTCTACGGCGTCATGTACTACTTCCTGGTTCGGGACGTGCCGAGGGGGGCCAGGCTCCGGACCGCCAAGAGGACCGAGCCGATGATATGCACTTCCTACGGCGACCTCATCCAATATCTCGTTTGGTCCTTCCCGCTGATGGGCGCGCTCGGAGTTCTCGCCTGGCGGGTGAGCAACGTCAAGATCGATGGGGACCCGGTCATCAGCGACGCAGTTCTCTATCTCATCTACGCCATCCTCCTCGCCATCTACCTGGCCCACGTTGTCAAGACGCTGCAGATCAACCTGCCCTATCTGCGGGCCGGAGTGCCGGAGGAAGAGAGATATCACTGGGGGAGCGTGGCCGCCCTCAACAGCACCTACTTTGCCAACTTCGGGGCCGAGCTGGCGGTGGTCTCCATGCTGCCGGCCTTTTTCGAGAACACGTTTGCGCCGCTCACCCGCAGCGATGGGTCGACGCTGGTCACTGCCACGGTGGCAGGTGTGGTGGCGGCATCTTTTGCGTTCGTGAATCTGGTGGCCCGTCCGCTCGGGGGATATCTGTCTGACCGGATGACCAATCGCAAGCGCACGATGCTCATCTACATGCTCGGCATCGTGGTCGGGTTCTTCCTGATGGCGTTCATCGGCAAGTGGGCTCCCGGCGTCGATGCCGACGGCCTCCGCAATGTGGTCCCGATGTTCGGCGGCGTTTCCTGGCTGGTCATCGCGGTATTCATCACCATCTTTGCCTCGGTGTTCGTGCAGGGAGCCGAGGGTGCCACCTTCGCCATCATTCCCATGATCAACAAGAAGATGACCGGCCAGATCGCCGGAATGGCAGGGGCCTACGGCAACGTCGGCGCCGTCATCTACCTGGTCATCTTCTCGCTCGTTGATGCCCGGGCATTCTTCTTCATATTGGCGGGCGGCGCCCTCATCAGCTTCGTCGTCACGATTTTCATGCTCGAGGAACCGAAGGGTGCCTTCGAAGCCATCCTCGACCACGACCTGGAGGAGCTCCATGCCGAGGTCTAGACAGCCTGCAGCACCGCCTGCCTTGGGGAGCGGGCACCTCAACCCGGAGGAATGGGTATGACGACAACCGGCAAGGCGAAGAGGTCGGCGGACATCCTCGAGTGGGATGTCGAAGACGAGCAGTTCTGGGAGAGCACCGGCAAGAAGGTGGCGACCCGCAACCTGTGGATCTCGATTCCGAGCCTGCTATGCGGGTTCGCGGTGTGGCTCTATTGGAGCGTCATCACCGTCCAGATGCTCAACCTCGGCTTCCCCTTTACGAACTCTGAGCTGTTCACGCTGTCGGCCATCGCCGGGCTGACCGGGGCCAGTTTGCGGATACCCAGCAGCTTCTTCATCCGGATCGCCGGCGGGCGCAACACCATCTTCTTCACGACGGCCTTGCTGATGATCCCGGCCGCTGGGACCGGGTTCGCCCTGCTGTCCCAGGACACGCCGTTGTGGGTGTTTCAACTCATGGCGTTCCTGTCCGGCCTCGGCGGCGGCAACTTTGCCTCGTCGATGTCCAATATCAGCTTCTTCTATCCCAAGCGGATGCAGGGGCTCTCACTCGGCTTGAACGCCGGCCTCGGGAATGCCGGAGTCACCACCATGCAGGTGCTGATTCCGGCCGTGATGACCGCCGGGATCTTCGGGGGTGGCTCGATGATCCTCGAGAAGCCCTCCGGCACTCTTATCGGCAAGATCGCGGCGGGAACGGAAACCTGGATTCACAATGCCGGGTTCGTTTGGCTGGTGTTTCTCATCCCGCTGGCGTTCCTGGCCTGGACCAGGATGAACAACATTCGCACCGAGCACGTCTCGCCCAACATCGGGTCGCCCGCCAGCTCGTTCGCCAAGATCGGCGGCATGTTGGGGCTGGCTCTACTCCCGGCGGCGGTCGGCCTGTTCGTGATCCTGCCCGAGCCCACCGGCCTCGGCTGGGAATGGGCCAAGTACCCGATCATCGCCCTGGTCATTTGGGCGACAGTACTCCTGCTCAAGCAGCTGCGTGGCGAGATCAAGCCCAACCTGGAGCGGCAGTTCAAGATCTTCGGTAACAAGCACACCTGGGTGATGAGCGTCATCTACACGATGACCTTCGGCAGTTTCATCGGGTACTCGGCGGCCTTCGCCCTGGCGATCCGGGTCATCTTCGGCTTCCAGCACGTCATGGTCGACGGAGTCATGACCCACGACATGATCAATCCAGACGCGCCCTCGGCGCTCACCTACGCCTGGATGGGACCGTTCATCGGAGCCTTCATCAGGCCGGTTGGCGGCTGGATCGCCGACAAGGTGGGGGGCGCCAAGGTCACTCAGCTGGTCACCATCACCATGATCGCCAGCGCGCTCGGAGTCGCCTACTTCATGAACCAGGCCTACAAATCCGCAACTCCCGAGGATCACTTCGTGCCGTTCTTCCTGCTGTTCCTGGTGCTGTTCGCGGCCAGCGGTGTTGGCAACGGATCCACCTTCCGGACCATTGCTCAGGTCTTCGACAAGGAGCAGGCCGGCCCGGTGCTCGGGTGGACGTCGGCGGTGGCCGCCTACGGTGCCTTCGTTGTACCTCAGGAATTCGGCGAGCAGATCAGGAACGCCACGCCGGAGATCGCCCTCTACGGGTTCGCCATCTTCTACGCCATCTGTTTGTTCTTGAACTGGTGGTACTACCTCGGCCCCAAAGCGGAATACAAGAACCCCTAGCCGTAATCCGATAACGCCATAGGCGATCTTCGGCCGGCTGCAGTGTTTCACAATCAAGGATCGGTCGGCCGGGTACGTGGTTTCACATAGGGGTGTGTCCTTATCGTCGCAGGACAAATCCCTATGCCTCTCGGGCCCATTTGGTCTGATGAGGAGCCTCACTCGCTGCCACAATCTCAGGCACCCGGCCGGTGCGCGCTGCATC
>CAMYMH010000048.1 GCA_947259275.1 uncultured Acidimicrobiaceae bacterium | reverse complement strand
TGTGGGATCCCGGCTAAACGCTCCCGACCGGGACCACCCACTCGTGGTCGAGTTCGACCGTGGCAGCGATGCGCTCGAAATCGGCGTCGTAGTGCATGACGCTGAGGTCGGCCGATCGGGCGGCGGCGGCGATGATCAGATCGGGGATGGGGAGCCGGTGTTGGCTGGAGCGTGCCAGGCGATGCTGAATCTCGACTGCGGCGTCGAACGTCTCCTGAGCCAGCTCGACGGTGGGCAGGCCTTGCCTTTCATCAAGTAGCTGCTCGTAGTCGTCCAAGCTCCGAGCCGAGTAGAGCAGTTCGAGGTCGACAATGGAACACGTTGCCACCTCGCCCGCCTCGATGAGTGGCCGGAGCCGCTCTTCGACAGAAGGTATGTGCATACGAGCGAGAGCCGATTTGTCGGCCAGATAGCGGGCCATGGCTATCGCCAAGCTTCGTTCATAACCTGTTCATCGCCGAGGTCGGTTCCGCGCTGCTCTGCGAGTCGGTCGAGAAGCCGGCGTCGACGATCGAGGGCGATCACCTCATCGAGGGCGCCGTTGACGGTGCTCTTGATGCTCTCGGCGCCAAGTATCTCCCGAGCTCGTTCGAGCTTGTCATCGGCGATGTCGACAAGTCGTTTGGTCATAGCGTGAGTATATAGAAAGTTCATGATTCGTATATATCACGTGGATGCGACAGATTGGCGGCCGAGACGGCGTCCGCCGTACTTCCACGCCCACTACGGTCAGTCTTGAGCACGGTCGACCCTCGAAGCACCATCCTCGGCGAAGGTTGGGGCGGGCTCAATGGCGATGCACTCCCAATCACAACCGCACTGAAGGCGGGCAGCGGTGCCAGTCCTTCGTTGGAGGTTGTCGAAGCGCTCGGACAACGGCCTGGCGGATTGTCTTCGCCCATTCAGCCAGCTTGAGGAGGGCATCGTCCTGGCCGGCGATCCGCCGATCGATGGCTTCCCAGTCGAGTTCCTCGTAGGTAGCTGCGATGAGGGCAATGGCTGCGTCGCGAGTGACGCCCGTCCCGTCGGTGGCTTGCTTGAGGCGATCCACCACGAGGTCGGTCAGGGAGATGATCGACGCAACAACGCCCTCGGCGAGTGCAACTTCCGTCACCTCTTCGGC
Organism: uncultured Acidimicrobiaceae bacterium; assembly: GCA_947259275.1. Lineage (GTDB taxonomy): Bacteria > Actinomycetota > Acidimicrobiia > Spongiisociales > SHLN01 > SHLN01. The sequence continues at coordinate 27,908 of CAMYMH010000048.1, read as the reverse complement.
ATCGAGCGGGGGTGTTGGGAATTCGACATACACGGGCACCTCTCCGGGACGGAGGGTGATGTGGACATGGCGGTGACCGACACCAGGGTCGGTGAACCCATATTGGACCAGCTTCGCCCGATCGGCTGAGTCGATGCCTGATCCGATGAGGTCGATGCCGGTCGGGACGTATTCGCCGGTGTAGGTGTTGGCAGCTGCCCCACCGACGAGGACGAGCGGCTTGCCGATTACCTGCTCGATTGCAGCGACGAGCCACAGCGAGCGTTCGGGCGAATGCTCGGGAGCCTTACGAGCGTGATCGAGCAGGTCCGCGGGCGTCACGAGCGTTCACCCTCGAATGCAATCAGCCAATCCAGCTCCTCCCTAACGTCCTCACCCGCCGCAGCTCGGCGGGCGATGCGCGCTCGGGGGTGAGGGCTTGCCAGCTCGAGCGCGGCCAACCGGTGCCTGCCTCGGGCGGCCCGTTCTTGAACCGTCTGGAGCGTCTGGGGTTGATCGGCGGCTCCGTCAGGCCAGGGCTCGATTCCGAGTGCTTCGCATATCCGGTTGACCGTGGAGACTCGCGGATCGGCCAGCCCGCGCTCTATGCGGGACAGGTTTGCAATCGCCACGTTGCATCGGGAAGACAGCTCAGCAAGCGTCAATCCCCGAGTCTCTCGAGCAGTTCGTAGTCGTTTCCCCAAATCCATTGGAGGCCTTTCCGCCCGGAGCCTATCAGGGTTAGTTTATATGCTAAATTAGACTACAGCAATAGGCGTAAACAATAAACTCCACTGGCAACTCGAAGCATGTGTCAAGACCATCCAGCACAACCGCACCCGAAGGGGGGCGGCGAACGGCTCTCCCTTGTCGTAGTGCCGGACGCCGCTAGCTGCCTACGGATTGCAGATGGGGGCTCGAGTCGGAGTGACTCCCAGCACGCCGCATGGAGGATGGAGGCGCACGAGGTTGCGTTGTGGAGCGTCGCCAACGCGTCACCGACGACTCCACGGGCGGGGAGAAGAGTCAACGATTCCTTGCCCACGGTCGCAAAGCATTCAACTTATTTGACGTAAGGGTCGATAGGGCGCCGGTACGGCTCATGCCGGTTGGGAGGAAAAGCATATGAACGACCCAACCGATCGCGCGCTCATGGACATACCTGTCGACGATCCATACCAGGACCTGGCCGGGTTACCACCGCCACCCATGCTGACTGCCGACATGCTGCCTCCGTCTGGCCCGGATCGGACCGAGATCAACCGGCGGGTTGGGCAGGGATTCGGTCAACTGATGCTGGTGGGAACCGGAATCATGCTCCTGGTGTTCGGTGCGCTCACCCTCTCACAAACTGGCTTCGACTTTGGCGCGGAAGCGGAACAAGCCACTGTGGCGGGACTCCACCACACTTCGCTGATGGCCATCATTGACCTTGGAATGGGGCTCATGATCCTGTTGGCCGGGGCACGGAGCCGCCTGGATTGGGGCTCCGTCCGGCTCCTGGGCGGGATCAGCCTCGCCTTCGGCATCGTGCTCCTCGCTGAACCGGCGGTGCTGCACAGCTGGCTGGGCACCCACGTCGCCAGCGGCTGGCTGTTCGCGATCACCGGGACCATGCTGCTGGTAGCGGCCATCGTGCATCCGATGGTGCTCGGCGACGAACGAGATCCCATCTCCTAATCATCTGAGAGCCAACCCAGGCCCCCAGAAAGATCACGACTGACCGCCAGCTGCCAACACAACCGCACCGAAGGTGAGGGAGGGGCGTTTAGGGGATTCGCTGGACGGCCTTGGTGGCTGGCTCCTTGGCAGCCTCCAATTGGGCTGCATCATCCATGTCGGGGAGGAACAACCTGACTTGGAAGTAGAAGTCGCCTTTGCTCACGCTGAGGAGGCCCGGGTTCCCGGTGAACCAGGCTGCCTGGTCACCAATCCCGGTTACAGGCTCTCCCAAATCCCGGTGCGGGCGACGCCGACTTCGAAATCCTGCTGGGACCCGCGTTCGATGTTGACGCCCTCACCAGAGGCAAGTGCGTACCCGCAGGAAACGTCCTTGAATTCTGTTGAGCCGGTGACGCTGCCTCGATGTCATCAGGGGTCACGATCTGACAGAGGGAAGTGATCTCCAGCAGGCTATCCGACGCCCTGGGCGGCTGGGTAGTTGTGCCGTCAACGGAAGTAGTCGAGCCCTCTGCGCCGCCGCTTCCTTCGTCGCCTCCTCCGCACGCCGTGAGCACAAGCAGGGCCGCCAGGATCAAAGATCAGGGCAGGAGTGAGCCGTTTGCGAGCCGAGGGTGTTACGAACTGAAGCCAGCGTCGAAGACGAACCGACGCTCATGCCCCATGAGTTGGCCTCCTCGTGGCGGAACTTAGCGTCAAAAGGAGAGTCGGGCAATAGGAGTTCAGTCCGCACTCGCCAGCACAACCGCGCCAAGAGTCGGGGAGTGACCTCGGTGGGGTTGTGGTGTCCAGTCCGGATATACCGCGGGAGTGACCCGTATAGTCAGTACGTGATTGGCGAACTGCGCGATCCCGCCATCAGTTGGGACCTCACGGCGCGCCGCTTCCCAACACGACCGCACCGAAGTGGGGCGCGTTGCGGGAGTGGTGGGTTGTGTTGGCTCGTGGGAGTCGGTTCCGCACCCAGGCGATTGGGGCCGTACGATGCTCATGTCAGAGGGAGGACCGATGAGCAGCAAGACCAAGACCGAGCGAGAAGCCTCCTACCGGAGGGCGGAGACGGCGCTGTGGGATTCGATCGGGTTGGTGCCCACCGAACAGAGAATCCCGTTCCCGGGGATGGACGGGACCGTTCGCGTGCAGGAAGTGGGCGAGGGTCCGGCAACGCTGTTCATCCATGGCGGTCCCAACAGCGGGTCGACGTGGGTGCCGATCCTCCCCTACCTGTCGGCGGTGAAAGCGATCCTCATCGATCGTCCCGGCACGGGTCTCAGCGACAACCTCCCCATCGGGGAGATCGCGGACCTGGAGAGGTTCGGAGACCACCTCGTGGCGTCCGTCCTCGATGGACTCGGAATCGAGCGGGCCGACATCGTGGCCAGCTCCCTCGGCGGGTACCTGGCATTGAGGTCGGCGGTCGCTACGCCCGACCGGATTGGGAAGATGGTTCAGATGGCGTGCCCGGCCGGGGCGCCGGGGATGCTTACCCCGGCCTTCATGCGGGCGCTGAGCCTCAAGCCGGTGCGTCGCATCCTCGGGCTGCTTCCTTACAACCAGCGAGTGTCCGATTCGATCCTCCGCCAGATCGGTCACGGCAAGACGCTCGACCGCGGTGGCTTCCCCCAGGCCTTCAACGACTGGTACGTCGCTCTCATGGTGGACACGGACACCAACTACAACGAGGGCGAGCTGATCGGCAGTGGCGCCACGCTACGCGGCTTCGTTCCCGAATTCACCCTCGTTCCGACGTTGCCGAAGGTTGAGGCCCACACCCTGTTCCTGTGGGGAGCCGACGACGGTTTCGGCCGGGAGGACGTAGCCAGAGCCACGGTGGCGGCGATGCCCAACGCCCAGCTGGAGATGATTGAAGACGCGGGTCACCTACCGTGGCTCGACTTCCCGGAACCGATCGGCCAGAAGACCGCCGCGTTCCTGGCCGGCTGACGCGTCACGGTTCGGGCGCCAAACCGGCCTACGTTCGAGTCGGAGGCCGGATCCCGGCCCAAACCTGAAGAACCGGCCGACGGTACGGCTGGGGCGGCGATGCGACCTCTCGGAGCGGGTGTCGGGAAGGTCGGGGAGCGTCAGGGCCGTTCGGAGCAGTCACCTTTGGCCGGTAGATCGGATCGACCGTCAACGGGTAACCGTGGCAACCGAGGGGGCAGGCCCGCCGATCGGTTGGCCGGAGACACTGCGATACTGCCCGGGCATGTCACCTGTCACAGCCCGAGCACTCGTGTTCTTCACCTCAGCCGCCGTTCTCGTGCTCGAGATCCTCGCCGGGCGGCTGCTTGCCCCCTACGTGGGGGTGACTCTCGAGACCTTCACGGCCATCATCGGCACGGTACTCGCCGGCATCTCGCTGGGAGCCTGGCTCGGAGGGAGAGCCGCCGATCGGCGTCCCCCGACCCGTCTGCTGGGGCCGCTGCTCATCGTCGGGGGGTTGCTGTCCTTGGCGGCTCCTACCATCGTCGAGGTCTTTGGCCCCGGGCTGCGTGGCGGCGAGCCGGTGGAGATAGTGATCCTCACCGCGCTGGCCTTCCTCCTGCCGGCGGTGGTGCTGAGCGCCGTGACGCCAGTGGTTGTCAAGCTTCAGCTGGCCGACCTGGCCCGCACCGGCACCGTGGTCGGCCGCTTCTCGGCGGTGGGGACGGCCGGTGCCATCTTCGGGACCTTCCTCACCGGGTTCGTGCTGCTGGCGGCCTTCCCCACCCGGCCGGTCGTCTTCGGGGTGGGTGCCGCCCTCGTTGCCTGGGGACTGGCCCTGACGCTGAGACTCGGACGTCTCGGCGTCACCGTCGCGGCGATAGCCGTCATCGGCACGCTGTTTGCCGGAGGAGCGCTGGCCGTGGTGGAGGGACCATGTGACACCGAAACCACCTACTACTGCGCCCGGGTGGAGGTCGACCAACAGCGGGCCTCGGGACGCGTGTTGTGGCTGGACACCCTCCGCCACTCCTACGTGGATCTCGAAGATCCCACTCATCTCGAGTTCCGATACATGCGGCTCATCGCCGACCTGGTGGACACCCAGACCGACCCGGGCTCGGTCGATGCCCTCTACATCGGAGGGGGCGGCTTCACCCTGCCGCGCTGGCTGGCGGCGGTGCGTCCCGGGAGCACCAGCACGGTCCTGGAGCTCGATGGTGGCCTGGTGGACATTGCCGTAGACCGGCTGGGATTGGATCCAGACGACATCGACGAGATCAGGGTGGGAGACGCCCGGCTCACACTCGGCCCCCTTCCCGCAGGCGGATTCGACTTGATCGTTGGTGACGCCTTCGGCGGAATCTCGGTTCCGTGGCATCTCACCACCCGCGAGTTTCTCGAGGAGATCGAGGCGCGGCTGCGCTCGGATGGGATCTACCTAATGAACGTCATCGATCGGCCTCCCAACGCGTTTGCCCAAGCCGAGGCCGCGACGTTGCGGGAGGTGTTCACCCACGTGGCGGTGGTGGCGCCTCCGGCCTTTCTGGAGGGCGTGGCCGGCGGCAACTTCGTCCTGGCTGCATCCCAGGTGCCGCTCGACGTAGAGGCGCTGGCTGCGGCGCTCGAGGTCCGGGGAGCGGCGAGCGTAGCGATTGCCGGTTCCGAGGTCGACGCGTGGGCAGACGGAGCCCAGGTGCTCCGCGACGACTTCGCGCCGGTCGACCAGCTGCTTGGCGACCGGTAGCGGGTCGGACCCTCGGCGTAGCCGGGAACGCTTCCGCGTTCCTGTGGAGTTGCTTCCCAACTCCTTAGCCGGGCGTAGTCGGGACCGCTTCTGCGTTCCTGTGGAGTTGCTTCCCAACTCGCGCACCGAAGGCAGGGGAGTGACTCATGAGGCCGCTCAACTGGCAGTTGCCCCAAGTGATCTTGGTTCGCCGGCTGCCGAGGCCGCCTGGACCAAGGCGGCGGAATCGAGTCCGGACGAAAGGGTCCCAAACAGAGCGCCGTGGTCGCCGGCGACGCGGCTGGCCAGAAAAGCGTCGGCTACCGACGAGCCGAGATCTTGCATCGCCAGCGCGGCCTGAGTGGCGATTGCCAAGCGCTCCGTCAGTCGCCTCGCCTGGTACTCGGGATTGTCGACGGATTCGAGTGCTCGCCACGTGTCGGTGAGGTACTTGTCGTATTCGTTGTCGGTTCCACGGTGTCGTTCGAGCTCGTCGCGCAAGGCAGTTACCGCCGCCGGCTCCTTGGCGATCACGCGTATCACATCAAGAGCGATTACGTTTCCCGACCCCTCCCAGATGGCGTTCACGGGGGACTCGCGGTAGAGCCGCGGCAAGATGGAGTCCTCGACATATCCATTGCCGCCGAGGCACTCCAAGGCTTCCCGCACCACCTCCGAGCACCGCTTCGTCACCCAGTACTTAGCGATGGGTGTAAGGATGCGCTGGAGAAGCTTCTCGTGATCGTCTTCGGCGGCCCGATCGAACGAGGCCGCAACTCGGGACATCATGGCGGTGGCGGCCTGGGTCTCGATTTCGAGGTCGGCAAGAACGTTCTGCATTAGCGGCTTGTCGACCAGCCGATCGCCAAAGGCGGTTCGATTGGCCGTGTGGTGAGCCGCCTGCAGCACGGCCTGGCGCATGAGGCCGGCCGACCCGGTGATGCAATCCAGCCGGGTGCCGTTGACCATTTCCAGGATTGTCCGAACTCCGCGGCCCTCCTCGCCAACCCGCGCCGCCCAGGCGTTCTCGAACTCCACCTCACTTGAGGCATTGGACCGGTTGCCGAGCTTGTCTTTGAGGCGCTGAATGTAGAACGTATTCACCCGTCCGTCCGGGGTCCAGCGCGGCAGCAGAAAGCAGGTCAGGCCGCCTTCGGCCTGGGCCAGGATGAGAAACGCATCGCACATGGGTGCCGACATGAACCACTTGTGGCCGGTGACCGCATAGCCGCCGTCGCCGACCCGTTTGGCAGTGGAGGTGTTGGTGCGTACATCGGAGCCGCCCTGCTTCTCGGTCATCCCCATTCCCATCAGGACGCCGGTCTTGCCCTTTGCCGGGGCAAACGTCTTGTCGTACGCTCGCGAGGTCAGCCGGGGCTCCCACTCAGCCGCCAGCTCCGGTGCGTTGCGCAACGCCGCAATGGAGGATGACGTCATCGATATGGGGCACCCATGACCGGCCTCGACCTGGGCGGATAGGTAGAGGAGTCCGGCGCGGGCTACGAAGCCGCCGGCATGGCCTTCCCAGGGAAGTGAATGCATTCCGTGCTCGATGGCGAGCTTCAGGAGGTGATGCCAGGAGGGATGGTATTCGACCTGGTCGATACGGTGCCCGTAGGCATCGTGAGTCCGTAGCTCGGGTGGAAAGCGGTTGGCGTCGTGTCCCCATCCGAACGCTTCCACCGAACCGATACGCTGCCCGTAAGCAGCGATATGGCCGGTGTGATCCCCGGCTCCGTAGCGCGATATCAAGCTGGGGAGGACCGGGTCGTTCAAAAAGAGATCAAGGTCCCCCAGCGGTGGAGGCTGGTTCACGACGTCGTGCGTCACCTGCTAAGCGTATGCGCGTAATGGAGCAACAGGGCCAACCTGCGGCCACACGCGCCAACCCAACCGCCGCGCCGGTGGGGACCGGGCGAGTCGGTCGGCTTGAAGGGGCGGGCTTCGTCTTTGCCGGCCTGGTCCCAGGCTCGTTGCGGGGCTTCAATCGAGTCCGGATACTGCGAAGTACTCGAGTTCTGGCCGCATGATCGGATTAGATCAGCCAAAGACGCCGGCAGCTTGACCTCTCCGGACTGCAAGTACTCTTCGGTCCCCACAAGCCGGTCCCGTCCTCGAGGAGTCCCGTGACACAGCGCCACCACATCGCAGTCATTGCCGGCGACGGGATCGGGCCGGAAGTGGTGGCGGCGGCCCAGGTGGTGCTCGAAGCGACGGCAGCCAGGTTCGACTTCGCGCTCCGCTGGCACGAATACGAGTGGGGGTGCGACTACTTCGCGTCGACCGGTCAGATGATGCCCGACGACGGCCTGGCGACTCTCGGCGGCTACGACGCCATCTTCCTGGGTGCGGTGGGACGACCCGACGTCCCGGACCACATCTCACTGTGGCAACTACTCATCCCCATCCGACGGACCTTCCAGCAGTATGTGAACCTGCGACCGATCCACCGCTTACCGGGAATCCCCGGCCCACTCCGTACCGAAGACGACATCGACCTGGTCGTTGTGAGAGAAAACAACGAGGGCGAGTACTCGAGCATCGGTGGGCGGATCTACGCGGGAAGCGCCGAGGAAATAGTCGTACAGGAGTCGGTTTTCACGCGGCGGGGGGTGCGTCGGGTGATGGAATACGCCTTTGGACTGGCCGCCGGGCGCAAAGGGGCCGTAACCTCAGCCACGAAATCGAACGGGATCGTGCACACTATGCCGTTTTGGGACGAGGTCTTCGCCGAAGTCTCCCGTGAGCACCCCGGGATCGTCACCTCCAGCTACCACATCGATGCCCTGGCGGCCACGCTCGTCCTCGACCCAGGTCGCTTCGACGTAATCGTCGCCTCCAACCTGTTCGGCGACATCTTGAGCGATCTCACTGCTGCCATTGTCGGAGGCATCGGACTCGCCGCATCCGGCAACCTCGACCCGTCGGGAAGCCACCCATCAATGTTCGAGCCGGTGCACGGTTCGGCACCCGACATCGCCGGTCGCGGCATTGCCAACCCGATCGGCCAGATCTGGAGCGGCTCCCTCATGCTGTCGCATCTCGGCCATCACGATGCCGCGGTGGCCGTCATCGAAGCCATCCACGCGGTCCTGCGCGAGGGCGGTCCCACCACACCCGACCTCGACGGCACGGCCACCACCGCGGAGATGGCCGGGGAAATCGCGGATCGGGCCGCATCCGGCTCGTGAGGCGAGCCTCCGAGCGTCTGGGGAACCAGGCCGACAAACACAGCGATTTCCAGGTTTCCACCAGCAAAGTGTTCAACTTATTGCAGATAATCGTCGATAGGCCCCAGACCGTTCGATGCCGGTTTCGAGGAGCAACATATGTCCGACCATCGCGATCCTGCGCTCATAGACCAGCCAGTGGATGATCCCTACCGGGACCTAGCGGCGTTGCCGCCACCACCACCGCCTGCCATGCTGACGGCAGATATGCTGCCAACCCCCGGACTGGACCGCACCGACATCAACCGGCGTGTCGGCCGGGGCATCGGCCAACTGATGCTGCTCTTGACCGGAATCATGCTGTTGGTGTTCGGGGGGCTCACCCTCTCGCAGACCGGCTTCGAATTTGGACCAGAAGCGAAGCGGGCCTCCGTGGTCGGATTGCACCACACGGCCCTGATGGCCGTTATCGACCTCGGAATCGGTTTCGTGTTGCTTCAAGCGGGCGCACGGAGCCGGCTGGATTGGGGCACGGTGCGGCTCCTCGGTGGTATCAGCCTCGCTTTCGGGGTAGTGCTTCTCGCCGAACCAGCGGTGCTGCAGAGTTGGCTCGGCACCCACGCTGCGAGCGGCTGGCTGTTCGTCATCCTCGGGACCGTGATGCTGGTGACGGCAGTCGTACATCCGTTGGTGCTCGGTGACGAGGGCGAAGCCATCTCCTAACAACCCCAACACCGCCAACCAGCCTCGCACCTCCCAACGCCAGGGCGAGATCCGGTGCGCTTTGGTCGTCTAGTCCGGTCCGTGTCGAGGGAGCGATCGGGGCGGTTCACCGGAGCCTGCCCACTACCGAACCAGGGGGCGTGGCAGGCGTCGCGTGCCGCCGACGCCAGATCCTGTCACTCGATTTGCGCCGCCAAGAATTCCGTGTTGGGCTTGGTGCATGGCCGATGCGGACGGAGGCGACATGAAGCTGGAAGGGAAGACGGCCTTCATCACAGGGGGCGGATCGGGGATTGGCGCAGAGACGGCGAAGCTCTTCGTACGCGAAGGCGCGGCGGTTGCCATCGTCGACCGCAATGCCGAGGCCGCCGACGCACTGGTGGGTGAACTCACCGAAGGGGGCGGCGCGGCGGGCAGCTTCCCGATCGATGTCACCGATGAGGCGGCGGTAACGTCGGCATTGACCGAGACGCACGGAGCCTTCGGGACGCTCGACATCGTCGTCAACGGCGCCATCCGGATGGCCCCCGGCCGGCTGGTCGACCTGGCAACGGCCGACTGGAAGGCGCTGATCGACGTCGGTCTGCACGCCACATTTGTGGTCGGGCGCGAGGCAGCCAAGCTGATGATCCGTCAGGGTACGGGCGGTTCGATCATCAACCTATCGTCCAACGCCGGCCTGGCACCCTATCCGGGGGCGGGTGCCTACTCGACGGCAAAAGCGGCCGTGATCATGCTCAGCAAGCAGCAGGCCATCGAATGGGCCGAGCACGGCATCCGATCGAATGCGATCTGCCCGGGACATGTGGAAACCCCGCTGACCGCCTATCTGCAAGATCCTGAGATCCGGGCCGGGCGGGAGGCAGTCACCCCGCTCGGTCGGATCGGTGTTGCCGACGACGTGGCCCAGGCCGCGCTCTACCTGGCGTCGGATGATTCGAGCTGGGTAACCGCCCACGCCCTGGTGGTGGACGGCGGGATCGTCGCTTCGATCTACAACCATCTGCCGGGACGCAAATGGAGCAGCTGAGCGATCGCCGGCGGAGGCGGAATTGTCGGAATTCTGAGAAACCGCTCGCTTAGTGCCGTCGCGGCTCCTACACTCCCGAGCCATGAATCAATGGTTCGACGTCCGCATGTGTTACTGCCGCTGTTGCGGCCCTGTGCCGTGCGGGGAGGTGCCTGCCTGACGATCCACTGAAAGTTCCGAAGTCACCATTCGAGTACCCGCACCGGCACATCGCCCGGGCGGGTTTTTCTTATGTCTGAAAGGCCAAAGGCTATGACCCAGACCACCACCCACACAGAATTACCAACCGACCCGCACCTCCGTCGCTACGGACATGTGCGCGACTTGCTCCCGGGGCCGGACAACCCGACCCCGCTCGTGCGGCTCAACCGGGTGACCCCACCCGGGCTGGACCTGTTTCTCAAGCTGGAATGGCTCAACCCATTCGGATCTGTCAAGGACCGCACCGCCGCCTTCCTGCTGGCGGGGCTGATCGAGCGGGGTGAGCTGGCCGAGTCGCAGCTGGTGGAAGCCAGCTCCGGTAACACCGGCATCGCGCTGGCAGCTCTGGCCGCGCTGGCCGGCGTCGAAGTCACTGTGACCATCCCGGACGGTATTCCCGAAGAGAAGAAGACTCTCATGCGGATGCTGGGCGCCGAGGTGTGGGAAACCCCCGACGATCTGTGCCCGGTCGACCACCCAAAAGACGGCGCCATCGCCCTGGCCCGCTCGCTGGCTGGCTCCGAGACGAGCACCCGTTACGTCATGGCCGACCAGTACGAGAATCAGGACAACGTCCGGGCCCACTACGAGACGACCGGCCCCGAGATCTGGCGCCAAACCGGGGGTCAGCTCGACCACTTCCTCGCCGGGCTCGGGACCGGTGGCACCATCACCGGCGTTGGTCGTTATCTCAAGGAGCAGAACCCGGCCATCCAGGTGATTGGCATTGAACCGCAGCCCGGGCACCGGCTCCCGGGTCTGAAATCATTTCAAGAGGCCAAGCAGCCGGGAATCCTCGACTGGCGTGTCGTCGACCAAGTAATCCGGGTCGACGACGACCCCGCCTACGACGTCACCCAACGCCTCTTCCGAGAGGAAGGCCTCATCGTCGGGCCCTCCACCGGTGCGGTTGTCCACGCCTCCCACCAGCTCGGCCCTGGCGGAATAGCCGTTGCCATTTCCCCCGACTCGGGCCTCAACTACATGAGCTACTTCGCGGAGCGGCTCGGCGACGAAGGGCACCCCACGGTTTGAGAAATGCAACAAGATGAAAGAGGAGGACGCCCCATGACCCAAGCAAGTGAAATCGGTGACATTCAGGTCGCCGACACCCTCGACACCAGCGGGCTGCTGTGCCCGCTCCCGGTGTATCAGGCAGCCCTGGTTCTGAAGAAACTCGAGCCAGGAGAGGTGCTGGAGCTGATCTGCACGGATCCCGGATCGCTGGAAGATATCCCGGCGCTGGCTCGCCAGCGCGGTGACGCACTGCTGGCGGTCGAAGACGGGAACGGCATACAGAAGTTCTGGATCGAAAAGGGAGGAGACGCATGACCAACTTGGCCGAAAACCTCGCCACCATCGCCGACGCCACAGCCGAGACCGGACCACGGCAGAAGCGGCTGGCGCTGGTGGCTTCGAAAGGGACCCTCGACGCCGCCTACCCTCCGCTCATCCTGGCCACAACGGCCGCCAGCCTCGGCTGGGAGGTCGGGATCTACTTCACCTTCTACGGGCTCGACATCTTGCACCAGGGTCGACACCGGAAGCTGAAAATGGCATCGCTCGCCAACCCCTCGGGGCCGATTCGTTTGCCTAACTTCATCGGGGCGATCCCGGGTGCGACCGCCGCGGCCACGAAGGTCATGAGACGATGGATGAAGCGATCGCGCATGCCCGATGTTGCCGAGTTCATCGAGATGTCCCGGGGCCTCGGGGTTACGTTCTTTGCCTGTGCCACCACGATGGGTGTGATGGGTGTCGAGGAGGGCGACCTGATTGCCGGATGTGATGTGGCGGGTGCCGCCAAGTTTCTCGACTTCGCCGGCGAGGCCGACGTCCAGCTGTTCGTCTGAGGCGCTCGTTCCCCTGGTTGGTATCGTCGTCTTGCTGTTGGTGTGAGTCAGATCTCTGTTCACCGCTTCACTTGCTCCGTACACACCGATTCACCATCAGCTCGACGGAGGCGACCATTCAAGGATCAGGTCAGTCACCGGATGGATCCAGCGTCGCGACTCTCGGACTCGCCGGACAAGAAGGTTGCAGCGTGCCTTGGCGTTCCCATCGGATTATCCAGGAGTAGTGTCGGAAGGGCTGGAGGATCGACGAAGGGGGTTGCCATGACCGGACGAGGACGATCGCGCGTTGGCCGGAGAAACCTGCTCGCCTATGAACCCTCTCCGAGGGACGTCCGACGGCGCATCGGTGGTGTGCGGATGTTTCGGGATCTGCGCGATGATCCTTTCGAACGCCATCTTGCACCGGACTATCCCACCGGGCTTGACCTCCTCGATCCCTCGTCGATATTGCGGGTACGCGCCAAGCTCGAAGCGCTTCCCCCCGTGCGGTTCATCCGCGGTGCTTGCCGACCGCAGTGGAATTCGGTTGCGTTGTTCTTCAACATGCCGTCCTCGGCCCGACCGAGCGGCTACCGCAACACCACGGCGCAGGATGCCCGCAATTGGCTCGACGAGGGGGTTGACCCCGCCAACCCGACGATTTCTGAGTTCATGTGTCGTTACTGGTCGACGATCTCCTACGGCAACCTCGCATTTGGGGTGGATACTCCCCGCGACGCAGCCGGGATCCCGCTCGTACCGACCGTCACCCCGCCCGGCGGGAATGCCAACGATTGGGGCGGGCTCATCAACCAGCTGGTGGACGTCAACGCTGAGGCCATCTGGAGCGCTTCCGGCGGCTTGAGCCGCGACAGCAAACGCTGGATCCCATCGATCGTTTTGGTCCAGAACTACCCGGTAGGAGCCAGCGCGACCTTTGGTTCGAGGGAGCGAACCGTCGGAGGACATACCTACCTGATCGGCGACATCACTCATATGCGCTATTACCTGGACTTCTACAGTCATCCCTCGGTGCCAGCCGACTCAATCCGGAAGTTCTGGGGCACGCTCTGCCATGAGTACGCCCACAACTTCCTCGAGTTCTGGGACCTCTACGGGCCCCAGGGGTGTACCGGCTATTGGGACCTGCTCGGCGACAACACTCCACCGGGTCGTATGTCGGAGATCTCGAGCCGATTCAAAGAGCGGACCGGTTGGCTGTCCTACAAGCGGATCATCAATGGGCCGGTGCTCGGGCGAACCGCGTTGGACCTTAGACCGTATACGACCAGCGGAGACGCCATCAAGATCGTGCCCGACCCGGCCCACAACCCGCACGAGTATTTCCTGCTCGAGTACCGCAAGAGCTCCGGCACCGAGACCTGGTGGCCGGACCGGGCGCTAACCGAAGAAGGTCTCCTCATCCTCCATATCAACGAACGGCTGGGAGTGTCGCCGGTGTGGTTGATGCGGGATGCGCCCTACTTCGATGAGGAGTTCGCCGACTTCTCTGACCGGGGCGGGACGTTGTGGACGGGCCACGAACGCCTCACCGGAGTGCTGTTCCCGCAGGGCAGGCGCAACGCGTTCACGCGCTCCACGTCGCCCAACTCCAACTTCTACGGCGGCCGTCCGTCCGGCCTCGAGATCACCAATATTCGGATTGTCGGCGGCCGGTGTCGGTTCAATGTAACGATCAACGGCAATCCACGGGTTGCCTGGACGGTCGCAGCACCCGACCGGGTTCACGCCGGACGTTTCACCCCCGAGTCCACCGCCGGAGGCCAGGAGATCTTCATCCGCAACCACGACGCTGTCGCGTTGTTGGTGCACCGGCAGGCTCAGTGGCTGGCGGTCCAGCGTCAGGACGACTGGATTGACGGATGGAACCTCGGTTCCGACAACTATGAGGTCGTGGCCGATCTCGACGGTGACGGCCGGGACGAGATCTACATCCGCTCGCCTGACTGGGCGGGTGTTCTCAAGTGGCGCTTCAACCGATTCCAGGCGGTCACGGTGCAGCATGACTGGATCGACGAATGGAACCTGGGCAACGACAATTACGAGATCGCGGCCGATGTCGACGGTGATGGCCGGGACGAGATCTACGTCCGGTCGCCTGACTGGGCTGGTGTGCTGGCACTCGAGGGCAACCGGCTGCGGCTCCGCCGCCTGGAGCACGACTGGATTGACGGCTGGAATCTCGGTCCGGACAACTCCGAGTACGCCGGCCGCTTCAGTCGGAATGACCGTGATGAGATACTTATCCGCAGCCCGGAATGGCTCGGGTTGCTGTACTGGCATGGTGGTCAGAACCGGTTACGACTTCGCCGGCTGGAGCACGATTGGATCGACGGCTGGAATCTCGGTGGCGTCGACCAGATGTACGTCGGCGACTTCGACGGTGATGGCCGCGATGAGATCTACATCCGCTCCCCGCGCTGGGCGGGCTTGATCAAATGGGTCGGGAGTCGTTTTCGACTCCGGTGGATCGTTGAGGACGAGATCCTCGATCTCGACCCAAACCGCGACCCGCTGCCATTGAGGGCGAATGACAAGTCTTACGTGGGTCGCTTTATGCCGGGTCGGGACGGCGTTTTGCACCGAACCAGTACCGGCGTAGCGGTTCTTACATGGGAGGGCTCGGAGATGCGGGTTCGGCATTCTCTGCGCAGCCGCTTTGGTGACCGTTGGGCGCTCGGCGCGAGCGACAAGTTCGAGGTCGGTGACTTCCACCGCAAGGGGATGGACATCGCTGATCCGGTTCTTGATCACATCGCTGATGACCTCGACGACGTGTTCATCCACAATATTCTGAGTGGAGCCCACTCTCACGGCCCGGGCAGATTCGGAGCGAGATCGGCCTCACTTGGATCAACTCAGGTGAGGTGATGTTCGACGATTAGCGCACGCTTCGGGGAGGCTCGGCATGTTCGGTGCCCCGCGTTGCGTGCCGACCTCATGACGATCGGCGGATACACAAGCCGGGCGGCTTGACCGCCCGGACCGTCGGCTGCATTGACGGGTCGATCCACAAGTGGCCGGCCGATGCGGTCGACGGCGGGATCCTGGTCCAGAACGTGGCGTCCCCGGGCCCGGCCGCCCAAGCGATCGGCCCAGTAAGCGCCGGAGATGATCTTCTAGACGGCGTGCGAGTGGCGGCGTGGCGTCCTGGGGCTGGCGTTTGGCTCTGAGCGCCATTAGCGACTATGCCCTGGTAGCGGTTGGGAATCCGCTCACGTACGATGGGAAGGCGAGCTTCGGGCGCGCCGGGAATCGAGCACGAGAGGTGTCCATGGACGTAAGACAGAAATGGAATGCGAGATGGTTGGCAGTGGTATTGGCCGCAATCCTGGTGCTGGCCATTGGTCTTGTGGTCGTGCTCTGGGCCTTCGGTCTGGTCTCCGAGGGAAGCTTCGGGAGGGAAGTTGCCAAGGGGCTTCTCCAGCTCATTGCTGTCGTTGTGGTGGCCGGTGGCGTCTCGGTCTTCGTGCAGCGGTATCTGACGGAGCGCGACCGTCGTTGGAGCACTTGGCAACGACGCGACGAGGAGCTGAGATCGATGTTGGACGAGACAGTGGCTGCGTATCACGCCACAAAGCTTGCACGCAGACTGATCCGCGCCCTGCTGTGGGACGACGCCGCGGGGAACACCGTCGAGCTGACGACTTATGACGACCAGATGTTCAGCCTCAACAGTGCCCAGCTCGACTTTGAGGCGCTATCGCTGGCAACGCAAGTGCTCAAAGATCCGCGTGTCGACGAGCGTAGCCTGACCGCTGACTTTGAGACGATCGAGAAGTCGCTGAACCGGGTTGTCAAGGAATATGAGAGCAAGCGGCGCCACGTGGCCTACGGTAAAGGCACGATCGGCACGCTCCCGAACCTCGCGGATTTCATAGCCAAAGCAAGAGCCGGCTGCTTCAAGAACGACATCGCCAACCCCACCGAGCATGCGATCGAGATGCTGCGTTCAGCCCTACGGATGCCGGCAACTTCCAAGCCGGTCAATCGACTCTAGAGATTGGCGCTTTCCGGGGCGCGACGGGGGGCCGCATTGTGGGGTTGGTACTCCGCGTTCCCCAGCACAACCCCACCGAAGGTGGGGCGATTCGGTGAGGACTCGCAGGCATGTCGGCGCGGATCCAGCCGGGAGGACTGGACCTGGACGTCGTGACAGGCAGCGCAGGGGTCGGCCGGGTCCGCGTAGTCTCAAAGAGTGGGAATTGGCAGGTTCGTCCCGTTTGTAGGTCGGGCATTCCTGATCGTCGTTCTGCTCTTTCCGATCCTCGGGGCTTGCAGCTCCTCGGACGACGGCTCGGATCGATTGGCCACGCTGGACAAGACCGAATTGGAATTGGAGAAGCTCCGCGTCGAGATACGTGATCTCGAGCGGGAAGCCGACTTCCAGCGGGGCTTCTGGGGAAGGGTGATCGATCTCGCGCCGCTCGTCACGCTGGCTGTGGCAGTCGTGGGAACCTTCCTCGCGATCTGGCGCCAATTGGGCGAGCGCGCTGCAGACCGTCGGGAACGAAGGATTGAAAGCAATCGACAACTCGACGAGCGCTTTCGAGCAACCGTGGACAAACTCGGATCAGACGGCGTGGCTGCGCAACTGGGTTCGGTGGTTGGGCTCCGGACGTTCCTAGCGGAGGGTTCGGCTGCGGGTGGACCGTCCTACGTGCAGGAGGTGTACAGCATCGTCCTCGCCTACCTCAAGCTCAAGCATGACCGGACGGTGAGGAACGAGCTGGTGGCGACGTTCGAAATGGCCGCGCGGGCGGTGATCGAGAACCTGGGCGAAGGTGAGCTACTGGAGCTCGACCTGAGCCGCGCGGATATGCCCCGAGTCGACCTGCAGGGTCTTTCGTTTGCGCCTGAAGCGGACCTGGGCTTTGTCAACCTTAAGCTGGCGAATCTTGATGGCGTCAAGATGACTCGAGCTCGTGGTTTTGAGGCCCAACTCGACCGAGCTCGGTTCTCCGACGCGGATTTGAGAGTTGGAAGATTCGACAGGGCCCAAGGACAAGGCGTCTTCTTCCACGATGCCGATCTCAAGGACACGCACTTCAAGGGAGCCGTACTCAAGAAGGCACAATTCCACCGTGCGAAACTGCAGGCCGTGCATTTCAACGACGCCGACCTCCGAGGTGCACGATTCGAAGGCGCCGACATCAACGACACCTACTTCCTGGGAGCGATGCTGGATGAAGGGGCCCTCCGCAGCATCGCTCGCGCGCAGAACTGGCGCAAGGCACACTTCGACGACGACGTCCGTCAGCAGCTAGAAAGACTGGGGGGATAATCCCGGGAAGTGCGGCGCACTTTCGCACGCCGTCACCCCCGGGTGCTGTCCCCAAGCGACGCCGAGGCGCCGCTCGGGAACACACTGGACAGCCTTGCGACCACCCAGTCACCACTCGGACCGAAGCCCGTGTGGTGTCCTCCCAAATATACACCCCGTGCAACGGTGGCCGTGACATCCGAAGACACAAGAGAATCGATCCTGGGGGCGGCGCTCGAGGCCTTCGGTGACCAAGGCTTCGCGGCGGTGTCCATCCGCAATCTCGCCTCCCGTCTCGGGATCAGCTCGGCGGCGCTCTACTACCACTTTCCGAGCAAGCTGGCGCTGCTCGAGCCCTACCTCGATGAGGTTGCCGCGTTGCTTGCCCGCTTTCCGCCGGCCGAAATGACCGAGGCGAGGAAGCCGGAACTCCTGGCCGGCTACCTCGACATCGTGCTGGGCTCCCCCGACGTCGCCGATCTGGTGGGTCGGGAGCGAGCCCTCGATGGGCACCCCGAGCTGGGACCGCGGATGACGGAGCTGGTGGAAGGCACGCTGGCCCGCCTGGCCGCCCCCGGCGGCGACGATGCGGCCCGCGTGCGTGCCACGGCTGCCATCGGGGCGCTGCGGCGGCCCGTGCTGCGACCCGAGATTGATGCCACCCGCCAAACCGAAGAGCTCCTCGACGCCGCGCTGGCGGCGCGCGGTGGGGCAGACCTTCACCCGGGTAGCTCGGACGGCGGCTGGTGCTAGCGGGTCAGGAACCGACCGAGACCACTCGGTCGGCGGTAACCACCCGGCGCCCCTTGCCGGCTTGCTTGGCCCGGTACAGGTTGCGGTCTGCTTCGAGCATGGCCAGAACCTTGTCGGCCGAGCTCGTCGAGTGCGCCCCAATCGAACACTGAGCCGTGTGACCACCGACGCTGATCGCCGCCAACTGCGCTTGGAACCGATCGAGGACGGCGGTGGCCGCCGCTTGGCCGCCCACGACCACCAGCACGAATTCGTCGCCCCCCGTCCGGGCAACAAGGTCGATGCTTCGCACCGAGCTCTGCAACGCCGCTGCGAGCTGGCGCAGGACCTCGTCGCCCGCCGCGTGCCCTTGGGTGTCGTTGATGTGCTTGAAGTTGTCTAGATCGATGGCCACCACCGTCAACTCCGACCCGACCCGGGCCGCCCGGGCAAACTCCCGATCCATGAGCTCGTCGAGTGCCCGCCGGTTCAACAAACCGGTGAGGGGATCCGAATGCGACAGTCCTTCGTACCGTGCCAACGCCCGTTTCAGCCCGACCAAGAGAAGGGAGATGGTGGCGAAGAAGGCGAAGCGAACGACCGAGTTCCACACCGAGATGGTCAAGGCAAGCCCCACCTGGGTGGTGAGGTCGATGAGCAGCCACGCGGTCGCAACCATCGCCGACCCCAGGAGAGCGGCCGTGCGGCCGCCCCTCCAGCTCACCATCCCGACGGGGACGACGTAGAAGAAGGACGAGGAGACATGCGGACCCAGCGTCCAGTCTGCTGCCATCACCATGAGGCCGAGCAAGACCGTGGCCAGCGCGAGGTGCCTGCGGGGCGCGGTTTCGATCCACCCGGCCAAGTGTTCGAGATACATGATCCCTCATCGACGGTCGCCGTCGATACCTGAGTGCTTTCGCAACCGGCGGCGCCGCCCCGGTGTCCGGCCTGGGAGGTCGGGCGGGTCACATAGGTGGGTTCGGCAACCCAACACCCGGAAAGTGCGCCTCGCGGGTGGATAGCTGCCGCAGCCGTGCGACCATGTCGTCGGCATGCTCCCGGTCCGAGCGGGCCGAGGGGTGCGTACAATCCATACCAATTCGAGGGGAACTCATGGAGACATGTTTCGGGTTGCTCAGTTCCGAGCACTCCGAGGATGCAGTGCGGGTCGGCCTAGTGGTCGACGCTGACGTGCTGCGAGCCACCGGGGCGGACGGTTCTAGTTGGGATATCCCGCTCGATCGAGTGCACCTCACTTCCTGGTCGGCCGAGCAGCTTCGATTCGATCTGGCCGGCGAAGCAGTGTCCTTCCTACCCGACGATCCCGATGTTGCGATTGGCTCGTTGGTTCCGGCGGTGCTGGCTCGTCACGAGATGCCGGCGGCCGCAACCACCCGGACCCCGGCCGCGCCGGCGGCGCCCCCCCGTGAACCGAGCCTCACCGTCGATCTTGCCGATCCCACTCCTCCCGCACAGCCGGTCCCCACCACCCGGTCCCGGCCGACGGCACCCAGCCGGTCGGCGCCACCTCCCCGCCGGTGGCTGCGCCGCCTCGGCGCCCTACTCGTCCTTGCCCTGATTGCGCTCGGCGGGTGGGCGATGGCACAACGAGGATCCTCGCCCGACCCGGCTGCTGCCGCGCGGGAAGCACTGGCGGCCAATGGGTTTCCGGCCATCTCCGTTTCAATCAACGACGGGTTGGCCACCCTCACCGGGTCGGTCGCCACCCCCGACGAGGTTGAGGTGGTCGGTGGGCTGGTAGCCGCGCTGGACGGCATCGACGAGGTCGCCAATCAACTAGTAGTTGTGACCACCGCGGTCGACGGCGATCTCGGACCCGAGGCAGCACGGGCCGCCCTGAGCCAAGCCGGGATCACCGGCGTCACCGTACGGATCGAGGGCGGTGTTGCCGCGCTATCGGGGACGGTGGCTTCCGAGTCTGAACGCCGGTCGGCGCAGGCTGCCCTCCTGGCTGTGCCCCAGATCGACCTGGTGGACAATCAGCTGGCCATCGCCTCCCGGCCGGACGACGTGATCGAAATCGCCGCCCGGGCAGCGCTCGACGCCGGCGGGTTCGGGGCTTTCAGAGTCTCGGTCACGGACGGCATCGCTACCTTGGCCGGGGTCGTCCCCCAGGACGTGCTGGGCGACGGTGTGTTCGCCTTTTCGGACCGGGTGGAAGCCGCGGTGCTCGAGGTCGATGGCGTGAGCGGACTCATCAACCGGCTCCAGCTGACCGGCGATGAGGCCACCCTCCGACGGCAACTGCGGGATCTCACCGACGGATCTCCCATAGTCTTCGCCCTCGGGCGATCAGAGTTATCGGCCGCCAGCCAGACAGCGCTCGAGAGCGCCGGCGCCATCATCCAAGCTCAGCCCGGTCTGCGGGTGTTGATCGCCGGCCACACCGACACCACCGGCAGCGCCGCCTTCAACGAGGTCCTGAGCCGCGAGCGAGCGGCCAGCGTCCGGGCGTACCTCGTCGAGCAGGGCATCGCCGCCAATCGGCTCCTGGTCGTCGCCTACGGCGAACTGTTCCCCTCCGCGGCCGGGGCCCAGCCGGCCGATCGGCGGGTGGTGTTCGAGGTGGCCGGATGAGGCGAGCATCGACTCTGATCGCCATCCTGGCGCTGACCGCCACCGCCTGCACGTCGGGGAGTGATCCGGAAGTCCGGTCCGAGCAGATAACCCGGTCGACTGCCCCGGCGCCGTCCACCACCGCCGCTACTGCCGTCGCCGTCACGACCGACGGAGTGACGGTCACCGACGACAAAATCTACGTTGGGTTGCTGACCGACCTAACCGGTCCCTTCTCCGGCAACGTGCTCGACATCGTCGATGCGCAGATCGCCTTCTGGCGCAACGTCAATCAGGATGGCGGCATCGCCGGCCGCCGGGTGGAGTTGCTGATCGCCGACACCAAATACGAAGTCGATACTCATCGCCAGGCCTACGAGCAGTTGCGGGACCGGGTGGTCATGTTCAGCCACTCCACCGGCGCTCCCCACACGGTGGGGATTGCCACCGACCTCGTCGCCGATGATCGGTTGGTGATACCGGCCGCCTGGTACTCGGGCTGGTCTGATCCCGGCCTGGGGGCCAACGTGCTCGAGACCGGTAGCAACTACTGCCTCGAGGCCATCAACGCCATCAGTTTTCTGTCGGAGGATCACGCCGCACTCGCCGGGACCCTGCCGGCGGTTGCGATTGCCACCAACCCGGGCGACTACGGACAGGACTCGGCGGCCGGAGCCCGCTATGCCGCCGAACAACTCGGGCTGACGATCGCCTATGACGGTGAGGCGGCCATCGTTGGTGCGGCCAGTGTCGAAACGGTTGCCGCCGGGATCGCGACAAGCGGGGCCGATTTGACCTGGCTCACCACCGACCCGATTACCGCCGCCCAGATCGTGGGCGCGGCGGTACAACTCGGTTACCGGGGGAAATGGTCGGGCGCGATGCCCACGTTCAGTCCCCGGCTGCTCGATACTGCCCTCGGACCCTATTTCTCTGAGAACTGGGTGCTGTCGGCATTGTTCTCACCGCTGGGCGCCGAGGTGGAAGGCATGGAGGAGGTGCTGGCGGTGCTTGCCGATGCCTACCCAGATCGGTTCCCCAGCGATGGGGTCGTGAAGGGTTTTCTCGAGTTCTCAGTAGCCCGCCAGGTGTTGGAAGCGGCGGCTGACCTCGGCGACCTCACACCCGCCGGAGTGGTGGCGGCCGCCGCCGGCATCGGAGAGCTGGCCTTCGGCGGCATCGGCCCGATCAACCGCTACACCGGCAATCCAAACGAGGACGTGAGCCGAGCCACCGCGCTGTATCGGCCCGACAAGGCGCTGTTCGACTCGCAGGGGGGCCTCGAAGCAACCTTCGGCGCCGGCGCCGTCTCAGCCTTCACGCTCATCAAGGATTTCAGCGTCGCCCCCCTCACGGCCGAGTTCGACTTCCGCCAGGCTTGTTACCGGGTCACCCCCTGAGCGAAGCTTCTTGCGATCCTGACGTGTCACGCCGGAGGACCGCGCCGCTCGTCCTCCACAAC
The DNA here is from genome assembly GCA_947259275.1 of uncultured Acidimicrobiaceae bacterium. GTDB lineage: Bacteria > Actinomycetota > Acidimicrobiia > Spongiisociales > SHLN01 > SHLN01. The sequence goes on along the minus strand of CAMYMH010000048.1, from coordinate 5,580 downwards.
CCACATATTAACGAAGGATAACGTATTACACTTCAATAATATGAGGTGTTGATGAAGCTTGGCGAGACGGTCGACTTCGAATGGCAGGGGCGGGATGCGGCGGCTTGGGTCCCCGCTCTCGTGACCGAGCGGGATCACACGCTCACCCTGGCGGCGACCCGGGCCACCGAACGAGCGGCCGCGGCGCTGCGCCACATGGAAGACAGATTCGACGTGGCCGCTGAACCGATCGCCCGCCTCCTGCTGCGATCGGAGGGGATTGCGTCTTCCGCCGTCGAAGGTCTGCGGGTGCCGCTGGAGGACGTGCTGGCCATCGAAGCCGGGGGAGGGGGCGAGCGAGAACCGCAGTGGGTCGCACAGAACCTGGCGATCGTAACCGCGGCCATCGACGAAGCCGGCGAGGCCCTCAGCTTCGAGGTTCTCCACGAGTGGCATCGTCGGCTGATGGCCGGCAGCCTGCTCGACAAATCTCTACACGGGGCCTGGCGCGATGCCCCCGGCTGGATCGGGGGAGCTTCCCCGCGGGACGCGGCCTACGTTCCACCTCCCGCCGAGCTGATTCCCGGGCTGATGACCGACCTGCTCACCTATTTGAACTCGGATGCGGAAGACCCCATCACCCAGGCGGCCGTGGGCCATGCCCAGTTCGAAACCATTCACCCTTACGGCGACGGCAATGGTCGGATCGGGCGAGTGCTGCTCGGGTGGATCCTGCGCCGGCGGGGGGCAATCGACCACCTGCCGCCTCCAATCAGTGTGTCCATCGCCCGCGACACCGGCGGATACCTGTCCGGCCTCTATCAGTACCGCCAGGGGGATCCGGTGCGGTGGATCGAGTGGTTCGCCGAGACCGTGGAACGCTCCGCGGCGGGCGCAGGCGATCTGCTGGCGGCGGTGAAGCGGCTACTCGAGGAGTGGCGAACCCGGGTGGCCGAGGCGCGGTCTGATTCGGTGGTGCATCGGGTTGTCGACTTCCTGCCGCGCCAACCGGTGGTATCGGCCGGGACCATTGCCGCCGAATTCCGCGTTTCCACCCGCACCGGTCTCACCGCCCTCGAGTACCTCGAACGCCAGGGGATCGTGGCGCCCTTCGCGGTCCCCAGCGTGGGAACCGGCCGTCCGGTGCGCTGGTGGATCGCCTCCGAGATCGTCGAGTTGGTGCGAGAGTGGATGGGCTGATGACGCGGTGCGCCGCGGCCGTTCGGCCGTGGCCGGCGAGCCACACAACGGACTCCAATCCCGCCCAAGACGGGAAAGCGAACCCGCTGGAATCATACGGCGGCCCCTCCCGCGCCTCCTAAATCGCGGCCTCGAGGGGTCGGTTGCCATTGCCAGTTTGCGGGCCGACAGACGTTCTAGCTGAGGCGCTTCCTGTCTCTTGTCACCAGAACGGAGACAGGCCGGCGCCGCCGGGCACGCCATCAGCCCGATCGGTATGGTTGTCGGAGGATCCTCGTCGGGGAGCGAGGGGTGCCTATGTATCAAATCTGACTGTTCTTCGTCTTATCAGGAAGGCGCGCGATCGCGTCTCGACCCAGGGAGGATGTGAGTCATGGCAGACAGTGCCGACCGACCAGATAGCAGCAGAATTATCGAGGCAAAGGTGGAGGGCGAGGTCGACGAGTATGGCGTGGCCGATGGTGGTCCCTACCTGTATGTTGAGGGTGAGCTGATTGTCAATACGGAGCAACTCGAGATCTTCGCACAGCGGGTGGACGAACTTCCCGATGAGTTCCGGGTGGACCTCGAAACTGCCCAGCCGATCACCGACGAGTACACACTGCTCACCGATGTCGAAGGACCGATCCCGGCCCTCGTTGAGCTCCTGAGATCCGACGATCTGGACCGCGAGGTGATCGACGCGTTTCCCCACCATGCGGTCTCGATCCAAAACCACACGTGGTTTGGTCCCCAAGATGCTCCCAAGGACCTCGGGCCACGTGATCCCGGCTGGGATGCTGCCGCGGCGGCCAACATCAAAAGGAAAAACCGGAATGGGCTGACAGCGGTTGTGATCGACACGGGTGTTTTGCCTGTGGGTCGGAGGGTCATTCCCAAGGACGCGTTAGGACAGCACTCCGATGTCGATCCACCCGGGGCGGGCGGTCTGAGCGGAGCCTTGGACCCGTATCTCGGCCACGGCACGTTCGTTGCCGGGCACATTCTGGCTGTGGCCCCTGAGGCCATCGTCCATGTGTTCCGTCCCAAAGGCTTGGGCACAGGCCCCGACGGCAGGCTGGTTCTCTCGGACGGCGAATTCGCACGAGTGTTGGCGCGGGCGCTGGCGACGATTGCCGCGGGCCATCCGGTCAACGTTCCTGTCGGCCAAGCGAAGCAGGTTGCCGAGGAGGCGTGCCAGAAGATCAAGCAGGACCCGTCGCTCAAACCGGCCGTGTTGAACTTGTCAATCGCCGGGCCGGCTCACCTGCTCGTCTCCAACCCGCTCCCACAGACAAAAGAAATCCTTGATATCTGGCTCGGTTGTGAGATCCCCATCGTCGCCGCCGCCGGGAACGAAAGCCGCTCAGATCCCTTCTACCCGGCTGCCTATCCACGCGTCTGCGGCGTGGGTGCGCTCGATCCGAAGACAAAGACCACGGCCTGGTTCAGTAACCGCGACGGCAAGACGAATTGGGTGAGCGAGTGGGCGGACGGGATCGACACCTTCAGTGCATTCTTGGACGGAGGGTCGCCAGCGGAGAGCATCACGGTGAGCACGCCACCTGCCGGGCACCTGCCGCCCCCGCACGCCAATATCCACTCGAGCACAAAGGGCCGCTGGAATGGGTTTGCCCTGTGGAGCGGAACGTCGTTTGCCACACCGCAGATTGCCGGCGCGTTTGCGAACCCGAATCTGCCGGACCCCTGCTGAGAGGAGACACCGCGAAGGAGGTTGATCCCTGCGCTCGATGTGCGCTGCTGCTCGATGAGGCGACTCATCTTGTAGCAAAGGAGGCCGGCGACCCCTCAATGCTGGTCGGCCAGGTTGAGGAGCATTGTGGGTCGCGGCCGGGAGTACAGGCCGCCATCTACCGCATTCGCGGCACTCACCTGCGCTCCCAAGGCGACCTCGATCTGGCTGAAGCGACGCTCTCCAAGGGACGGGAGATGGCGATTGAGATCGGTGATTCCGACCTCGCCGACCAGATCACTCTGACGATCTCCGGGACGAAGGCCCGCGCCGGCGATTTCGAAAGTGCCAGAGACATGATGGCTGCAGTGGCTGACCGGCGCAACGATGTGATCGGCGATAAGGCTCGGGCCCAGCTTGGGGCGGTGGATAGTTTCACCGGCGAATATTCCGCGGCCGCCGCCATCCTGGACGGGATGAGCGATCGGCTCGAGCGCGCCAACGAACTGGAATGGGCGGCCGGGGCAGCCTCCAATCGCGGATGGTCGCTCCTTCAGATTGGACAAGCCGCCGAGGCGATCGAGGAGTTGAACCGCGGTCGCCAACTGTGGCTGGACCTGAGCGCTGTCCACCTGGCGGGGGGAGTCAGCCATCACCTGGCGGTGGCCTTCTCGCTGCTTAGTAGACCGCTCGACGCCCTGCGAGCCCTGCAAACCGCCTGGGAGGACCGGAAGTTGGAGATGGACGATTGGCTTGACGCCGCCGACCTTTACCTCCAAGCAGGGTTGGTGGACGACGCCCGCGAAAACGGCAGGGCCGCCAGGGCTGCGGCCTCCACAACGCGAGACCGAGGCTTGTGCGACCTAGCCCTCGCCAGGCTCTACGTTGCGATCGGTGATTACCGAAAGGCCCTTGGAGCCGCCAGTGCGGCCGCCGATGCCTTCGACGAGTTAGGAGCAGAGGAGCTGCGTTTCTATTCCGTCGTTCTGGCCGTCGAAGCTCGTATGCGCTCGAGTGGGCCTGGGCCGGATGATCTTGACGAGCTTCGTCCACCGCCGGGCGCCGAGAGGACCCGAGCTGCCCGCACCGCTCAGACCCTGCGGGCCGAATTGCTCCTGGCGAGGGGGGATAGCGGAGGCGCGGCCAACCTCATCGCCGAGTTGGAGGGAGACGAATCCCACATGGGATTGATCGCCGACCTGGGAACGCGCTCCGTTGCCGCCCTGGTCCAGGAACGTCGGGGTGATGGAGCCGGCGCCTTGGAAACGGTGTCTGAGGCGCTCAGGCAGGTCGGCAACCAGGCACGGGCGCTGGGGGCCACCGACCTGACCGTCGGGATGCGCGGCCTGGCTGCATCGCTGGCCGATACCGGGCTGCGAATCGCCCTCGAGGAGGGCGCCGCCGGCCGGATCTTCGAGTTCACCGATCGCCTGCGCGCCCTCGATGCGGCCCCCCGATCGAATCCTGGGCCTGAAGTTGCCGAGCTGCTCGGCCGCTATCGCCTGCAACGCCGGGCGGAGCAAGCCGACGACACAGCCAGCTCCAGTGAAGCTACGGCAACCGAACAAGCACTGCGCGATGCCATTCGTACCTCCTATGAGGAAGGCGGCACGGCCGTCGATCCCGTCGAGCTGGCAGTCCTCGGAGAAGCGCTCGGCGCGGCCTCCATGGTCATGTTCTTTGAGATCGGCGGTGACACGTACGTGGCCACGCTTGACGAAAAGGGAGCTGCATTCGGGCCGGTTGTTCCGACGGCTGAGGTTGAGCAGCGGGCGGCCAAGCTCCGGATGCAATTGCTGACGGCCCTCGCCTCCCCGGAGGAAGCTCGCCACCATCTCGCCGCGGTCCGAAGGATGGCCCTCCGCCTCGACGACGCCCTCTTTGGCAGACTTCGAAGCCTTGCCGGCCAAGTGGTTTTCATTCCTCCCCCCGGTGTATTCGGAGTGCCCTGGTCGCTGCTCCCTTCCTTTGAGGGAAGAGAGGTTGCTATTAACGCCAGCCCCTCGAGCTGGCGGGCCGCCCAGGACCGTTCCATCCCATCAGAAGCCCAGAGTGTGTTCGTGGCGGGACCGAACCCCCCCCAGGCGGCGGAAGAGGTGTCGGCCCTGGCTGGTCAAGACGAGACCGCCATCTCGCTCACCGACGAGGCGGCGACCGGCGAGGCGACGGTCCGCTCACGTTGTATGAGATGCAAACCGTCAAGCCGCCCTCCGAGGTCGTCATCTCGGCGTGCTCGGTCGGCCGGCCCCGCACCTACCGGGGTGGTCTGGCCGTCGGGCTTCCCGCCGCCCTGTTGGCGGGGGGCTCCCGATCGGTGATAGCAGCAGAAATCCCGGTGCCGGACGGACCGACCCGGGAGGTGATGATGGGTGTCTACGAACTGTTGCGGATGGGTGCAGGTGCGACGGCCGCCCTGTCGGCGGTTACCGCCCGTCTGCTGGGGGAGGACCCGTTCTCCGGACTGGCTGCGGCTGGTTTCAACGCCTACGGGGCCTAGCCGGCCACGTCCTTCATCGTAATCGTGACCCCATCGTCAAACTCGAGGACGACGTCCACCGGGCCTTCTGCGTCCGGGAGAGCCATGGTGAACATGCCGTCCTCGTCGAGTCGGATCAGTTCGCGATGGTCGCCGACCTGGACTAGAACCCATCCATCCGACGGGGGTTCGACCGAGCCGGTGAGTCGCGGCTCGAGGCCGGTTTCGATGAGGAAATCGACCGTACGGCCGG
>CAMYMH010000047.1 GCA_947259275.1 uncultured Acidimicrobiaceae bacterium | reverse complement strand
CCACACGCCCCACCAGCATCGATCGCATCACTCCCCACCCCAAGCGGATGATGCTCGGTTGCTTCTCCGTTCAACCCGAGCGCTCCCAGCAGCGGGTCGCTCAAGGGCGGCAGGTCACTGGCGAGGGGGGTAAACACGCACGGTGGCAGAGTGTCGCCCACCAGGTTGTACCCCGTGGATGTTGCCGGGCCCGAGCAATCGGCTCCGGAAGGCGCCGTGTTGCCAAACACGATGGTTCCCTCGATGGTGAAGGTGCCGGCGTTGACGAAGCCACCTCCGGACACGGTCCCGACATTGTTGGCAATGGTCGAGTAGCTGCTTGCCACGGTGCCGGACACGAAGGTGTTGCTGATGCCTCCTCCGTTGGTTCCGGTGTTGGTGCTGATCGTGCTGTTGGTCAGGGTCAGGTCGCCGAAGCTGGAGATGCCGCCTCCGTCTCCGGTGGCGTTGTTGCGGGTCACCGAGGATCGGCTGAGGGTGACGATGTTGGTCGGGTCGATGTGGATGCCACCGCCTCCGGACGTGCCGGTGTTGTCGTCGATGCGCGAGTCGGTCAGGTTGAATGTCGAGCCGGCACCGGCAACGTAGACGCCGCCGCCGACGTCGGCCGTGTTCTGTTGCATCAGCGTTCCGTCACCGACGGTCAGGGTCCCGGAGGTCCGGATTGCGCCACCATTGGCGTTACTCCCGGAGGCAATGTTCCGCAGGAGTTGTGAGTCGGTCACCGTCAGCACCGAGTCGGAATTGTGGATTCCGGCCCCGCCGTTGCCGGCTGAGGTGTTGTCGTTGATGAAGGTGTTGTCGATGGTCATGGTGGCACCGGTTACGTTCTCGATGCCTCCGCCACCTGTGCCCGCCGCGTCGATGGCGTCGTTGGTGTTGATGAACGAGTTGGTGATCGAGGCGGTGGTGGTGGCGCCCGCGCTCAGGATGCCACCGGCTGCAGCTGCGGTATTCGAGGTGACCGATGATCCGGTCAGGTCGAGCGTCGCCCCCCCGACGTTGTACACGCCGCCGCCGCCGGCGGTTGCCGTGTTGCCGTTGACCGCCGCGAAGGTCAGGGTCAGCGTGCCGCCGGCGTTGTAGATGCCGCCACCGCTATCGGTGGCAGTGTTGTCGAACAGGTGGGTGTCGTTTTGGAGCGTCATGGCGCCGGTGCCGTAGATGCCACCACCGTTGCGGCCGGCGCTGTTGCCGGCACCGATGCCACCGACCTCGGCGGCACCATCGAACAAGGTCGTGCCGAGCGCGTAGACGCCACCGCCGTCGACGGTGGCCGAGTTGCCGTTGATCTTGCCGCCGTTGACGGTCAGCGAGCCGCCGCTGAAGATTCCGCCGCCGTTTGAGTCGGTGGTGTTGCCGACCACCTCAACGTTATTGAGCGTGAGGGTGCCGCCACTGCGGATGCCGCCCCCTTCGATGCCAGTGGCGGCGCCGTTGGTGATGGTTAGATCGGAGATGGTTACCGTCCGGCCGGCGGTAATGGTGACCACCGTGTCGAGCGCCCCGCCGTCGATGAAGGTGGTGGCTGCGCCGTCGCCTTCGATGGTGATGTCGGTTACCAGCAGGTCGATGACGATGTTCTCGTTGCAGGTACCGGACAGAAGTATCCGGTCGCCCGGGCTAGATCCATCGATGGCCGTCTGCAGTACGCCGGCGGCGTCGCAGTCGACCACGATGTCGGCCGCCAGTGCCGGACCGGCCGGCACCGTGAGGACGGTCACCATGGTGAAGAGGGCGACGAGAGTGGGAAGCTTCTTGCGGGACGTGGCGTGCGGCATCGATAGCCTCCGTTGTGGGTGTTGGTTCCCCGCCGTGAGGGGAATGTTGGCAACGACAATAAGCACCCCCCATCCACCACTGGTGTCTTTGCCGCCCACCCCGGTGCCGGCAGCCGCGTCCTCGTAAGCTGGCCGGGTGCGACGCCACCACATTCATGACCACTGTCGCCGGCCGGCCCCGGGCGGGCCCGGCATCGAGCCGCGGTGGACGCGGGCCGCCAAGGACGCGGTCGGTACTGCCTACTCGAGCGCCTCGCACGTGTGGTTCACCATTGCCCGCGGTGTCCTGACCGAGGTGTACTGGCCGACGCTCGACCGGCCCCAGGTGCGCGACCTCCAATTTCTCGTGGGCGACGGCACCACCTTCTTCCACGATGAGCGGCGGCACATGGACTACGAGGTTGGGCCGATTGATCCGGATGCGCTCGGCTATCGGGTGGTGCAGCAAGATCGGGAGGGGCGCTATCGGTTGGAAAAGGAGATCATCGCCGACTCGGACCTGTCGTCGGTCATCATGCGGGTGAAGTTCGAGGCCGACCCGGGGCTGCGGTTGTTCCTGCTGGCGGCTCCCCATCTCGAGATCGGTGGCTACGGCAACCATGGTGAGATCGCCGGGGTGGGTGAGACCACGCTGTTGATGGCCAGCAAGGACCAGACCTGGCTGGCGATCGGGGCCTCGATTCCCTTCGTCGGCGCCTCGGTAGGACACGTCGGTGAGACCGACGGTTGGACGGATCTCGCAGAGCACCTCGAGATGACCTACGAATATGACTGCGCCGAAGGCAACATCGCCCTCACCGGCGAGCTCGACCTTTCCGCCGGGACCGAGTTCACGGTCGCGCTGTCGTTTGCCGACCACCGCCATGGCAGCGTCACCGCCCTCTTGCAAGCCCTCGGGCTGTCGTTCGAGCACTTCCGGGCCAGGTTCATCGCCGATTGGCGCCGGGTGTGCGACACGCTGGCACCACTCGAGGCGGCTTCGGGTGATGGTGGGGCGCTCTACCGGCGGAGCCGCACATTGCTGCTGGCCCACGAAGACAAGCTCTACCCCGGGGCCATTATCGCCTCGCTCTCGATTCCGTGGGGGGAAGCGAAGGGCGATCTCGAGTTGGGCGGCTATCACCTGGTTTGGAGCCGCGACATGGTCAACAGCGCCACCGGCTTGCTAGCGGCGGGCGACACCGTCACCCCGCTGCGGGCGCTCATCTACCTGGCCGCTTCCCAACTGCCGGACGGCGGCTTCTACCAGAACTTCTGGATCTCCGGCGAGCCCTACTGGCACGGTATTCAGCTCGACGAGGTGGCCTTCCCGATCATCCTCGCCTGGAAGCTGCAGCGGATGGGTGGGCTGGCCGGCTTCGATCCCTTCGACCTGGTGAAGCGGGCGGCCGGCTACCTGATTCGCAACGGGCCGGCGACGCCCCAGGAGCGATGGGAGGAGGCGGCCGGCTACTCGCCTTCAACGCTGGCGTCCAATATCACCGCCCTCACCTGTGCCGCGCTGTTCATGCGGGAACGGGGGGAAGGTGCCACCGCCGACTTCCTGCAGGCATACGCCGATTTCCTCGAATGCCACATCGAGCAATGGACGGTCACCCGCGAGGGGACGCTCCATCCCGACATACGCCGCCATTACATTCGGATCAATCCGGACGATCCAGACAACCCGATCCCAGACGAGGATCCGGATTCGACCCTTCTGGTGGTGGCCAACAAGGGTCCCGGCGAGCGCTATGCATTTCCGGCCAACCAAGTCGTCGACCCCGGGTTCCTCGAGCTGGTCCGCTACGGCATCCGCCGTCCGAACGACCCGCTGGTCGAAGACTCACTGGCGGTCGTCGACCGGCTGTTGCGGGTCGATACTCCGGCCGGCCCGATCTGGCGCCGCTACAACCACGACGGGTACGGCGAACAGGCAGACGGCGCGCCTTATCACGGATATGGGATTGGCCGCGCCTGGCCCCTCCTCACCGGCGAGCGGGGCCATTACGAGCTGGCGGCCGGGCGGGACGTCAACCCCTATGTCAAGACCTTCGAGCAGGTGTCCCACGGGACCGGACTGCTGCCGGAGCAGGTGTGGGACAGCGCCGACATCCCGGCGAGGCACCTGGAGTTCGGCAAGCCGACCGGTGCCGCCATGCCGCTGATGTGGGCCCACGCCGAGTACATCAAGCTGCTGCGGTCGGTGATCGACGGTGTGGTTTTCGATCTGGTGCCAGAGGTGGCGGATCGTTATCTACCGCACGACCAATGCGAGGCAATCGAAGTCTGGAAGCTCAACCGCCGGGTGCAAACGGTGGCGGCGGCCATGACCTTGCGCATTATCGCCCCGCGGCCCTTCGCGCTTCGATGGAGCGGCGACGGCTGGCAGACTCGGCACGAGATGACTGGCACCGCCACCGCGATCGGCATCTGGTACGCCGATCTGGCGCCCGGGAATGTACCGGGCCATGACGTGCGTTTCACCTTCCGCTGGCAAGATACCCAGGAATGGGACGCCACCGACTACCGGGTGACCATCCAGCGATGAGTGAAGAGGAAGCATGACCATATTCAATGACATCCACCAGGCCGGCACTTCCGTGTGGTTCGACTTCATCCGGCGAGACCTGCTGGAAGACGGAGGGCTTGCCGGCCTGGTGACAGAAGGCATCCGGGGTGTGACCTCCAACCCGTCGATCTTCCAGAAAGCGATCGCCGACAGCACCGAGTACGACGACGATATCCGGGAGGCACTCGAGGCCGAGCCCGATTGCTCGGTGAACGATCTCTACGAGTCGTTCGCCATCGAGGATATCCGTGCCGCCGCCGACATTCTTCGTTCGGTGTACGACGAGTCCGATGGGGCGGACGGCTTTGTCAGCTTGGAGGTGTCGCCCTTGCTGGCCTCGGACACCGAGGCCACTGTGTCTGAGGCCCGGCGCTTGTGGGCGGCAGTCGATCGGCCCAACGTCCTCATCAAGGTGCCGGCCACCGCCGAGGGGGTGCCGGCCATCGAGCAGCTGATCGGCGAGGGCATCAACGTCAACGTCACCCTCATTTTCTCGCTCGGCCACTACGAGTCGATCGCCCGTGCCTACATCCGAGGCCTCGAGGCGGCTGAAGACCCCTCCCGGATCGCCTCGGTGGCATCGTTCTTCGTGAGCCGGGTCGACACGCTGACCGATACCCGGCTGACCGAGGTGGGAACCGACCGGGCTCTGGCGCTGCGCGGCCAAGCCGGGATTGCCAACTCGAAGCTGGCATATCGCCTCTATGAGGAATTGTTCGGGGAGGACTCCTTTGGACATCTGGCGGCGCGGGGCGCTCGGCCGCAGCGGCTGCTGTGGGCGTCGACCGGCACCAAGAACCCCGAGTATTCCGACGTGCTGTATGTAGAGGAGCTGATCGGACCCAACACGGTTAACACCGCCCCGCCGGCCACCATCGACGCCTTCCGCCACCACGGTGAAGTCCGCGGCGCGACTCTCTTGGAGGACTGGGACGGCGCCGACGCCGCCATCGCCAGCCTGGCCACCGTGGGGGTGGATTTCGATGACGTGACCGCCCAGCTCCAGGAAGACGGCGTTGCGGCCTTTGCCGCCGCCTTCCAGTCGCTGATGGCGACGCTGGGGGAGAAGGCCGGGCTGGTCCGTGCCGGCTGAACCGGAACTTCTGCTTGGGCCGATAGGCGGTGCCGTCGAGTCCCGGCTCGCTGAATGGGACGCCGAAGGGATGGCCCGGCGGGTTTGGGCGAAGGATCCGACCGTGTGGGCCGAGACCGACCTCCCGGAGCTGGCCGATCGTCTCGGCTGGCTCAGCCTGCCGGCCGAGATGGCCGGCGCGGTGGCCGAGCTCCGGGAGTTCGCAACCGAGGTCTCGGCCGAGGGGACCCAGTTTGTCGTGTTGCTTGGAATGGGGGGGTCGAGCCTGGCACCCGAAGTGTTCCAGGCCACCTTCGGAAACGCCGAGGGGTATCCGGAACTGATCGTGCTCGACAGCACCCATCCCGCCGCAGTGAAAGCCGTCGCCGACCGCATCGAGCCGGCGAACACGTTGTTTCTGGTCGCCTCCAAGTCGGGGACCACCCTCGAAACCCTGAGTTTCTTCCGGTATTTCTGGAACCAATTAGTTCGGGAGGGCCTGCCCCAGGGCGAGCGGTTCGTCGCCCTGACCGATCCGGGAAGTGCCCTCGAAGACCTGGCCGCCGAGCGCGGGTTTCGCCGCGTGTTCACCACCCCACCCGAAGTAGGCGGGCGGTACTCCGCCCTGACGTATTTCGGGCTGGTGCCCGCCGCTCTGATCGGCATAGACGTTGCCGCCCTGGTGTCGGCCGCGGCCGTGGCCGCCGACGGGTGCCGGGGCACTGCACACGACAATCCGGGCCTGCTGCTGGGAGCGATTTGGGGGGAGGCCGCACTGGCCGGGCGTGACAAGCTGACGGTGGTGACCTCGGCGAGCCTGGCCGCCTTCCCCAACTGGCTCGAGCAGCTCATCGCCGAGAGCACCGGCAAGGACGGCACCGGCATCGTGCCGGTGGCGGGCGAAGACCTGGCCGAGCCGGCCGCCTACGGCGAAGACCGGCTTTTCCTGTCCTACCACCTCGATGCGGACGGTGAGCCGTCGGATGCTCTCGATGAGATCGCCGCCGCCGGGCATCCGGTGGTTCGCATCCGCCTGGGCCGGAAAGAAGAGCTGGGCGGTGCCATGTTCACCGCCGAGATGGCGACCGCCGCCGCCGGAGCCATCCTCGGGATCCACCCCTTCAATCAGCCGGACGTGCAGGTCGCCAAGGAACTCGCTCGCCGGGCAATGGCCGGCGAGCTGGCAGGGGGCGCTCCCATCGAAGCAGCCGCTCCGGCCGATGCCGCCCGGCTCGGCAGCTGGCTGGCGGGCCTGCCGGAGAACGCCTACGTCGGGATCTCGGCCTACCTGCCGATGACGGTCACCGCCACCGAGCTGCTGCAGGGCCTGCGTCACCATCTGCGACATCTGACCGGTGCGGCTACCACCATCGGGTTCGGGCCCCGATTTCTCCACTCGACCGGCCAGTTGCACAAGGGTGGCCCGGGCGCCGCCCTCTTCCTCCAGCTGGTGGACGAGCCGGGCCCGGATGTGGCGGTGCCGGAGACCGATTTCAGCTTCGCCAAGCTGGTAGCAGGCCAGGCCGAAGGCGACTACCGGGCACTTGAGGAGCGCGGTCAGCGGGTGCTCCGAGTGCAGCTGGGAGCGGAGTGGCCGGCCGGCCTGGACGCGCTGCTCGACACGGTGAGCTCGCTTGGCTGACATCACCACTCTCTTCTTCGACCTGGGGGGAGTGCTGCTAACCAACGGGTGGGATCGTCATGTCCGTCGTCACTGCATTGAGACATTCGGATTGGATTACGAGGAGTTCCGTGACCGCCACGACCTGGTAGCGGCCGAATTCGAGACCGGACGTATGACCAGGCATGAATACCTGCAACGGACCGTGTTCTACCGGGAGCGGAGCTTCACGCCGGAAGCGTTTTGGGAAGCGATGCTGGCCGAGTCGCAGGCCTTGCCCGACGCCCTGGCCGTTGTCGAGGAGCTGGCCGCCACTGGTAACTTCCTGCTCGCCACCCTCAACAACGAATCGCTCGAGCTCAACCAGGCCCGCATCGAGCGATTCGGCTTGCGGCGCTACTTCACCGCCTTCTTCAGCTCCGGGTTCTTGGGGGTCAAGAAGCCCGATCAAGCTATCTACCGGTTGGCGCTTCAGATCATCCAGCGGAGCCCGGACGAGTGCGTCTTCGTCGACGATCGAGATCTCAACCTCGAGTGCGCCATCACCGAGGGCATGCACACCATCCACTACGAAGATCCCTCCCAGCTGAGAAGTGAGCTGACGGGGCTCGGCATCAACCTGAGGGAGTAGCCAATGCAGCTTGGAATGATCGGACTCGGCAAGATGGGCGCCAACATGACCCAACGCCTCGTGAAAGGCGGCCATTCGGTCATCGGCTACGACCGCAACTCCGAGGCGGTCGAACGAGTGGTCGAGGCGGGAGCAGGCGGCGCCGAGTCCCTGGAGGATCTCGTCGCCCAGCTCGAGTCACCGAGGCACGTGTGGGTGATGGTACCGGCGGGTGGGCCCACCAACTCGACTCTCGACGCCCTGGCAGGTTTGCTGGAACCCGGGTGCACCGTCATCGACGGCGGTAACTCCAACTACAAGGACACCGTGCGGATGGCCGCCACTCTCGCCGCCCGAGGCATCCACCTGCTCGACGTCGGCACCTCGGGAGGCATCTGGGGTCTCACCGAGGGGTACAGCATGATGATCGGCGGCGACGGCGAGACGGTCGAGCGGCTGCGACCGATCTTCGAGACGCTGGCTCCGTCACCCACCACCGGCTGGGGCCACATGGGCCCGGTCGGTTCGGGGCACTTCGTGAAGATGATCCACAACGGCATCGAGTACGGAATCATGCAGTCTTACGCCGAAGGCTTCGCCATCATGCACGACAAGGAAGAGTTCGGCCTCGACCTGGCCCAGATCGGGCGGGTGTGGCAGCACGGCAGCGTGGTCCGCTCCTGGTTGCTCGATCTCACCATCGAAGCTCTCGAGGAGAACCCGACCCTGGAGGGCATCGCCCCCTATGTCCCCGATTCTGGTGAAGGGCGTTGGACCGTGGCCGAGGCCATTGACCTGGATGTGGCCGCTCCGGTGATTACCTTGGCGCTCATGCGCAGGATCGGGTCGCGCGACGAAGTCGAGTTCAGTCATCGGGTCCTGTCGGCCATGCGCGGCAAATTCGGGGGGCACGCCGTCAAGCAGGAGGGCTGATGAGCGGCTTCCAACCGATCCTGTTTGTCATCGTCGGAGGCGGCGGCGACCTGACGCGCCGCAAGCTGCTTCCCGCCATTGCCCGGATTGCCGAGGAAAACGGCTGGCAGGACCGCTTGCATGTGCTGGCGGTGGGGCGAGCCGAGCAGGACGACGCCGGGTATCGCGCCTGGGCCCGCCAGAGCCTCGGGTTGGCCGGTTTGGCGCCCGAGACGGTCAAGGCCTGGTGTGACAGCTCCATTCACTACGCCTCCAATGCCGCCGGGTGGCAGACCGTGGCCGACAAGATCGAGCAGATCGAGGCCGAGCACGACCTGCCGGGCAATCGGGCGTTCTACCTCGCGATTCCGCCCCGGGTGTTTTCTCAAGTGATCGATGGGCTCGGGGAGGTCGGGCTCAACCGAAGTCCTGGCTTTACCCGGCTGGTAATCGAAAAGCCGTTTGGAAGATCACTCGAGTCTGCCCGGGAGCTCAACCAGATCGTGCATGCGCACTTCGATGAGCGCCAGGTGTATCGGATCGACCACTACCTGGGCAAGGAGACCGTCCAGAACCTGCTCGTGTTCCGGTTCGCCAACGCGCTGTTCGAGTCGGCGTGGAACCGGTCGCTCGTCAAGAGCGTGGAAATCACCGTCGGCGAGCACCTCGGCCTGGAGACTCGGGCAGGGTATTACGACCAGGCCGGCGCCTTCCGTGACATGATCCAGAACCATGTCACTCAGGTGCTGACGCTGGTGGCCATGGAACCCCCGGTGAAGCTCGATGCCGACTCCATCCGGGACGAGAAGGTCAAGGTCCTCCGGTCCATCGTTGCCATCCTTCCCGGGGACGTCGTATATGGCCAGTACGCCGGCGGAGTCATCGAGGACGAGACCGTCCCCGGCTACCAGGATGAGCCCGGCGTGGCGGAGGGCTCAACCACTGAGACGGCCGTCAGCCTGCGGCTCTATATCGACAACTGGCGGTGGCAGGGCGTGCCCTTCTACCTGCGTACCGGCAAACGCTTTCCCGAGCGGCTGACCCAGATCGTGGTGCGGTTTCGGGAACCGCCGGTGTGTCTCTTCGAGGTAAACGGATCCTGCGATGTTCACTCCGACGCCATCATCATCACCCTGCAGCCCAACGAGGGATTCGAGCTGCTGTTTGACGTGAAAGCGCCGGACGAAGACATGCGGCTTCAGACGGTGCCGCTCGACTTCAGGTATGCGGAGGCCTTTGGTGAGCTTCCCGGTGCCTATGCCACGCTCATCGAGGACATCGTGCTTGGCGACCAGACCCTCTTCGTCCGCTCAGACGAAGTGGAGGCTGCCTGGAGCCTCTATCAGTCGATCCTCGATGACCCGCCCATCCCCGAGCAGTACGCGGCCGGGACCTGGGGGCCACCCTCTTCTCACAAGCTGCCGCACGCCACCGGCGATCGCTGGCTGCAGGGCTAGAACCGGTGGTTCCTACGCTCCGCCCGACACCGGGTTGCAGGCAATGACTGCGGTCGGATCGCCTTCGGCCAGTACGGCGACCTCCTCACAGGCGGCCCGATAGGCAGCTTGCACATCGGCCAGGGGCAGCGCGCTCACCACCGAATTGACCGCCGGGGCCTCGGCCAGTGTGGCCAGCTGACTGGCGGCGCTCTGGAACACGTCGTTTAGTTCTCGAGCCGCCGCCATCCAGGCGTCGTGGGGAGATACCACATCGGTGGGAGGCGTCAACGCGCTGAGGTCGTCAACGGCGGTTTCGAACTCGGTGGCCAGACTGCCGAACAGGCCTTTGTTGGCATCTACGAAGATGGCGTCGCCGGTTTCGGCGGTGGCGGCTTCGAGCGCGACCTGGTATTCGTTGAAGTGGGTGGCGGCGGCGGACTCATAGCGCGTCGAGATGGCGGCCGCGTCCACGAAGTAGGACGCGCTCGGGTCTTCCGAGTCGCTGCAGGCGGCGGCAACCAACGCCGCGACGATGATTTTGATTAGGCGCCGGCGCATCGGCGCACCTTATCAGTCGATCAGTCCTTGAGTGAGACGAACGCCTGGACTTCCCCCGGATTGGCCGGGTGTCGTAACTTGGCCATGGCCTTGCCCTCGATCTGGCGGATTCGCTCCCGGGTGAGCCGGAACTCCCGTCCCACCTGATCAAGGGTGCGGGGGATGCCATCCTGCAAGCCGAAGCGCAGCGTGAGCACCCGCTGCTCGCGCTCGTTCAGGTTGCTGAGCAGCTGCCCGAGCACCTTCTTGCGCTGGTTGGCGGCGGCGAACTCAAACGGGCTGAGGGACTCATGGTCTTCGATGAAGTCGCCCACCATTGCGCCATCATCACCGACCGGGTCGAAGATCGATATCGGTTCCGGAGCAACCTTGATGGCCTGCATCACCTTGCGGCGCTCGATGCCGGTCTCCTCGATCAGCTCTTCGACGGTGGGGGCGCGACCGAGACGGGCAAAGATGTACGACTCGGCCTTCTGGATGCGCCCGATGGCGTCGGTCATATGGACTGGAGCTCGAATGGTGCGGGCCTTGTCGGCGATAGCCCGGTTGATGGCCTGGCGGATCCACCAGGTCGCGTACGTCGAGAACTTGAAACCCTTCTTCCAATCGAACTTCTCAACCGCGCGGATCAGGCCAAGGTTGCCCTCCTGGATCAGGTCGAGGAATGGCAGGCCCGAAGCGGTGTAGCGCTTGGCGATGGATACGACGAGTCGGAGGTTGGCCTGGATGAATCGCGCCTTGGCATCTTCGCCCACCAGCAGCAGCTCTTCCAGCTCGGCGCGGCGGGCTCCCGAGCGGGCTCGGCTCAGTGCCTGGCGAGCGTCCTCGCCCTCTTCGATCAGCTTGGCCAGCTCGATCTCGCCTTCGGCGTCGAGCAGCTCGTACGTCCCGATCTCGTCGAGATAGAGCTTGACCATCGCATCCCAGTTGTCCTGCGGTCGTCGTCGTGACATATGTGTGCGGGCTCCTCCGGCATTTGTGGCCTACCGCACTATTTCGGACGGGCGGCGGGGCGCCTTGAGGTAACCGCTCCAGCAGTACACCGTCCGGAGGGCCACACAACGCGGTCAAGCCGAGGATTCGAGAATGCCACCAGTGGTTGGAGCAGACCGCCACCTGGCAGGAGTAGCGCCAGGACCGCCTCCGGGTCGGAATCTCACCAAATCGCTTGGAAACTCAGCTCGCTCATGAAACACTGATGAGGACCCGGAGGGAGCAATGCCGGTCAGGCGATACGCACGGCGTAGTCGCAGCGTCCTGCAAGGCGCCAACGCCGCGCCCCACACTCCGGCGGTCAGGCGGAGGCCGCCCAGGCAGGTCGATTGGGCACGCCTCCAGAGCAGGACCAGCATGATCACCCCCAAGCGGGACCGCGCTGAGCGGCAGGGTTCGATCCGCATCATCTCACTCACCATCGAGCCCCCACGCCGCAACCGGGACTGATCGAAGCACCGCCTGCGGCGATTCGTCGGGGAGACTGTGATGAACTTCCAGAACGGTCGAAGGCCTCTAGCCGCCTGGGGATTGAGACGTCAGATTGGCACCAAAGAAGGGGGTGACATGACGACGCAAGTCGATATCGAGACAACCCCGAAGAAGCCACGGCCACGGTGGCGAACGATCTTGTGGCTCGTGCTTGCGGCTGCCGGCGCCGTCTGGTGCGCCGTGAGCGTGATCGCCAAATTCACGTTTGCGGACAACATGTCGTGGCTCACAGTCCTCTGGGCCGCGGTGGGAACGCTCGGCTTCTCGGGAATGGCCATCGGGCTCTGGCGACAAGCGCGAGAGCACTGACCGAACGGGAAAGGACTGCCCGAAGGAGGAAGGAGCCTCCGATGCGCCACATCGTCCTCGCAACCTGCCTGGCGCTGGTCGCCGGCTGCGGAGGCGGTGAGCCTTCACTCACCGAGTATGCCGAAGAGGTTGAGGGTGTCACGAACAACCTCTACCAGACACTCGATGAGCTCACCATTGAATGGCCGTCCGGGCCTCCGACGGTTCAGGACTATCAAGCGATCTACCGTGGGCTGGCGACCGCCTACCGCGAGCTGCGCGCAGGCCTCCAGGCAATCGAACCCCCCAGGGAGGCCGCCGATCTGCACAACGTCTCGCTCGACATCGTTAATCGGCTCACGACCGCCCAGGACGCTCTGGCCCGACGAGCAGAAGCCGTCGAGACGGAGGACGAGTTGAACCTGCTGTTCGACAGTCCGGAAGCGCAGGCCGCCAACGCTGCCCAGGAGGAGATGATCGCTTTCTGCCAGGGTGCACAGGCCCAATTCGACGCCACCGCCGACCGCGAGCCCCTTCAGGGCATGCCGTGGATCCCCACCGAGCTACAGGAGGTCGTGCTGGTCTTCTTCGGATGCGAAGACGAGCCCGGCGGAAACTCGTAGCTACCGGTCCTGAGTCCTGGCCTTGATGTCCGAGTTCGAGTTGTCTGGCTGCGGCTGGCTCGAATACGGGGGTGGCGGACGCCGGGGGACTTTCGGCTCTGACGGGCGTCATCGAGGACCGATACGGTTTTGCTGGACCTATGCCGAGCTCTGGGAGGCGAACTGAATGAGGGCCGGGAGAATCGTCGCAGTTGTCATCGGAGTGCTGGTGCTGCTTCCGGCACTCGGGCTCTTCGTGGGTGGATCGGTGCTGACGGTGGCTCATGTGGTCGAACGTGAGGATGACGGCTATTTCGACGTCACGCTCGATCGGCTCAACAGCGCCACGGCGGCCATCACCACCAGTGAGGTCGATCTGCGGGCGGATCCGGGTCCGCCGGACTGGCTCCTGGATCTGGTGGACGTCTCGGTGCGCCTGCGGGCCACCGGCGCCGGCGACCCGTCATCTGAAGTCTTCATCGGGATCGGCCTCGAGGCCGACGTTGACGGCTATCTGGCCGACGTGGCCCGCGACGAGATCCGCGACGTCGATTCGGACGGGGACGTGCGGTATCGCACCATCGCCGGCACCGGTTCACCGACCGCGCCCACCGAGCAGGACTTCTGGGTCGCCTCGAGGTCCGGCCGCGGCACCCAGGAGCTCATCTGGGAGGTCGAGGAGGGCGAGTGGACGGCGACGCTGATGAACGCCGACGGCTCGCCCGGGATCCTCGCCGATGTGACGGTCGGCGTGCGATCGGGAGCGCTGCTCGGCATCGCAATAACGATGCTCATCATTGGAGCCATGCTCCTGTTGGTTGCTGTGGTGATCATTGTGCTGGCCGCCCGGGGTCACGCCGCGGAAGCGGTGCCAGGAGAGGCCGAGCCGGAGGCGGAGGTGGCCCCAGCTGGACCGGAGGAGCCGGTGCGACTGGAGGCCGAGATCGATGCGCCGCTTTCCCCCTGGCTGTGGCTGGTCAAGTGGTTCCTGGCCATCCCGCACTTCATCGTCCTCGCCTTCCTCTGGATCGCTTTTGCCCTGCTAACGGTGATTGCAGGGGTGGTGATCCTGTTCACCGGCCGTTACCCGAGGGGGATCTTCGACTTCAACGTCGGGGTGATGCGCTGGACCTGGCGGGTTCTCTACTACGCCGCGTCTGGGGGCCTCGGCACCGACCGCTATCCGCCCTTCACGACCGACCCGGTGGCCGACTACCCGGCGGATCTGGACGTCGCCTATCCGGAGCAACTCTCGCGCGGCCTGGTACTCGTGAAGTGGTGGCTCCTCGCCATCCCGCACTACCTGGTGTTGGGATTCATCACCGGTTCCGGCTACGTGTGGTGGGACCGCGGGCCGTGGGGCGGAGGCCTGGTCTCGGTTCTGGTCTTGATTGCTGCCGTAGTGCTCCTGTTCACCGGGCGCTACCCGCGGCCACTGTTCGATTTCATCATTGGGCTCAATCGGTGGGTCTTCCGCGTGATGGCATACGTCAGCCTCATGACCGACCGCTATCCACCCTTCAGACTCGACCAGGGCGGCCGGGAGAGAAGTGCCACAGATGGCACGCCGAGCGAGGACCCCAGCGTCTTCTGAGTCAGGCTTCCCGATGCGGAACCGAGGTCCTCGACTTCTTCTGACATCTAGGCAGGTCTTGATGGAGGGGCAGCCGGGGCGGCTTTGAGGATGGACTCGACGGCCGTCGCCAGGACCTGACAACCCAAGACGAGATCCTCATCGGCAGTGTCCTCGGCGAAGTCGTGGCTTATGCCGCCGATACTCGGCACGAAGAGCATGGCGGACGGCATCCGCAAGGCCAGCACCTGTGCGTCGTGTCCGGCACCCGACGGCATTCGGACCCAGTTGTTGGGGGCGTGACTCTCTGCGGCCGCGGCGACTTGTTCCAGCAAGTCTTCGTCCATGGCCACCGGTTCGACGGTGCCGGGTTCCATGATTGCCTCGACCCCGATGTCACCGTCGGCTTCGGCAGCCAGTTCGAAGACCCGTTCCTGCAAACGGTTCATCATCTCCGACTCCGGGTCCCGGAACTGGAGGGTCAGCTCAGCCGCGCCGGGGATGACGCTGGCGGCGCCGGGATCCAACTCGATGCGGCCGGCGGTCCAGACGGTCCGCTCGCCCGCGATCTTGGGGAACTCGGCGTGGATCCGATTGACGAACTCGACCAGAGCCCGACCGGCATCCTTTCGCATGGGCATCGGGGTGGTGCCGGCGTGGTTCTGGATGCCGGTGAACCGGATCAGCATCGTCCGGATGCCGACGATGCGGGTCACGACCCCGATTCGGTTGCCGTCCGCTTCCAGGAACGGTCCCTGTTCGATGTGTGCCTCGAGGTACCCGGCGTACCGGCCGTCCTCCATCTGTACTCGCGGTCGACCCGCAAGACCGGCTTCGGCCAGGGCGGCGACGAGGAGACGCCCATCGCGGCCGGTGGCGGTGTCGATGAGTGAGAGGTCTTGTAGTCCGCAGAACGAGCGCGAGCCGAGGAACCCGAGAAAGCTGCCCTCCTCGTCGATCCACGAAGCGACATCGACCGCCAGTCCGGCGGTCTCCGGCTGCTCCCGGAGGGTCCTGGCAACCTCCAGCGCCGCCATCACCCCGAAGGCACCATCCAGCCATCCAGCTTTCGGCTGGGTGTCGGTATGAGATCCCAGGAGCAGTGCCGGACCAGGGCGGGGTGACCGGCCGAACACGGTTCCGACACGGTCGATCTGGGCCTCGAGTCCCGCCTCCTCCATCCGAGTTCGAAGCCAATGCCGGGCGGCGACATCGGGTGTCGAGAGCGAGGGTCTGATCACCCCGATGCCGTCGGCGCCGAAGGTGCGCAGGTGATAGAGGTCGGACAGAAACCGCTCATCGTTGATCGTCAGCGTTGACACATTCCGTCCTCTACCGGTGGTCACCGGGAGGCTACCCACGGATAGCCGCCGAGTGCAGGTGGTGGAGACCGACGCCGCCGAGGCGGGTGCCTGCAAAGACGTCTGCCCCCTGAGCGTCAGGCGGCCGTTCGGTGCGGAGGGAATTCGACGATCGCCGTCGTACCGAGACCGGGAGCAGATTCGAGCCGGAGCGTCCCTCCGTGGGCTTCGACCAATCGCTTGGTGATTGGCAACCCCAGGCCTGATCCGGGTTGGGTCGAAACATCGTTGGCGATCTGCCCAAAGGAGGTCAGGGCCGTTTCCATCTCTTCGTCGGTCATCCCGATCCCGGTATCGGATACCTCTATCCGCACGCCTCCAACGTCCATCCTGTCGGCACGCACCGTGACCTCGCCGTTCTCCGGCGTGAACTTGATGGCGTTGGTCACCAGGTTGATGATGACCTGCTTGAGGCGTCGCTCATCGGCGTAGATCGTGATCAAATCCGGCGCGAGACGGCGCGTGAGGGTGATGTGCTTGCCGTCGGCGTGGAGCGTAAGCATCCGCATTGTCGCCTCGACGGTCTCCGCCAGGTTCAAGGGCGCTTCGGTGAGGGTGAGTTTGTTGGCCTCGATGGAAGACAGGTCGAGGATGTCGTTGATGAGTCCGAGCAGATGCTCGCCCGAGGAATTGATGTCCTGGGCATACTCGCGGTACCGATCATCTCACGCCTCGATCGACATGAGTTCCGATAACCCGAGAATGCCGTTGAGTGGAGTTCTGATCTCGTGGCTCATATTGGCGAGAAACAGCATCTTGGCCCGATCCGCCGCTTGAGCATCGTCGCGGGCGATGCGCAAATCCATTTGAGCCATGACCATTCGAGAGAGCGCACGAAGCGACTCTTGCTGGTGGAGTTCAAGGTCTCTCGGCACATTATCGATGACGCACAATGTGCCTAACGCATTCCCCGCCGCCGTCGTGAGCGGCGCCCCCGCGTAGAAACGGATGTTCGGGTCACCGAGCACGAGCGGATTGTGAGCGAACCGTAGGTCGTTGGTGGCATCCGCTACAACAAGCAGATCGGTGGGATCGTGGATGGCGTGAGCACAGAACGCGAGATCCCGGCTCGTTTCCGAGGCGGCAAGGCCCACTTTGGACTTGAACCATTGCCGATCTTGATCGACAAAGCTCACCAGCGCGATCGGGGTTTCACAAATCTGGGAGGCGAGAAAGGTTATGTCGTCATAGGCCGCCTCTGCCTCGGTGTCGAGAATGTCGTACGCGGCCAACTCGGCGAGTCGAGCCGCTTCATTCAAAGGGGTCGGAGGCCCAGTAGTCATGTGCTTGTCCTGTATCTGCCCACTCGGTATCGGGCATGCTCCGTTGCTGCTTGAGATCCGATTCGATTCGGAATCCAGGCGCCCGGGGAAAGTGGTGTCAACTCTTCTCTCCTCGTTGAGCTGACTCCCGCTTCGGCAGGAATCGTCTCTGCCCGGAGAAGATGCACCGCCCCGTGGCCTCGCTTTACAGGCTTTTTACACAACGAGGCTTCAGTTGATGTGAGGGAAAGCCGAGTAGCCAGTGATGCACAGGGGACAAGACCTCACCGGGACGGACCGGAACTCGATGCGGGTACTCGTCGCTGAAGACAACGAACTCAACCGCAAGGTCCTAACGGCCTTCCTCCATCGGCTCGGGTTTGACCCCGACGTAGTCAACGATGGTCAGGAGGCACTGGAGCGAGTTCAGGCCGTGAATTACGATCTGATCCTCATGGACATCCGCATGCCCCGCTTGGACGGCATCGCCGCCACCGAGGCGATCCGTGGGCTCAAAACCGAAGTCCATCAACCCCGCATAATCGGAGTATCCGCAAGCGCGACGGCCGACCACAAGCTCAACCACCTGGCGATCGGGCTGGACAGTCTGCTTTCCAAACCGGTACGGCTCGAGGAATTGAGATGCGCCATCGACGAAGTGCTGGCGTCACACTGACGACCGGAATCGATGTGTTGGATCAGTCCCCGGATGAGCCGTCGCACCAACGGGCAAGCACGGAGAGCAGGTGCTAGCTAGTTGTCGCCCAGAGTGACCGAATAGGCACTGATGGCCGACTGGCCGTCCTCGGAGACGGTGACGCCGGTATCGATGAGCACGATCGGCTCTGGCGTTGAGGCGCCGGCCGGCGATGCCGGCTCGCCCAGGCCGGCGATGGCGGGGACGATGGATGCCGCGAAGATGGCAACTGCCAGGGCGGCAATTCCCAGAATGCTACGGACGGTCATGTTCTCTCCTCAATGTGGTGTGGGAGGCGTATCGACCGGGATTTGACCAACCCGCTCGGGAATTACCCCGTCCTTACCCGGATTTACCGTTTCTTTACACACCCTGTCGCAGTCGGCAGGAATCCCTACGGTTTGGCAATTCGGGGACCGAAACCACTCATCAATGGACGCATCCGTTCGCATCCTCATCGCCGAGGACCACCTCGTAAACCGCAAGGTCTTACTGGCGTTCCTCAGGCAACTCGGACTGACCGCCGATATCGCCGAGGATGGCTTCGGCGTCATCGAAGCGGTCACCACCTCCGACTATGACGTTGTCTTGATGGATATCCGGATGCCGGGGCTCGACGGTGTCGAGGCGACCGACCAGATCCGGGCACTCGGCGACGAGATCAACCAGCCATTCGTGGTTGCCGTCACCGCCAGTGCCATGGCCGACGATGGTGAGCGATTCCGGCGGGCAGGCATCGACGCAGTCTTGACCAAGCCAATCAGCATCAACCGGCTGGCCGAGGTCCTCGAAGACGTCCCCGCCGCCGCGTGACGTCCGAAGCCAGGCATGGAGGCATCGACTCCGATGTGCTCGACCGGCTTCTGACAGACACTGGTCACGACTACGACTTGCTCACGTTTGTGCTCTGTGCCTACCAGG
>CAMYMH010000046.1 GCA_947259275.1 uncultured Acidimicrobiaceae bacterium | reverse complement strand
TCATGCGGGGCTGATCCCCCGCCCGAGGGCGTTCGTTGTTCAGAAAGCAGCGGGAAGGCGGCGTTGAAGGCCGGGTCCCAAACGGCGAGAGTTTCGTGAACCGGGTCAGGTCCGAGAGGAAGCAGCCCTAAGCGGCGCTTCTCGGGTGTTCTGGGGTCGCTCGTCTGGAGTCGCCGACTCGAAGAGCTCTGGATTCCCAACGTCCGAGGGCGGGGTGCACACCAAGTTCACGTGTCATTTGTTGTCCCGGAGGTTGCGTCAGGCAACTACTGGGTCTGGGTATGCAACGAGGGCTGTGAGCAGAACCTCGTTGGAACCATCACGTGCTGCTGGTTCACCATTGGCCTCGAGGAGTCTGTCCCGGCCGAGGACGAACACGAATCAGCCGTAACCAGCGGTGTTGGCGTCGGACGACCATTCCCTTCAAGTCGAGGATCCAATTCAGGTTGAAGACGGCTCAGAGCCAGCCCTGGACCCTGCTCAAATCTCGGCCGAAGAACCCGCGATCGTGGAGACAGCCGCGTTGCCGATCGGGAGTCCAGGGGAGCCGGATGAACCCGGTCCGAGCGGTTGGCTGTGGGGGGTCGGCATTTTGGCCCTTGTGGTCCTCTCGGGCAGCGTCCTCATAGCCAGACGGGTGCAGGCAACGCTCCGGGAGCCCATCTAGCCTCGCGCCCGATGGATGTCGCCGTAATCTGGGACTCGGAGGGATGGCCGAGCGGACGAAGGCGACAGTCTTGAAAACTGTTGAGCCGGGTTAACCGGTTCCGTGGGTTCGAATCCCACTCCCTCCGCCAAAAGGTCGACGTTCGAACCCTGCGCTGCAAGAACCAGCGTGGGGTTTGTGCGTTTCTGGGGTGTTGACCGCCGGTAGGTGCGGGTGAGAAGCTGATCGAACGGTTCGGCCAGTTCGACCTTGGTGATGATGTCCTCGTGAATGTAGATCCTGTTGAAAAACGATTGGTTGAAGTGGCGTCGGATTGGTGGTGGCGCCTGTTGGTAGCTGCGGTGGCAGTTCTGGCTGAGGGTGATGGCGTCATCGAGGGCGGCGATGGCGGTGTCGTAGTGGAGTTGGCAGCCAGCGATGATTTCGTGGGCGCGGGCTTGTTCAAGGCGGATGCGGTCCTGTTCCGCCTTGAGAAGGTCGAGTGGAATGGCTTCGGCATAGTGGGCTTGAAGTAGCTGACGCCGTTCGTGTTCGAGTTGGCTGGATGCAATCTTGAAGGCGCAAGCGGATTCCCCCGAACCGGTCCGACTTTCCTCCTGTTTCGATCGTCAATCCGAGCACCTGCGGAACGTGTCGATCACGAGAGCAGCGGGCGCTGAGAACGAGTGATAGGTTTGTGCAGCCATATGTTGCCTGGAATCGGAGGGACAGACGCCGCAACGCCGAGCGGAACTAGTGAAACGAAGGAGTAAAATGTTGTCATGATGAGTTTCGGCATCCTTGCGATCGTAGTTTTGGCTTGCGCCCTGCTACTAAGGAGATTGCTGCTGCGGCACGAGCGCGAAGAGCTGTACGAACGCGAATTCCGCGACCCGCCGATTACGGACCTGCCCTCAATTCCTGGGGGAGGGCGATTCGGGTAGCACTCGAGTTGCATGAGGGAAGGGTCTGCCCGAGGGCTTTTTTGTCAACGCCGGTTGACATCTGCGCGGTTTGCGCCGGTTGACATCTGCGCGTTTATTGGTCTTGTTGGGTGGTGAGGACCTCCTTTGTTTTGTCTCGGATATTGCCTGAGACTGATTTTCCAACATCAGGTCGAAGAACCGGCAGTCGGCCTGGTGACACGAACCTGCTCGAAGCCTTGGTTGCACGTATCCACGGGTTCGAGCCAAAGTCTGTGCGCAAGTTGTGGTATCGGAACCTTCGGAATATAGCTATGACAAGCGCTGCGATAGACAGATTGCCGGACGAGCTTGCAGACATCCTTGTTGTCGAACACGGGGGTTCACCGACATCCGAGGGCGAGCGCGACTCATGAAGTTTCGCGCTAGAAGTGGTGGGCCACTACTCAGAGGAAGTTCGATAGTCCTCTGATTACCTCCAGGTGACTGGATTTGAAGCGCTGCAGAAGCGCTACCTCGTTTGAGTGCCCGACTACGCGGTCTTCACCCCTCTCGGGCACGTTGAGGTTCGGACGAGTTCCGACCAACCAACTATCTCGGGAAGCCGGCAGACCGGCGTCGGGCGGTCGTTCTTGGGTGGGTCGGAACCGGAATCCGGCGCAACGCGATTGGCTAGCGCTCATCAAGCTGTGAAGGTGTGTCCCTAGACGACAGCCGCCCGCGACACCTCCTGCTGCTTGAACTCACAGGCGATGCCGTAAACGAACTGCCGAGGCTGCGATGATAAGAACTCGCGGAGGAAGGCTCCATAGCGTCCGCTGAGCATCTCGCGAAAGAGCGGTGGGTTGTACCTTGTCACTGATCCCAGGTAGAACATACGGAGGTAGATGCTGAGAAGCTGGGGCAATCGGGACTCCGCGGGTTCCGAGAGATAGAGGTAGTACCGCTTAAGGGAACGGTTGACATGGTCGCCCTCCATAGCCTTGGCTTCACGTTGTCGATCACGTCCATTAGGTCATCGGACGGCCGGTGCCATAGACCGACGGGGTGAGTTGCTGAAATACTCGCAGCGGCAAGTTGCTATCGTCGACAATCGCGCCTCTCACGAAGTCGAAGTCATCGGACAAGTCAGCGGCCGAGAGAACCTCCGTCTTTGAGCGTCCACGCCAAACGAGCGCCCGCTCCGGCACGATGATGTTGACCCAAACCTCGCTCGTGTCCTTGATGTGACGCAGCTCGACTCCCTCGATGCCGATGAAGCGCTCCTTGCGGCGAGATGCTTCCACCCATAGACGGTGACGGAATAGGGTTTGAGCCATCAGCTCATTAAGCGAATACGAAGCATCACCCGCGAGCCCGGAGCGCGATAGAGCTATTCGGAATTCATCGTAGGCGTTCACCGTCAGGGAGCCCTGCCGTATCGCTCCCGTCGGAAAGATACTCCCCAAGGTCTGTGTGATGACCGGCCGGCGGCTACCAAAACCCTCCGCAAGACGTTCGTCAACGCCCCAGCGTGGCCCTTCGTGGTATGGCCGATCAGCCTCCCAGTTGCCCTCGTCGGACGGATTGCCGGAGCCGAGTCGATTGTGGCGGAGCTCCCGGTATCCGATGAGGTCCGCCGCCTGAGAGGGATAACCGCCCGCCAGGAACGCGGCTGGCTCGTCCTCCAAGGGATTCACCCCTCGTTCGCGCGCGCGATGGGCCGTTTCTACGCCGATCGGATGGACGATAATCCCGCTCCGCTGAGGTGGACCTACTCCTGGTCGCCCAGCAGCTCCAGCAGCTCTCCGATCTCAGCAACCCGGGGCTGGTAACCGTCCTGCAGCCCGATCGGGTCCACCAGCACGAACTCGGCCAAGCCGGCGGCCTTGGCACCGCCGAGGTCGAAGACGCGGGAGTCGCCCACGTACCAGGCATCAGCGGCTTCTACCCCGAGCGCCTCGAGAGCAAAGGCGAAGATGGCCGGGTCGGGTTTCGAGACCCCGACCACTGACGAATCGATGATCGTGTCAAACAAGTGCCCGAACCCGGCGGCCTCCAGGTCATCGCTGACCTTGCCGTCGGCGTTCGACACCACCGCCACCTGGTACCCGGCTGCAGCCACTGCGGCCACGCCCTCGACGGCTCCCGGTAGCGGGAGCCGCCAGATCCCGTGGCTGGTGGCCAGCGCGGCCACCGCATCGGGGTGCGGGACCAGCCCGGAGAACTGGAGAAACTGCGCCAGCCACCAGGGCCACCAGACGCCGGAGCCCCCCTCCAGCAGGTGTGTGTTGTCGGCGATGGCTGCCATCGCGTGATAGTGGGCGGCCAGCATTCGGTCTGGTTCGGCCCGTTCGCCGAGGATCGGCTCGACCAGGTCTCCAAAGATGCCGGGGTCCATCGTGACCAGGGTTCCGCCGGCATCGAACAGGACTGCTTTGGTACTCATCGTCGCTCCTGAAAGAAAGCCTCCAGCAGGCTGGACGACTCTTCGGCCAGCACCCCATCCACCAGCTCAATGTGATGGTTGAGACGCTTGTCCTGGGGGATGTTGTAGAGGCTCCACGCTGCTCCCGCCTTGGGATCGGGCGCCCCATACACGATGCGGTCGATCCGGGACCAGACCGCGGCCATCGCGCACATGGCGCACGGCTCGAGAGTCACTACCAGCGTGAGGCCGCTGAGCCGCCAATCCATTTGCCGGCGGGCGGCCTCCGATATCACTTGCAGCTCGGCGTGCGCGGTTGAGTCGTTGAGCTCTTCAACCCGATTACGACCCTCGGCAATCACCGCGCCGTCGCCGTCCACCAGCACGGCTCCCACCGGCACCTCTCCGCCCGTGGCCGCCTCACGCGCCAGGACCAGCGCCTGTCTCATATGTGCTTCGAATCCCATAGGGACCTGACGCCAGGAGGGATCGCATAGTCTGGCCTAGTGCGCACGCTTGGAAAGCGTGTGAAGGGTGAAAGCTCTTCCGAGGGTTCGAATCCCTCTCCCTCCGCGGGAACTCGGCGAAGCCGAGTTCCTTGCGAGTTGCTACGCAACTCGTGGCGATCGGATTTCGCCGAAGTCCAGGGAGGGGTTCCGTGTCATTCCGGGTGTGGCATTTCGCATGGTGCAGGTGATAGCGGCGCGAGGCGGGTCACTACCCGAAGGGTTCCCGTCCACCTTCCCCTCGAGGTGTCGCATTTCGCGATAGGTGCGACACGATGGGAAGCCAGGAACCCTGCAGATCACTGTAATTGCGGGCATGAGTGTCTCCCCCCATCCGTCCTCGTCGCTGCGCTCCTCGGCCACCTTCCCCTCAAGGGGAAGGAGCCAGAACACGAGGGGGAATCCTCGAAGGCGTCGCACACAAACCGAGACAGATCACCTCAAGGGAAAGGAAGAAGCACGTGAGCGCGGCGTCTCGAACCCGTCGCACATAAACCGCGATAGATCACCTCCAGGAAGGAAGGTGCCGCCGGGCGACGCCGGGAGCGGGCCTACCTACGGCTTGCGGCGATCTTCCTCGCCTTTGCGGCGCTCTTCAGTGCGGCGCTCGTCACCGCCCCGCTGCTCCTCTTCGACGATCTGGTCGCGAGTACGGCGCTGACGGTCGCGGCGATCACCTGTCGTGCGGCGGCCAGTCTTACGACGACTCTTCATGGTGGGTGGTTTGTCGATATACCCCATCGGAGAGCTATCGGCACCTGAGCCGCAGTCTTTGAGTTCGATCATTTCAGATCTTCTGCCGGCCGTTCGCAGCGCGCTGGTACCCTTTCGGGGCTGGGGGGATACCCGCAGCCTGGAGAGGTGGCCGAGCGGACGAAGGCGCTCGCCTGCTAAGCGAGTAGGGGGCGTAAAACCTCCTCGAGGGTTCAAATCCCTCCCTCTCCGCCGGAATTGAATTCGGCCTGCCCGGTGCAGGACAACCCGGTTGCGGTTCATACCCGGCCGATCCGCCGGTGGATGGCGCTCTAGTCTTCCGGCGCGGTTGCAAAGAGGAGCGCCAGCCGGCTCACGGTCGAGTGTCGGAAGAGCTCCATGAGTGGCACCTGCCGGCGGAACGAGTGTTCCAGTCGCGTCCTCATCTGCATCATCAACAGCGAATGGCCACCGAGATCGAAGAAGTCGTCGTGCACTCCGATGTCATCCAGGCGCAGGAGTTCCTGCCAAATGCCGGTGATGGTTGCCTCGACCTCGTTCTGGGGCCCGGTGTGCGTCGTTTCGAGGGCCGGGCGGGACCGGTCCGGTTCGGGCAGCGCATTCTTGTCCACCTTGCCGTTTGGAGTCAGGGGAAGCGACTCCAGCAGGACAAAGGCCGATGGAACCATGTAGGCGGGGAGGGTGTCGAGCAGGAAGGCCCGCAGCTGACTGACCGTGGGAGCGGTTCCGGGTCGGGTTGCCACGTAGGCGACCAACCGCTTATCGCCCGGCTCGTCTTCCCGCACCACCGCCGCCGCCTGCTCGGTAGCGGCGTGTCGGGCGAGAACCGCCTCGATCTCGCCCAGCTCGATCCGGAAACCACGGACCTTGACCTGGTCGTCGAGGCGGCGGATGTAGTCGAGGGTCCCGTCCGGCCGGTAGGTAACCAGGTCGCCCGTCTTGTACAAGCGGGGGGAGTTCTCCACGCCGAACGGGTTGTCGATGAAACGCTCCGCCGTGAGATCGGGTCGTTCGAAGTAGCCGGCCGCAACTCCGTTTCCTCCGATATGAAGCTCACCGGGGATGCCGATGGGCGTCGGGTTCAGCTGCCGGTCCAGGACGAATAGCTGGGTGTTGTCGATCGGCCGGCCGATCGGAACATCGCCTTCGTGAGTGAGGAGAGCGCAGGTCGACCAGACGGTGGTCTCGGTAGGCCCGTACATGTTCCATACCTGGTCGCAGCGGGCCATGATCTCGGTGGCCAGCGACGGAGGAAGGGCTTCGCCGCCGCACAGCGCCTTGAAGCCCGGCGGCCCGGTCCATCCCGCCTCAATCAGAAGTCGCCAGGTGGCCGGGGTTGCCTGCATCATGGTGGATTCCGAGTCGACCAGCACCCGGGCCAGTTCGGCCCCGTCGGCCGCGTCGTCGGTCGATACCAGGACGATGGCTGCTCCCACCGTCAGCGGCTGCAGCAGCTCCAAGACGTGGATGTCGAACGAGAGGGTGGTCACGGCCGCGATGCGATCCTTGGCGATCATGCCGGGGGTGCGGCTCATGCTGGTAACGAAGTTGACGACCGCCCGATGTGGAACCATCACTCCCTTCGGGACCCCGGTCGATCCCGAGGTATAGATCACGTACGCCAGATTCTCGGGAGCCGCCGTTTTGGCCGGGTTCTCGGTTGAATACCGCGACCAGCCTGCTTCGTCCCGATCGAGATACACCGGGGCCGAACCTCCCAGGAAGCTCCCTTCGGAGGTCTCCCGGGTGATGACGACGCCGGCTCCGCTGTCTTCGAGCATGAAGGAGAGGCGTTCTTTGGGAAAGCTGGGATCCATCGGCAGGTAGGCCCCACCCGCCTTCAAAGTGGCGAGCACGGCCACCAGCATGTCGACGGACCGCTCGAGGGCGATGCCGACCAGGACGTCGGGCCCGACTCCCATCTCGACCAGCCGGTGGGCGAGGCGGTTTGCGCGTTCGTTGAGTGCCCGATAGGTCAGCTGCTCAGTGCCGAAAACCAGGGCGATCGCATCGGGTTCGAGGTCGACTCGGTTCTCGAACAGCTCATGGATGCAGCTCTCGGCCGGAAACGAGGCTTCGGTCGAGTTCCAGTCGCTGAGCAGCTGAGCGCGCTCGGCATCGGTCAGCAATGGGGCTTCAGTCACCGTCAGGTCGGGGTTGGCGGCGAGACCCCACAACATGGTCTCGAAGTGGCCCGCCATGCGTTCCATTCGCCCGGAGTCGAATAGGTCTGTGTCGTACTCGATGAAGCCGTCCAGTCGGTCGTCAACCTCGAATAGGTGAATGGAGAGGTCGAACTGACTCGTCCCGCGCTCGAAGTCGAAGGGGGCTACCTCCAACCCCGGGAGCTCGATGGGTTGCTGGGGTGAAAGCTGCAGCATGACCTGGAACAGCGGGTTGCGACTGAGATCTCGATCTGGGTGGAGGACGCCGACCAGGCGCTCGAACGACACGTCCTGGTTGGCGTACGCTCCGAGCGCCGCCGTCCGTGCCCGGTTGAGAAGACTCCGGAACGTCACCTCCGGTTCGACTTCGGATTGCAGCACGAGCACGTTGAGGAACAGACCGAGCATGCCTTCGAGTCCGGGACGGGTGCGGACCGAGACGGGCCCGCCGACCGCGATCCGGTCCTGTCCCGTGTAGCGGTGAAGCAGTGCTTGGGTGGCTGCCAGCAGGGTCATGTAGAGCGTGGCACCCTCGCGGCGTCCCACCTGCTGCAACGCCTGCTTCAGCTCCGCCGAGATAACCAGCGGTTGCCGCGCCCCAAACGGTGATTGCAGGTTGGGTCGGGGTCGGTCGGTGGGAAGCTCCAGCACGATTGGATCTTCCAGGACCTCCTGCCAGTACCCGGTCTGCTTGGTGATTCGGTCGCGGCGGTGCTGCTCTTGTTGCCAAATCGAGTAGTCGGCGTACTGGATGGGCAGCTC
The DNA here is from genome assembly GCA_947259275.1 of uncultured Acidimicrobiaceae bacterium. GTDB lineage: Bacteria > Actinomycetota > Acidimicrobiia > Spongiisociales > SHLN01 > SHLN01. The sequence goes on along the minus strand of CAMYMH010000046.1, from coordinate 13,931 downwards.
GGGGAGCTCGGCGGGCCGTCCGGTCGCGTACCCGGCGTAGAAGTGGGCCAGCTCCTCGAACAGTATCCCGAACGACATGTTGTCGAACCCGATGTGATGCACGACAACCAGGAGTACCCATTCATCCTCCATCAGCCGGATCACGCTGATCCGGAAGATCGGGCCCCGACCCAGATCGAAGGGGCGCAGAAACTCGGAAGTGCAGATTCGCCGGGCTTCCGACTGGCGCCGCACTGATGGCAGATTCTCCAGATCGTGGACGTCGACGGTGATTGGGGCCGGCGGATGTACCGTCTGAACCGGACCGTCCGCGCCGTCGGCGAAGGTGGTCCGGAGGATTTCGTGGCGAGCGACCACCTCGGACAGCGCTCGCTCGAGGCGGGAGGTGTCGAGGCTCCCGGTGATGCGAAGCGCATGGGACAGATGGTCGGAGGGATTGCCCCCGTGGAGCTGTTCCAGGAACCACAAGGACTCCTGGTCGACCGAGAGGGGAGAGGGCCCAGGGCCGGCACGCCTGGTGAGCCCGGCGGACCCGGGCGAGGGCCGGTCGGACTGCGCGAAGTGATCCAGCAACCGGGTCTGGTTTCTCGCCATGTGCCCGAGCACAACCGGCGTGATCACCTCGGTGTCGCCGCGATACCGAAGCTCCCCCGCCTCCACCCAGACGCTGACATCGTTCTCCGCTAGGTACGAGACCAGCGCCTCGAAATCCACCTACTCAACCTCCAGCCATAGTTCTAGACATAGAATGACACAAACGGGTTTGGATACCACCCAAAGTGACAGCATCACGCGGTAATTGCCACTCAGGGTAGCCGGTATGATGGCCGCGTTTGTCGGGCGGAAGCTTCGGGCGGAAAAAAGGGGAAGCCATTCGGTGACCGAGAGCCAAGATCTCGCTATTGCCGTCGTCGGTATGGCCGGACGGTTCCCGGACGCGCCCGACCTCGACCGGTTCTGGCGCAACCTGCGCGCCGGTGTCGAGTCGATTCACCAGTTCGACGAGGCAACCCTCGACCAGTTGGGAATCCCGGACGAAGTCAGGAACCACCCACGATTTGTGGCGGCGGGGACGATCCTCGATGAGGCGGAGATGTTCGATGCGTCCTTCTTCGGCTTCACTCCCCGCCAGGCGGAACACATCGACCCCCAGCATCGCATATTCCTCGAGACTGCCTGGCAGGCGCTGGAGGACTCGGGCAACGACCCGTGGTCGACGACAGATCCCATCGGGGTCTTCGCCGGCGCCAACCCGGCCGACTACGCCCGGCTCATGGCTCAACCAGACCCGGCCGACGCGGCGGGGTCATTCGAAGCACTGATCGGCACCTTCGGGGACACGCTGGCGACCCGGGTGGCACACCGGCTAAACCTCACCGGCCCGGCCATGACGGTACAAACCGCCTGTTCCACATCGCTGGTGGCGGTCCATCTTGCGGTCGAGAGCCTGCTCAGCTTCCAGTGCTCGCTGGCCATCGCCGGCGGGGTGAGCCTCAACTTGCGCCAGCTGGGCGGCTACTTCTATCAGGAGGGCATGATCCTCTCCCCGGATGGGCATTGCCGAGCCTTCGACGCCAAGGCGAACGGAACCGTGCTCGGCCAGGGGTGCGGGGCCGTGGTGCTCAAGCGGCTTTCGGACGCCGTCGAGGACGGCGACACCATCCGGGCGGTCATCCGAGGCTCGGCGGTCAACAACGACGGAGCCGACAAGATTGGGTTCACAGCTCCATCGGAGACCGGTCAGGCGGGCGTCATCGCAGCTGCCCAGGCAGTGGCCGGTGTCGACGCCGGGTCGATCGGCTATGTGGAGGCCCATGGAACCGGTACCGCACTCGGGGATCCAATCGAGATCGCGGCGTTGACGAGGGCGTTCCGAATGACGACCCGGGCGGCCGGTTTCTGCCATGTGGGGTCGGTCAAAGCCAACATCGGCCACCTCGATGCTGCCGCCGGAATTGCCGGCCTCATCAAGACGATTCTGGTGCTGGAGATCGGCGAGATCCCTCCGACGATCCATTTCGTCGAGCCGAATCCCAACATCGATTTCGAAGGCAGTCCGTTCGTGGTCAACTCCGAGGTGGTGTCGTGGCAGCCCGGCGATGCCCCCCGACGGGCCGGGGTGAGCTCGTTTGGGATCGGCGGAACCAATGCCCATATCGTGCTGGAGGAAGCGCCCTCCCAACCCCGCCCCGATCCATCACCATCGTGGCAGCTGCTTCCGGTTTCCGCTCGCACGGAGGCTGCGCTCGCCGAGCTGTCGGGCGCACTGGCCGAGCATCTCGCCGAGGATTCGGCCCCCGCCCTGGTCGACGCGGCTCACACCTTGCAGCTCGGGCGTCGCAGCACCGAGTACCGTCGAATCGTGGTTGCCACAACCGCCACCGGGGCGGCAACCACGCTGGCGAGCCCGGCCGCCACCGGCGCCGCCTCCTCCGGCCCGGTCGAGACCGAGCCGGAGGTCGTGTTCATGTTCTCCGGACAGGGCGCCCAGTACGGGTCAATGGCCGGCGGCGTATACGACGCACATCCGATCTTCCGGTCGGAAGTCGATGAGTGTGCCGCCGTTCTCGAGCCGCTGATGGGCACAGACATCAGGCAGGTGATTCTGGGCGGGGAGGGAGTAGGCGACCTGGATGACACCGAATTCACCCAACCCGCTCTTTACGTCATCGAGCACGCGCTCGCCCGGCTGCTGACTTCGTGGGGTATCGAACCGGTGGCGGTGGTGGGTCACAGCATCGGGGAATACGTTGCCGCCACCATGGCCGGAATCTTGGACCGCGACGACGCCCTTCGCCTCGTCGCCGAACGCGGTCGAATGATGCAGGCACTTCCGGCGGGAGCAATGCTGGCGGTGATGGCGGGCGAGGCCGAAGTACACCCGTTCCTCAGTGGCGAGATCGCATTGGCGGCGGTCAACAGCACTTCACTGTGTGCCGTGTCGGGATCCCAGGCGGCTATCGACGCGGTCCGAGATCGGCTGACGGCCGCCGGCATCGATACCCAGCCCCTGGTGACTTCGCATGCGTTCCATTCACCGATGATGGAGCCCATCGTCGACGACTTCCGCCGGGTGGTGTCCACCGTCCCGCTCAGTGAACCGACGCGGCCGATCCTCTCCAACCTGACCGGAACCTGGATGACGCCTGCCGAGGCGACCGATCCCGACTATTGGGCCCGGCATCTGCGCAACCCGGTCCGATTCGCCGACAACCTCGCCGAGCTACTCGGGACACCGGATCGAGTGCTGCTCGAGGTTGGCCCCGGAAGGACGCTTGCCACCCTCGCCCGTCAGCACGCCGGCTGGACGGGCTCCCACGCCACCACCACCTTGCTGCGCCATCCCCAAGAACAGAAGGACGACATGGCGTCGCTGCTCGAAGGGGTCGGGCGGCTGTGGCTGGCGGGATTCGAGCCCGACTGGAGTGCCGTCTCGGCCGGCGGGCGCCGAGTACCGCTTCCCACCTATCCCTTCCAACGCAGCCGGCATTGGGCGGCACCGGTTTACAGCTCCCTGGCCGTTGCTCACCGGCAAACCGGCGAGGACGTCGGGGACCTCCCCCGCATGCAGCAAGAACCCGACGACTGGTTCTACCTCCCCTCCTGGACCCGCACGGCTCCACCGGTCACCACCGCCGTGCCCACCGAGCCCACCTCCTGGCTCATCTTCTCCGATTCCGGTGAGTTCGCCGAAGCCGTCGTTTCACGGCTCCGCCGGCGCGGTGATCGGGTCAGCACAGTAGAGATGGGCGCCGACTTCACCGCCGGCGAATCTCGATTCACGCTCAATCCGAGAGAAGAGAGCCAATACGACGCCCTCATGGAGGAGCTGGCTTCCCGCCGTGCCCTGGGCGAGCGAGTCCTCCACCTGTGGACCGCCACCCCCGACGCCGTCACCGGGGGGCTGGATTCTCTCGACTCCTCACAGGAGCGCGGCCTCCACAGCGTGCTCAACCTCGCTCGCGCCCTGGGCAGGAAAGCAGCCATGAAGCCGGTTCGAATCGATGTCGTCTCGACCGGCCTGCACGACGTCACCGGCCGCGAACGGATACGTCCGGAGAATGCCACCCTGCTCGGTGCCACCAAGGTGATCCCGCTCGAGTACTCCAACATGACCTGTACCAGCATCGATGTCGATGAGTCATCTCTGGGCAGCCCCGACGCCCTTGACGGGCTGGTGGCGGAACTGGACTCGCCGGTCACCGCCGACGTGGTTGCCCTGCGGGGTCGCCACCGCTGGCTACCGGGCGTTGAGCGAATGCTGATGCCCCCGGCCGGCCGGCCGCCGGCCATCCTCAAGCCGCACGGCACCTACCTGGTCCTCGGCGGGTTGGGAGGAGTCGGCCTCTCGATCGCCCGAGCGTTGGCCGAACACATGCCGTGCAACCTGGTACTCGTCAGCCGCTCTCGGCTGGTTGATCGATCGGAGTGGGCAGGGCGGCTGGCCGCCGCCTCGGCCGAAGACGAGATCGGGTGGCAGATCCGGCAACTCATGGCGATGGAGGCAGCTGGGTCAGAAGTGCTCCTGGCCAACGCCGACATCGCCGCCCCGTCCGCCCTCGGCGAAGTGGTCGGGGAGGCATTGAGCCGATACGGACGAATTGACGGTGTGGTTCACGCCGCCGGGGTGGTGGACGATGCCGGCGCCATCCACAACCGCTCCCGGGCCGAGCTCGAGTCCGTCGTCAGTTCCAAGGTGCGAGGCACTCTTGCCGTCGCCGAATTGGTGGCAAACCTCGACCCCGATTTCTTCGTGCTCTGTTCTTCGGTTGCCACCCGTCTCTATCACAACCGATTCGGCCAGGTGGGGTACGTCGCCGCCAACAGCTTCCTGGAGGCCTTTGCCGAGAGCCAGACGACCTCGCCCACATTCACAACCACCATCTCATGGGACGATTGGCAGGACGTCGGTATGACGGCTCGCACCGCCCGTGAGTTTGCCGAGACCTACGGAGACTCGGCGGTCTTCGTCGATCCGATCGACTCCTTCACGCCTGCCCAGGGGGTCGAGATCTTCGAACGAGTCCTGGCCAGCGGTCAGCCGCGGGTGCTGATCTCGACTCGCGACCTGGAGAAGCGAATCGAGCTCGATGTCGATGCCACCTCAGCCTTCCTGGCCTCAGCCATCGGCGGCGAATCGGGGAACGCCCCGGCCGAACTGTCGGCCGACTACCCCGGGGCGCGCACCAGGACGGAATCGACCGTGGCACACATCTGGTCGTCCCTGCTCGGCGTTGACGCAATCGGGATGGAAGACGACTACTTCCAGCTGGGTGGTGATTCGCTGCGGGCTGCCCAGGTGGTGGATCGTATGCGAGACGCCTTTGGGCTCGATCTACCGATCAACATTCTGTTCGAGGCCCCGACCATTGCCGGCTTGGCCGGTCTGATTGACTCGATGGGCGGGGGTAGCGCGCCAAAACCAACCGTGACCGAGGGCAAGATCCCGGATATGGTGGAAGGAAGCCTATGACCGCCTCGGAATTCGTCACCGATCTTGCCAACCGCGGCATGGATCTATGGGTGGATGGCGACCTGCTGCGCTACAAGGCGCCCCCCGAGATGATCACCGAGGAAATCCTCGCCGAAATCCGTAGCCGCAAAGCCGACATCATCGCCCACCTCCAAGGCGGGACGGCCGCCGAAGACGAGACCCTCCCTGAGAAGCGGCCTCGATCAGCAGAACCGGATCGATTGTCCGAGCGGCCGGCCTCAGACCATATCCCACAACTCAGCTCAGGATTCCTGGGCCGTTCGGGGCTCAAGGTGTCAGAGCTGGGGCTTGGGCCGTACAGCTCCACCATGGTTGCACCAGGCGCCGGTGAGGAGTTTGGCCGGCTGCTCGATGTCTTTGCGGAGGCCGGCGGCAACTACTTGGACCTCTCCAACGTATACACCCGGTCCGAGGAACGGGTGGGCGAATGGCTGCGAGGCAAGGATCGGGAGGCCTATGTGATTGCCTCCAAGGTCGGAATGCAGACATCCGGGGAGGGGCCAAACCAGGGAGGGCTCAGCCGCAAACACATCATGGCGAGCATTGATCGGAGCCTGGCCGCCCTCGGCTCCGGCTACGTGGACATCTACTACACCCACACGTGGGATGGCGGCACCCCGCTCGAAGAAACGCTTTCAGCCCTCAACGACATCGTGCGAGCGGGCAAGGCCCGCTACATCGGTGTGAGCAACTTCACCGGATGGCAGCTGCAGAAGGCGGTCGACACCGCCCGGTACATGCAGCTGGAACCGGTGGTCGTGCTCCAGGCCCAGTACAACCTGCTCGACCGCTATCCCGAATGGGAGCAGCTCCCCGTGTGCCGAAATGAGGGCCTGGGGATGACCGCCTGGGGATCGTTGGCGGCCGGGTGGCTTACCGGGCGCTATCGAAGAGGGATGACCCAGGCCGAGGAAGGGGATCGCATCAAGGTCGAGTCCCAGCTTGGCATGTGGCACAACACGCTCGGCTTTCGCGACACCGAGCGAACCTGGCGGACGCTCGACGTCCTTGCCCAGGTGGCCGAAGAGGCAAGAAAGACGCCGGGGCAGGTAGCGCTCAACTGGCTCTCCCGGCAAGCCGGAGTGGTGCCGATCCTCGGACCCCGCAACGTCGACCAGCTACACGAGGGCCTGGGTGCGGTGGGATGGGATCTCACCGACGACCAAGCCGCCCGGCTCGAGGCCGCCAGCCAGCTTCCCCCCATCATGCCGCACGTGTTCATCGAAAGCGTTAACCCACCAGATCGAATCTGACGTGACCCATCTGCACTCTTTCGTGGATCCACCGGCGGTCGCACCTGACGATTGGGGACGGACCCAATGCTGAGCGACCAGGATCCCGGCAGGGGAGGGCCGACGCAGGTCCTGAGTGGCGTATTTCTGGGTGAAGGATCGCTCGTCATCAGCTGCGCCAGCTTCTGGCTCGAATCCGGTCACGAGATCCGTGCCATGGTTTCCGATATCGACGAGGTTGCCGTTTGGGCAAGGGACCGCGGGTTGCCCATCATTGCGTCCGCCGACGTTCTCGAGACCCTCAGGGCCGGTGAGCCCTTCGACTACCTCTTCAGCATCGTGAACTTCACGCTCCTCCCCGACGAGTTGCTCGAGCTACCCCGCCGGCTGCCCATCAACTATCACGACAGTCCGCTCCCGCGCTATGCCGGGGTCAACGCCACCAACTGGGCGATCATCAACGGCGAGGAGAACCACGGCATCACCTGGCACGTCATGACTGAGGAAGTCGACGCCGGTTCGATCCTCGAACAGCGGACCTTCCCCATCCGCCCCGACGACTCCGCCATCACGCTCAACGCACGTGCCTACGAAGAAGCGCTGGAGGGATTCAAGGGATTGACCGGTCGCCTGGCCCAGGGCGCCGCCGTGGCCACCGACCAGCCGACAGAAGGCAGGAGTTACTTCAGCCGCTGGCTGCGGCCGTCGGCGGCCGGCATCGTCGATTGGGATCGCTCGGCGGACGAGATCGGCCGGCTGGTGCGAGGTCTCGACCACGGCTCGTACCTCAATCCGCTCGGCAAGGCCAAGCTCTACCTGGGTGACCGGGTGGTCGCCGTCATCGGCGTAGAAGTCGACGACACCGAGACCGGGCAGGTCCCGGGAACCGTCCTCGAATCCGGCCCGGCCGGGTTCACGGTTGCCGCCGGACGTGGACGGGTGTCGGTGCTCGGAGTGGAAAGTCTCACCGGTGAAACGTTGATTCCGGCCCGAGCTCTCGATCTCGCCGGGCATGGCGCCGGTGACCGGCTGCCGAGCCTGGACGCGGCGTTGGCCGCCCAGATCACCGAAGCCGCCGCCGCCTACGCCCCCAAGGAGCGCTACTGGATCAAGCAGCTGGCCGAGCTGGAGTGGCTGGCCGCTCCCTACGCGGCTTCCTCCCGCCCGCAAGACGCAATCGCGTCCGTCCAATCGATCCGTATCCAGACCCCGCCAGAATTCCGGCAAGCGCTCCAGGCTCGTGGGGTCGATGCAGCCGACGGGTTGACCGCAGCCTTTCTCATGTACCTCGCACGGATCCACAACCGGGTGGAGTTCGATGTCGGATTCCGGTCGGCTGCTACCTCCCCGCCTCCCGGCTCGGAACAGGTCTTGGCTCCCTACCTCCCGCTCCGATTCTCCTGCGCGGGAACCGAGTCTTTGGCCGGATTCGCCGACATCTTCCGGGCCGCCCGGGAAGGCGTCGAACGGCAGCTTGGCCACGCTCTCGATCTGATCGGCCGAACTCCCCAACTGCGTCAGGCCAGCGGTCCCTTTGCTCCCCCGCTGGTGATCGAGCGGGCCGGAGTGGCGGCAGGTCAACAACCCCCAGCGCCGGCCGACCTGGTCGTGCAGGTGTCCGACGACGGCGGTGAGGTCCTGCTCTACTGCGATCCGGCGGTGGTGAATGAGCGCGACCTCGGGCGCATCCGGGACCAATTCGCCACCGTTCTCGCCAGCCTGGCCGACGATCTCGAACTGCCGATCGGTGAGGTCGCCACCCTCCCCGCGGCCGAACGGGCCCGGCTGCTTCATGAATGGAATCCAGCCGGAGACGGCTACCAGCTGGCGTCTTCGCTGGCGGCTGCCTTCGAAGCCCAGGTGGCGGACACACCCGATCGGGTGGCGCTGACCTACCTCGACCAGCACCTCACCTATCGCCAATTGAACCGGCGAGCCAACCAGGTGGCCAACACCCTCGTCGACCGCGGGGCCGGGCCCGGCGTACTGGTCGGCCTGGCAATGGAACGTTCGCTCGAGTTGCTGGTCGGGCTGTTGGGAATTCTCAAATCCGGTTCCGGCTACCTTCCGCTCGATCCTTCCTACCCGGCGGAACGGGTTCGCTACATGGTCGAGCACGCGGCCGCGCCGCTGGTTCTGACCCAGCGACACCTCGCCGCCGGACTGCCCGAGAGCTCGGCACGGGTGGTACTCGTCGATGAAACCGAAGGGGGGGAAGACGATCCCGCGGTGTCGGCCGGTGCCGACCATCTCGCCTATGTCATGTACACATCGGGCTCGACGGGAAAGCCCAAGGGCGTGCAGATCAGCCATCGGAATGTGTTGCGACTCATGGAAGCCACCCGCCCCTGGTTCGAGTTCGGTCCCGACGACGTGTGGACCATGTTTCATTCCTACGCCTTCGACTTCAGCGTGTGGGAGATATGGGGCGCACTCCTGTTCGGAGGGCGTCTCGTGATCCCGGATCATGAGACGACCCGCTCGCCCCGGGACTTCCTCCACCTGTTGGCCTCCGAGCAGGTCACGGTGCTCAATCAGACTCCCTCGGCTTTTCGGCAGCTCATCGAAGCCGACGGCGCGGCGGAAACCTCCAGTGATCTGGCCTTGCGGTACGTGGTGTTTGGAGGAGAGGCCCTCGATCTCGCCGACCTGCAACCCTGGGTTGGCCGCCACGGCACCGAGAAGCCGCGGCTGGTCAACATGTACGGCATCACCGAGACCACGGTCCACGTGACCTATCGGCCGCTCACCGCCGAAGACATCGACCGCAACCTCGGAAGCGTGATCGGGGTACCGATTCCCGACCTGCAGATCTACGTGTTGGACCGCTGGATGCAGCTCACGCCGGTTGGCATGCCCGGCGAGATCTTCGTCGGGGGAGCCGGCCTGGCCCGTGGCTACCTCAACCGTCCCGACCTGACCGACGAACGGTTCGTGCCGAACCAGTTCTCAGCCGACGGCACGGCTCGCTTGTACAAGACCGGAGATGTGGCCCGCTACCTCACCGGGGGTGACCTCGAGTATCTGGGAAGAGCCGACCATCAGATCCAGCTGCGCGGTTTTCGGGTGGAACTCGGCGAGATCGAAACCGTGCTCGCGGCTCACCCCGCCGTCTCCAAGGCCATCGTCGATGTCAAAGAGCAAGCTTCCGGCGACAAACGACTCGTGGCTTACTACCTGGGCGCTGAGGAATCAGTCGAACCTGCCGAGCTGCGCCAGCTGGCCGGCCATTCGCTCCCCGAGTACATGGTGCCCCACCACTTCGTGCCGCTTGAAAGGATTCCCCTCACGCCGAGCGGCAAGCTCGATCGCAAGGCCCTGCCGGCTCCGCCCCGGGAGCGGGTGGCGACCGCCGCCTCGGTGCTGCCGAGAAACGACGCGGAACGGAAGATCGCCGGGGTGTGGGAGCGCCTGCTCGACATCACCGGCGTCGGAGTGGACGACACCTTCTTCGACCTGGGAGGAGACTCGCTCTCCATTGTGCGGGCCAACGAGGAGCTGCGCACCCTGTTCGATCGTGACCTGTCGATGGCCGATATGTTCCGTCTTCCGACCGTTGCCAAGCTGGCCGGGTACCTATCGTCGGCCGACGAGGGCGGTGATGGGGCGGTCGATGATTGGGTCCAGTTGGCGCAGCAGCGCCGTGCTCGGAGATCGGTCGTCCGGCCCGATCGATCCCCGGGAGGCAGCGGTGCAGAGGAATAGCGGGACGGGCGGCAACCCGATCGCTTGCCCGGACGGCCGATGAATCAGGCACCTCCCCCTCTCGGGCCGGGAGAGGTGCACGTCATGATTGCCGATCTCGAGGTCGAACCCATCGAGAATCTGCTAGCCGTTCTTTCGCCCACTGAGGTGGCGCGCGCCGACCGATTTCATTTCCCGCGCGACCGGCGACGCTACGTCGTTTCCCAGAGCCTCTTGCGCCACCTCCTGGGGTCCTACCTCGAGGTAGCCCCGGATGGGATTCGATTCGATACGTTGCCACGAGGCAAGCCGGTGCTGGCGGACGGGGTCTCCCAATTAGATCTGCGATTCAACCTGGCTCACTCGGGGGAACGCGCCGCCTACGCCTTCTCGGTCGGCCGCGACGTGGGCATCGACCTGGAGCAAGTAGAGCGGCGCGACTTCGAAGGCTTGGTGGAGCGATTCTTTGCGGGCGAGGAGGCGGAGGCTTTAGCCGGGCTGGCGGGAGAGGACTGGCTGACCGGTTTTTTCAACTGCTGGACCCGCAAGGAGGCAGTCCTCAAGTGGCGGGGGGACGGGCTGATGATCCCGCTAGACCAGTTCGTGGTGACGCTGCGGCCGGATGAGGCTCCCGGCGTGGTCAGAGCCTCCTCCGAGATCAGTGATGTCGCTCAGGTTGAGTTGACGGCCCTGGATGCCGGTCCCGGATATATCGGGGCGCTGGCGGCTATCCCCGGGGCCCGCGTGGTGGAGTTCGATGTCCTGGCTTCGACCGGCGGCCTGGCCGGACTCCGAATGCGGTGAGCTGAGGCCGCTGCCGCCCGTGCGTCGGGCGAAGGGATTCACCGACGCCGTTAGGCGTCCGTCAGCACCACCGAGTTATCGGATCCGTGCTCGTTTGGCCAGTAGTCGTCGGCCGCTTCGTCGTTCTCCCACTGACCATCGAACCGGTAGCGGAACTGGACCGCGTCGTCCTTGGGCAGCCGCACGCGCAAGCGGAACGGTCCCGCGCCCCCCTTGGCCCGCTTCATGGGGACCGGATCCCAGCCGTTGACCTCGGCGGCCCACTCGACCGATTCAACATCCGGTGGATCGACTTGAAAGGTGACTTCGACTTCGTCCTTGGATTTGAAGAAGCGCTTCTTCAGCACAATGCCCTCCTGGTTTGACTGCTATAGGGGAGAGTAGGAACTCACGCAGTTCGAACGACGGATTTCGCGACCCTATCCCCAGCGGAACACGCCGAGCAGGCTGGTGAATGAGTCGGTCCAGACCGGGGCGTCGGTCCGGGGTCGGTTCCAGCCTTCGTCGGCGGCCAGGCTTCCCAAGGCCGGCTCCGTCCGCCCAAGCGCCACCCAGGTGCTGGCGGAAGCGCCTTCGGTCCGGGAAACCTCGGACGGGGTATGAGCACGACTGCGACTGCTGAGCCCGAGTTCCTGGGCGAGTCGGCCGAGTACGGGTTCTAAATCCAGGTGGCGGTTGGAGATATGGACGAGGATCACACCCTCCGGTCGTAGATGGTCGAGATATACCCCCAGTGCTTCCTTGGTTATGAGATGGGTGGGGATCGCGTCGGAGCTGAAGGCGTCCACTATTACGGCGTCGTAACTGTCGGTGCTCCGGCCCAGCATGATGCGACCGTCCCCCACGACGAACTGGAGTGCGCCCTCGGCAGCACTGACGTAGGTGAACAGGCTGGGATCCCGGGCGATGTCGACTACCGCCTGGTCAATCTCATAGAAGGTATAGGAATCGCCCGGCCGGGCGTAGGCGGCAAGCGTTCCCGCCCCCAGGCCAATCACCGCGACATTGGTCGGTCCTCGCGTCTGCAGTTCGGTCAGTGCTTGTCCGACAGGGCCTTCCGGGTGGTAGTACCCGAACGCCAGCAGAGGCTGGGCTCCGAGGCGCTGTACTCCATGCACGGTGGTTCCGCTCACGAGCACGTGGACGTCGTCCTCCTGCTCGAACACCCGATGCACGCCAAAGAAGGTCCGCTCGGAAGCCAGTGTCCCCGACTGGCCGAGTAGCAAACCCACCAGCAGGACGGCGACAATCAGCGTGAATGACCGGGTTCGGCGGAGCAAGCCGTATCCCATGATCGCGGCGGCGGCCATTGCCAGCAGCGCTACGTCTGTGTTGCCCGATGTCCGCGCCAATCCAGCCACCATTGCGACCGCCACTACCACCACGCTCAGCCCGCGGAGCCGCCGCGAGGTTATGGTCCGAACAGGAAGCAGTGTCAAGGCGAGGGCAATGGCTATCGGGTATTCAAGGATCCGATCGAACACGACCGGTGCGATCAGCGCAGCAAACACTCCACCGGCGGCTCCGCCGATCGAAATCCACAGGTAGAACTCGGTCAGCCCGGACGGTGCGGGCCGGCTGAGCATCAGGCGACCATGGGCCATGAGGGCGGCGGCTGCGAACACGACCAGCGGAAGGCTGAGGAGTATCCAGGCTGGCTGCAGCGACCCGAATACCAAGACCAGGGGTACGACGCCGAACCGGAGCGCGGCCGCGGAGATGCGCACCTCGGTGGTTGGTTCACTGCGGAAGGCGATGACAAAGGTGAGCAAGTAGATGGCGAGCGGCACCACCCACAGCAAGGGCAAAGACGCTACGTCGGTCGAGATATGGCGGGTCACCGCCAGCATGAGCGCCGAAGGCACGAACGCGGCGTACCCCCAAAACCCGCGGCGCTTCCAGCTGGCCGGCTGGGCGCGGATCGCAAGCTTCGCCTGCTGGGCAGCTCGGCGCCCACGGGAGAGCATCGCAGTGGCGGTCAGGATTCCGACCAGTACCACGTACCCGGCCATCCAGAGTCCAGCTTGGGTCTCGAGATTGAGGGTGGGCTCGAGAATGAGCGGATACGCCAGGAGCGAAAGCAAGCTGCCGGCATTTCCGGCCGAGTACAGGAAATAGGGGTTGGCGGCAGCTGGGTGGTCCGAGTCGGCCAGCCATCGTTGCAGGGTGGGGCTGAGAGTGGCCAGGGCGAAGAACGGGGCACCCACCATGAGAAGCAGAACCAACAGCACCCAACCGATGGGAGTGGCCGAGGTCGGCGCCAGCCACCCTGCGGGTACGGCGATCGGCAGCACCAGCAGCGGTGCCGCGATCAGCGCCACTTGCACGTATCGGTGAATCCGGGGATTGAGCCGGGTGACCGCGAAGTGAGCGTAGGCGTACCCGGCGAGAAGAGTCACCTGGAAGAACACCATGGCGGTGTTCCACACCGCCGGCGACCCTCCGAGCAATGGCAACAGCATCTTGGCAACCATCGGCTGTACGGAAAACAGGAGCCCGGCTCCGAGGAAGCTGGCGAGGGTGAATGCTGCAATCAGGGCCCGCGAGCCCGTCGGACCGTCGGCGGCCTCGGCGACGATGGGCTTGGCGGATGGTTCGGAGACGCCAATGGTTTCGAACCGGGTAGAAGTCTGCACAGTTGGCTCGTTATCGGACGCCCGCCCTACCGTCTTGATCCGACGCTTTCGCTGCTGTGGGAGGTCGGCTACCTTTACTAA
>CAMYMH010000045.1 GCA_947259275.1 uncultured Acidimicrobiaceae bacterium | reverse complement strand
ACGGCCCGGAGCCGGGCGACGACGGCCGGGTCGTAGTCGTAGGCGGTTCGGCGGTGCAGCACCTCGAGCGCTTCGACCGGTTCCATTTGGTGGATGCGGTGTGCCCGGTCGTAGGCACCGGCCACCTTGATAATCCGAGGTTCGAGGCCGACGCTGGAGTCATCCGCCTCACCTGGCCGGCGGTATGGCGAGTCGTGCTGCTCGACGTGGTCGGCGACAGTCGCCAGGTACGGTGCCTGCCGGATGATCTCGGCTCCCCAGCGGGCAAGATCCGCCGTCTCCGGCTCATCGCCGGTGTCCTCGACCGTGATGCGCCCGATGTCGTGCAGCAGAGCTGCATATTCGAGCCTGGTCACGTCCTCGGGATGCATTCCAATGCTGCGCCCGATGGTGGAGGCGAGCATGGCGGTGCCGGCCGCATGGCCGTCCGGCGACAGACCGGCCACTTCGGGCAGCCGGGAGAGGGCGCGGATCATCTGGCCGTAAGTCCGACGGGTCCCGGCCAACAGCGTGAACGAAACATGGCTGATCGCGTACGGGACCACCGCCACCGGCAGCGCCCACCAGCCAATGATCGGCTGGGCGAGGGCAAACATGCCGGCCGACGCGAACAGGCTCACCATCACCGGCCAATCCTCCAATGCCAGGAGCAATACGTAGCGGATCGACGCCCGGCCAACCCCACTGAGCATCCGGACCGCAGCGTCTGCGACAAACCAGGCGAGCCCGGACGTGAGAATGATGCCGAGCTGTTCCCATTGGTTGTCCCAGTTGAACTGTTCGACCAGCCATTCGTCCATCAGGTCAACCAGCACCAGCACTCCCAGCCCGGCGACAGTTCGAATGAGCTCGCCTGCTCTCGAGTCGTCGGCCCACAGCGCCGCCACCAGTCGCGACAGGCTCAAACCGAGCAAAAACACCGCCGTCAGCGTTGGGACGCTCTCGATGAGGACCACGCCGACCAGCCCGGCACCTCCGATCAGCGAGATGCGCCCACCGCTCGGGCTCGGAACCCGGATGAGGTCGGCAAGTGCGACCGCGCCAACCCAGGCCGCCAGATTGGGAACCGACCGCGGGGAGGCCGAGGCCAGCCAGAGACCGATGGCCAGGCCGCCTGCCCAAACCAGGAGGCCAAGGAAACGGTTCAACCGATCAGGCAACGTGCGCCCCCTCCGCCCGGCGCCGGGCCTCGTCCTCGTCTTCCAATGTGGGGCTGCCGTACCGCTCGCCGGTGGCACCCAGCGCCCGGACAAAGGCTTCCACACAATCGGGGTCGAATTGGCTGCCGGCACTTCGTCGGAGCTCGGCGATGGCGTACTCCTGGGTGAGGGCAAGACGATACGAACGCGTGCTCGTCATGGCGTCGAACGCGTCGGCGACGGCCAGGATCCGACTCTCCAGGGCAGGCGGCTCACCTCGCTTGTGACCCGTTCCGCCGTAGCCGCCCCCGTCGAAACGGCTGTGATGACCGGAGGCGATCTCGACCATCGGCACCAGGAACTCGACCTCGTGAAGGATGTCCTCAACCAGGTGGGCGTGATCTTGCATGAGGGCATATTCCTCTTCGCTCAACGGTCCCTTCTTGCGGATGAGGGTGCGAGGCACCGCCAGCTTGCCGATGTCGTGGATGAGGGCGGCGATCCGAACCCGGTCGAGTGCATCGCCCCTGAAGCCCATTTCCTCGGCGGTAATCTGACTGAAATAGGCAACTCGCTCGGTATGCCCCTTCGTATACAGGTCCTTGGCCTCCAATGCCTTGATGAAGCCGCCGAGGGTTGACTCATGGGCCACCCTCAACTGCGACACGGCTCGCATTGCCAGGTGGCCAACTAGGAACACTGTGAACAGGAGAGGAAGGGTGACCGGCCCTACCAGCAGATAGGTGGTGCCGAGGAGGCCACCGAGAAGACCCATGAGCGCCATGGAAGGAACCAGCGTCCGCATCCGGGCCCACGGTCTGAGGTTTCGCTTGTGAAAAACGGTGCGGACGGCCAGCGTGACCAGGCTGAGGTTGGCGGCGCCATAGACAACTGCACCCACCGCTGAGCCGAGCGCAACCCGCCCGATGTCGGAAGATGTCAGTTCCCCACTGGGGAGGGCCACCGCAATCACGGCGCCGGCAACGGCGGCCGACAACACGAATTGCCCGGCGTTCACGACGGGTTGGAACCAGCGACGTTCCCGCACATCCAGGGGGGTGATCGCTCCGAATAGGACGATAGTGGCGACTCCGATGGCCGCGCTCTCGCGTCCGAACACGACGGCGGCCGTCATGACGATCATGACGGTCGGGCTGGCCCGCAGCCGATCGTTTACCTCGACCGCCAGGCTCTGGAATACCCCGAACGCAACCCCGAAGAAGAGCCACTCCCAGCGATACGGAAACCCCGTCTGGGTGGATAGGACACCGAGCAGCACGATGGCGGCCCCGCCGTACATTCCGGCCACGAGTACCCGGGAGCGGGTGCTGGCGTTCATGCGAGAGTGAGGGGGGCCCGGGGACGCGGATTTCTAATTACGTGTGTTAGCCAACTGAGAAACTGGCGGCTCCCGCCAAGATGGCGGTTGCCAGTGCACCAATTGCGATAACGGCTTTCAGAGCCTTCGTTTTCAGAGTAATTCTCCCCAATCGATTGTTTCCTTGCGCGCAGCTCTAACTTGCCGCACACAGGACGCGCTCCGCTTGGGTTGATAGGGCGTCTCCCGGGCACCTTCACCTCCCTCGACAGCAGTCGAGGAAACCTTCCTATTACAGAGGCCACCCGTCCTCCGCCGCCGGTCCCGGCCTCAGCGCAAGGTGGAATCGGAAGGCTCACATGGAGCAGTAACAAGTTAGTTCCGAATTCGCGAGTTGACAACATTCCACGTGAGGCCACCGCTACGCTAGGTAGTCGTGGACTTCCGAGAGCTCGAAGAGACCCTTTGCCGCCTTCCGGCGGTCGATGCCGTGAGGATTGTTCACGACCGCGATCGCATCAGCGAGGTGCATGTGCTGGCCTCACCTGCCAAACCGGCCAAACAGGTCGTGCGCGACGTTCAATCGCTGGCCATGGCCCGTTTCGGCGTCGGCATCGACCGGCGGGCAGTCTCGGTCGTGCAACTCGGGGAGGAAAAGCGGGGCGGCGAGGCCGATCGCCCCATCATCACTTCCATCAAGGAATACCCGGAAGGCCCAAGCACCACGGTCACCGTCACGCTGACCTGGAACGGCGAACAATTCAGTGGCTCCGCCGATGGCCCGGCCGCCAGTTCCGCCCGGCTCCGCATCATCGGCGAAGCCACTCTCCGAGCGCTTGAGGAGGTGCTGGGGGGCGGCCCTCCGCTGGCGCTCGATGCGGTGGCCCTCACCTCGGTCGGGGTTCGGCCTGTGGTGGTCGCCCAGGTGGTGAGCATGCGGGGCGTCGACGAAGAGGTTGCGGTAGGCAGCGCCCTCGTGCGCGGCGATGAGGCCGAAGCCGTGGTCCGAGCCGTTCTCGACGCCCTCAACCGGCGGATTCCAGCGCTGATGCGCTAAAGCGCATCAGCATCTCTCCATTCGATTTCTCAGCCCCGTCATAACTGGCGCGGGTCACTGGCTGAGAAATGCGAGTGCTGCCGCCGAAGCGCAAGGTGACCAAAGGCCGGCGCCGCCGGCGCCAGGCCCAGAGAAACCACACTGACGCGCGACAGTCTTTCGGGTAACGGGCAACGGGCAACGGGCAACGCTTCTCGGTGGGCAGCGGGCGGTTAACGCCTACACAAACAAACCCTCAGCCGTACCCAAATGTCCCGTGTCGTTGACGGTGTGGAGGCGGGGGCCCGGCAGGGAGATGGTGCTGATCGAGGTGTTGTGGAGCCGGCCGAAGGGGCCGGTCCAGACCGAGCCCTCGCGAGGAAGGCCGATGGCCCACCGGAGGAGGCCGAGGGCAGGGCCGGCGTGGGTGCCAACCAGCACGGTGTCGTCGCGGCTCAAACCCGACAACAGTTGGTCCAGGGTCTCGACGGCCCTGACCTGAACGTCGCCCCAGCATTCCCCGCCCGGCCGGTGCACGTCTTCGCCTCCTCGATAGCGGGACCAGAGATCCGGCCAGCGCTCCTCGACTTCAGCCGCCACCAGATCGGCCCACTCGCCGTTGGCGATCTCACGCAACCGCTTGTCGTGCAGGACCTCGAGACCCATGGCCTCAGCGGTTGGCGTCACGGTATCGGCGGCTCGCTGCAGGTCTGATGACACGACCCGGGTAATCGGGAGCTCGATGAGACGCCGGGTGAGCGCCTCCACTTGCCGCCGGCCAAGATCCGTGAGCGGAGGGTCGCTCTGACCGATGAAGCGATGCTCGCGGTTGCCCTCCGCCTCACCGTGGCGAACGATGAGAACCCGGGTCATCCGTGGACACCCGCGACCAGCGTCGCCCATTCGGCGTCGGTGATGGTGGAGAGGCGAGGGTGTCCCGGAAGATGCTGATCGCTGAAGTAGAAGCCGAGGCGGTCGATTCGGCCCTGGTACTTGGAGCGCAGGGCTGTACCCAGCGAGTCGAGCGGGGCGGTCACCGCCACCTCATCGACAACCTCATCGGAGATCAGGTCCCCCATCGTCATCCAGTCGCCGCGCTTGCTCATGGCCGTCAGCTCGGGCCCGAAATCCCATCCATGCAGGTCGAGAATGCCGCGGTAGGCGGGGGTCGAAGCGTAAAACGCGATCTGCAGCTTGGTGGCCGCCCGGGCAGCGGCCATCTCTTCGTCCGTGCGACCGGTAATCACCATGCCGCCGGCAACCAGCGTGACCTCGTCCATCGATCGCCCGCTGGCTTCGGCGCCCTTCTGCATATTGGGGAAAACGACCTCGTCGAGGTACCGCAGCGTATGGAACGGGTGGACGTGAAATCCGTTGGCGGCCTCGCCCGCCACCCGGCACATGTACTCGCCGACGCCGGCGATGTACACCGGGATCTCTGCATGTGACATGGGGGGAGGCGAAAAGAAAGGGGTCATCAGCTTGAACTCGTAGTAATCGCCGGCGAACGACAGGGGGCCACGGGTTTGCCAGCTGCTCCAGATGGCACGCAGGGCGGCGAGGTACTCACGCATCCGGGGGCCCGGGTTCGACCATTCCATGTTGAAACGCCGCACGATATGGGCCCTGATCTGGGTCCCCAACCCCAGCAAGAATCTGCCGTTGGTCGCCTCGGCTAGATCCCACGCGGTGTAGGCGACGGTCATCGGCGAGCGGGCGAAAGCCACCGCGATAGCCGTTCCATAGTCAATTGAGGTCGTGTGGCCGGCCGCGGCCGCGATCGGAAGGAACGGATCGTGGCTGGTTTCGGCCGTGAACAGACCATCGAACCCAAGCGACTCCGCCCACACGGCGTACTCCGGGCCGCTCGGCATCGATTCCGCCGGAAGGTACTGGTCGACTTTCATCAGCTTCAGGAGGGTAGTCGAGGGTTTGGTCGGCTCATGCTCGGGCGATCCGGCATCCGGCATCCGGCATCCGGCAGCAGGTAGCAGCGCAGCACTGAACCATCTCGCGCGTCATCGGGGTTTCTCTGGGCCTGGCGCCGGCGGCGGCTGCCCTGCAGGCAGCCTGGCAGTTGCTTCGCAACTGCTGCCTCCCAAGAAAAGGGCAGCAGAGAAATCGAATGGAAATGTGGTTTCTCTGGGCCTGGCGCCGGCTGCGCCGGCCGTCCGATCAGATAGCCGTCCGGCGGTAGCACTCGTATTTCTCCGCCGCTGACGCAAAGGTGCTGGGAACGCGGCGGAGGAATCGAATGGAGGCACGGCTTGTTGGTTTTCGCGGTCTGGTTTGCCGCTGAGATTCGCTCTAGCCTTCATACGATTCCACGCATGCTTTCGCAGCGTGGATCTTTGTTTGAGCGATGGAAGCAATCGGGCGTGAGATTCACACGACTTCTGGCTTTCGCCACCTGGGTGGTGATCGCCCTGCTGGCAATGGCGGCCTTCGCGGCGTTCTCGCCGAACGGTGAGCTCGCCGACCTCGGCGCGCCACCGGCTGCGGTCGTCGAAGCCGAAGCATCTGGCACGGTCCCGCCCGGCGTGGGAGCCGCCGCCGGGCGCCAGGCTGCCTTCGGCTTCTCACAGGACATGCTGAGCACGGCGGCACCCGAGACCACAACCACAACGACTGTCGGCCCAACCACCACCACCACCACGCCCCCTCCAACCACCACAACCACCACCACCACCCCGCCGACCACCAGCACCACGACGACTGCAACGACGGCTCCGCCGACCCGGACCAATGCTCCGATTCCCCCAGACCAGGTCTACGCCCTGGTCTCGTCTCACTTCCAGCCCGAGGATGTTGAGCGGGCAGTGCTGATTGCCTGGTGCGAGAGCCGATACGACGCAAACGCAACCAATCGCTCGAGCGGCGCCGCCGGGCTTTTCCAGCACATACCCCGGTTCTGGGCCAGCCGGTCATCGACGGCGGGATACGGCGGCACCGACATCTACGATCCGACGGCCAACACCGCCGTGGCGGCGTGGCTGGTCTACTCCAACGGCGGGTGGAAACACTGGAATGCCTCGATCAGCTGCTGGGGATACGGATCGGTGGTTCCACCGCCCACCACCACCACCACCACCACCACCACGCTGCCACCGACAACGACTACCTCCACTACCTCCCCGCCGACCACCGTGCCGGCCGTTTCCTCCACCACCACCCCTACCATCGCACCCACCACCACCACCACCACCACCACCACCACGGCACCCACCACGACCACGGCACCCACGACCACGGCACCCACCACCACCACCACCACGACCACGCCGATAGCCCCGTAGGCGCCGCTATCGTCTAGCTCATGAAGCATGTACTCCGATTGCTCACTCTGGCGGGTGCCGTGGTCGGCGCCGTCTGGTATGCCCGCCAGCACCACGAGCACCAGCCCGCTCCGGCGGGTGACTGGGCCGGGCGCCCGAAACTGAAGGCCGTCCCCGAGCCCAGCCGGGTCGAGACACCCGAACCGGCGGCCGGCAGGGATGATCTCACCGACATCAAGGGAATCGGCCCGAAATACGCCGAGCAGCTCGCCGATCTCGGCATTAACTCGTTTGCCGCTCTGGCAGCCACCGATCCCGTAGACCTCTCCCGCCGGTTGGGTCCCCGGGCCGGCGTCGAGGATTGGATTGCGCAGGCAAAGGATCGCGCCCAGAGCTGATTGGGCAATCCGCAGATCGGTATCCAAACCGGGTCGCCGTCGTACGATGAAACGATGCTGTACCTGACACCTCCTGAGGATTTGGCCTCCCTGTGGCCGGATGAGCCCGAATACCGGGCCGATCAGCTGCGCGGCTGGCTCTACGAGACACCAGTGCTGCGCACCGAGGACATGACCAACCTTCCGGTTGAGCTGCGCTCCGCGCTCGAGCTCTGGCCCTTCACGGTCGAAACCGAGCAGGTCGGCGACTCGGGGCGGACGGTGAAGTGGCTGATGCGCGCTCCCGACGGAGCCAGCATCGAAGCCGTCCTCATGGGATATCCGCGCCGCACGACCCTGTGCATATCCAGCCAGGCTGGATGCGCCATGGCTTGCACGTTCTGTGCAACCGGCCAATTCGGGTTCGAGCGTCATCTCCAGGCGGGAGAGATTGTCGCCCAGGTCGCATATGCCGCCGCCTACCTCCGTCTAACGGGCCTCGGCAAGTCGCCGGAACGGATCACGAACCTCGTGTTCATGGGCATGGGTGAACCGCTGGCCAACTACGCAAGCGTCCGCACCGCCATCGACCGCTTCACCGGTGTCATGGGGTTGTCGGCCCGCTCGATAACGGTGTCGACGGTGGGGGTTGCGCCGGCAATTCGGCGCCTGGCATCGGAAGCCTGGAGGGTGAATCTGGCCGTCAGTCTCCACGCGGCCGACGATGAGCTCCGCACCCGGCTGGTGCCGCTCAACCGGCAGTATCCACTGGATGAAGTCATTGCAGCCACCGAATACTTCGTCGCCGAGACGGGACGGCGCGCTTCCATCGAATGGACTCTCATCGCAGATACCAACGACACCCCGGAACAAGCAGACAAACTGGCAGTCATCGCCCGACGGTTGCGAGCCCACATCAACGTGATCGCACTCAACCCCACACCACTGACGGCCGACCGGCCGCCGACGGCGGCCAACGCCCGCGCCTTCATCGACCGTTTGACACGCGCCGGGGCGAACGTAACCCTGCGCGACACTCGCGGTCAGGGCATCGACGCCGCCTGCGGTCAGCTGCGAGCCCGCAAGCTGCCGGTTGGCTCATGAGAGGACGGTTCCTTCTGATCGCGCTGGTGCTGCTGGTCGCGACCGCCTGCGGCGGCCGCGACCGGCAAGGGGCCGTTGGCGGCGCCCCACTCTTGACCACGGCCGAGACCGCCGACCGCAATGGCCTGGTTGCGGTGCAGGGATTCTTCTGGGCGCGGCCGGGTGACGGAGTGTTCCGCCTGTGTGAAGCTTCTCTCGAGTCGTTCCCACCGCAATGTGGCGAACCGATGGTGGATCTGACGGGAATCGACGTCACCCGGATTGCCGGCATCTCCTTCAGTCAGAACGTGTTCTGGGCCGAGCAGCTCCGGGTCCGCGGCGAGCTGTCCGATGGAACCCTGGCCGCCGAGGAGATCGAGTTGAACGCCACCGACACGACCACGGGACTCACTTTCCGGTTGCTGATCCCGGTGGAGCTCTCCGCCGGTTCGGTCGACTACGTCGCCCTGGTGACCAACAGCTCGAACACCCCCATCGACCTCAAGTTCAACACCGGTCAATCCGCCGAGGTCACCCTCACCGATCTCGAAACCGGAGCGGTGGTTTATCGCTGGGGCGAGTCGCGCGGCTTCGACCAGGCCGTCCGGGAGCTCACCCTCGAGCCCGGCGAGACGCTCCGGTACCCCCTGGCCGAGCTCGAATTCGATCTCAAGCCGGGCGTTTACATCCTCAACAGTGTCCTAACTGCCAGCCCGGCGCCCGGTCCGGCCATTGGTCGGGCCGTCGTCCGCTAACGGCGGCGCTAGCCCACTACGCCGCGGTCGCGCAGGCCGGCAATCTCGGTCGAGTCCATTCCCAGATCCGCCAGCAGCCGGTTGGTGGCCCCCCCGGCCGGCTGGGGCGGTTCGGGGGTGTCGGCCGGTGTGCGACTGAACCGGGGAGCCGGAGCCGGCTGGCGGACTCCGGCAATGTCAACGAACGTCGAGCGGGCAACGTTATGCGCATGTGAGGCTGCCGCCTCGGCGGAGAGCACCGGCGAAAAACAAGCATCGGTGCCCTCCAGAGCCGCTTGCCACTCGGCCAATGTGCCCTCGGCAAACCTGTCTTCGAGTCGCTTCCGCAATTCGGGCCAGCGGGAACGATCGTATTGCCCCGGCAGGTCACCGTTCAGCTCGAGGCGCTCGACCAGCTCGGCGAAGAATCCGGGCTCGATGGCACCGATCGAGACATATCCGCCATCGGCGGTCCGGTAGACGCCATAGAAGGGAGCGCCACCGTCGAGCAGATTGGCGGCCCGCTCGTCGCTCCAGTGACCCTGGGCACGAAATCCGTGAATCATGGTGGTGAGCAGGGCGGCGCCGTCGACCATGGCGGCGTCGATCACCTGCCCCTCCCCACTCCCCCGCGCCTCCAGCAAAGCGCTGACCACCCCCAGCGCCAGCAGCATGCCTCCCCCGCCAAAATCGCCCACCAGGTTGAGCGGCACTATCGGAGCTTGGCCGGCCGGACCGATCATGGAGAGCACACCGGCGAGTGCGATGTAGTTGATGTCGTGGCCGGAAGCCCTGGCCAGCGGGCCGTCCTGTCCCCAGCCCGTCATGCGGCCGTATACGAGCGCCGGATTCGCCTGTCGGCACTCATCCGGGCCGAGCCCGATTCGTTCGGTAACCCCGGGGCGAAAGCCCTCGATGAGAGCGTCGGCGCCGGCGACCAGTCGGAGCGCCACCGCCACACCCTCGGGATGCTTGAGATCGATGGCAATACTGCGCCGGCCCCGGAGCAGCGGCTCGGCGGTGCGGGCGCCCGACCCGACCTCACCGATGCGATCCACCCGGATGACGGTGGCGCCCATGTCGGCCAGCACCATGCCGCAGAAGGGGACCGGACCGATCCCACCCAGCTCGATGACCGTTATGTCATGCAGGGGACCCATAGGCCAGAGGGTATACCGTCGCCCCAGCCACCAGCCACCGTCCACCAGCCAGATTCGTTACCCGGTACCCGTTGCCCCTTGCCGACGGAGGTGCTGGGACGCCGAGCCTGGGGCTTGGGACCTGCGACTGGGACTGGGAACTGGGGACTTGGGTCTTGGGACTTGCCGCAGGCGCTTACTCTTCTCCCATGCGCATCGGAGTCGATCTCGGGGGGACCAAGACGGAAGCGATCGCGCTGGCCGGCGACGGCGAGGAGCTTCTGCGCAAGCGAGTTCCGACCCGGCGGGACACCTACCAAGACGTGGTCGCCACGGTCACCGAGCTGGTGGACGATATCGAAGGGGAGCTGGGCGACGGGGCGACCGTCGGAGCCGGGACGCCGGGCGCCATCTCCCCGGCCACCGGGCTCATCAAGAACGCCAACCTGACCCTGCTCAACGGCCGGCCTCTCGACCATGATCTCTCGAGGGCACTCGAACGAGAGGTCCGCGTTGCCAACGACGCCGACTGCCTGGCGCTGTCCGAGGCCACCGACGGCGCCGGCGCCCGGCACGGCACCGTTTTCGCGGTGATCCTCGGCACCGGCGTTGGTGGTGGCATCACCGTGAACCGAACCATCGTGACCGGGCCGAACGCGGTTGGGGGCGAATGGGGCCACAACCCGCTCCCGTGGCCAACGGAGGCTGAGGGAGCTGGGCCGGACTGCTATTGCGGCAGGCGCGGCTGTATCGAGACGTACCTGTCTGGACCGGGCATGACCGCCGACCACGAGCTGGCCACCGCCATGCGAATGGGCCCACCTGAGATCGTACAGGCTGCCCGGGCGGGAGAGCCGGGAGCGCAGGCGGCTCTC
Organism: uncultured Acidimicrobiaceae bacterium; assembly: GCA_947259275.1. Classification (GTDB taxonomy): domain Bacteria; phylum Actinomycetota; class Acidimicrobiia; order Spongiisociales; family SHLN01; genus SHLN01. The sequence goes on along the minus strand of CAMYMH010000045.1, from coordinate 6,828 downwards.
GAGCGGTATGCCGACCGACTGGCCCGCGGCCTGGCGTCGGTCATCAACGTCCTCGACCCCCATGTCATCGTGCTGGCGGGTGGCTTGTCACAAATCTCCGAGCTGTACGACGAAGCTCCGACCCGATGGGCGGAATATGTGTTCTCCGACCGGGTGGACACTCCCCTCGTCCCCGCCGTTCACGGTGACTCCAGCGGAGTGCGTGGCGCAGCCTGGCTGTGGGAGTGAGCCCACCGCCCACCGTCGACCGGCACAGTTCGATTCGTGGCCGGCGGCGCAGAGATGCAACTCACCCTGTTCTGGCTGGCCGGATACGGCGGAGGGCTGCTTCTGCCGTTCCGGGACGGCACCTCCGGCATCGACACGTATGGAGGAGGGCGCTACCTGCTGGACACGGTAAGGGATCCGACCTCGGTCACGAGGAGGACCGCATCGTCCTCGACTTCAACTACGCCTACCACCCCAGCTGCGTGCATGACGATCGCTGGTCATGTCCGCTCGCCCCGCCCGGAGTATTGCCTCGAGAGCGAGAAGCGGGCCGGGGAACGGCTCTGGTCGGCGACCTGCGGCCGCATCCCGGTAGGCAGTATGGCAGTAGGCAGTAGGGCAATGAATCTCAACCCTCGCCGCACTCCACGGGGGCGGCGGACCTGGCCAGTCGGCGCACTCGGCGGGCGGCCTCGGCGAGCCGTTCCCTGCTGAGCGTGCCGTCGGCAACAGCCGACTCGATGACTGTTACCACCGCTTCCACCTCGGGAGGGCTATCGACGATAAGTAGATCCTCACCGGCGATGAGGGCTTGGACGGTTACTTCGCCGAGCGTTCGGCCCGAGCGGACGCCGGCCATGGAAAAGGCGTCGGTGACGGCCACGCCATCGAAGCCGAAATCCTTGCGAAGCAGCTCGAGGACGACCGACGACAGGCTGGCCGGACTGTCCGGATCGAGAGCCTCATAAATGGGATGTCCCACCATTACCGCCCCGACCCCGTTTTCGATAGCCGATCGGAAAGGAGGGAAGTCGATGGCCTCGAGCGTCTCGAGCCCGGCGTCGATCGGCGTGACCTGAAGATGGGGATCAACCGTGGAGAGCCCATGACCGGGGAAATGCTTGGCTGTCGTGACGATGCCGAGCGACTCGAGCGCGAGTTGGAATTCGACGCCGCGGGCGGCGACTATCTGATGGTCGGGGCCGAAGTTGCGGCCGACCAGAACAGGATTCGCTCCGCGGGCAACGTCCAGCACCGGTGCCAAGTTGAAGTTGATGCCGAGGTCGACCATCGCCCTCCCCATGGCAAGCGTTTCGTCGATCAATCGCTGGCTGTCCACGGCCGGCGACGGAATCCCGATCTTGGCGAGACGGTCGACCCGGCCCGGTTCCTGGTCGACCGCCACCAAGATGGCGTGGCCGGCCGCACACGCCATGGACCTGGTCAAATCGCGTACCTGGTCGCCGGTCGCCAGGTTCTTGGAGAACACAATCACAGCCCGGCCGCCGTCGGCCAGGAATGAGGCCGTCGCCGGGTCGAGGACGGCATCCGGTAGCCCGGCTAATACGACGGCGCGAGCGTCCTCAGCCACCGTACCTGCCGGGACGGTGGTGGTGGTCGTGGTCGTGGTCGTGGTCGTGGTCGTGGCCGCGGTCGTGGTCGTGGTCGGCGTCGCCGGGGTTGCCGACGCGGCTGCGGTGGTGGCCGGCGACGTGACCGTGACCAACTGAGTATCCGCCAAGCCGTCCGAGGAACAGGCAGCGGCGCACAGCACGAGCGCGAGGGTCAGGGATCGCATCGGCTGGTGACAATACTCTGAGCCGAAGACGGTTCCACTGGCGAAGGACGCGAAAACCGCTCTATTCTTCCCGCACCATGAGATTGCAGACAGGCGACAAGATGCCGGCATTCAACCTTCAGGACCACACCGGGGCCGACGTGTCGAACACCGATATAGCCGGGCGCAAGGCGGTCATCTACTTCTATCCGAAGGCATTCACGCCCGGGTGTACTACCGAGTCATGCGACTTCCGGGACAATTACCACACCTTTCAGAAATCCGGATACGAGATCTTCGGGGTCAGCCCCGACCCGGTTGACCGGCTCGAAGCGTTCCGGCAGAAGCATGATCTTCCCTTTCCTCTGCTGTCGGATCCCGATCACGCAATGGCCGAGGCGTTCGGCGCCTGGGGCATCAAGCAGAACTACGGCAAGGAATACGAGGGCATCATTCGGTCGACGTTCACTGTCGACGAACAGGGCCTCATCGGATCCGCCTGGTACAACGTCCGCGCCAAGGGTCACGCCGCCCGGGTTGAGTCGGATGTGGTGAGGTAACAATGGCGGACAAACCGGCTAGTCCGAGTATTGAAGAGGTGTTCAACCGCAACCTCGATGCGCTGCTCGAGGCTCGCAACCTGGAGCATCGCGACCTGCTCGACCTCCTGGAGGCAGCCGAGTACACGCCAGACACCCCGGCCACAGTGCTGCTCAACGATGCGATCGCGATGGCCGCCGTTCTCGGGGTCTCGCCGCTGCAGCTGTTGGTGCCGGAGGAGGAGCGATCAATCGACGTCACTCCGGCCATCGCCACCGAGCGCCGGAACTTGGGCCTATGGCTGCGAGGATTGCGGCCTTTGCGCGGTGAAGACTTCGAGCCGTTTCATCGGGAGGCGGCCGCCGATGACCTGGATGCCGACCGGGTGGCTGAAATCTGGGTGTGGACCGAGCGAGTACGCACGGCCGGACTCACCCTCGCCCTCAACGACGCCGTCGACAGCCAGGACCTCGAGCGGGTAAATGCACTCTCGGAGGTGGCAACCCGTACGCTCAACCAGCAGGCGCTCGAGCGGGCCGACAACCGTGTTCCGCGCCGCGTTCGCCGCACTGAACTGGAGGCCGCCATCATCCGGGCCACCCGCTTTCGCCGCCAGGTGGTGAAGCCCCGCTAGCGGTGTGGACGGCGAACCGCGGTCGGCCCGGCCATAATCGTGGCCGTGAAAGTGACGCTCATCCCCGGCGACGGCATCGGCCCCGAAGTATCTCGGGCCATGGTGCGGGCAGTGGACGCCGTAACCGGTGGGACCATCGAATGGGAGGAGCAACTGGCCGGAAGCGCGGCCGTCGACGCAGGCCACAGTCCGCTGCCGGCCGCCACTATCCAGTCGATCCGGCAGAACCGAGTCGGGATCAAGGGACCACTCCAAACTCCCATCGGTGGAGGCTGGCGATCGGTCAATGTCTCGATCCGCCAGGCACTCGACCTCTATGTTTCGCTGCGACCCGTCAAGTCGCTCCCGGGGCCGAGCAAGTCCCGCTATGAGGACGTCGATGTGGTGGTGGTGCGGGAGAACACCGAAGGCCTCTACGCCGGGCGAGAACACGAAGCCGTCCCCGGCGTGGTCGAGGCCCTCAAGATCGTCACTCGCCAGGCGTCGGAGCGCATCGTACGGTACGGGTTCGAGTACGCCAGGGCCAACGGACGCCGCAAGATCACCGTCTCGCACAAGCAATCGATCATGCCGCTTTCGGATGGCCTGTTTCTGGAGACGGCGCGGGCAGTGGCAGAGGATTACCCGTTCACCGAGGTTGAGTACGTCAGCCTCGACAACCTGGTTATGGACCTGGCCCTCGACCCGCACCAGTTCGACACCATCGTCCTCGGCAACCTCGACGGTGATGTGGTGAGCGATATGTGCGCCGGGCTGGTAGGAGGGCTCGGCATGGTGCCGGGGGCCAACATCGGCACTCAATACGCCTTGTTCGAAGCTGTCCATGGGACCGCCCCGGACATCGCCGGCAAGGGAATTGCCAACCCGCTGGCACTCATCCTGTCCGCCGAGCTCATGCTGCGCCACGTCGGCGAGCGGCCCGCAGCCAAACGGCTGCGGGCCGGGGTCGAACGCCTGCTGACCGACGGTGCGGTCCTGACCGGTGACCTCGGAGGCTCGGCAAGCACCGAGCAATTGACCGACGCCCTCCTGGAGGCACTGTGAGCCACACCATCGCTCTCGTTGTCGGCGGCGGCATCAACCAGGAGATCACTCCCGCGGTCCTGGAGGTGATCGAAGCAGCCGGTGTGCCCATCACCTGGAACCGGGTCGACGTTGATGCTCATGACTACGCCGGTGCCGTGGCCCAGCTGCACGTCGCCGGCGAGGCGATCCGCCAGGCCGGGCTCGCCCTCAAGACCCGGCTGCTCACGCCACCCGGGGGCCCCACCGATAGCTCGAACAACCTCAACGTTGTCCTGCGCCGGGAGCTGGGCTTGTTTGCCGGCGTGCGGGCAGTGCGGAGCCTGCGGGGAGTGTCGACCCGCTTCCCCAACCTTGACCTGCTGATCATCCGGGAAAACAGTGAGGACATCTACAAGGGAATCGAGCACGAGATCGTCCCCGGCATCATCGAGTCCATCAAGGTAGTCACCCGGGCAGCCTCCGAGCGCATCGCCCGCTTCGCGTTCGAAACCGCCCTCTATCTAGAGCGTGAAAAGCTCGCCTTCGTGCACAAGGCGAACATCATGAAGCAATCCGACGGCTTGTTCCTCGAGGTGGTACGCGAGGTGGCGGAGGAGTATCCGCAGATCCCGCTCCGCACCGTGATCGTGGATGCAGCCTGCATGCAACTGGTGCTCGACCCCTACCAGTTCGATGTGCTCCTCATGGGCAACCTGTACGGCGATGTCCTCTCCAGCCTGTGCAACGGCCTCACCGGCGGCATCTCCTCGAGCCTCGGGATCGACATCGGTGACGAGGTGCGGATCTATGAGGCCATCCACGGCGATGCTGCTGAGCTGGTCGGAAAAGGACTTGCCAACCCGCTCCCCCTACTCACCCCGGCAGTCGACCTGCTGCACCACATCCAAGAGAGCGAGGCGGCCGCCAAGATCGCAGCCGCCATCGAGACGGTGACCGTCGCCGGCGAGGCCGTCACCGCCGACCTCGGCGGGACCGCAACCACCACCGAGATGACCGACGCCATCATCGAAGCGCTGTAGAACCCTTCTTCCCTTCGGCACTCCTTCCCCTCGAGGGGAAGGGGGCGCGCCAGACCGCAGGGTTGCCCCCCAGGAACAACAACGCTTCGCGTTCCCATGGAGTTGCGAAGCAACTCCCCAGCAACCCGCAGGGTTGCCCCCCACCTCCACGAAGGAGGGGAACGACCCCTACCGGCCGGCCGCGGAAGCGGTGCTGATGCGGGGGTCGGCGGCGGCGTGGCGAGTGCCGGCGGCGTCGATGCGGATGATCGAGGCGGGGCCCCAGCCCGGTTGGGCCGGCACCACCTCGACCGCGTGGCCCCGGGTACGCAGACCGGCGACCACGGCCGAGGGCATCGTGTCTTCGACCTCGAGTCGGGAACGGCTGCCGGGACCGAACTCCTCGGTGGCCCAGCGGGGCATCGACTGGGCTTCGGTCGGATCCATCCCCAGATACAGGAGGTTGGCGGCCAGCTGCGCAACTAGTTGTGGCTGGAGGTCGCCACCCCGCGCTCCCAGGAGCATGGAGAGCTGGCCGTCTTTCGTCCACAGCGAGGGCGCCAGCGTATGGGCGGGCCGTTTGCCGGGCGCCAACTCGTTCGGATGATCGGCAGTGAGCGTGAAGCCGGCGCCTCGATTGTGGAGCCACACTCCGGTGTCACCGGCGGAAATACCACTCCCGATTCCCGAGTAGTTCGATTGCATGTACGACACACCCATTCCGTCTTGGTCGATGGTGCAGAGATAGGCGGTCCCGCCCGGCAGCGGAGCCGGCGACGGCCAGCGGGCGATGCCACTGGTGATGGCGTAGGCCCGCTCGGCGGTGCGAAGCGGATGCAGCAGCTCATCAACCGAAGCGGTCATATGGTTGGGATCCGCCAGATGGATGCTCCGGTCCCAGGCGGCTGCCCGATACGCCTCGATCAGCAGGTGGTGAAAATCGGGATCGTCAAAGCGGGCGGGAGCACCGAGCTGTTCGAAGATGGCGAAAGTCGCCAGGGTGATGTATCCCTGGCTGTTCGGTGGAATGGTCCAGGCGCTCTCGCCCAGGACGTCGAGCCGAGCGCCTTCCATCCAGTCAGGCTGATTGGCCGCCAGATCGGGCCCGGTTATGAGGCCCCGAGTGGCATCTGCAATGGCATCGGCAACCCGGCCGGCGTAGAACGCCTGGCGGCCTTCCTCGGCGATGGCGCGCATGGTGGCCGCCAATGCAGGACGACTGAGGACCGCCCCGGCGGCGGGTACGACGCCGTCCGGATACAGCTCGAAGGCGGACGGCTGGCCCTCCACCAGATCGAAGATCGTCGCCAGGTTGGACGCCATCTCGGAGGACACCGGAAAGCCGTCCTCGGCCAATCGAATGGCCGGCTCCAGCAGCTCTCCGAGCGAGCGGGTACCGAATCGATCGAGCAGGGCGATCCACCCGTCGACACACCCCGGGACGGTCACCGTGGCCGGGTGCCGGTGGGGCATCTCGTGATAGCCCTCGGCGTGAAGCGCGGCAGCCGAGGCCCGGGCACCGGCCCGCCCACTGGCATTCAGCACGGCCGGAGCATCGTCTCCGGGTCTTTGGAGGAGCACGAAGAGGTCACCGCCGATGCCACAATCGGTTGGCCTGACCACGCCGACGACGGCGTTGACGGCAATGGCGGCATCCACCGCGTTCCCCCCCGCCTCCATGATCTCCAGGCCCGCTTGCGAGGCGAGATGATGGGGCGAAACGGCGCAAGCGCCCGGTCCGACCATTTCGCGTGCAACCATGCGTTCGAGCCTAGATACCCCAGGGGTGCATTTTGTCAAGCGGCTTCTTTGTGGGTGGTGGTTTGGCGGTGTGCCCAGGCGGTGTGTTCGTCATAGGTGGTGTG
>CAMYMH010000044.1:11969-31726 GCA_947259275.1 uncultured Acidimicrobiaceae bacterium | reverse complement strand
ATGAAGAACTCGACGGCGTAGCCGGGAGCGATCAGAGTTATCTGCTGTCCCATGATCCCGCTGGCCGGCTCGGTGCCGTTGCCGTCGAGAATCCTGACCAAGCACGACTCCCCTTCATCCAGATCCTCGATGGTCCGGAACTCCCCGACCGGAATGACGAGTTCCTCCTCGAGCCCGTTCTCACAGCTGACGCCTACCGAAACGAGGATCCCGAGGACCTCCTCGTCCTGCTCGTCTGCGGCATCCAAAACAATCGTCAGTGCCGATCGCCGGGGTTCACCTGCCTGGTTGATGAACTCCGTGAAGTAAAGCCGGGAGGTTGCCGTGAAGGTTTGGATGTCGAGCGACAGGGGCGTGGCACCGACCGGCGTTTCCTGGCGGACCTCGCAGTCTGATCCGATTGGGATTCCGAATACCGTGATCTCTTGGTCGGGAAGCAGTTCCAGGGTTTGCTCGAAATCCAAACCACAGTTGACGGTGTACTCGAACAGCAGCACTACATCTAGCTCCCGATAGCCAAACACGCGGTTGAAAATCTCGAGCTCGGTGAACTGATAGACACCTTCGTTCCAGGCTTCGAGGGGATCAACTCCCTGCTCACAGAGCTCGACGGTGGCCACGTCGGCCAGCGACTCGCCCCTTCCATACTGGCCACCACCACCCGGACGGGTGGTGGTGCAATACCAGCGCCCCGAAACACTCTGAGTGACGAACAACAAGACACCGTCGAACTGAGCGATACCCACCACCCCGGCGGTGGCATTCTCGAGCACCGAATACTCGGCCTGGCCTCGAAAATCCTCGGGCTTGATTTCGACGAAAGCACTGCCGCCATATCCGAGATCGTCATAGGCGAAGGCGCTGGCATCCCAAAGGTCATCCTGGGCGTCGTCATCGTCGGCTCGTCCCTCATCGTCCGGCGCAACGGACGGTTCGGGCTCGGTCCCGGTCACCCTCGCTACCCAGTCACAATCAAGCCAGGTCGGATACCACTCTCCGTCGATTCGATCAAACGTCCATTCACCGTCATCACCGTCGGCCAAGGCAACCGCGGCCGAGGCGGTGGCCGGCCCCAGGCCATACGGATCGATGGTGACCTCCACCGTCTCAACCTCAACCTCGCTGGCCTCGAACTCGGCGGCCTGGAGCCGATCCCCGCACAGCACCCGAACCCCCGGGGCGAGAAACGGATACATGGCAGCGCCAGAACCCGACCGGGCGGCCTCTGCGAAGTCATGAGCCCGGGTTTCGATCAAATCGGGATCGTCGTCGCTGGTGGTGGCGGTGATCGAGGTCGTTTCCGTCACCGTGGCCGGCGAGAAAGTCGACGTGACCTCGCCACTGCAGGCCGTAGCTATTAGGCAGAGCGCGACGAAGAGGATGCGAGCCATCCCTTTTTTTCGGCTTCGACGCTCGACCGCTTGAGCGTCTGGCCGGCCCCCAGAAGATCCGGCCGCGATGGGTTCACTCGGCGTAGAGTCACCGTGAGAGGTGAGGTAATCGTGACAGAGTCGCTGCGAGCTATTGAAAGGGTCATCGCCCGACAACTGGACCAAGGTGCCTCCGTTCTGGAGATTGCCACATCGCTGCGCAAGCAGCCCGGCACGGTGCGACGTATTGCCGCCATGATTGACCTCGCCAACCAGCTCGAGCTGGAGAGAGACCACTCACGGTCGACCGATGCCAATGGGATGCGGCCAATCGAACGCACCATCCGTCGGCTCCGTGCGGAGGGCCAGAGCATCGGAGAAGTTGCCTCACGCTTGCGGCGCAGTGGCGATTACGTGCGACGAGTGGAGTCCTACACCCAGCTCAAACAAGCTCGCCGCAGCGCCGAGCGGTAGTCCTGGACAAAGTCGGTTCCCGCACCTGTCCGCTAAACAAACTCGATCACCTGGGCCAACGGGAGCTCCCCTCCCCAATTGATGGTTGTGGTTTGGCGGCGCACGCGAGCCGAAGGTGAGCCAGCAAACACTGTCGCTGGAGGCGTATATGCGCGCCGCCGCCCAAGCACCCGCTGAACCGTACCGGCCTAGACGAACTCGATCCCCTGGGCCAACGGGAGCTCCCCGCCCCAATTGATGGTTGTGGTTTGGCGGCGCATATATGCTTTCCAGCTGTCGCTGCCGGCCTCGCGGCCGCCCCCGGTTTCCTTCTCACCCCCGAAGGCTCCCCCGATCTCGGCACCGGAGGTTCCGATGTTGACGTTGGCGATGCCGCAATCCGAGCCCATATGGGAGAGAAAGGTCTCGGCGTTGCTCAGTGAGTCGGTGAAGATGGCCGACGACAACCCCTGGCTGACCCCATTCTGGACGGCGATCCCGTCTTCCAGGCCGTCGACTTCGATGATCCAGAGGATGGGGGCGAAGGTCTCTTCCTGCACGATCGGAGCGTCCTTGGCGATCCGGACCAGGGTCGGTTCGACAAAGTGCCCCGGCAAACTATCGAGCCGGTTGCCGCCATAGACCACCTCGCCGCCCTGCTCCTGGGCAATCTCGAGCACAGTCATCATCTGGTCGACGGCGTTGGCGCTAATGAGCGGCCCCATCAAGGTCTGCTCTTCGAGCGGATCACCGATGCGAACCTGCTTGTAGACGTCGATGAGACGAGAGGTCATCTCGTCGATCACCTCCGAATGAACCAGCAGCCGCCGGAGGCTGGTACAGCGTTGACCGGCGGTGCCGACGGCGGCGAAGGTGGCCGCCCGGGTGGCGAGATCGAGGTCGGCGTCGTCCATCACGAGGATGGCGTTGTTGCCCCCCAGCTCCAGTAGCGGCCGACCCATCCGCTTGAGCACGGCCGGGCCGACGATCCGGCCCATGTTGCAGCTTCCCGTGGCCGAGATGAGGGGCACGCGGGTGTCGTTCACCATGGTGGAACCCACCTGGTCGTCGGTGCCGATGGCCAGATTGAAAACGCCCTCGAAGCCGGAGCCGTCCATCACCTGGTGGCAGATCTCGGTGACCGCCACGGCCGTCAGCGGCGTGCGGAGCGACGGCTTCCAGATGTTCGTGTCGCCGCAGACGGCGGCTATCAGCGCATTCCACGACCACACCGCCACCGGGAAGTTGAAGGCCGAGATGATGCCGCAGGGCCCGAGCGGGTGCCACTGCTCGTACATGCGATGGCGGGGCCGTTCGCTCGCCATCGTCAGGCCGTAGAGCTGGCGAGAGAGTCCGACCGCGAAGTCGGCGATGTCGATCATCTCCTGGACCTCGCCCTCACCCTCCGCCAGGATCTTGCCGGACTCGAGACTCACGAGAGCGCCGAGCTCGGACTTCACGTCCCGGAGGGCGTTGCCGATCTGGCGGACGTACTCCCCGCGCTTCGGCGCCGGCAGCATCCGCCACTCCTGAAAGGTCTCGACCGCCCGGGCCGCCACCGCGTCGTACTCGCCGGACGTAGCCATCGTCAGGCTCCCGATGGTCTCGCCGGTGGCAGGATTGAGCGAGGAGAGCTCCTCTCCCGTCGCATCCTTCCAGCCGCCCGCGTAAACACCGTGAAGCGGGCCGGAAAGGCCGAGCCGTTGCCAGATCGTCGTGCTGTCCATCGGACCTCCTGGTAATCGCAGGGTCAGGCTACCGGGCGTCCACAGCTCCGGTCAGCCCGCGTTTGGCCGGGCGGTACCGGGATCGTCGAGACGCAGCCAGCGGTCGATTGCCAGCCACCACACCGCCGACAACAGACCCACCAGCAACAGCACGAACAGCCACGGAGCCGGCCGCCACCAGGCGACCAACAGCGCGGCCGCCGCCGCCACCACCATGGTCGGCACCAGCGGGCGATAGATCGACGCCAATCGCTCGTAATCGCCCAGCGCCCGCATGGCAACGATGAGCCCTCCCAGCGCCACCGCCACGGACCCCGACAGGACCCAAGCAGGGCCGGCCTGAAGCCCGTCGTCGGCGGCGTGCTCGATGAGGCTGACCATGGCCGCCCCGGAAGCGGCGATCGACATGGTGATGGGGAGATGGCTGACCATCCATTGAGAGAGCGACTCCGGGCGAGGAAGTCTCCGGCCGACATAGTCGAAGTAGGTCCACCAGATGCCGAAGCCGATCATGAGTCCGATCACGCCGGTGGCCATGGTTTCGAACGAGCGCTCGGCCTCGGAGAGCCCAGTCACGACTCCGACCACCACCTCACCGAGCACGATGATGGTGAACAGGCCGAACCGTTCGACCAGCGAATCCGTGGCGGTGAACGCGATGTCACGTCCCCGCTGTGCCCACCGCTCGGTGAGCACCAACAGGACCACCCACGAGGCAATGAACACTCCCCAGACCACGGTCCTCGCTCCGTCGGGCAGAAACGCGCTCCCACCCATGACGAGGATCGACACGAGCATCCCCATCAGGTACCTGGCCGTCAGGGCCATGTACTCCTCGGCGTCTTGACGGCGGACCGTGTACCACATCCAGGTGAGGATCACGAGGAAGACGGTGTAGACGACGGCGAAACCGGTCCCACCGTCGCCGGCCGCGTCGGCGGTGTAGACGGCCAGCAGGGCGAGGGTCAGCATCTGCAGGAACACGAAGGTGCGGGTGCGCCCGTCCTCCCGGCCGTGGAGGTCGTAGTAAGTGGTTCCGTTGAGCCATCCCAGCCAGATCAACCCGAAGACGACTGCGAACTCCCCTACCCCGCGCCACGTGAGGTGCTCGGCGAGCTCGTGCGCGGCCCGGGCAATGACGACCACATACACGAGGTCGTAGAACAACTCGAGAAAGCTGACCGAGCGGTCCTCGATGACTTCGCCGTGGGCGCGCGGCGGCTGCCAGAAGCGCTGACGAAACAAGCTGAACATGTTGTGCATCCCTCCGGATCCCGGACGATAGTGATGGACTGGCAACGGGTAACTGGTCACGGTCTCGAACAGACGGACCGGTCCCCACAGCGGAGGACTGGTGCTACGAAGTGACCGGCGATTCCTCGGTTGGTAGGTCGGCGAGCGGTCCGTTGGGTGGCGGGACCGCCGGGGTCTCGGTGCGGCTGCGGCTCTGCCGCACCTGGGGCGTGGTGCGGGGCATCTCGAGCACCTCTTCGAGCACCACGAACTCGACTCCGCCGACCACGTCGGAAATCAGGTTGTAGAACACGGCGGACAAGGTGGCGAGGCCGGTCAGCAGGATGGTGGAAACAATGCTGAAGAACACCATGACCCGGAAGTAGGACGGGCCATCGAGGTTGATGTCTTCCTCGAAGATGGCGAGCTCGTTGACGGAGTCGACGATGGAGTCCGGAATGCCGCTGTTGCGCAGCAGGGACCAGGCGATGGCGATGCCGATCGAGATCGCCATGACGATGATCACGTTGAAGATGGCGGAGACTTTGAGGACGGTCCACGGGTCGATCTTTCGCAAGACCCGCCGGACCCTACGGACAGCCATAGAACCCCTGGTTGGAACGGTGTGGATTGTACTCGTAACCGACGCTATGCACGGGGACTCTGGTTCCCGGGACCATCAAACCTCCTCGGCGGGAACCAGCGTGAACGAAGTCAGCGTGGCACCCTCCTCCAGATTCATCACCTTGACGCCCGAGGCATCACGCTTCTGGCGGCTGATCGCGTCGACCTCGGTGCGCATAACGATGCCGTCACTCGAGGTGACGAATAGCTGGCTGCCGGGGGTTACCGCTCGCGCTGCGACCAGGTTGCCACGAGCCTTGGTGATCTTGATGGCCTTGACGCCGATACCTCCCCGCTTCTGCCTCGGGAACAGCTCCATCTTGGTCCGCTTGCCAAAGCCGGCGTCGGTCATGACCAGCACCTCATCACCCTCTCCGTCCTGGGCGGCCGACACGACGTAATCACCCTCCCGCAGCTTGATGCCGCGCACGCCCTGGGTGCTGCGGCCCATGGCCCGGATGTCGCTCTCGGCGAAGCGAATCCCCAGGCCGTTGTGCGTGAACAGCAGCAGATCGGCATCCCCGCTGGTGGTACGTACCGATACCACCTCGTCATCATCCGCCAGCTTGATGGCGATGAGGCTCGCCTGGCGGGAGTCGTATTCAGAGAATTTGGTCTTCTTGACCTGGCCGTTGCGAGTGGCAATAACCAGGAACTGCGCGGTCTCGTAGTCCCGGGTGTCGACCACTGCCTCGATGCGCTCGTCGGGATCGATCTGCATGAAGGCCTGAGCCAGCGTCCCCTTGGCGGTTCGTTCCTTGCGCGGAATCTCGTGAGCACGGATGCGGTAGACCTTGCCCCGGTTGGTGAAGAACAGCAGGTAGGCGTGGGCGGTGGTGTGCAGCACCCGGCTGATCACATCATCCTCGCTCAGCTTGGCGCCCTGTACCCCGCGGCCGCCGCGGCCCTGGGCCCGGTAGGTGTTGGCCACCACCGATTTCACGTAGCCGGCCTGGGTGATCGTGACCACCAGCTCCTCGTCGGCGATCAGGTCCTCCATCGAGAAGTCGCCCTCGTCGGGCACGATGCGGGTACGGCGATGATCGGCGAACTTCTCCTTGATGTCGGATAGCTCCTTGGCGATCAGCTTGCGGCGCTTGGCCGGGCTCTTCAATATCGCCTGGAGGGCCTTGATGGTCTTCTGGAGGGCCGCAAACTCTTCGCGCAGCTTGTCGCTCTCGAGCGCGGTGAGGCGCCGCAACGGCATGTCGAGAATGTGGTTGGCCTGAATCTCACTCAGCTCGAAGCGTTTCATGAGGGAGGCACGGGCGGTCTCGACATCGGCCGACGCCCGGATCAACTTGACGACCTCGTCGATGTTGTCGACGGCAACCAGCAGCCCCTCGAGAATGTGGGCCCGAGCCTCTGCCTTCTCCAATCGGAACCGGGTGCGCCGTTCCACGACTTCCATCTGGTGGTCGAGGTAGTGCTTGATGGCCTCGGCCAGGCCGAGCGTGCGAGGAATGCCGTCGACCAGGGCGACGAAGTTGACGCCGAACGTGTCCTGCAGTGGAGTCAGCTTGTAGAGCTGGTTGAGTACCACCTGAGCCCGGGCATCGCGCTTGAGCTCGATGACGAGGCGGGTTCCCACCCGCGAGCTCGATTCATCGCGCAGATCGGCAATCCCCTCGATGCGCTTGGCATGCACCAGCTCGGCGATCTTGGTCATGATCCGGTCGTGGCCGGTTTGGTACGGGATCTCGGTGACGATGATCCCGGTCCGGCCCTTGCGAACCTCGTCGACGTCGGTGACGGCCCGAATCCTGACGGACCCCCGCCCGGTCACGAGCGCGTCACGGATCCCGTCCGTCCCCACGATGTAACCCCCGGTGGGGAAGTCCGGGCCCTTCACGAACTCCATGAGGTCCTCGGTCGTCGCCTTCGGGTTCTCGAGCATGTGGATGCAGGCGTCGACCACCTCGCCGAGGTTGTGAGGCGGGATGTTGGTCGCCATACCGACGGCGATGCCGGTCGAGCCGTTGACCAGCAAGTTCGGGAAGCGGCCGGGGAGCACTTCCGGCTCCCGGTACTCCCCCGAGTAGTTCTCCTTGAAGTCGACCGTGTCCTCGCTGATGCCTTCGAGCATGTTGGAGGCGAGCGTTTCCAGCCGGCATTCGGTGTAGCGATAGGCGGCGGGCGGATCATCGACGGTCCCGAAGTTGCCCTGCGGCTCGATGAGCGGATAGCGGGATGAGAAGTCTTGGCCGAGGCGCACCAGGGCGTCGTAGATGGCCCCGTCGCCGTGGGGATGGTATTTGCCCATCACGTCACCAACCACCTGGGCGGACTTCTTGAAGGGAGTGCCGGCCCGGATGCCGTTCTCCTCCATCGAGTACAGGATGCGGCGGTGCACCGGCTTGAGGCCGTCGCGAACATCTGGCAAGGCCCGGGCCACAATGACCGACATCGCATAGTCGAGGAAAGATGTCGACATCTCCTCGCGGATGTTGATCTGCCCGATGGTGGCCAAGTCGTCAGGCATCAGATATCGAGGAACCGGACGTCTTTGGCGTTCTGCTGGATGAAGGTGCGCCGGCCCTCCACGTTGTCGCCCATGAGGGTGCTGAAGATCTCGTCGGCCAGGAACGCGTCTTCCAGTTCGACCTGCACCAGGGTCCGGGTGGCCGGATCCATGGCCGTCGGCCACAGCTGGTCGGCGTTCATCTCTCCCAGGCCCTTGAAGCGGTTGACGGCCGCCTTCTTGCCATTCAATTCCTTTTGGAATGCCTTGAGGGCGGCGTCGTCCTTCAGATAGGTGACCTGCTTACCGTGCTTGACCCGGTACAGCGGCGGCTGGGCAATGTAAACGAACCCGGCTTCGATGAGCTGGCGCATGTGACGGAAGAAGAAGGTGAGCAGCAGGGTGCGGATGTGTGCCCCGTCGACGTCGGCGTCAGTCAGCAGCACGATCTTGTGGTAGCGGGCCTTCTCGAGCTCGAACTCGTCGCCGATGTTGGCCCCGACCGCGGTGATGAGGGCCTGGATCTCGTTGTTCTGGAGCACCTTGGGCAGACGGGCCTTCTCGACGTTGAGGATCTTGCCGCGGATGGGGAGTATCGCCTGAGTACGCGAGTCGCGGGCGTTCTTGGCCGGTCCGGCGGCCGAGTCTCCCTCAACGATGAACAACTCCGACTCGTCGGGATCCCGCGACGAGCAGTCGGCCAGCTTGCCGGGGAGACCGCCCGATTCGAGCAGGCTCTTGCGACGAGTGAGGTCGCGTGCCTGACGGGCTGCCAAGCGGGCCCGCTGCGCCGTCAAGCACTTCTCCACGATCTTGCGGCCATCACCGGGATTTCGCTCCAACCATTCGGGGATGGCCTTGTTGAGCGAAACCTCCACGAACGAGCGGATTTCGGTGTTTCCGAGCTTGGTTTTGGTTTGGCCTTCGAACTGGGGCTGGCGCACCTTCACCGAAAGCACTGCCGTCAGCCCCTCGCGGATGTCCTCGCCCTGCAGGGCGGGGTCTTTCTCCTTGATGAGGCTTTTGGACTTGGCGAAATCGTTGACCGCCCGGGTAAGGGCACGGCGCAGACCCTCCTCGTGGGTTCCCCCCTCATGGGTATTGATGTTGTTGGCGAAAGTGAGGACCGTCTCGGTGTACCCGCCGGTCCATTGCATGGCGAGTTCCAGCTCTCCATCGCCGCCGGCAGCCTCGGCGTCGAAGATGCGCCCGTGCAACGGATCGCGGGAGGAGTTGAGGTACTTGATGAAATCGACGAGGCCGCCCTTGTATTTGAACACCTCGTCTTCGACATCGTCGTGCCGCTCGTCGATCAACGTGATCTCGAGGCCCTTGTTGAGAAAGGCCATCTCCTTGAGGCGGGAGGCAACCGTTGCATGGCTGTACTCGGTGCCTTCGACGAAGATGTCGGCATCGGCCCAAAAGGTGATGGTGGTGCCGGTCCGCTTGGCCGCCTTGCCTTTCTTGACGGGACCGGCCGGCTTGCCGAGGTCGTAGGACTGGGTCCACTGGAACCCGTCACGCACCACCACGGCCTCGAGCCGGGTTGAGAGGGCGTTGACCACCGATACCCCGACACCGTGCAATCCGCCTGACACCGTGTAGGCGCCGGACTCGAACTTGCCTCCCGCATGGAGTGTGGTCAGGACCGTGGTTAGAGCCGACTCCTTGGTCTTCTTGTGCTTGTCGACGGGAATGCCGCGGCCGTTGTCCTTGACCCGGACGCCGCCGTCGGCCATGAGGGTGACTTCGATGGTGGTGGCGAAGCCGGCCATCGCCTCGTCGACGCCGTTGTCGACGACCTCCCAGATGAGGTGGTGGAGACCCCGCGGACCAGTCGAGCCGATGTACATGGCAGGGCGTTTTCTGACCGCCTCCAGCCCTTCGAGGATCGTGATATCACTGGCGTCATAGGACGCGTCAGACGAAGAGTTCTTGGTTTTTGTTGCCACGCCACCGACCGTTTTCGAGGTTTCTTACAACTTTGTGATTATACCAGCCAACGGGTACTAAACCCAAGCTAAACCGGGCACTTTAGGTGGTTCTTCGAGGGGTATTCGGACACCGGATTTGGGGGCAATCCTGGGCCGTCTATCAAGCTATATATCAGGTGCTCGATCCGATCAACCCCCCTGTGTATAACTCCATCGACGGCCACTCAGAACGGTTGTCTTGCCACCCGCAATCGAACGACCTCGACGACGCCTTCCCCCAGGCCGGCATCGAGGCGTTCGAGCAGCTCACCGGTGCGATATCTGAGCACCGAAAGCGTGCCGGCCCCGGCCACGTCGACGACCAGCTCTCCGGAACGCAGGCCGGCCGGCCGAGTCTGACTAGCCCACGGCTCGCCGACGAGTTCGGACCAGTCGGTGCTGATCCGGGCTGCGGTGTCGGGCCGGGCCAGGCCGAGCTTCTCGAGGAATGGCGCCAGCATGTCGGAAATCGGGTCAAGGCTCACCTTGCGACCACCTTCCCACTCGGATCGACATCCCAAAACACGCCTCCCACTGCTCCGACGTCATCGGCGCGGGCGGTGGAGAGAAATGCCTGCGCCCCCGGCAGCCGGTCGACCACCGCGTGGGCTCGCACCGTATCGAGCTCGGAAAAGACATCATCCAGCAGCAGCACGGGAGGATCATCAAACTCGTCGGCCAGGAGGTCGAAGGCCGCCAAACGGAGCGCCAGGACGAGTGACCGTTGCTCTCCCTGGCTGGCATGGGTGCGAGCATCTCGTTGGTCGAGGAACAGGCGGGGCTCGTCCCGCTGGGGGCCGGCGGTCGTGACCCGGCGCTCCATGTCGCGACGGCGCCGTTCCGCCAGGGCCGCCACCAGTAGTTCCGACAGCTCGTGCTGTGAGGCGTCTGTCTCCGCCCAGTTGGACTCGTAGGCCCAGTCGACGATGTCGGGGCCGAGTGCTCCGTACGCCGACTGCAGAAAGGGCGTCAGCGCCTCAGCGGTTTGAAGCCGGTGATGAACCACTTTGGCTCCGCTCACCGCGATGGCCTCCTCGAAGCTAGCGAGGGCGTCGGCGTCTGCCAGGGGACCGTCGGTGCGCAAGAGGGCGTTGCGCTGGCGTAACGCCCGATTGAAATCACTCTGGTCCGCCGCCGCCGTCGGCCGCAGCTGGGCGGCCAAGTCATCGAGCAGGTCCCGACGCTGGCTGGCACTGCCCTTGATCAGCTCCAAGTCATCCGGCAGGAATGTCACACAGCGCAGGCGCGACCGCAGTTCGGCGTTGCGGCTGGGCCGCTTGCCGTCGAGCAGCACCTTGCGGCGGGAATGCCGCGACAACAAGACTTCGATGGTGTGTTCCGATACCGGGCCGGTCACCGCGCCGCGCACCACCGCCTCTTCGGCCCCGCTAGCGATCAGGGCGTCGTCGGGAACCTTTCGAAACGACCGCAGCCCGCTCAAATAGGCGATGGCCTCGAGCAGATTGGTTTTGCCGGCGCCGTTGTCTCCCACCAGCAGGTTGGTTCCGGCGTCCGGCCGGAGGTCGAGCTGGGGATAACTCCGGAACGTCTGGAGCTCGATCCAATCGAGCCGCATTGTGGTCTACAACCTGACCGGCATCAACAAATAGAGAAACTCGGGCGAACTGGCTCCCCGCAGAATGCCGGGCTTCAATCCATCCAGGACCTCGAAAACGACATCGTCGTCTTCGACGGCACTCACCCCGTCACTCAGGTAACGCGGATTGAACGCGATCGTGAGTTTCTCCCCCGCGTAATCTCCTTCGACTCTTTCCGCGGTGCCACCCACCTCCTGGCGGTTGACGCTGATATCCACTCCCCCGTCGCCCATTTCCAACCGGACCGGAATGTGGTCCTCCGCCACCAGAGACGCTCGATCGATGGCATCGAGGATGGCCGCCTTGCCGACGGTCAATCGATTGCTGTACGTGTCAGGGATCAGCTGGCGGTAGTTGGGGAAGGCTCCTTCGATGAGCCGCACGTTGAGAGACCCCCGATCCGAGGAGAAAGTCGCCTCCCGATCCCCCACATTGATGTTCACCTTCTCGGCCCCGATGGTCCGTCCAAGTTCACGCAGCCCCCGGACCGGGACCAGTCCTGAGCCGCCGGCCTCTACTCCCGGTAGGTCTCGCACCGCCAGCCGATACGAGTCGGTTGCCACCAGGCGTAGCGTTCCGTCGTTTGGCTCGAACAACACCCCGGTCAAGATCGGCCTGGCGTCATCGTGGGACGCTGCCACCGACACCTGGGAGATGGCCCGCACCACTTCGTCGCCGTCCACCTCAATGCCCCCGGCTTCGCCGGCGTTGGTCTCCAGCCGCGGAAAGTCTTCAACCGCCAGCTGACGAAGGCGGAAGCTTGGTCCGCTCCCCGTGATCTCCACTTCCCCCTCATCGGTCCGGATGGTGATTGCTCCCGGCGGCAGCTTGCGGACAGCCTCGGCAGCCAGGCGGGCCGGGATCACCGCGCTTCCTTCCTCCAGCACCTCGACTTCCAAGCTGGTGTGCACCGTCATCTCGAGGTCGCTTCCGGTCACCCGCAGCCGGTTGCCCTGCACCTCGCACAGAATTCCCTGCAACACCTCGACCGGCGCCCGTGTGCCAACCGCTCTGGTCGCTCTGGCAAGCACATCGGCGAGATCGTCGTGTTCCGCTCTCAAGTGCACAGGTTGTCTCCTTCTTCTTCTCTTATTCGTATTTCACTGGTAGACGTAGTAGTAGAGGGTGTGGATTGTGGAAAACCAGCATAAACACCCGACGTTGGCTGGGTTTTCGTTGCTGCGGACATGTGCATGACTTGTCAGCCTATCCACCGGGTGTGACGGGTGCTGCGACGGCTTGGGGATAACGAAAGTGTGATCAACAGGCGGGAAGCCGTTTTCCACATGCGTGCTGTGTACCGGTCGAGAGACACCAGATTACGCCTCTCGAAGGTTCTGGGAGAGGGCGGTCACCTGGTCGAAGGTGGCTTTGTCTTCAATCATCAGCGCCTTGACGCGGTCGAGCGCATGCATGACGGTGGTGTGGTCGCGGCCGCCGAAAGCCCGGCCGATCTTGGGTAGTGACAAGTCGGTCAACTCTCTGCACAGGTACATGGCGGTTTGACGGGCCCGCACCAGCGGCTGGCGGCGGCTGGGACCGATGAGGTCGGTAGGGCTGAGTCCGCAGGCGGCGGCGGTGGCACCGATGATCTCTTCCGGATGCAATGTCCGTTGATTCACGGTCGGGATGAGGTCCTGGAGGACATCGGTTGCCATGTCAAGGTTGATTTCCTGCTGGGTGAGAGCCGCGTAGGCGGTGATACGCGTGAGAGCGCCTTCCAATTCGCGGATGTTGTTTGGTACGTGGGAGGCGATGAACTCGAGGACGGCTTCGGGTACCTGCCGGGGAGCGAACTCGGCGTTCTTGTGGAGAATGGCAAGCCGAGTCTCTACGTCGGGGGGTTGGATGTCAGTGAGTAGTCCCCACTCGAAGCGACTTCGGAGGCGGTCTTCGAGGGTGGACAAGTGGCGAGGATGTCGATCGGAGGTAATAACGAGCTGGCTTCCGGCCTGATGCAGCGTGTTGAAGGTATGGAAGAACTCCTCGAGAATTTGCTCCTTCCCCTCGAAGAACTGAACGTCATCGAGCAAGAGGATGTCGATGCGCCGGTAGCGGTTCTTGAATTCGTCCATCCGCTTGCGACGAATGCCGTCCACGAAATCATTGAAGAAGTCCTCGGAGGTCACGTAACGCATTACCAGCGCGGGATTGATCTCCCGCGACTGGGCGGCAACCGAATGCAGGAGGTGTGTTTTGCCGAGCCCCGCCGACCCGTAAATGAACAGCGGGTTGTAGTGCTGTCCCGGTTGCTCGGCGACCGCCATGGCAGCCGCATAGGCGAAGCGATTCGACGGCCCGACGATGAAATTCTCGAAGGAGTATTTGGGAGCCGCCGATGGCGGGTCGGCCGACAGAATCGGCCGACCGGTGGCGCCTGGCTCATCCTCCAGGAGGTCGGCGCTCTCCGGGTTCGCCTGGTTGGGACGAGCCTCGAGCCGCACGTCGGAGGCGTCGAAGATATCGGCGGCAACCTGGTTGAGGAGGGTGATGTATTTTTCGTTCACCCACCTGAGATGGAATTCACTCGGGGTGGAGAGCGACAGGGTGCCGTTTTCCTCGGTCACGTAGTCCAAAGGCTCCAGCCAGGTCTGCCAGGTAACGGGGGTTACGCGGTTCCGGAGCGCCTGGCGATATTGGTCCCAGGCACCGCTCACAGGTTGGGGTTTCAACTGTCCTCCGCCTATCTCAGATCGTCCACAGAATTATCCACAGCGTGTGGAGAACCGAGGAGTGGTTAGCGAGTGCCCCATCCTCGCTTCGCCACTAGGAAGATCCCGGTCCAGCGCCGAGGCATTATATGAAGGCGATTGGCAGCGCTCAAGAACGACAAAACCGGCCGTACTCACCTCTTAGTGCTAAACACGTCGCCGCCCACCGGCACTATGAAATGGCGGTTTTTCGTTGCTGCGTATTCGCGCGAACGGTACCCCTCGCTCGAGGATGGTTTTCGCTGGTCTAGGAAAACATTCGCGGTTCGGCGATTCGCGGGCACGTCGCCCGCGTTTCTCGACGATCGTTGCCGGCCACTGGGTCGGGCCGGCAACCGGGGGGCGTTCGTCCTCAGTTCGGCCTGGTGGGGCCTGCTTGTGCAGTGCCCGCACTGGGAAGAAATCGACCGGCACAACATTGACATAGATGGCGCCCCTCCGTAACCTTCTGCGGTCGAACGGAAGTCATGAAACGAACGTACCAACCCAAGAGCCGACGCCGGAAACGCAGACACGGCTTCCGCGCGCGAATGCATACGCGTGCCGGCCGAGAAATCATCCGGCGTCGCCGATCGAAAGGTCGGAAGCGCCTCGCGGCGTAGCCAACGATTCGTTTCCCTTCGCAGCCGGACCGACTTTGAGCGGGTCTTCCGCCGGGGCGGGCGGGTGCGATCTGCCGGACTCACCGTTCTGACGCTGGAAGGACCGTCAGCGGTGCCGCGAATCGGCATTGTCGCCGGCAAGAAAGTAGGCAACGCAGTCAATAGAAATCGGGCCAAACGAAGGCTCCGGGGAGCCGCTTCCCGGGCACAGCTTCGTTCAAATACCGACTACATCTTGATTGCGGAACCGGAGACAAATGAGATCGCGTTTCGAGACCTGGTAGAGGCGATCTCCGGGAAGGACATGCGGTGAGCAAGAGCCTGCGCTGGTACCAGCCCGCGTATTGGATGCGCGCCACGGTGCGTGCCTACCAACGGTTCGTATCACCGCGCACCGGGTCGAACTGCCGATATCTTCCAACCTGCTCCGCGTATGCGGTTGAGGCGATCGAGGTCCACGGCGCCGCCCGGGGTGGTTGGATGGCCGCTAAACGTGTTCTTAGCTGCAATCCGTGGGGGACGAAAGGCTTCGAGCACCAGCCGGTTCCACGGAGAGAAGAGGCCGTAGATGAGCGTCCTTGATCCGATCGTACAATTTCTGGGATTAGTTCTCTCATACTGCTACCAATTATTGCCAAATGTCGGGGCAGCGATAATACTGCTAACGGTGTTAGTCAACCTGGCGATGTTCCCGCTCACCCTCAAGCAGACTCGCTCGATGAAGGCAATGCAGGAGATCCAGCCGCTGGTGAAGGATCTTCAGAAGAAGCACAAGGACGACCGTCAGACGCTCAACGAGGAAATGGTCGCCTTGTACAAAGAGAAGGGCGTGAATCCAGCCGCCGGATGTCTTCCGATGTTCGTCCAGATGCCGATTTGGTTTTCGCTTTTTCAATTGCTGCGTAGTTTCCAGAGTGACACTGCACCGACCGAATTCCTGCCGGAGAGCGGGACACTGGACACGGCCATTCTCGATGGCGACACCGGATTCCTCGGGATGGACATGGTGGTGTCACCGAGTAGTGCAATTCAGGATGGTTTTGGGACGGCGTGGCCCTACCTCCTGCTCGTCATTTTCATCATCGTCACCGGTTATTACCAGCAGGCTCAGCTCACCAAGCGACGGGAACGTGACGGATCTGCCGCCAACGACACCCCCCAGGCTCGACAGATGCAGACGTTCACGAAGGTCCTTCCAGTGGTGTTTGGGGTCATTTCCTATAGCCTGCTTGCCGGTGTCGACCTGTATATCGCCTCAGGCCAGGTCGTTCGCATCGGCCAGCAGGCACTCATCATTCGACTCGACGAGCGCCATGCAGCCCAGAAGGCCACCGTTGAGTCAACGCCCGCTCCCCCATCGGAGCCCGATCCGACACCGGATGAGAAGCCGGTCAAGAAGCAGTATCAGGGCTCAAAGAAGAAACAACAGAAGCGCCGCAGGAGGTATTAGGTAACCGTGGAATGGGTAGAGGTGCGTGGAAACAGCGTGGAAGTTGCCGTCGAGGCCGCGCTCGCCGAGCTTGGCTTGAGCTCACGCGAAGAGGCCAACATCGAGGTGGTTGAGGAACCCAGTCGCGGATTCCTCGGAATGGGCTCGCGCGAAGCGCTGGTGCGCGTATCGGCCAAACCGAAGACAGACAAGCGGCCGCGCCGACGTAAACGCGGCGGTGGGGATGCCCGTGGCGACAAGGGCGGCCGCCAACGGCGTGATCGTGATGGGGGAAAGCCGCGCGACAGCGCTAGCGATCGGTCCGGCGGCTCACAACGAAAGTCGTCGGAGCGAGCGCCAACACAACGCAAGGCCTCGGATGGCGGCAAGGCCGGCGCCGCCGGCGGTCGTGGTGGCCGCGATGGCCGCCCACAACGCCAGGGCCAACAATCACCAAAACAACGAGCAAAGGAACGGACGATGGAAGAGCCGACCACTCCTGAGGTCGAGATTGACGCCGAAGGCCAGGCAGCGGTCGTTGCCGAGTTCTTGAATGGCCTGCTGGACAGCTTCGGGCTGGAAGGAGACATCACGACCGGGGTTGACGACGACGTCATCATGGCCGACGTCGCCGGCGAGCAAACAGAAGCGCTGATCGGGCCGAAAGGCTCGATCATGCAATCTGTCGGTGAGCTGACCCGCACAGTCGTGCAACGGAAGACGCACCGGAGGGCTCGCCTCCGGCTGGATATTGGTGGGTATCAGGAGCGTCGGCGGGAAGCCCTTCGCATCTACACGGGTCGTTTGGCCGAACAAGTTCTGGATGACGGCGGTGAAATCATGCTCGAGCCGATGAATCCTGCCGACCGCAAGACGGTCCACGATGCTGTGGTTGACATCGAAGGGGTGAGCAGTTTTTCTGAGGGTGAGGAGCCGAACCGATCGGTGGTTATCGCTCTCGCACCCGGTGTGGTGGCGCGTGCCACCGGTAGTACATCGGCTGAGTCAGAAGAAGATGACTCGGATGCTTCAGAAGAGGTAGGTGACTCGGAAGAAGAGTGAATGTTCCCCGTGGAACGATACGCCCAGCGCGCGGCCGCTTACGCAGGGCTGGCCCTCACTTCCGAACAAACCACCCTTCTCGAACAGTTTGCAGACTGGTTGCGAACTGAGGCGATACCAGCCGGCGGTCTTGGACCGCGAGAAGCGCCGAGAATATGGCCCCGGCACATCGCCGATTCCCTGACCTTCGCGGGGGCTTGGCAAATACCACCTGCTGAGATACTCGACGTCGGGACCGGCGTTGGTCTACCGGGCATTCCACTTGCGATCGCTTTCCCCAACACCATCGTTACCCTGCTGGATCGGGGCGGACGACGCATACGGCTGCTCCATCGGGCGGTGCGTGTGCTCAATCTTGGCAACGTGGTGATCGCCCAGGGAGATGCGTTTTCGGTAGCCGATGAGTGGGCAGGCCTGGTCTTTCGCGCCTCGATCCCACCTCCGGAGGCGATCGGCCTCACCAACCGGCTGCTGGTGCCGGATTCGACGGCAGTGCTTGGCTTGAGTACCCGGGAAGAGGAGCCCGAACGCGCCGGCGATCTGGTCTCGTTGGCTTCGGCTCTCGGGCTCGAAGCCGAAGTTCGAAAGGTTCCCAAGGAAGTGCTTGACGGAACATCGTGGCTCCTTATCATGCGTTCGTGACCGAGAATCGGACGACTGTTGCGATCGCCAACCAAAAGGGTGGAGTCGGGAAATCGACGACCGCCATCAACCTCGGGGCTGCGCTGGCCCTGCAGGGCGAGAAGGTGCTTCTAGTCGACCTCGATCCGCAGGGAAACGCCACTTCGGGGCTGGGAGTCGACCGCGGCTCGATTGACCAATCGGTGTACGACATCCTGGTGGCGGATGTTCCAGCCGAGGACGTAATCGAACCGACGAGCGTCCGAAATCTTCATGTGGTACCGGCCACAATTGACCTGGCAGGCGCCGAAATCGAGCTGGTTTCCACCTTTTCCAGGGAACAACGGCTGCGGAATGCTCTGAAGCATCTAGATGCCGACTACGACTTCGTTCTGGTCGATTGCCCGCCCTCGCTTGGGCTCCTCACCATCAACGCAATGACGGCGGCCGACGAAGTTCTAGTCCCCATTCAGTGCGAGTACTACGCACTCGAGGGGGTGGGCCAGCTCCTGAAGAACGTCGAGTTGGTGACCAATAACCTCAATCCGGCACTGATTGTCGAAGGGGTGGTGATGACCATGTTTGATGGCCGCACCAACCTCGCTTCCGAGGTCGTTGAACAGGTGAGAACGCACTTTGGCGAAACCGCCTATGAGACGATCATTCCCCGCACAGTTCGCCTTTCGGAAGCCCCCTCTTTTGGGGAACCGATCGAGGCGTTTGATGAAATGAGCAGAGGGGCGATTGCCTACCGGGAGCTGGGACGAGAATTTAGGAGGCGGCATGGCAGGACGTAAACGGGGCTTGGGGCGCGGTCTGGACTCACTCATCCCACAGGGAGATGCGGCTGGTGAGCCGGCAGTGGGATTTGCGCTGATTCCGCTCGATCAGATCAAACCCAACCCAAGCCAACCCCGTACCACCTTCGATGAAGCGGCGCTCGAGGATCTGGCCGCCTCGATCCGAGAAGTCGGCGTCTTGCAGCCGGTCCTGGTCCGAGCTCGTGATGAGGACAGTTTCGAGTTAGTTGCGGGAGAGCGGCGTTGGCGAGCCGCCCGAATCGCGGGTCTGTCTGAGATCGCGGCGGTGATTAGAGACGAGGACGAGGAGAAGTGGCACAATCTCACCGAAGCCCTGATCGAGAACGTTCAGAGGGAGAACCTGGGGCCCCTCGAGCAAGCGGCTGCCTTCAGTCAGTTGATGGAGGACTTCGGTTGGACTCATGAGCAGGTCGGCAAACGAGTCGCTAAAAGCCGTCCGACTATCACCAACACTCTCCGTTTGCTCCAGCTTCCGGCCAGTATCCAGGGCCTCGTGGAGCGAGGGGACTTGAGCGGCGGGCACGCCAAAGCGCTACTCGGAATCGAGGATCAGGCGTATGCCGAACATGTCGCCAAACGCGCGGTCTCCGAAGGCTGGTCGGTTCGCATGGTCGAGGAGGCAGCCCGCGCCAGAACCGAGGGTGGCTCCGGCAAAACGGCTGCCCGGCGGTCAACGGTCCCGCGGCCGGCCGAGTTGATATCCCTCGAGGAGCGCCTCGCCGAGCGGCTGGACGCGGATGTCAAGATCAACTTCAACGGCAAGACCGGCAAGGTAGTGCTCAGCTTCAAGGGCCTCGAAGAACTGGAGCGAATCTACCGAGCGATGTTCGGGGATTAGGGGAGAGGGGCCCCGGCCGGGGGGACTTGCGTTGGTCCTTCTTCATCTTCCCCCGGAGGTGATCTGTGGCGGTTTGTGTGCGACGGGTTGGGGGTGCGTCCGACGGTCTTCTTGCTCCTTCCCCTTGAGGGGAAGGTGGACTCGGAGCGAAGCTGCGAGGACGGATGGGGGGGAGGCCTGAGTTGGGCAACCCTTCGGGTTGCTCTGCAACTCGAGGCTGGGCTTGCACTTGCG
>CAMYMH010000044.1:0-11960 GCA_947259275.1 uncultured Acidimicrobiaceae bacterium | reverse complement strand
GTGGACTCGGAGCGAAGCTGCGAGGACGGATGGGGGGGAGGCCTGAGTTGGGCAACCCTTCGGGTTGCTCTGCAACTCGAGGCTGGGCTTGCACTTGCGTCGGTCTTCTTGCTCCTTCCCCTTGAGGGGAAGGTGGACTCGGAGCGAAGCTGCGAGGACGGATGGGGGGAGGCCTAACGCTCCCCTGGCAGTCAGTCGCTGGGTTCCAGGCCTCCCCCCACCCCGTCTCCGCCTCCGGCGGAGCCACCCCGCCCTCAGGGCGGGGAAGATGACAGACTCGGAACGACTTACGTAGGAGCGTCGCAGCTATCGCGACACACCACACCCTCCAGCCGCTAGTCCTCGATCAGGAAGGCCTCGAGCGCGGCGGCGACCGCCTTTCCCAAGGCCTCATCGAGGGTTTCGGCGGCAATCACGATGGCGGGGGAGCGGGTCTCTCGCAAGATGGGGGTCGACCGTCCTCGCGAAGGGAGGCCGAGGGCGCGTCCCAGGTGTTGCCCGAGCCGAGCTCCTACCTCGCTGTGGCTGGTAGCGGTTGCAAAGTGATATACCCCTGGCTCCCCCGGATCCGAGTTGGTGAGGCTGATGACGAAGTCGGCGCCGCTGTCGTTGGCGTGACGGGCCCTGAGCGATTCGTCCGCCCACACGTCCTCTGATCTGGTAATAAGTGGAATGGCAGCGAAGTCGGTCAGGGCACGGGCTGCCCCGCCGGCGGCCAACCACGCCTCGGCCGCCTCTTGTTTTCCGCGGCATGCCGGGTCGACCGCCACCCGGAGCCCGGCAATCGAGCGGGGACGGTCCCGAAGCCATTGGCGCTCGGTCACGGCATGCCGGCCGGTCTGGCCGATGGCGCGTCCGACCCGCTTCAGTTCGGCGAGGACCACCGGACCCATAATTCCATCTTCTGCCAGACGACGGCTCTCCTGGAACTCGATGAGGGCGTGCTGGCTGTTGGCTCCGAAGATCCCGTCCTCCTTGCCGGCATCGAAGCCGAGCAGGTTGAGTTGGCGCTGCAGCAACGCGACGTCGTCGCCGCGCATCATCGGCCGGCGGTAGTAGAGGACCCGATCGCCGATGTTCCGATCGGCCTCAACCAGCTCGCGCCATGTCTCGGGCCCAACGATGCCATCGGCCGGGATGCCCCGTCGCTCCTGGAAAGCCCGGACTGCGGCCTGGGTAGCTTCGTCGAACCGACCGGTTGCCTCCAGCTCATATTCGAGGCGCTCGAGGCGCTGCTGGATATCACGGACTGCCTCACCCGTGTCGTTCCGGCGATAGAGGCGCATGGCTCAGATGGTAGGGCCGCGGCGGTGAAACGGGCGCGCAAGAGGGCCGGGGTGGTGGGGATCCCGGCCCTCAGCGTGCGGTGTGTGATCTAGAGGTACTCGGTCAACTCATCCAGCAGAGCGGACTTGGAGCGGGCACCGACCAGGCGCTTCTTCTCGACTCCGTCCTGGAAGAGGATGAGGGTGGGGATGCTCATGACATCGTGCTCCATGGCGACCTGAGGGTTCTCGTCGACGTTGAGCTTGGCGATGGAGATGGTGTCGTGCTCGGTGGCCATCTCCTCGAGGATGGGTGCCACCATGCGGCACGGTCCGCACCATTCGGCCCAGAAGTCAACCAGCACGGGCTTCTCGCCGTTCACGAGGTCCGTGAATGTGGCGTCGGTTGCGGTGAGTGTGTTTTCAGACATTGTGGGTAGCCGGGGGCCTCCACCTCCTTGTAACTTCAGTCTCCGCGACAGATAACGTGCGGCGCCTGGACTTCATTCCTGTTCTGCGAGCCAGCGTTCGGCATCGATGGCGGCCATGCAGCCGCTCCCGGCGGCGGTGACGGCTTGTCGGTATGTGTGGTCGGCGACGTCGCCCGCCGCGAACACACCTTCGACCGAGGTCATCGTGCCCGGACCCGGATAGACAATGTAGCCGACGTCGTCCAGTTCCAGTTGACCCTGGAACAGCTCGGTGTTCGGGGTGTGTCCAATCGCCAGGAACAGGCCGCCGGTCTTGAAATCGGTAACCTCGTCGGTCACGACGTTTCGGAGCGTTAGCCCCTCAACCTGGCTTTCTCCCACCACGTCTTCGACGGTGGTGTTCCACAACACCTCGATCTTCTCGTGTTCGAGCGCCCGGCGCACCATGATCTTGGAGGCCCGGAACTCGTCCCGCCGGTGGATGATGGTGACCTTGCTGGCGAACTTGGCGAGGAACAGCGCCTCTTCCATCGCCGAGTCCCCACCTCCGACGACGGCGACCTCGACATCCCGGAAGAAGAACCCGTCACAGGTGGCACATGCCGAAACGCCGTGCCCGCGCAGTCGCTCCTCGTTCTCCAAACCGAGCCAGCGGGCACTAGCACCGGTCGAAACGATGACGCTGTCACCCTCGTACTCGTCGGCGTCTACCCACACCTTGAACGGACGGCTGCTGAAGTCGACCCGGGTGACATCCGCGGTGATGAGGCGAGTGCCGAACCGCTCGGCTTGCTTGCGGAACTGCTCCATGAGCTCTGGGCCCATGATGCCGTCGGGGAAACCGGGGTAGTTCTCGACGTCAGTGGTGAGCATGAGTTGGCCGCCGGCAGCCATTCCCTCGACCATGACCGGGTTTAGGTCGGCGCGGGCGGCATAGACGGCGGCGGTGAGCCCGGCCGGCCCTGAGCCGATGATGAGAACCTGTTCGCTCATTCCTCGGGATCCTTCGGGGGTTTGGTTCGCTTGACCCAGAAGAACGCTCCCGCCACCAGGAAGATTCCCCCCAGGATGGCGTAGGTTGGCGTTACCCCGACCTGTGACGAAATCAGGCGGAATAGGCCGATGATGAGGAACAACAACGCCAGCAGGCCGAGCGCGGCCACCACCATGCCGAGCGCGGCCATTTTGGTCCACTGGGCCACCCGGTCGATGGTGAGCGCCCGGGCCTTGCCGGCGACGCTCTCGAGCAGGTCGGCGAGTTTGATAGGAAAGTCGTCCACAACCTGCGCGATGCTAGCGGCTGGTGGAGTGCCCTCCCCAATGGGTGGTCGGGCTTCGTCCCATATTCCTCCCCCGGAGGGGGAGGTGGCCCGGAGGGTCGGAGGGGGCGTTCCGCTTGAGGCAAGGAAGCGCCCCCTTCCCCGGCTGCGCCGGGACTCCCCCCTCCGGGGGGTAGCGGCGCTTACTCGTTGACGGCCAGGGGCTCGCAACTGGCAAGGTCGTAGATGCGGATGAGCGGATCGGTCCCCGGTCCGGAGAAGGCGATTGCACTCAGCTCGCCACCGTCCGGTCCGGGGTAGGAAAGCAGAAAGCCGCTCACGACATCGAGATCGTCGTCCTCGGCGGCCACCTCGTAACAGGAGAGTGTATTGACCCCGGCAACCGGGACCCGGCGGGCGTCGATGGCCTCGGTGACGTAGTCGGTCAGTGCTTCGAGATCGGAATCCTGGGGGGCTTCTTCGAGGAAGAACCCGGAGCCCGACTCCGCAGCGGAATCGCCGAAATCCCCGGCGTCTCCGCCGGTTGCTCCATTGGTTGTGATTAGCGGACTGGTGGTGCTGCTCAATGGGCTGAGCCCCCCGTCACTACTGCTCCGCCCCGCCAAGAAGCCCGCCGTCTCGTCCGTCAGCGCGTCGCTGGGGGGCCTGATGGTCTCGGCGGCTGTGTCCGAATCGCTGCCGCCGCCGAGCTGGGTGCCGACCGCGACCACGCCGACGAACATGGCGGCAGCCGTGGCGGCCGAGGCCCATTTCATCCAGACGACGGACCGGCGCCGGCGAGGTGGAGCCGGGGCGGCCTCCCGGGTAGGACTCTGCTCATGAGTGGTTGTGGCGATTTCGGAAGCAACCGAACGATGAAGATGAGCTCGTTCGAGGTCGGTCATTCCCACCGGCGGGGCGTCGGCGATGGCTGCCATAACGGCCCGCTGAGCCTCGAGCTCAGCGCGACCTTCCGCCGAGAGGGAGGCCTCGGCGGCGCGAGCCTCGTCACCGGGAAGAATCCCGGCGGCGAGATCGAGGATCAGGTCGGGGTCGTAGTTATCCATGCTCATCCCTTTGAGGCTTGGACGTGGCCGAAAGGTTCCCGAGCTTTTGGGCGAGAAGCCGCCGGCCCCGGAACAATCGGGACTTCACAGTACCAACCGGAACCTCGAGAATCTCCGCCACCGTGTCGAGTGAGTTGCCCTCGAAGTCGGAGAGCACCACCGCGGTGCGGAAGTCCTCCGGCAGCTCTGCCAGGGCTCGAGCGAGGTCGGGTCGGAGCTCAGCACTCGCCAGCTCATCCGCCGAGTGGGTGTCCGGTGGGTCGTTGGTCTCGGGCAGGGCGTCGGCGCGGCGCCGCTTCTGCTTGCGGAGCTGGTCGTAACAGGTGTTGATGGTCACCCGGTAGAGCCAGGTAGAAAAGGCGGACTGACGGTGAAACCGATCGGCTTTCCGGTACAGGGTCAAGAAGGTTTCCTGGGTGGCATCCAGCGCCGCGTCCCGATTTCGCATCATGCGAAGGGCGATGGCGAACACGCGGTCCTCGTGGGCCCGCATCAGCGCGTTGAAGGCCTCCTGGTCTCCGGCGATGAACCGGTCGAGCAGCTCGTTGTCTTCGCTCACGGCGAGAACCGTACTTCGAATACCCGCGAGTAGAAGAAGTCACGCGGTGGCTCGTCATCCGACTGGCCCTGGTAGGTCAGCTCGGTGAGCCACAGCAACCAGAAACCCCCCTCCTTGGGAGGCAGTTCGGTGCGGGTGGTTGCGAAGGCCGAGGCCGGGTCACCGGTCACGATGCCCTCACCGAGTATCTCCCACGCCTCGAGTGAGTCGGGGAGTGTCGGTGCCCAGCGGAGCTGGTATCCGGTGCCGACGCTGGCATCGAACTCGAGGTGGCCGGGGGCCCGATCGAGGACGAAGGTGACTCCAACGCCCGGCTTGATCAGCGAAATCGGAGCGAAGTACCGCTCGGTGCGCCACGACGTCGACGGGTCTCCGTCGGTGAGGTTGGGGAGCTCTGCATCGCGTTCACCATCCTGCGATGGGTCGAGGACGTCGACCACGATGACTCGAATATCCGGCAGCGCAATGGTCGTGGTCGTTGTCGGGGGCACGGTGGTGGTCGGCGGGTCGGGGAGGGCGAATGGCGGGGCCGCCTCGGAGCGGCCAAACGGGCCGATCAGCGTGACCACCATTGCCACCAGTCCGAGCAGCAGCGCCGGGATCACCCACCGCCACGACCAGCCCGGCGGCCGGCGTGAGGGCCGCACCGTCGGCGCCGCCCGCAGCCGGGCCGCCATCTCAGCGGCAGTCAACTGTTCGTGCTTGCCGTCCGCCAGCGCCTTGTCGACGGAACGGTGAATCGCATCGGTGAGCTGAGACGGTGGGGGAGCAGCGGCGGCCAGGCCGCTCACTGCCGCCTCCAGGGTCCGGGCCAGGTCGGCGACATCAGCCTGCTGGCTCCGGCCGGTACCCGGGCCGGCGAAAGCCATGAGCTTGGCCGGATGGGCGGTGGCGAAGCTGACTGCGTCCGGCCCGATGGAACCATGAACGAAGCCGAGCGCATGCAGCTCTGCCAGCGCTTCGGCCAGGCCGGAGGCGTTTGGCAGGAACTCCTCAGCCGACATCGGCGTCCCGGCTCGGAGCCGGTCGGCGATGGTGACCCCACCGGCCCACTCGGCCACCATCCACGTATGCTCGCCGTCCGTCCCCGCCGCGTACACCTCGAGGAGGTGCGGGTGGGTGACGGATGCCAGCGATCGGACGTTGGCCAGGAATTGGCGGCGCCGTTCCGCTCCCACCTCCGGTCCCAGCATGCGGACCAGCACGGGCCGGTCGAGGGTGAGGTCGGTGGCCAGCCACTCCTCGACGTCCTCGTCGCGGCCGAGGCGAATCTCGAGTTGATACCTGGCGGGAAGGCTGGCGGCCACCTCAGCTGCGGCTCACGGCGACGCCGAGCACCCCGGGGCCGGCGTGGGTGCCGATGACGGGGCCGGCCAGGGTCACCAGCGGCTCGACATCAGGCACCCGCTCGCGCAGTTGATAGAGGAAGTCGTCGATGTCGGGCGCGTTTCCGTGCACCACCCCCAGCCGGATGATTCGCTCCTGCTCGGCGATCCAATCGAGGAGCGCGGCCAGGGCCTTACGCCGGGTCCTGACCCGTCCGGCGGCGGCGACAGCTCCGTCGCTGAACGTGATGAGCGGTTTGACGTTGAGCAGCCCCCCGAAGAAGGCCTGGGCGGCCCCGATGCGACCGCCCTTCTGGAGGTACTCGAGGGTGTCGAGGGTGGCCAGCAAGTCGGCCTCGGCTCTCGAGACGGCCCCGCCGACGTCGGCCAGGTCGGCGCCGAGGCGAGCGGCGTCTGCCGCCGCGATGGCGGTCAACCCGAGCGGAATCGAGGCGGTCCCTGAGTCGATCACCCGAACCGGGAGGGGTGCCTCTTGACCGGCCAGCGTGGCCGATTGATAGGTGCCGCTCAACGCTTGGCTGATGCACACCGCCACCACACCGTCGGCTCCCACCTCTGCCAATCGCTGGTAGGCCTTGCCGAATGCGCCGGGGGAGGGGGCGGCCGTGGTCGGCAGCGTGTCGGAACGGCTCAGGCGTTCCCAGAAGGCTTCGGCGCTGAGATCGCGGCCGTCGATCAGCTCTTCGTCGCCAAAGTGGATGGACAACGGCACCACCTCGATCTTGTGCCGGGCTGCCACCTGCGGCGACAAATCAGACGATGAGTCGGTAACGATGCGGATCATCCTCGAACGCTAGTTCTTGCCGCGGGACGAAGGGTCGCGTTCCCGGCCAACCGCCCACCGCCCACCGCCAACCGTCCACAGCTGCGGCCCACCCTCAGCCGTCCGTCTGTCGATTGCCCAGATAGCGCAATAACTCGAGGCGGTCGGGCAGCAGGGTGTATCCCTCAGACTTGTAGAGCCTGAGGGCGGCCGCGTTGTCCGGCTTGGTGTTGAGGATCACCGTTTGAGCGCCGCGCCGCAGGCTCCAGTTGTGGGCTGCCCGGGTGAGGGACCGGCCGAACCCCTGGCGGTGAAAGGCCGGGTCGACGCCGATGCGCTGCAGGTATCCGGTCGAAGCAGAGCAGGCGACGATGGCGTAGCCGGCCAGGGAGCCGGTGGCAGGGTCATCGATGCCGAGGAGCGCGCTGGTCGAGGTGGATTGGAGTGCCTCGATCAGTGCAGGCAGCTCCGCCTTCCACAGGTCACCGAAGGCGGCCGCGTCGATGCTCACCACGCGGGGCCACTCGGGGTCACCGAGAGTTCGGACCGCGACGGCCGTTTGCTCACCTCCTTCGAGATGTTTGCGAAGCAGCTTGAGGCTGATGTACGACTCGAAGCCGGCCACCTTCCAATGCTCCTGGTTGCTGCCGAGCAGCGGAGGAGAGATCACCGACGTTGCCCCCAGAGCCAGGACGGCCTCGGCCGCCTCGGAGAGAAAACCCGACGATCCGCGAACCAGGCGCAGGTGGGCGTCGCTGCGGGACCGATTCCACGGCCGAGCCACCGCTCGATACCACCCCTTGCGGATTGCCACCGGATTGGGCCACTCGCCCCGGATGCGCATCAGGCGAGGGCCGCGTCGAGTGCGGCGCGCTCGTTCTCATAGGTGAGCCTGGCGCGCGCTTCGAGCGGGTCCAGCAAGGCGACCGCGTCGACTTCATCGTCATGACCAGCCGGATCGCCGCCGATGGCTTCCATGCGATAGAAGTCGACTCGCTTGTGGACTCGCTCGCCGTCCCTGGCAACAAACCAGTAGTCGATCCGGGCGGCCGGCTCGGGGATCGGGACGGTGACCACAAGCCCCGTCTCTTCCTGCACCTCCCGCACGGCGGCGGCCAGGGCCTCCTCACCTGCATGAGGATGCCCTTTGGGAAGACCCCAAACGAGGGCTCCCTTCAGGCTGGTTGTTTTGATGAGGGCGACGCGGCCTTCCGGATCGGTGACCACGCCACCCACAGAGAAGTCGTTGCGCATTACTCACCAGCCTCCGGTTCTGGCAGAGTAGCCGTCATGCGGTTACTCCACTTCACCGACGATTCGTTCGAACGGCACTCAAACGGTTCCGGTCATCCGGAGCGGCCGGAACGGCTGGGTGCGGTCGCGGCAGGGGTGAGAGCGGCCGCCCATGTCGAGATCGTCGAGGCCAAAACCCGGCCGGTCGAGCGGAAGGATCTCGAACGGGTCCACTCGCCGGCCTATATCACCGCCATCGAAGGGTTCTGCAAAGCCGGTGGCGGCAAGCTCGACCCGGATACCGGGGCAGTGCCCGATTCCTGGGAAGCGGCCCTGCGGGCGGCGGGTGCGGGGCTGGAAGCGGTCGATCGTCTCGAAAACGGTGAGGGGGCCGCCGCCTTCCTCACGGTCCGTCCACCGGGCCATCACGCCCTCACCGCCCGGGCGATGGGTTTTTGCCTGTTCAACAACGTGGCGGTGGTGGCGGCGTCGCTGCTGGAACGCTCGCAGCGGGTCACGATCGTCGACTGGGACGTCCACCATGGCAACGGGACTCAAGCGATGTTCTACGACAATCCACACCTTCAATACCTGTCATTTCACCAGTTCCCGGCATACCCGGGGACCGGGTGGTTCGATGAGCTCGGCGAGGGCAAGGCCCGGGGGACCACCATCAACATCCCGCTTCCGCCCAAGTCGGGTGGCGACGTGTATCGACAGGGCATGGCCGAACTCGGGCCGGTGGTGGAGGAGTTCGCGCCCGATTGGGTGTTGGTGAGCGCCGGCTACGACGCTCACAACCGGGATCCGCTCGCCGACTTGCGATT
The DNA here is from genome assembly GCA_947259275.1 of uncultured Acidimicrobiaceae bacterium. Lineage (GTDB taxonomy): Bacteria > Actinomycetota > Acidimicrobiia > Spongiisociales > SHLN01 > SHLN01. The sequence goes on along the minus strand of CAMYMH010000044.1, from coordinate 3,210 downwards.
GGTGGAAGCGGATTACGGCTTGCTCGGTCAGGCCGTCTCTCGTCTGGTGCCACCGGGGCGGCTGATTATGTTTCTCGAAGGCGGCTACGACCTTGCTGCTCTCAAGGGCTCGGTTACCGCCACTCTCGACGGTGTCGCCGGCCACCCAACGCCGAGCGACCCAATCGAATCGCCGAAGCCGGCCTGGCAATTCCTCGAGCAAGCCCTGGAAGCGCTCAGCGACGAGCTCGGTTAGATGTCTGTCTTTCCTTCCTTTGGGATGCGGTTTGCGGGAGAGGAAACGTCAAGCGGTCTTTTTCCCCGCCCTGAGGGCGGGGTGGCTTCGCCGAAGGCGGAGACGGGGTGGGGGAAGCCAGGAACCCAGCGATTGACAGGTCCCGGAGGCTCGCCGCCTCCCCCCATCCGTCCTCGGAGCTTCGCTCCGAGTCCACCTTCCCCTCGAGGGGAAGGAAGAAAGAGCGCGTAGCACTAAGTGTCGGACCTATCGCGACCGATACACCACGGGTACCGGAGCCAGGAGTTTGATGTGCCATCTTTAGACGATTTGCTTTCGAAGATGCAGGAGGTCCGCGGCTCGGACCTGCATCTCAAGGTGGGTTCGCCGCCGATCATTCGCATCGACGGGAGCCTGCAGCCAATCGACCTGCCTCCGTTGACCGCCTCCGATGTCGAGTCGTATGCCCAGGGCATCATGCCTCCGCGGGCAGTCGCCAGCTTCCGGGAGGAACACGAGGCCGACTTCGCTTACGGCAAGCCCAACCTGGGCCGCTTTCGGGTCAATGTCTATCGGCAACGCACGTCGGTGAGCCTGGTGCTCAGGTCGGTCACGCCCGCCTCCAAGAGCTTCGACGAGCTGGGCCTCCCACCGGTGCTCAAGAACCTGGCCCAGAAGCGGCACGGACTGATCCTGGTGACGGGTCCGACCGGTTCCGGCAAGACCACGACGATGGCGTCGATCATCGACCAGATCAACACCACACGGCGGGTGAACATCATCACCATCGAGGATCCCATCGAGGTGCTTCATCCGGACAAGATGGCCATTGTTTCCCAGCGGGAGATCGGGGTCGATACCTCCAGCTTCTCGCAAGCGCTCCGGCGCGTCCTCCGGCAGGACCCGGATGTGGTGTTGATCGGTGAGATGCGCGATCGTGAAACGGTCGATGCCGCGTTACAGGCCGCCGAAACCGGCCACCTGGTCGTCTCATCGCTGCACACCATCGACGCGGCCGAGACCATCAACCGGATTCTCGACTTCTTCCCACCGTTCCAGCACAAGGCGGTCCGTCTCGGGCTGGCGGGAAGCCTGCAGGGCATCCTCAGCCAGCGTCTCGTGCGCAAGGCCGATGGGGTGGGACGAATCCCGGCGGTCGAGGTGCTCACCATGACCCCGCGGGTCTACGAGCGGATGGTTGACGAGGACAAGACCATCGAGATCAAAGAAGTCATCGAAGAGGGCGACTTCTACGGCATGCAGACATTCGATCAGTCGATTATGGAGCTGCTGCGCCGGGGCGAAATCAGCTACGAGGAGGCGCTCGCCAACGCCACCAGCCCGTCGGACTTCAAGATCCGGCTCCAATCCGAGGGCCTGGCAGACCGCGCGTCCTAGCCGCCCACCGCCAACCGCCCACCGCCCACCGCCCACCGCCAACCGCCAGCCCGGTGGTTCCAGCGGAGGACGCCCTGCCTATCCTCGCGACATGCTTCCCGACCGTGTTCAGCGCCTGTTCGAACCGGGCTCGTACGCCATGGCGCTTGCTCGCCTGTTTGCCGATGCCGGCCAGGAGTTGTTTCTGGTAGGGGGCAGTGTGCGCGACGCCATTCTCGACCGTCCGCACGATGACTTCGACTTCGCCACCAATGCCCGGCCCGAGACCATCAAGCAGATCGTTGGCTCCTGGGCGCAGAACCTGTTCACCGCCGGCGAGCTCTTCGGCACGGTGGGCGTGGTCAAAGAGGGGCATGTCTTCGAGATCACGACCTACCGCAGCGAGGTGTATCGGGAGGAGAGCCGCCAACCGGTGGTTGAGTTCTCGGACAGCATCGAAACCGACCTGTCCCGTCGCGACTTCGCGGTCAATGCCATGGCGTTGCACCTGCAACCGGGTGATTCCGAGCCCGAGCTGATCGACCCGTGGGGGGGACTAGCCGACCTGGGTGCCATGGTGCTGCGGACCCCGCAATCACCCGAGGTGTCATTCGGTGACGACCCGCTGCGGATGCTGCGGATGTACCGGTTCGTGGCCACGCTCGGTTTCGCCATCCATCCGGCGGCCGCCGAGGCCGCCCGGGACATGGCCGACCGACTCGAGATTGTGAGCGCCGAGCGAATTCGTGACGAGTTCAGCAAGCTCATGACCGCACCGGCTCCCTCGGTCGCGCTGGAGGGCCTGGTCGAGTCCGGCCTGGCTGGGCACTTCATTCCTGAGGTGCCGGCCCTGGGTCTCGAGCAGGATCCCCATCATCGGCACAAGGATGTGCTTGCCCACGCGCTGGCGGTGGTCGACAAGACTCCACCCCGCTTGGAGATTCGCCTGGCAGCCTTGTATCACGACGTCGGCAAGCCAGACACTCGCGAGTTCGGAGTCGGCGGGCAGGTGAGCTTCCATCACCACGAGGTCGTCGGGGCGCGACTCACCCGGCGCCGGCTCCGTGCCCTCCAGTATCCGAAACAGGTGATTCACGATGTGAGCCGGCTGGTTTACCTCCACATGCGGCCCCACACCTTCAAGGACGGCTGGACCGATCGGGCGGTCCGGCGCTATGTGCGCGATGCCGGCACCCAACTCGAGGACCTCAACCTGCTGGTGCGGTGCGACGTCACCACTCGCAACGAGAAGCTGCAGCGTTCGATCCAGCGGCGTATCGATGAGTTGGAGGAGCGCATCGCGGTGTTGCGCGAACAAGAGGAACTCGATCGGCTGCGAGCGCCCATCGATGGCAACGATGTGATGAGCTATCTGGGCATCGCCCCGGGACCAAAGGTGGGTGCGGCCATGGACCTCTTGCTGGAGCACCGGATCGACGAAGGGCCCTATTCCCGGGAGGAGGCCTTCGAACTGCTCGACGGGTGGATAGCCGACGGCGTGCTGTGATGCAATTCTTCTATTCGATTTCTTGGCCGCGTTGTGGGCAATGTCGCGACTATGGCCAAGAAATGCGAGTGTTGCCACCGAACCTGACCTGATCGACGGCCGGCGCCGCCGG